>DATHES010000187.1:0-37308 GCA_035318465.1 Polyangiaceae bacterium
GCATCGTGCGCGAGCTCGACGCCTTCGGCGACCGGCGCATCCGCGTCATCGCCAAAGCGCCGACCAATCCGCCCGCGGCGCGCAACGAAGCCATCCGCCACTGCAAAGGCGAGGTCATCGTGCTCATCGACGACGACGATCTCCCTATCGGTGACGATTGGATCGATCGCCACCTCCAGAACTACGAGGACCCGGCTTGCATGGGGGTCGTCGGTCGCCTGGTGTCGGATCCCGACGACATGCGCGCGCCGCGCTTTCCCCGCGTGGCGCGTCACTTCGCCATGCGCTTCACCGTCTTCAAAGACACGATGGCGCTGGCGCACAACACCCTGCGCAAGGAAGGCATCGATTTTCTGATCGGATCGAACGCGTCGGTGCGACGCTCGCTGCTCGACCGGATCGGCGGTTGGGACGAAGGCATCCCCATGAACGAAGAGCAGTCGTTCGCCATCAAGTTCGCGCGCCAGCGCAGACCTGGCGAGAAGTTCGTCTTCGATCCCACCGCGCTCATGTGGCGTCGCACCAACGTGCCGGGGGGCCTCGGTCGGCGCAGCGGAAGCGATTGGCACTTGCGCGAGCTCGAAGCGCGCCTCTTCTACTACCAGCACGTGGTGGGTCACTATTTCGAGCGCCGCTACCGCACCCTGCGCCCGCTCTTTTGGCTGCGCGGCATCGAGCAAGTGGTCGTTTGGATCTGGGACGCGGACAACCGACACCGTTCGTTCGGGGAGCGCCTGCGCGCCAGCTTCGAAGTGATGTGGGGCCTTCCCGGCGTCCTGCGCTTCGATCGCTTTCCCGAGAGTGCCGTGCGCCGCGTGCCGCGATGGGACTGAGCCGATACCACGGAGCAGGATGGGTTTGAGTGATCTCTCCCTACGCGTCTCGACGCGTCGAACGTTCGTCGGCCTCGTCGAACGTTTCGTGCGCAAATCGGCGCTCAGTCAAAGTCCCCACGCGCGCGCCGAAATCGCTCTCACGTTCGACGACGGACCGCACCCCCAATGGACGCCGCGCGTCCTCGACGCCCTCGAACGGATTTCGGCCAAAGCGACGTTCTTCGTGGTCGGCCGATCGGCGAGCCAACACGGCGCGATCGTGCGCGACGCTCGTCGCCGCGGGCACGAGATCGGCACCCATTTGTATTCCCATGACCGGCGCACGGTGTTCGATGACCGCGCGTTCGCCGAGGAGCTCCGGCGCAGCAAGGGCGAGCTCGAGTCGCTGCTCGGAGAACCGCTGCGCTGGCTCCGATTCCCCTATGGAGAGCGTGGTCGACAGGATCCGCGGACGATCGCCAAGAACTATGATCTACGCACGGTTCATTGGACGTACAGCTCGCACGATGGAATGCTCGACGCACCGTCCGACGTCGTGGCCCGCTTTCGCACGGGACTGCGACCGGGCGTGATCGTGCTTTTGCACGACGCCCTGGCCGATGAGACCACGCTGCCCTCTCCGTACGTTGCCGCGCGCGACGTGACGGTGGCGGCGTTGCCCGGTATCGGGCAGGCACTCGCCGAACGCGGGCTCACATCGGTCAGCCTGAGCGAGCTCTTCGCCGCCCCCGGCCAAACAGAGACGTCGGTCAACCCGCGCTGAGAAGCCCGCGGTACACGCGCGCCATCGCTCGCGCCTGGGCACCGCGGGAAAACATGGGTGCCCGCTCGCGCCCGCGTCGCACGAGGTCGGCGGCGAGCTCGGGCTCGCGGCACAAGCGCAGAAGCGCATCGCCGATCGCCGCCGGATCCTCGGGGTCGACCTGGAGCGCCGCATCCCCCGCGACCTCGGCCAACGCGCCGCCATTGGTCGTGACCACGGGACAACCCGCGGCCATCGCCTCTACCACGGTCAAGCCGAAGCCTTCGCAACGTGAAACGAGCAGATGCGCGCGCGATGCGCGGTAAAGGACGCGCAGCTCGTCATCGGACACGTAACCGAGCCGGTCCACGGCCTCGAGCACGCCGAAACGCCGCGCTTCGCCTTCCACGCCTTCGATGTGTCCGGCTTGCAGATGCCCGGCCCAGGCCAACCGCAAATCGAGACCCGCCGCACGTGCGCGGGCGAGGGCGGACATCATTCCCGGCGTGTTCTTGCGCCAGTCGGAACCTCCGACGTAAAGGACATAGTCGCGGCCGCGCAGGCGAAAACGATCGAGCGTCGCTTCCACGTCGACCGTCGGCGGCGCGGCCCACCAGGCGACGTCGACGCCGTTGTAGACACGCACCACCAGCGCCTTCGGCACGCCCAGTAGCGAAATGACGTCCTCGCGCGTGGCGTCGCTGATGGCGACGACGAGATCCGCACTGCGGTAGCGGCGCCGCTCGATGCGCTTTCCCACCAAAGCGCCGCCATCGCGAACGCCGAAATAGTGCTCCGGAAACTTGGTGGGCACCAGATCGTGGCAGGTGACGATCTTGCGGCAGCCCGACAACCCGAAAAAGAGAGGCGTCGCATGGGGATCGCAGATGTGCACTGCGTCGGCCCCCAATTGCTTGGCGGCGCGCCACAGGGCCAATCGCTGCCGATAGGCCCAGTGATAGAAGTCAGTCTCGGTCGGCGCCACCGAGCGCGCGCCACCGCGATACGATGCGATGTTGCGCGTCGTCTCGCAGGCACCCGTCCACGCCAGCGACGTAAGCCCGATGATCTCCACACCCTTCAGCTCTTCGGGCGGCAACTCGGAAAGCCCCAGCGCGAGCTCGCGGATATAGCGACCGATGCCTCGCGGCCCGCTCGGCGTGTCGAGCGGCGTCAAATCGAAAAGAATGCGCAGCGGGCGGGGCAACTTTGGTTCAAGCCTCCAAGAGACGGCGGTAGGCACGCGCCATGGCCGTCGCTTGCACGGCCCGTGAAAACTGCGGAGCGCGCTGGCGCCCGCGCTCGGCGAGATCGGCGCGGAGGGCGCCGTCGGAGGAAAGTCGAATCAGGGCGCCCCCGATGGCGGCGTGATCGTCGGGATCGACGGTGAGGGCGGCATCGCCGGCCACCTCGTCGAGCGAACCTCCCCGCGTCGTCAGCACCGGGCAGCCCGAAGCCATCGCCTCCACCACGGTGAGTCCGAAGCCCTCGCACCGTGAGACGAGCACGTGTGCACAAGCCGCGCGGTAGAGCACGCCCAGTTCCTCGTCGCTGACGAAGCCGAGCATGCGCACCGCATCGCCTACCCCGATTCGGCGGGCCAAGTCGCCCATGGCGCGCGCGTGGTCGTCGCGCAGCCGCCCCGCCCACGCGAGGATCGTCCCTTTTCCTTGCTTTCGCGCGGCCGCCAAACCTTGCAGCATTCCCTCGATGTTCTTGTGCCAATCGCTCGCGCCGACGTAAAGCGCGAAAGACTCCCCTTGCAAACGGAACTTCTCGAGCACGGCTGCCTTCTCGAGCAGAGGCTCGCGCGACCAGCGTTCGATGTCCACACCGTTGTGAATGCGCACGATGCGCTCCGGTGCCACGCCGAGGTACGTGCATGCGTCGCGCCGCGTCGCCTCGCTGATGGCGATGACCAGATCCGCGCTGCGGTAGCGGCGCTTCTCGATGGCGAGACCGGCGATGCTCCCGCCATCGCGAAGGCCGAAGTACACCCCGGGAAAGCGAGCGGGAATGGTGTCGTGGCAGGTGACGATCTTCTTGCACTTCGTCAGCCCGATGAAGAGCGGCGTGGCATTGGGGTCACCGAGATGAACGGCGCTCGCTCCGATCGCGCCGACGGCGCGCCACAGCGCGATGCGTCTCGCGTAGGCCCAGCGGTAGTGATCCTTGGGACCGGGTGCGGAGAGCTCGGGGCTGCCGTGGAAAGCGGTGATGTCGTCGGTCACCCGATACGCGCCGTCGAGCCGAAGATGGGTCAGGGCCAGGATTTCCAAGCTACCCAGCTCGGCGCGCGGCAACTCGGCAAGCCCGCGCGCGAGCACGCGCACGTAGCGACCGTGTCCCCGGTCGCGTGCCGGGGTGTCGAGCGACGTCAGATCGAGCAGTACCTTCATGGGGAAGCGGCGAACGAATACCACGGCGGCGCGCGGACGAAAGTAGCTACTCCGGCACCGTGCGACCTACCCTGAACGCATGCCCGGCCTTTGGCGGCGGAGGGAAGCGATCTAGTCTCTCGAAGATGGAAGGCTCACGAGGGTCGACGGGATTTGCTTTGCTGAGCCTCGCCGCGGCGCTCGGCCTCGGATACCTCGCCTATCACGAGTACACGCGCAACAAGGTTGCCGAGGGCGACCTCGGAAAAACGCGCGGCGAAGCGCAGTCGTGCGGCGAAACGCTGCAAGGAACCAAGACGCACGCCGAGGACGTCGACAAGCAGCTGGCGGAATGCGCGACCACGCGCGACGCCGAAAAGGCGAAGCAAGGAGAGCTGGACAAGGTCGCCCAGGACATGGCGAATAACCTCAACGCCACCCGTGCCGAGCTCGTGGAGCTGCGCCAGCAGCACTCCGACGCCGACAAGCGCCTTCTCGCCTTCAAGTCGTTCGCGGACAAGCTGCGCAAGATGATCGATGCCGGCAAGCTCGAAGTCACGACCCGGCAAGGGCGCCTGAGCGTGAAGCTCCCGGCGGAGATCCTGTTTGCCTCGGGTAGCGCGCAGCTCTCCGAGGCCGGTCATGCGCCGTTGAAAGAGCTGGCCGGCGTCCTCAAACAGTTTCCCGATCGGCGCTTCATGGTCGCCGGCCACACCGACAACGTCCCCATCGGCCCCTCGAACTACAAGAGCAACTGGGAGCTCTCCACGGCGCGGGCCGTGACGGTGACCGAGTTCCTCGCGTCGGCGGGCGTCAACCCCAGCCGGCTCACTGCCGCCGGATACAGCGAGTACGATCCCATCCGCCCCAACGCCACCGAAGCGGGACGCAGCGAGAATCGCCGTATCGAGATCGTGCTTTTGCCCAACGTCAACGAAATCTCCGGCCTCGCCAAGGCGGCCGCGTCGGCCAATACCGCGCCGGCCGGCGCCAAGGCAGCGCCCAAGTCGAGCAATTAACGGATGCGTTCCGGTCGCTAGTTCCCGTCGGCTCCCCCCTCACAGGTGAGGGGGCTGGGGGGGAGAAACAGCAGCAGCGACCCTTCCGAGGCCTCTTTCAGCAAACCCGCTAGTGTTGCTCTTCGAGCAGGGGAGGTTTCTTGGGCACCGCGCGCGGCCGTAGGATCGGTCGCGGGATGGCGCTTTTTTCACTCGCACCGCCGTCGCGCGATGCGCCTGGAATCGGCGTCGTGAGTGATTTTTCCGCCGCCGCCGGCGCGGGCGTCGACGCGGATGCACTGGCGGGGGGTGGGGGCGGCACGGGGGAGGAATGCACGTCGATCGGCGTCACGATCGACTCGATCCCCGACGCGCTCTGGCGACTGATGGTCTGAAAAGCGAGCGGTAGAAGGAGTCCGGCCGCCACGGCGATGAGCGCCGGCCAACCTTGCTTCTTGGCCTTGGGGTGGAACGACTTGACGACGCTGCGCGATCGGTCGGGAGGAGGGACGCTCCCCGCGGTGCGGAGCGCGCCTTCACTGGTGGGGAACGCCCCATCGCTCGTGCGCATGGCGCTGTCGCTCGGCACGAGCATCCCTGCGCTGGTGCGCAGCGCAACGGCGCGCATCGACGGGTGTGACATGGGGTAGCGTGGGTCGACGAGCTCGAGTGCGGCGACATCGCCGTCGGCACGGCGGATGGCGGCGTTCATCGCTATCGCGCGCTCGGCGATGCGCGTTTCGAAGAGTCGCCGGAGCAGCAGTCCCGTCTCGCGCTCCCCTGCGGCAAGCTCGGCGGGCGAAATCGAGACCTCGAGCGCTTCCATCATCTCGCGTGCGGACGCGAATCGCTCCGTGCGGTCGCGCGCCAGCGCTTTCAGTACCACCTGCTCGAGCGCGGGGGGGTAGTTGGGGACGAGATAAGAGGGGAGCGTCGTCCCCTCGGACAGGATGTTGCGAATGGTGGCCGCGGGGTTGTCGGACTTGAAGGGGTGTTTGCCGGTGGTGATGCGGAAGAGCACGATCCCCATGGCGAAGACGTCGGCGCGAGCGTCGAGCCTTTCCCCCTGCACCTGTTCCGGCGCCATGTAGGCAAACTTGCCTTTGACTTCCCCGACTGCCGTCGGCTGCGACATGCGATGGGTGGCCTTCGCCACGCCGAAATCGACGAGTTTCACCGTGCCCGAGTACGTCACGAGGAGGTTCTGGGGCGAGATGTCGCGATGCACGAGCCCGAGCAGCTGACCTTTGTCGTCGTGCGCATCGTGCGCGGCATGAAGACCGCGCAGTCCCTGCACGATGAGATGCACGGCGACCGGGATGGGAATGCCGCCCATCGAACGCGCCGCGCGGAGTATCTGCTCGAGCGGCTCCCCCTCGACCCACTCCATAACGAGATAGAAAGTCCCGTCGTGCTCGCCCAGCTCCAGCGTCTCGGCGACGTTGGCGTGACGAATTTGGGAAGCGAGCCGCGCTTCGGAACGCAGCATGGCTTGCAGCTGCTCCGAATCCTCGTGCGTGGGGAGCAACGTCTTGATGGCAACGAGCCCCTCTGCGCCGCGCGACCCAATTCGGCGGGCCGCCCAGACCTGTCCCATGCCGCCGCGGGCGATGGGCAAGAGGAGTTGGTAGCGGCCGAGCTTCTCCCCGGGCCGGAGTTCCTTGGAGGCGAATATCAATCTGGCGAGTTCCTGCTACTATGGACAAACGTACGCGAACATCGATACCTGAAGCGACAGTTCACTTGTTCGGAGCTTCAGTCGCACTCGGGCGTACCTTGTGTTCCGCGGTCACCTTGGGTGACGTTCGTTCGTCGGGCGGGGCATCGTCCTCTTCCCGCGCTCGGTGCGCACGCTTGCTCGCCTCGATGAGGGCCAAAAGCTCCTCCCGTGTCACCCCCAGCCGTGCCGCGGTGCGGTGCGCCAGCGACGTCTGGGCCACCCCGTGCGCGAAGCGGTAGGTCGGAAACTGGTGCTGATCGAGCTCCACTTGAAAAAACGCGAGCTTCGGCACCGGAGGGTTCGCCTCAATCCGGGCTGCCAGCTGTAGGAAATGGGTCGTGATGAAGGCCTGCGGTCCCAGCTCGCCCAGCAAGCTGATGACGAGCTCGAAGATCTCTTCACCTTCCGAAGGGTTGGTTCCCGAGCAGAGCTCATCGAGCACGACCATGGATCCCACCCGCAACTTTTCGAATAGCGACCGAATGCGGATGAGCTCCATGCCGAGGCGGCCCTCGCTCTGATCGGCGGTGGCCTCCTCGATGAGCGAAACGAAGAGTCCCGGCGCGATACCGAGCGTAGCTTCGCGGGCCGGCACGAAGAAACCGCATTGACCCAGCATCTGCGCGATGGCGACCGATTGTAGCAGTCGCGTCTTACCGCCCGAGTTCGGTCCAGTGACGATGACCGTCATGTCCTGGCGCGCGGTGACGAGATCGCAGGGCACCACGTCCACACCGTGCGCCAAGAGCAGGGGATTGAAGAGCCCGCGCACGATTCGCGAAGGCGCGTCGGTGGCGCGCACGCGCGCCGGTTCGACGAGATCGGGCAAGCACACGCTCAGACCTTTTTCCTCCGCTCGATCGCGAAAAGCCAACCCCGCCAGGTAAAATTCGAGATCGCCGATCAGCTGAAAGAGCTGGACGAGCTCGTCTTCCAATCCTTCGAAAACGCCGTCGATGAGCCGCGCGAGAAGCTCTTGCTCGCTGAAACGATAACCACGGAAAAGCGCCCACAGCTTGGCGAAGAACCGCCCCAGTGGCGAAGCGTAGAACCAATTGCTCTCGTTCTCCCTCACCGCGAGCATCTCCAGGCCGCGCACCCGACCATCGATACCGAGGCGAACCCGCACGTCGAGGGTGGAGAGATTCTCCTCGTAGTCGAGCAAATCGCGCAGCCGCCGGTAGGCATCGCTTGCCCTCGTTTGCTCACCGAACTCGCGCAAACGGACGAGCCCTGTCCTGCTCGCGGCGAACGCCTCCGCCATGGTGTCGATGCCCGCCTTGGCTGCTCCCAGAATGTCGAGACGGCGCCGGCTCGCCTCGAGGCGGCGCGCAAGCGGGGGCGTCTCCAGCAGCGTCCGAAAGTGGTGCAGGGCCACGTACACGCTTTCGATGTCGCGGCGTAGCGCCGGCTCGGCCGCGAGCTCGGCCATGATCTGGCGGCGGTATTCCACCACTTTGCGATCGGTGGGCGGCCGTCCGAGGATCCGCTCCAGGTTCGCGCGGTGGACGGCGTAAGCGCGACCGCCGATGGTCACCTTCATGCATCCCGCTACGAGCTCGGACAGGAAGAGCTCCTTGGCGAAAGACTTCGGCTCCCAGGTCGAGGCCGGCAACGACGAGCTCTCCAGGATCTCGGCGAACGCCGTGCTCGGCACACCGCTCGCGAAGGCGAAGGTCAACGTTTGCTTCAGCTGCGCTGCATCGAGCCGAACCGCCGGCACGTGACACAGAAGATCCGGCGTGGGCATCGCCACGATTCTAGCAGGGGTAGACGGGCTGCTAGTCTAGGGCCTGTCCTGCATCCCGCCCGCTCCCGCTCCCGCTCCCGTTCCCGCCCCCCGATTTCATCCATGCTGGAGGACCTTGGGCTAACGCGACTGCTGGGGGCCTTACTTGATGATCGGGGGAATAGGGGGTTTGCTGTCGCCGATCACGCAGGACGAGAGGTCGAAGAGCATGAACTCGAGGGCCTTCTCTTGATCGGACAGCTCGGTCGTCTTGCATCCGTCCGGGTATGCCGTGCCGGTCGTGGAGGTGTCACCCGACGACACGTGGATGTCGCTCAGCACGACCCGCCCGCACTGCTTGTCCTCTGGCACATTCATGGGCGTGTTGGCGGTGAGGTACTGCACCGATGTCGGCGTTGTGCTGTAGATCCAGCGTTGTCCCACCATCGAGTTCACGGCGTCGACGGTGTGCTGTCCGGCTTTGATGACGATCTTGCCCTTCGGCGACATGCCGCCGACGTTGACGAGCCAATCCGCCAGCGCCTGTCCCTTGGGGAACGACATGTCGATGTCGGCGGTGAAGGGGTCGGCCAGGTCGTCTTGGTGGTGGAACGTGGCCACGGTGGGAAACGGCGCTGGTCCCTTTTCCAACCAGTAGTTGTGCCAGTGCGATGCGAACACGCGACCGCCGGTGTTCAAGTAATCCTGCATCGCTTGCAAGGCGGCCATGCTCTTGTTGCTGGGATTTTCCGTACCTTCGCACGACAAGAGCACCATGTCGTACTTCTTCAGATTGGCGACGCTGCCCCACAGCGTCGTGGCCGCACCGAAGGCAGCGCCCCCGTTCATGGTGTTCTTGTATTTGGCGGTGCCCGCCGCGCCGTTGAAGAAGTTGACGTGGCCAGCCCCCGCTTCGGGCGTGAATTCGGAATCGGCGATACCGATCTTACGGAGCAGGCATTCGAGCGCGTCGGCGCCGCCGGTAGCGAGCGCCATCTTCGGCAAATCGCCCTCCGCCGCACTGCGCGGCAGACGCATCATGTCCTTGTCGGGCAGGGCGGTGTCGGCGCACGACGTCACCATCGGCACCGTGATCTGCCGGCGCCATTTGCCGACCTGGATCACGAGGGGAACGTTGCTCGTCACCGGCACGTCCTTGAGGACGAACTGCCCTTTGGCGTCAGTGAGGGCGCTGGCGATGGGGCTGCCGGAGATTCCGCCGCAGCGATCGCAGGTGGCGCCGTTGACAATCGGGTCCACCGGCGCATTGGGCACGTAGACGATGACGTTGTAGAGCGGAATCTTGGCGGCCGGATCGTAGATCGTGCCGCTCAGCGACGTCGTGCCGCCCGGCGCGCACGCCGGAACTTTGCATTGCCCGAGCGTGCACTTGTTCTGAAAGCACTCCAAGTTCTGGCAGGCCCGCGTCACCGAGCCATCACCGCCGATGATCCCGCCTCCGCCGCCCGTACCCCCCGACGCGTCGCCGATGCTGATGATCCCCCCGACGCCCATCGAGCCGCCGGTCGCGCCGCCACCCTGTCCACCACTGGTGCGGTCATCGAACGTCGTATTCGCGTCTCCGCACGCCTCGAGGGTCGAAACTGCACCAATGGCGATCACACAGATCGTCGAGGCGTACCTTGCCATGCTGTCTCCTAGTCGAATCACTTCGCTCTATCGGGTGATCGCGGGGTACGCCGGTCGTTTGCGGCTCAATCCGCACACCGAGCGCAGACCCGCGATCACAACGTCAATATTGAAACTTTGCACTTCGAAAAGAGCCGGTCAATGTAGCCAATGGTGACCGATCGTAGTCAAATGGCCTTATTTTCAAGGGTAAAACCGTCGTTAGACGACCGATTCTGCACGACAAAGCGCAGCGAAAATCCGTTACGTCGGCATCGCCAAATTCGCTTCACACCTTGCGTGGCGTGCGCGCTCGCCCACGTTCGCCACGCCGCGTCATGCGAGAAGAACACGCCGCGAAGTCCGCTCGCGTGGCGCGGACGCGTGCGGCGCCGCGGGCGGCCGGGCCGATGTTACCCTGCCTTTTTCGCTTCGACTTCGAGGGCCACGTCGATCGTGTCACCGACGAGAAAGCCGCCTGCTTCGAGCGCCGTGTTCCACTGCAAACCGAAGTCTTTGCGCTCGATCTTGGTGGTCGCCTTGAAGAGAGCGCGATGGGCCGCCGAGGGGTCGTTGCCCCCGCCGAGCACGGTGTCGAGGACCACCTCGCGTTGGACGCCTCGGATGGTCAAGCTGCCGCGGACCTTGTACTTGTTCGCGCCGACGTCTTCGATGCGGGTGCTGCGAAACTCGAGGTAGGGGTACCTTTCTGCATCCAAGAAGTCGACCGACCGCAGGTAGGCATCGCGCGGCGCGTCCCGCGTGTCGATGCTGGCGGCCTCGATCTTCGCCTCGACCTTGGAGGCGGCGAGGTTGACCGGATCGAGCTCCAGCGTTGCACGCCACTTGGCAAACTGCCCATGCACCTTGGTGATGACCATGTGGCGCACCGTGAAGCGCACCCCAGAGTGCACGGTATCGATCTCCCACTTTTCCGCAGCCATCGACCGACGCCTCCTCTGCCGGATCTGCGCCGAGGGTGAAGCGGCAAGGTAGGCCCCTTTGGGTGCACCTTCAATCGAGCGGGTCTAGCCCCGACCCGGCCCGGGTCCGAAACACGCCCGAAACGCGGTGTGACCAATTTCTGACAATCGGATTGCGGGGCCCTGACAGACCTCGGGTACGGTCCTCCCATGGTTCCGATCCTGGTGTTCTTCTCCATCCATTGGTGCGTCAGCATCTTCTGCCAGACGTTTTTCCTCCATCGCTATGGCGCCCATCGCATGTTCTCGATGAGCAAGGGGTGGGAGAGGTTTTTTCACCTGCTGACGGCGTTCTCGCAGGGATCGAGCTATTTGCAGCCGCGTGGATACGCCATCCTGCATCGCGAGCACCATGCTTACAGCGACACGCCGCGTGACCCGCATTCGCCCCACGTCTACCCAGGCATCGGCGAAATGATGTGGAAGACGAAGCTCCGCTACGACGGGTTCAACCGAGGGACCCTCACGCCCGAACCGCGCTTCGAAGGCGGGTACCCGAATTGGCCGATCATCGACGGCATCTTCCACGTGTGGCCGACGCGCATCGCCATCGGCACCCTCTATACGATCTTCTACATGGTCTATGCGCCCCACTGGGCGTTTTACCTTCTCTTGCCGATCCACTACATCATGGGGCCCATCCACGGCGCGATCGTCAACTACTGCGGCCACAAGTTCGGGTACCGCAACTTCGACACGCCGCACGGGGACAAGTCGAGAAACACGCTCATTTTCGACTTCGTGACCGCCGGCGAGCTCTTTCAGAACAACCACCACGCCCGCCCGCAGAGCCCCAACTTCGGAGCGCGCTGGTTCGAGGTCGACCCGACCTGGAGCATCATCCGAGTTCTGGCGTGGCTGCGTGTGATCGAGCTCGAGCGCCCGCCCGCCCACAAACGTGAAGCGGCCGCCGTCCCAGCGATCGAACCGGTGCCTTCTCCGACGGTCAGCGCCGCTTCGCCCGCCGCCTGAGCACCGCGTCAGGACGGCCCGGGAGCCGCCGACGAAATCGGCCGGCGCCGTGATGCCGCTTCCCACGTCGGGGGCGGTTGCGAGTACGATTCCGCGCGAAGGGAAAACTTCGCATGGAGATCTCGCGGCGCCAATTCTTGAAGGTCATCGTGGTCACGGCGGGGACGCTGGAGGCCTGCTCGAGTGACATCGAGCGACCGCCGCCCGTCGTCACGGAGGACACCTCACCTTTTTTTCCGCAATCGGTTGCCAGCGGCGACCCCCGTCCGGAGAGCGTCGTCCTCTGGACCCGCGTCGCCGACGAGGAAGATCCTTCCGCCGATCGCCGCCTGACCGTCGAAGTCGGCCTCGATCCCATCTTCACCGTGCTGATCGCAAGCAAGGTCGATCTCCCCGCCGCGGCGCTGCACGACCACAACGTCAAGGTGAAGGTCACCGGCCTTCGCCCGAGCACGGTCTACTATTACCGCTTCACCTACGAAAAGAACGGGAAGAAACTGCGGTCGCGCGTCGGGCGCACCAAGACGGCGCCGGCCGCCACCGAGGTGCGCAAGGTCAAGTTCGCGGTGGGGACCTGCCAGGACTTCATCGGTCGGTATTACAACTCCTGGCAGCGGCTCCTGCTGCTTCCCGAGGAGGACGATCTCGACTTCGTCATTTTTCTCGGCGACTACATCTACGAGACGACGGGCGATCCCGGCTTTCAATCACCGGCCGGGGCGCGCACCATCGTCTTTCGCGAGCCCGAAACGGCTATCGCGCTCGGCACCCCCAGCGCACCCTATTACGCGGCCCAATCACTCTCGAACTACCGCGACCTCTACCGCGCGATTCGATCGGATCGCTTTCTCCAGGCGGTGCACGAAAGCTACCCCTTCGTCTGCGTGTGGGACGACCACGAATACTCGGACGACTGTTTCGGCGCCAACAGCAACTACAGCGACGGCATCAAGGACGAGACCAATCTCGAGCGGCGGCGCAACGCCGAGCTTGCGTACTTCGAGTTCGTTCCCATGGATCATCCGGACGCGGCCGACGTGGTCGATTTCGACGCCCTGGCCAGGTACCCCGAAACGCGCATTTACCGCGATTTCGCGATGGGCAAGCACCTGCGCTTGGCGGTCGCGGACCAGCGCACCTACCGCCCCGACCATCTCATTCCAGAGGACGCCTACCCGCCCACGGTGGTCATGGATGCGGCGGCGCTCACTGCCGCTGGGCTCGACAGCACGTTTTCCTCCGACGCGTTTGCCTACGTGAACATCGACGATCCGACGTACGATTTGCAGAGAGGTCTGCTCAATCTTGCCTACCATCAGCTGGCGGCGAGCGCCGGTCTCGACGGCATGGCAGCCGCAGCACGCGCGGCCGCGGTCATCAAAGGGCCGCTCGCTCTCGCTTACGTGAACGCGGTCCTCACCAACCCCGTCATCGGTAGCACCCCCATCGATCCAGTCGGCAAACCGCGCGGTCTCGCCTGGATCCACATGGGCAAGCGTGATCTCTTCAGCCGGCAAGGCTCGCGCTATGTCGTCATCAAGGACGCTCTCGATGCGTACGCTGCCTACAAATTCGCCTCGACGCAGGGTGCCAGCGAGAACGTGCTCGGTGACGCGCAGCAAGCATGGCTCGACGAAACGCTGGCCGGTCCGGAAGCGTGGAAGGTCGTGGTGAGCTCGGTGTCCATGACCTCGCTCATGATCGATCTGCGCGACAAGATGGATGTCTCCGATCCGACCTTGCGCAATCGCTTTTACTTGAACGTCGACATGTGGGACGGCTTTCCCAACCGCCGCCGCCAGCTGCTCGAGCAATTGTCCAAGGTCGCCGGGGGCAAGGCGATCCTCCTTTCGGGGGACATTCACGCCGCGTTTGCTTCGGTCGAGGGGGGCGTGGCCTGCCTCACCACACCCGCCATTTCGTCGCAGACCGTCAAGGGTGGCGCCGCAGGGGTGGCAGTGGGTGCGGGGTTCGACCCCACCAGCGCCGTGTACAAGTATGTCGTTGTCCAGATCGATGACACCTTCCGGGAGGCCAATCCCGGCATCGCCTTCTCCGACTGCGATAGCCACGGCTTCTTGGTGGTGGAGCTCGGAGCCGAGGATGCCACCGCGACATTTCACCTCATCCAGAGCGCCCACGCCGAAACCGACTACGGTTCACGCGCGGTCGAGCTTTCGACCAAGTTCGTCCAGCGAAAATTCAGGGTAACCCCGGGCACGATCGTGCCCGCCTGATCATTTTCTCCAGCACGCGCAGATGAATTCCGCAACGAGCGATCTCACGTCCGAGGAGCAAGCCGTTCTCGACGAGGAAGAGGCGCTGCTCACGCGTGCGCGCGCCGCGCTCGACGTCGAACGTGCCCGGGCGTCACGCTCGGGCGGAAGTGAACTGCGATCGATCGAGGCCCTGCGCGAGCTCCGTGACGAGGCCGCCACGGCGAGTGCCGACGACTTGCCGCCGCTGCTGCTCGAAATGAGCGTCCGGCAGCGGCTGATCGAGCGCGGCGGCAAAGAGGCGCTCCCGGACGCCGCTTCCCCGTACCTCGCACATCTCCAGGTTCGCGAAGCGGACGAAGTAAAAGACTATCTGCTCGGCCGAGCCAGCTTCTTGGACCCCGCCAACAGCGTGCGCATCGTCGATTGGCGCGTCGCGCCGGTGGCACAGATCTTCTACCGACACCGCGAGGGGGAAGCCTACGAAGAGACGTTCCCCGGCCGGGTAGCCGAGGGTGTCGTGGAAGCGCGTCGGATCGTCGTCATCGTGGACGGCGTGCTCACGCGCATCATCGGCGACAAGCTCGCCCTCACGCGAAGCCCCGACGGGCGTTGGTCGCGCGCCGATCGTGGCGCGCTCGCCTTCGTGTCGGGCGGCGCGGGCAGCGCCGCACGCCCGGGCAGCCTCGGTGTCGGCGCCGGTGCGGTCATGGGAGCGGTCGACGTGACGGCACTGCTCGACGCCGAGCAATTCGCAGCCATCAGCGCCCCGGCCGAGGAGCCGCTCCTCGTGCTCGGCAGCGCGGGAAGCGGCAAGACCACCGTCGCGCTCCACCGCTTGGCGCGCATCGCCGCGCGCGAGCCCGATCGCTACCCGCTGGCGCGCGTGGGCGTCGTCGTCCCCGAAGAAGGTCTGGCGCGCTTGTCGCGGCGGCTACTCGAGCCCCTCGGCGTAGGGCGGGCACAAGTCAAAACGCTCGACACCTGGGCCTACGACCTGGCAAGGCTCGTTTTGGGATCGCCCTTGCCGAAGCTCTATGCAGAGCCTCCGGCCGTGGTGTCGAGCTTGAAGCGTCACCCTTCGCTGTACGACGCGCTGCGCGCCCGCTTTCAGCATCTGCCCCGAACGCCCAACGTCACCCTCAGGCGGTTGCGACGGCGGCTCGCCGAGGCGCTCACCGATCGCGGGTTTCTCGAGAAGGTGGTGGCCAATGGGCCCGGCCTGTCGCGCGTCGCCATCGACGAGACGATCCGCCACACCATGCTGCAGCTCTCCGATCACGTCGACAAAGAGCTGGCCGGCATCGTGGTCCCCGAGATGAAGCAGGCTCTCGACAACCGCGCCATCGACGAGGGCACTCCGGGGGAGATCGCCGGCTCACTCGACATCGAGGATCTCCCCATCCTGCTCTTTCTGCGGGCCGCGGTGAGCGGGATTGCGGCGCCGCGCACCGCTCACCTCGTGCTCGACGAGGCCGAGGACTTCGCCCTCTTCGAGCTCGACGTTCTGGGAAAACTTCTGGGGACGCCCCGTAGCATCACCCTGGCTGGCGACGAGGCCCAGCAAACTTCGTCGAGCTTCGCGGGATGGCCGCGATCGCTGGAAACACTCGGCGTGAGCAGCGCAGCAACCTGCCGGCTGGCGACTTCGTATCGATGCCCGCGCCCCATCGCCGAGCTGGCGCGCCGCATCCTCGGCCATCTCGCGCCCGTCGTGGAAGCGCGCATTTCTCGCGAAGGTGCGCCAGTCGGTTGGTTCGGTTTTCCGACCGAGCAACAGGCCGACCTTTTCCTGGCCGGCGCAGTGCGCGATCTCGTCGACCGCGAGCCGCACGCTTCGCTGGCGGTGTTGGCGCGCGATGCCGATGCCGCCCGTCGCTTCTACGAGCTCGTCCACGAGATCCCCGAAGCGCGTCTGGTGCAAAACGGGGAATTTACCTTCGACGCCGGCGTCGACGTCACCGAGGTCGAAGACGCCAAGGGGCTCGAATTCGACTACGTCATCATTCCCGACGCCACCGTCGCCGCGTACCCAACGACAGACGACGCGCGCCGGCGTTTACATGTCGCCGTGACGCGCGCTTCGCACCAGCTTTGGATCGCCTCTGGCGGCGTGCCTTCACGGCTCTTGCCCGAGCTCGCCGCCGCCCCGCCAAACCCCTGACATTCGGGCGTTACGTTCAAGGTTTGCGTCGCAATGTCGTTGAAGATTGCGATGAACCATCGCTTGTTCGCAATGATCCTTCTCTCGGCGCTCGGCGCCATGACGGCGTCTGCCGGCGCCGAGCAGGCGATCGACCCGACGCTTACATCGGCACCTGGCGGCGCGCAGGTGCGAAGAAACAAGTTTCTCGCCTGGCACCCCGCGGCCCCTGGTCGCAAGCTCCCTGCCGACTCGGAGCTCACCTGCGCAGCGGGATGCACCGTCCGCACACCCGACGGCAACACGCTCACATTGGATCCCGGCGCGCTCGTCACGGTCAACCAGCTTTACTTCATCGTGCTCCAAGACGGGCCTTTCGCGTCCCTCGGGCGCCGTTTCGAGCTGCGCAGCGGAGGCGTCCGCGCGAGCGTCGTGGTCGACAAGAAACGACCGCGCACCCTCGTCATCGGCACGCCCAACGACGGGATGGTGGCCGTTCGCCCCGGCGAGACCCACGTCGTCGTGACCGAGGATCGGGTCGGCGTCGGCTCTTGGACAGGTGGTGCCCGCGTGAAGCAGGGCAAGCGCATTCTCGAGCTCGAAGCCGGGCAAGCTGCGACCATCGCCGCCGAAGGATCGCTCATCGCTCGCGCCGTCGCTCCGAGCCCCGAGTGGGCCGTTTCGATCGGACGGCTCGACGAGCCTCAACCGCTGGCCGTGGCCCTCGACAGTCGTTCGGGCGCGCTCGGCTTGTCGTGGCGCGCAGTCACCGGAGCCAACGGCTACCGCTTCGAGATCGGTAACGACGCGTCTTTCACGAACATCACCGAAGCGGCGATTCTCAGGGCCGATCAGCTTTCGTACGTGGTGCAGAGTCTCCCCGAAGGCGCGTACTACGGTCGGGTCATCGCGCTCGATCGCGACGGCGTCGGCAGTCGACCGTCGACACTCGCCCCACTTCGCGTCATCGCCGTTCATACGCCAGAGGGCGGAGCGGTCGATCGCGAAGCTTCGACCGTGGTGGCTCCTCGAGGCACGCGTGTGCGGCTCTCGGATCACGCGCATCTCGAGATGGCGGTCGACGACCACAAGTTCCGGCCCGCCGCCTCCGAGCTCACGGTAGGCGAGACGCCACAACTCGTCCGGCTGCGGGTCGAGGGCGACTACGGTCGCGAAACACGACTGCACGTCGAACCCCGCGCACTCAAGGCCGACATCCATATCGGCCCGGCATGGGCGCGCTCCGACGACGCGATCGAGATGTCCATCGTCATCCAGGATCCGAGCGGGCGATTCGACCCGGAGTCCGTTCAACCGAAGGTGGAGGTCCTTCTCGGGATCGAGCCAGTGGGGGTCGAGTGGACGCGCGAGGGAAGCCGATTGACGGCGCGGCTTGCGCCGCGGGTGTCGACGCGGGCGGACGTGCTGCGCGTCATCGTCCGCGACCAGGGGGGCGTTCAGCTCGGTCGCAACTTCCTCGAGATCGACTCGGCGAGCGCCGAGCGCCCCGAAAAGACACTCGCCCGCCGCTGACGTGCGCTCCAAGAAGACGGCCGGCCCCGGGATATCCGAGAGCCGGCCGTGCTCGCCGCGTGACCCCTGGTTCGAGGCCTAGAGGCTCGCGTTGAGGGGATCGTATTTATCGCCCCCCTTGTGGAACGGATCGGCCTTCTTGCGCGGCCCCGAGGGTGCCGAGCCGCCGCCGCGTGACTGCGATGCCCTTTGCTGTTGCGCCTTGGCGGCGCGATTCTTGTCGGCCTCCATGAGCGCGCGCTTGGCGTCGTCGGTGAGCGCGGCCTTGTTGACCGCGGGCGTCACTGGCGCTGGTTGCGCAGCCGGGGGAGGGGGTTCGTAGGCCGGTGCAGCGACCGGTGCCGCAGCCGCAGCGGGAGCCACGGCCTCGTCGGTCGCATTCATGTTCATGGCAGCGAAGCCGAGGCCACCGAGGACCGCGGCAATGCCGATGATCCACTTGGCCGGCGAGCGCTTCCTCCCGAAGTTGACGGTGTCGAGGTCGAAGTCGATGTCCGCCGCCACCGGCGCGGTGCTGCGCGTGAGCGGCTCGGGGGGCACGAAGGCTCCCTGCGGTGAAAAGGAGGGACTCTGGGCAGCGCCTTGGAAAACGAAAGGAGCCGCCTGTGCTGGAGCCGGAGGCGCCATTTGCACCGGAGGCGCGAAGGGGTCCATGTACGGCGACGGCTCGCGCGGTGCAGCGGGTTGTACGGGCGCCACGGCAGGCGCGGGAGCACTCTCCACGAACGCACTGGCTGCGGCGGCCGGATTTTCGGCCGTGGCAGAAGCCGACGGCGCGACGGTGCCATCGACCTCGGTCGCACCGCTGCTCGCCGGTGCTTCGGATTCGGAGTCGAGGCCGGCAACCTCGCGGAGTGTTATCCACTCCGTCGTGCCGTCCTGCATGATGAGGGTGTCCTCCGTGATGAGACCGTCTTGAAAGGCGTCATCCAAGAGCTCCAGCGTCATCCGGCAGATGGGGCCGGATGCGAGCTGAACCTGCCAAAGAGGCTCGTTGCTTTCAGTCTGGTCCGTCGTCGACTCGACTTCACTCATCGATCTACTCCTTGTTGTAAATCCGAAAAGCATCCACACGAGGAAGCTAGGAAGCTGAGCCTAGCATCCCCGTCCGGTCGTTTCACTGTGAACAAGGCGTGCAGCACGGCCCGTTTTTGTTACGCCGGTAATTGTCCATCGAGACTGGAGTTTGGGAGCCTGCGCGCCATTTAGAGGCCCAATTGAAGCGGCCCAGCGGAATCCTCACGGATGAAAATCCGTCATTCGGCGGAGCCATCCCGCCCATCGATCTTGCGCGAGCGGGCAATCAAGACAAGCGCGCTAGCACGACGCTGTCAGTTCTCGCCATACCCGAGCGCGATCGGCCCCTTCAACGAAGCGGCCACTCGAGATGCGGCGAGGCCGCTGCGAAAGCCGCTCTGATGACGACGGCCGCGCGGCGCGAGCGACGGCTTTTTTCCGACCGATTGACGCCTGCGCTTCGCCCGAGAAGCCTGGCGCGATGAAAGAAACGACCTACGAACTTTTCTATTGGCCTAGCATCCAAGGTCGCGGGGAGTTCATTCGCCTGGCGCTGGAGGAAGCAGACGCGCCTTATGTCGACGTGGCGCGCCTCCCCGAAGAACGAGGTGGTGGCGTCAAGGCGTTGATGAAAGCGATGCACGGCGCGGCGGGAACCCTGGAGCCCTTTGCACCGCCGTTTCTGCGGGCCGGGGAACTCGTCGTCGCGCAGACGGCGAACATTCTGCAGTTCTTGGCGCCGCGGCATGATCTGGTTCCGGCGGAAGAGGCACGCCGTCTCGAAGCGCACCAGCTGCAGCTCACGATCGCCGACGTCGTCAACGAGGTCCACGACGCGCACCACCCCCTCGCCTCGAGCCTCTATTACGAGGATCAGAAAGCCGAAGCGCATCGTCGCGCCAAGATCTTTCGCGCGGAGCGCATTCCGAAGTTCCTCGGTTACTTCGAGCGGGTGCTCGAGCGCCATCCAAGCGGCCACTTCATCGGTGGGCGGCTCTCCTACGTCGACTTGTCGATGTTTCAGCTGATGGTCGGCCTGGCTTACGCCTTTCCGCGCACGATGGCGGCGTTCGAGAAGAAGATTCCCGGGCTCGTCAAGCTCCGCGACCGCGTGAAGGAACGCCCACGCATCGCCACTTACCTCGCCTCCGAGCGGCGCATTGCCTTCAACGAGGATGGGATTTTTCGCCACTACCCCGAGCTCGACGGCGCCTGAGACCATCCTCGGAGGCATCGCTCTGCCCGCCGGACCGCTGGCTGCCCCCATGCGACGCGGCGCGGTCGGGTCGTGTGACCCGCCGCGCCTGCGCATCGTTGAGAAAGTGAAGGTTGGTTTCGCTGTGATTCAGCGCTTGCCGCGAGCGGCGCGCGCCTGGTCGAGCTCTTCTTTGGTGACTTTACCGTCTTTGTTCGCATCGGCTTGGACGAGGTGCTGCCAGAACTCGGCTTTCACTTCGTCCGACGTCAGCGCGCCGTCCTTGTTCTTGTCCATGCGCTCGAACATGTGACCGTGCCCCTTGGCGCAGGACCTGTCGCCGCCCTCGCCGCCGTCACCGCCGTGATGCCCCTTGTGACCGCCTCCGTGCAGCTTGCCTGAGGCTCGCGCTTGATCGAGCTCCGCGCGCGTCACGGTGCCGCTGTGATCCACGTCGGCCACCTGGAGTCGTTCCCAACGACGGCCGACTTCTTCGGCGGTGAGAGCGCCGTCACCGTTCTTGTCGCCACGCTTGAACATCTCGTCGCGACGCGCCTGGGCGTGAGCCTTGAGCTCCTCCACGGTGATCGTGCCGTCGGTGTTGGTGTCCGCCTTGGCGAGCCACTTCTGCATCCGCTCCGGCAACTCCGAAAGCTCGACCGTACCGTTGCCGTTCTTGTCGAACCGCTGCACGAAGCGTGCAGGATCATGACCGGCCTGGGCTCCCTCGGCCCTGGCACCCATCTCATTCGTTTGCGGCGCTTGCCCGGCCGCCACGGAGCACCCGAGCCCCGACGCCAACACGATCGCACCCACCAGAACCCGATTGACCATCTTCGTTTGCATTTGAAAGCCTCCCTTTGCCTTTTCCGACGCTGGGGCCCGGGCCCCCCCTACGCTCGCTTGGCCTTTTTTTTCGAATGCGCCGGAATGCGACATGTCGGACAAAACCGGACGCCCACCGCTCGCCCGGTTAAGGCGCAAGAAAATCGAAGGCCTGCCCGTAGGGTGCGACCACGCGTCGGCGTCTGTACAAGAGGAGAGTCGGGTAGTGTGTCGTCGGGAGATCGGGGTTGAGCAACCTGGAAGGGGCGGTCGAGCGTTTCTTGAAAGGAGACGCAGCGGCCTTCCAAGAGCTGGTCGATGCAACGAGCGCGCGGCTCGTTCGGCTGAGCGCTAGGATGCTCGGCAATGTGGCAGACGCGGAGGACGTGGTGCAAGAGGCTTACGTGAAGGCATATCGATCGCTTCTCGACGGGCAGTTCGACCGGCGCGCGAAGGTCGAGACGTGGCTCTACCGCATCGTCATCAATGCCACGATCGATGCGCGGCGCAAACGCACGCGGCGCGTCGCGACCGTCGACGTCGAAGAAGAGACGGCGGGTTTGGAGACGGGGGATTCGCCCACCGAGGCGCGGCTCGCCTTGACCGAGCTTGCCGATTGGCTCGGTGAGCTTCCACCCGATCAACAGGCAACGCTCGTGCTCAAAGCGGTGGAAGGGCGAGAGTCCGCCGAGATCGCCGAAATCCTCGGATGCAGCGAAGGCGCCGTCGAGCAGCGGCTGGTACGCGCACGCGCGACGCTCCGCCAACGGAGGAACGAGTCGTGAAGGATCAGGACGAAAACATCGACGTTCGGCTGGAACGGCTCGCGCGCGCCACCGAAGGAATTCGTCCGCGCCCGGATTTCAACGCTCGGCTCGGGCGCGCGCTCCAGGCGGAGCAGCGCGGAGGGCTGCTTTTGGAGCTTCACCGACCGGCGCGCCGGATTCTGCCGGCGTTGGCCCTCGCCGCCGCGGTGAGCCTGGTTTGGGCCGTGGAGAGCGACCAGGCGTTCGACGACGCTCTCTCCGTTTACGCCGACGAAACGGTGGAGCTCGAATGGTAAGCCGGCGGGTCTACGGCTACGTCGTGCTGGCAGCGGCGTTTGCCGTCGGTGTCGCCTGCGGAGGGGGCGCGGCCTTCGCGTACATCGCGCAGAAGCACGCCGCCATCTTGCGGGACGATGGGCGCGGGCCCGAGTCGCGCCGCCTGCGCATCCTCACCCGCAAGCTCGATCTCGATACCGACCAGGAGCAGCGCATCCGCGCCATCCTGACGAAGGATCGCGATGATGTGCGCGACCTGGGTCGGCAAATGTTCGAACGCTGCGGTGAACCGCTGCGGGATCAAAAGGCGCGGGTCGATACCGCCATCCGCAGCGTGCTCCGCCCGGAGCAACAGCGGCGTTACGACGAGCTACTCGACGAACGGCGCGAGCGCCTGTGGATAGGCCCCGGACTCTTCCGCCATCGCGGCGAAGATCAGAAGCGTTGAGGTTCGGTCGCACCCTGCGCCCGTGTCCCCGGAACCGACGTCGGCCCGCGTGACGAAGGTAGCGCCCTTGCGAGAAGAACGTGTAGGATGCCGCCGCTCGCGACCGCTGGCCCCGAGCCACTTACTAAAGAGTCGACCGGAGAAACGAGAAACGCCAATGGGCATCGCATCGATTCGTCGCGCCGTCTGGGCCTTCCCACTCGTGCTCGCCTGTGGAGGGAGCAGCTCCGCGCCGGCATCGACGCCGGCGCCGAGTCCGGTCGGTTCTGCCGACGACAACGCCCCCCCTCCTTCGGGCAAGTGGAGCGACCTGAATCGTGACCAGCGCATGGCCTACATGAAGAAGGTCGTCCTTCCCAAGATGAAGGAGACGTTCACTGCGTTCGATCCCAAAGAGTTCGAACATGTCACCTGCTTGACTTGCCACGGCGCTGGCGCGAAGGATGGTTCCTTCAAAATGCCGAATCCCGACCTTCCCAAGCTCTCTCCGGAAGGTGGGTTCAAAAAGCACATGGACAAGAAACCGGAGATCACCAAGTTCATGATGTCGAAGGTGCTCCCCACCATGGCCGAGCTCCTCAACACGCAGCCGTATGATCAGAAAACCCATCTCGGGTTCGGTTGCTTCGGCTGCCACGCCATCGAGAAGTAACGTCCGCACGCGCGCCAGCGCGCAGGGACGGTGTGCCGACGAAAAGGGTCCGCGGGACGGCCGCGTCCGTCAATGACGCCCCCGTTGCGATTTTTCAGTGCAGCTTTCTAACGAGCACCGAGTGGCGTGTTCGTCGCGCTGAACGGGGCGCGAATGACACGGCGCGGCTTCATCGCCAAAAGAACTGAAATTGTAGCGTTTCTCCTGGGGCGCTCGACATCGGTCGCCGGACGACTTGACGGCGCCCACGCTTGGGCCAAGCATGCGAAACCATGCGCCCAGAACTAAAGACGCTGACCGGGGGCATCGAGGTTCCCTTCGGTGCCCGGATGCAGCACCCGAACCATCCCCCGCCTTTCTTCGGACGAGCACCCGCGCTCGAGAATCTGAAGAGGGTCGCGGAGATCGTTCGATCGACCAAGGAATGTCGCTGCGTGACGGTCGTGGGTGCGGCAGGGATCGGGAAGACGCGTCTCATCGACGAGCTGGTTCGGGCCGTTCTTCGTCCCACCGACGACGATCCGATTCGGGTGTTTCGGTCGATTGCGGTCGATACCGAGTCGCCCTGGTCGTGCTTCACGCAACTGCTTCTACGGCGTTTCGACGTGGTCGACGCCCTTGGTCCCGAAGAGGCGAAGCTCGGCGTGCGCTCGCAGGTTGCGACATTGCTCGACGACCGCAAAGTGGGCGACGTTTTACACGTGCTGGGGAGCCTGATCGGACTCGAGTTCCCCGACAGCCCGATCACCAAAGCGCTCGACGACGTCGCGCTCGATTCATCGATGCCGAAGCGCGCCATCCTGAAAAGTCTGCTCGAGATCGACGCCGCCCAGGGACCGCTTTGTCTGGTGCTCGACGATCTGCATCTCGCGCACGAGCAGACCATCGACATGCTCCATTTCCTGGTCGAGAACCTGCGCGGTCCGGTGATGTTCATTTGCGCCGCGCGGCCGGAGCTCTTGGCGCGGCCCGAAGTACAGCCGCAGAGCGCGCGCTATTCGGTGCTGCACCTGGAACCGCTCGGCGAAGTCGATACGGCGGCGCTCATCGGTACGCTGCTCAGCCCGGGCGGGCTCACGCCGATGCACGTCGTGGAGCAGGCCCGCGAGGTGACCGGAGGCAATCCGGGGCGCATCGAGGAGACTGCACGCTACTACCGCGACCAGGGCACCTTACCGCCGCCTCCCTCCGCCCCCGAGTCGGCGCTGCAAGCTCGCATCGACGAGCTCGCCCCCGCTGACCGTCTCCTTCTGCAGCGAGCGGCGCTCATCGGAGGCGTCTTTTGGTTCGGCGGGTTGGTCGTGCTCGATCGCGCCGACCGCGAGCCCCCCGTCCTCTGGAACGAGGAGGACGACGAGAGTCGTCTCGATATCACCGACCGGCTGCAGCGCTTGATGGAGCGCGACTATGTCATGCGTCTGCCGGATTCGACGTTCCCGGGCGACGAGGAGTACGTCTTCCGTCATCGCCTGGAGCGGGAGCGCATTTCCGCGCTGACGAGCCCTGCCGATGCTCGCAAGTGGCACCGCCTGCTCGCCGATTGGCTCGACAGCAAACAGGAGATCCGCACGCACGAGCAATACCTCGAAATGCTCGCCGAACAGCGCGAGAAGTCCGGCATCGCCGACTGGGCCGCGCGCGCTTACCTGGAAGCGGCGGGCCGCGCGCGCGCGCACAACGTCGTCAAACGCGAGCTCAGCTATTACGAAAAGGCGCTGACGCTGCTCGGTGAGCACGACTACGGCCGTCGCCTCGAGGCCCTGCTTCGCATCGGCGAGCTGCTGGAGGGACTCAATCGTCCCGAAGACGCGCTTGCGCGTTACCGCGACGCGCTCGTTCTGGCATTTCGTCTCGATCGTCGCCCATCCTGGGTCACCGCCCGACTCGCAGCCACGCGCTTGCTCGCCAAGCTCGGTCTCACCGACGAATCGATGACCCATCTCGAGAGCCAGATTCCGCCGGCCCCTGAATGGACGATCGACGTCGTCGAGTCGTCGTCGGATCCGGCCATGGTTGCCGCCCCGGCCGCAGCTCCGGCCGAGCCGCCGGCACAGCCCACCGAATCCGTCATGGTGCAGGGCGGCAGTTGGCCGGAGCCTGCGGCACCCATTTCCAGTGCCGTCTCGTCGAGCCGCGTGACCTGGCCCGACCCCACCGCGTCCGTCCCGTCGACGGCCCTGCCCTCGAGTCCCGAGCCTCAGACGAGCGAGGATGCGGTTTTCCTCGTCGCAGGATCGCTCGGCGACGAATCGAGGACAGTACCGAGCTCGCCAGAGTTCGATGCCCTCGCGGTCGCCGCGCTGATCGCCCTTCCGCCGGTTGCCATTCCAGATAGCGCCGTGGTCGAGCCACCAGCGATGCCCGCCAGCCCGAGCCCGAGCGACCCGGGTGCAGACGCGACCGAGTCGCGGCAAGAGCGGCTCGATCTCGTGCCCGAGCCGGGCATCGCCATGGCCGCTGCCGCCGACGGTGACTCGCGACCGACCGAAGCGACCTGACGCCGAGGCCCCCGCTACATCAGCGCCGCGGCCAGGGCGACGATTTGGCGCCGCTTGCCGATGAGCTCTTCGAGCTGTGCCGTATCGAGCCCCAAGGCGGCGATGACTTCGTCTTGCTCGAGGGTCTCGAGCTTGTGCGGATCGCCGTAGCAGAGCGTATCGGCCAGGTGCACGATGGCCAGGCTCGCGGTCGGCTTTTTCACGGCTTCGTGGTGGCGGGCGATGACCTCGGCCAATCGCGGGGAGAGGCCCCACTGCTCGACGAGGCGACTGCCGACGCGGGTGTGATGCACTTCGGCGAGCCGCTTCATCGCCGACCGCGGGAGCAAGAGGTGCTGCGTCTTCTCCAGCTCGCATAGCCCCTGCAGCACGACGGCGTGACCGACATCGTGCAGGAGGCCGGCGAGGAACGCTTCCTCTTCGGTCGCGCGAACGAGCTTGGCGATGTCGCTCGCGTAGAGCGCCGTGCCGAGCGAATGCGCGAAGAGCTCCTCCATTTCCGCTTCCCAGCCGCGGAGCCGGAACACGCGCTCCTGACAAGCGATGCTGATGGCAACTCGTCGCAGCTCGCGAATTCCGAGACGCGCGATGGCCAGACGGAGCGAGGAAGCGGGGTAACTCGGGGCGTAGAGGGCGGAGTTGGCGATACGAAGCATGTGCGCCGCCAGAAGCGGGTCACGTTGCACGACGTCGCTAAGGTCCTGGATGGTGCAATCCTCGTTGCTCGTCATGGCCAAGAGAAGTGCGGATGCCTCCGGCATGACCGGCAGGTGGAGTTTGCCGGTCGAAAGCCATTCCTCGACCTTGGCGCGAACGTCGTCGGAGATCGCATCTTCTGCGCCGCCACGGGCCTCGAGCACCCAAGTGCCGTCGGCGCGGATGACGTTCAGCTTTTGCGTATTCTCCAACGTTTTCCCGAATCTCCGTGCATCCCCGTGGCACGCGTACGAACGGCCGCCGGCTCGAAACCTTGAACCGTCGAGCGCCGACGTGGCCTTTTTATATCGGCATTTCAAGGCGTTATGAGCCATGGCACGCTAGCCGTGGGTCAACGGCGACCGACCCCCAACTTCAGGCACGCGCGCTGGCACCACGGCTCCCTGAGCCAAGGACCGACGACGGCGGCGAGGTCGGCGATCTCACCGTCGCGACGGGTCACCCTTTGGGAACGACGAACGTCATCCAGGCTTGCACGGCGACGCCCCCCGTTTGCCGCGTGCACACGAGCTCGAGGTCGACCTTGTCTTGGCCCTCCTCCTGATATTTGCGCGCGATCTTGCCGCTCATGGTGAGGACGTCACCCGGCCACACCTGCTCCTTCCAGCGAATCCGCGTGCGTCGCACGTTCTCCGGGCCGAGCCAATCGGTGGCCCAAGCGTTGAGGACGCCAGCCTGGAACATGCCGACTGCCAACGGCGCGGGGTAACCCGCCTTCTTGGCGAATTCCTCGTCGTGGTGGATGGGGTTCATGTCACCGGAGGCGCCCTGGTAGCGCACGAAATCGGTGCGCGTCACCGGCCCCACCACGCGCGCCGGGGGAACGTTGGTGTCGTCGAGGTCCTGAAAGCGCACGCTCATGTCATGCCTCCGACGGCGGTTTCTCGGTTTCCACGCCGGTGAGTCGCGCCTCGGCGACGAGCTTGCCGGAGGCATCGCGAAACTCGGTGACCATGACGGCGAAAGTGAGCTTGCCGCCGCGACGCCCTTCTTTTTCGTAAACCGATTCGATGCGCGAGCGGCACTGCAGACGCGTCCCGGCCGCGGGGGGCGGGCCGTAAAAGACGTACTCCTGCTCCGCATGCAGCCCCCGCACCGGATCGAGTTTCACCTTGGACCAGGGGTTGGCGCCCTCGGTGAGCTCTTGCCAAAAAAGGATCGTCGTGAGGAACGTCGCTGGCGAAACTTGGAGATCGCCGCGGAAGTGGCTGGGGTGAGTGGCCCGCGTTGCCAGGGCAAACTCGCGGATCTTGCCGTGCTCGACGAACAGCTCGAAAGCCGCCCCCTCGGCACCTTGCGCAGAAAAATCGGCCATCGATGCTCCTTGTCCTCAGGCGTGCTGGCTGCTCACCGAAACGATCTCGCCCGTCATGTACGAGGCGTAGTCGCTGGCGAGAAAGACCATCACGTTGGCGACCTCCCACGGCTCGGCAGCGCGCCCGAACGCCTCGCGCTGCGTCAGCTCGGCGAGTAGCTCCTTGCTGGTGACTTTTTCCAAGAACGGGTGCATGGCGAGGCTGGGCGCGACGGCGTTGACGCGCACGCCGCTCGGAGCGGCTTCGATAGCGGCGCAACGCGTGAGCGCCATCACGCCCGCCTTGGCGGCCGCGTAGTGCGCTTGCCCGGCTTGCGCGCGCCACCCGAGCACGGACGCGTTGTTGACGATCGAGCCCGAGCCGCGCTTGGTCATGTGCCGCAGGGCGGCACGCGTGCAGCGAAAAGTGCCGGTCAACGTGACGTCGAGGACCGTGTGCCACTGCTCGTCGGTCATGTCGATGAGCGGCGCCGTCCCGCCGAGACCGGCGTTGTTGATGAGGGCATCGACATGACCGAGCTCGCTCGACGTCCGCTGAAAGAGCTGCTCGACATCGCCTTCTACTGTCACGTTGCATGTCAACGCCAGCGGTCGCCTCCCCATCACCACTTCCAAGCGCTCGGCGGCTTCGCCGAGACGCCGCGGATGGATGTCGCTGATGACGACGATGGCGCCTTCCTCGGCGCAACGCTTGGCTGCCGCATAGCCGATGCCGGTGCCGGCCGCGGCGGTGACGACCACCACCTTGCCCTCGAGCAGTTGGTGTGCCTTGACGTAAGGGGGCGGCGTGACGCTCATCCTCACCCCTTGCCCGAACGCGGTTCGGGGGGCAAGCCGAGTGCCCGCTCGGCGATGATGTTGCGCTGGATCTGGTTCGAGCCAGCATAGATGGTGTCGGCGCGGGAAAAGAGGAACATGCGCTGCAGCGACGTCAGACCATAAGGTTCCGACTCGCCGATCTCCGACGCCGCACCGAGCACGTCCATGGCAAGCTTGCCGAGATCGCGATGCCAGGTGGCCCAATAGATCTTCGCTATCATGGCCTCGCGCCGAAGCTCGCCGTCTTGCATGAGACTCAGCGTGCGCAGCGCATTGAGGCGCATCACGGTGAGTCCGATGCGCGCCCGGGCCAACCGGTCGCGCAAAATGGGGTCTTGGGCGGCTCCGTTGGCCTTGGCGACGGCGATGATCTGGTCGAACTCGTTTTCGAAGGCGAACTGCTGGCCGAGCGTCGACGCTCCGCGCTCGAACGCGAGAGTGCCCATGGCGACGCGCCAGCCGCCGTTGACCTCTCCCACCACGTTTTCGGCGGGAGTACGCGCTCCGTCGAAGAAGACCTCGCTGAACTCGGAGCCGCCGTTCATCTGCGAGATGGGTCGCACCTCGATCCCCTTCTGTCGCATGGGGACCAGCAAATACGAGAGGCCTTTGTGTTTGGGCGCGGCCGGATCGGTACGGCAGAGGGCGAAACACCAATCGGCGCGCGCGGCGAGCGAGGTCCAGATCTTCTGCCCGGTGATGATCCATTGCCCGGAGACGAGGTCGGCACGGGTCTGCACGTTGGCCAGGTCGCTGCCCGCGTTCGGCTCGGAGTATCCCTGGCACCACAGCTCCTCGCAGCGCACGATGGGGGGTAAGTAGCGCCGCTTTTGGGCTTCGGTTCCGAAGGCGATGAGGGTCGGTCCGAGCAGCCCCTCGCCGATGTGACCGAGCCGCCCTGGTGCCCGGGCGCGCGCGTACTCCTCGTAGAAGATGACCTGTTCGGTGAGTGAAGCGCCGCGCCCACCGTAGTCCTTGGGCCAGCCGATACAAGCCCAACCGTCGCGACCGAGCATGCGCTCCCAGGCCACGCGCTCTTCGAAGAGCTCGTGTTCGTCGCCCGGGCCTCCGCGTCCCACCAGCTCGGCGTACTCACTGCGCAGCCGGTCGGCGAGAAAGGCGCGCACCTCTTGACGGAACGACTCTTCTTCCTGAGAAAATCGAAGATCCATGTCAAAGGCCCATTTGGCGCGCGACGACGGCGCGGTGGAACGCCGCATCGCCGAACAACGTCTCCGACGACTTCGCGCGCTTGAAAAAGAGGTGCGCGTCGTGCTCCCACGTGAACCCCACGCCGCCGTGGATCTGGATGCACTCCGCCGCCAAATGAAAATAGGCATCCGAGCAGTAGGCCTTGGCCAAGGCCGCCGCCGACGGCAGCTCTTCATGGCTGTGCGCTGCGACCCAAGCGGCGTAGTAGCTCGCGGATCGCGCCGACTCGAGCTCCACGAACATGTCGGCGAGCTTGTGCTTGATGGCTTGAAACGAGCCGATGGGACGGCCGAACTGGAGCCGCGTCTTGGCGTAGTCGAGAGACATGTCGAGGCAACGCTGCGCTCCGCCGACTTGCTCGGCGGCGAGGGCGACCTTGGCGAGATCGAGCGCGCGAGCGAGCGTTCGCTCGCCGCTTTCGGCCGCGCCGAGCAACGCCGACGCGGGTAGACGCACCTGGCGCAGCGTCAACTCCGCTTGCTTGCGCGTCAGGTCCATGGTCGTCCGCGCGCGGCGCTCGAGCCCGGGCGTCGCCCCGGGGACGACGAAAATGGCGGGACCACCGTCGGACGGCGACGACGCGGGTCGCGCGGCGACGAGGACGAGATCGGCGCTGTGGCCGTCGATCACGAAGGCGCTCGTGCCCGAGAGCTCGTATCCCCCGTCGCGCGCGGCGTACGTCATCCCGCTCCCGGGCGCGTCCCAGCGTCCGCTCGGGGGCGCAAACGCGACGGTGGCCGTGGTTCGACCGGCGGCGATGCCTGGCAAGAGCTCGCGCTTCTGCTCCTCGGTGCCGCCCGTGAGCACGGCGCTCGCCGCCAGGCACACCGTCGCGAAGAACGGCCCGCAGAGCAGCGCGCGTCCCATCTCTTCCATCACCGCCGCAAGCTCGACGAAGCCGAGCCCGGCTCCACCGTAAGCCTCGGGGATGGCGAGCGACGTGAGCCCGAGCTCCTCTCCGAGGCGCCGCCAGAGCTTCTCGTCGTACCCGCGCACGGTGGCCATCGCCGCGCGAACGTCGCGTGTGGTGGAGGCCGTTTCTAGCAGGCGCCGCGCGTTTCGACGCAGCTCCTCCTGCTCTTCGGTAAAGGCAAAATACATCCGACTTCCGGAAAGTAGAACATGTTTCAGGCGCGATGCAAGCGCGCACCGCGGAGTGGACGCCGAAAACGGCCACGCCGGCGGCTCGCTACGAGGAGCGACAAGACCACGAGCGCTGCACTCGTCGCGATCCGCGGGCGCGAACCGCGACCGACGGAGCAATGGCAGCCCATCGACTCCGCTTCGGATCCCGCTGTCGGACCGCTCGAACCGTCCGTGCCCGGGGCCCCCCCGGCATCGGTGGACCCATTGCCGGACCCGGCGCCACCGGGCGAACCGCCCGAACCGTTGTTCCCCGCCTGGCCGGCCGTTCCTCCGCTCCCGGTGATTCCTCCGCCTCCGGTCGTCCCGCCGCCACCCGTCGTTCCTCCGCTTCCCGTCGCTCCTGCGCCTCCGGTCGTCCCGCCGCTTCCGGTCGTTGCTCCCGTTCCGCCACTGCCGCTGCTTCCCGCGCGTCCTCCCGCTCCTCCGCTCCCGCCGTTGACGTCAGGCAGGGTCCCGGCCTCCGCGCCATCTCGCACAGCGCCGTCCTTGATCGATCCACCGTCGTTGGGTGGCCCGCCATCGGACTGTCCGATCCAACCCGGATCGTACGTCCCGCCGCTGGAGACCTGCACCATCGTGATGCGGACTTTGGTGGGCGTCGTGAGATCCTTCTTCTCGGGGAAGTTCGTGATGTGACCCGAGCCGCTGCCATCGATGGTGTAGACGAGGTCGACCTGCTTGACGCCTTGGTCCCACTGGATCGTGGTGTTGTTGAAGAAACTGTGCATGTCGACGTCGCGTTCATAGACGCCGGTCTTGGTGTAGTAATCGGTGTAAGGGCAGCCATAGTCGCCCATGTTGGCGACGTAGCAGAGCGCCCAACCCGCCGACTGATCGCCTGCAGGTTTCTCCAGCACTTCGGCGCGGATGTGAACCTTGCCGTCGCGGTAGTTGATGGGGGCCATCCAATTGATCGGACGCGCCTTGTTGAGCCAGTTGCCCTCGTTCACGTAATAGTGCGACTTCGACGGCTTGGAGTTCATCGCATCGTCCCACGTGTACGAAAACGTCGCGTCGAACAGGACGAACTGGTCCGCGTGCGCGAGGGTCGGCAACAAGAGCAGGAGCGCCCCCGCGGCGACACTTCTTCGACGGGACCGAGCCAGGGCGGCCGGCAGAGAACGCACGGAGGGGGCTTTCGAATGCGGCGTCGTGTGGAGCGCCATACTGACATCCTTCCGGAAATGGCTACTTGGAATTTCGAAAAATTGACCCGGACACCGTGAAGGGTTCCTAGCCATCAATGGGCAAAGCCGCGGAGAACCTTCTTATCTTCGTATCGGATGTCCCACGACCGGTGCGGCCGTACCGCATCGAGGCGTCCCCCTCTCTGGTGATCGGAGCGACGAGAGGAAGGCCGCTCACCCCCGATAGCACACATGGTGCGGCAGGGTAGACGAGCGCCGTTCGAGGTTTCACCCGGTTGAATCGCGTAGCAGCGCTTGACCGTCGCGTGGTTTCTCGACAGCATGATGAGACTGGGTGCTCTGCGGGTCGGCGCGTGCGCATAGCGGGTGTTTTCACCCCGAGCGAGATCGAACCATGCGCAGACTCCTTTTCCTTACCGCCCTCGTGGGGTCACTCGGCTGCTCTGTTTACGAAGGTTCGTCGCCGGACGAGCCGCACGCTCAAGGCGGATCGGGTGGCACGGGTAGCGGCGAGGCAGGCGCCGGTCTAGGGCCCGCGGGATCCACCGCAGGCGCCTCTGGCAGAGGCGCCTCTGGTGCCAACACAGGCGGGTCGAGCGGCACGAATCGCGATGGAGGGCCGAGCGGATCAGCAGGCTCCGGCAGTGCGAGCGGGTCTGGCGGCACAACCGGCTCTGGCGGCACGACAGGCACTGGCGGTGCAGGCGGTTCCGGCGGCGCAACCGGCTCTGGCGGCATGACCGGCTCTGGCGGCACAACCGGCTCTGGCGGCACAACAGGCTCTGGCGGCGCAACGGGTTCTGGCGGCGCAACAGGTTCTGGCGGCGCAACAGGTTCCGGCGGCACGACAGGCTCTGGCGGTGCAGGCGGTTCCAGCGGCGCGACTGGGTCTGGCGGCGCCACCGCGCCGGACGGGGGTGGAAGCGAAGCAGGGATCGACGCGGGCGGCGCAGGAGCCAAGGACGCCGGCAGGGACGCCGACGCGGGAGCCGGCGGAACAGGCGCAGCAGACGCCGACGCGAGCAGCGGCGACGTCGGAGGCAGGGGAGACGCGGACGGCTCCGGCGGCTCTCGCGACGGCGGAATCGACCCCATTGGGGTAGCAGCCGTCCGAATCATCGCCACGCACAGCAACAAATGCATGGGCGTCGACGCCAACGGAACCGCCGACGGAACCCGGATCTACCAATTGACTTGTGCTGCCGTCACCGGCCAAGTCTTCCGCTTCGAATCGCTCGGCGGCGCGACGTACCGCATTGTCAACCAGAGCAGTGGCAAGTGCGTCTCGGCCAGCGGCACCGGCAATAGTGCCAAGCTCGACATCCGCGCCTGCAACAGCGGAGCGACGCAGTCGTACACGCTGCAGCCCGTCAACGGGAACTACAATATCGTCAATCCAAGCGGCGGCAATTGCGTCGAAGTCGCTCTCCAGAGCACGGCCGACGGCGCTGCCTACCAGTTTTATACGTGCAGCGGCGGCAGCCATCAGGTGTTCCGCTTCGAAGTACCGTAAGCGTCGACACCTGCGCATTGCGACTACAGAGCCCCCAATTGAACAGACAGGCATCTCCTCGCCCGCATCGGCGCTCCTCCTCTCACGTCGCGTCGCCGCTCATTTTGCAGGGGCCGCTTGCTGTGGGGGGACGTGCGTTTCGTCGAAGCTGGATGCAACACCTGTGGCGCGGCACGCAACAGATCGAGGGCTCCTCACGGTTGCATCTGACCAAGAATCATTGCGTTGCGATGGAATCGGGTTGGGCCACGTTCTTGCTTTAAGAAGCCTGCGACGAGACCGTCGACGAAACAACCAGATACACGTGACCCGAGCACCGCAGCGAATGTTCGATGCGGGGCAAAGGCCACTGAAAGAAAAATTGAAACTCTCACGAAGCATCGCATTGGTAGCAGTAGGTCTGACGACAGGTGTGCTCGGCTGTATGGGCGAAGTCGCTGACGCGGATGGGACCGAGTCGCCGGAGACGGATGTCGAAACCAGTGCGCAAGCCTGCGTCACGACGAATGGCCTCAGCACGATCAACGGTCTCTCGACCATGAACGGCCTCTCGACCATGAACGGTCTCTCGACCATGAATGGCCTCTCGACCATGAACGGTCTCAAAGACGGCGTTGGTTTGATGGCGTCCACCGCCGGCCGGACGACGCTCTCGTACCTCGTCAAATGCGCCTTGCCCGCTGGCAAGTCGATCACGAAAAAGGACCAGACCGGGAAATCCTACACCTACCAAGGGTCCCTCGGCGTCGGGCCCGGGTGGGAAAAGGGTTCGTGCGACACTGATTGTCAGCGCTGGGTGAGCGCATGCATGTTGGCGCACGTCAACACGACCGGCACCAACCTGGCCATCTGGCTGGTCGCCGACCCCCAGAAGCACGCCCAGATCGGATGGGGCCGCAGCTCGACCTATCCGAATCAGGAAGGCGCATTCTTCGGCAACATCTTCACGAGCCCGCCCACGGCCAACTACTGTGGCGGTCGCAACATCGCGGCGGCCCAGGTCGCTGGCCGCATCGGCGCGAACGTCTCAGGAGCGCCTTACACCGATCCTTGGGGCGCCAACGGGCAGTGCGTAGACCACTGCACCACGCCCTCTGGTCCCGACGCTCAGAGCGGCTTCAAGGGCTGCAACGGCAACAACAACGTCATCACGGTCTGGCGCAAAGCGGCCTACTGAGGTCGAGTGCGCTGATCTGATCGGCATCCTCTCGAGAGGAAGGATGCCGCGTCTTCGGCCATGACATGACCGCCGCGCCCTTGGCGCGGCGGTCTTGTCAGTTTTGTCAAGTTGTGAAGTTGTGATTGTCAAGTTGTGTTGCCCACACAGACTTGCTCACGATTTGCCCGACGGTGCCACCGTTTGGTTGCAACATGGGCGCGGCGCAACATGACGCGCGTTGCATCCCGAGGGCACCGATGAATCATACGAGGCATTTCAAGGAAGGCGTTTTCAAGGAAGGCACTTTCCCCGTCGGGTCCGCGCTGCTCCATGATCCTCTTCTGAACAAGGGGACGGCATTCACCCTGGCCGAGCGTAGCGCCTACCGGCTGAACGGGCTCTTGCCACCCCACGTGCACACGATCAGCGAGCAGATGGCGCGCGCGCTCGAGAACTTCCGCGGCAAACAGACCGACCTCGAGCGCTACGTCCACCTCTGCGCCTTGCAGGACCGCAACGAGACGCTCTTCTACCGACTGCTCGTCGAGAACATCGACGAGATGATGCCGATTGTCTATACGCCGACGGTCGGGTTGGCCTGCCAGCAATGGAGTCACCTCTTCCGCCAACGGCGCGGGCTCTACGTGTCCATCAAGGATCGCGGCCATATCGCGGACGTTCTCCAGAACTGGGAACGCCCCGACGTGCGGGTCATCGTGGTGACGGACGGCGAGCGCATCCTCGGTCTCGGCGATCAAGGCATCGGAGGCATGGGCATCCCGGTCGGAAAGCTCTCTATCTACACGGCCTGTGCCGGCATTCACCCGGCCAAGGTGCTGCCGGTGATGCTCGACGTGGGAACTGAAAACGAGGAATGCCTGAACGACCCCCTTTATTTGGGGCTGCGCCAGCGTCGGGCGCGCGATGGGGCGTATGACGACTTCGTGGGGGAGTTTCTCTCGGCCGTCAGTCAGGTGATGCCGCGGGCGCTCATCCAGTTCGAGGATTTCGGCAACACCAATGCGTTCCGCCTGCTCGCCCAGTGGCGCGACCGGGTTCGAACGTTCAACGACGACATCCAGGGCACCGCCGCCGTGACCCTGGCTGGTCTTTACAGCGCGCTGCGCATCACTCGAAAATCGCTGGCCCAGCAGACCATCCTTTTCCTCGGCGCGGGAGAAGCCGGGGTGGGGATCGCGGACCTCATCGTTTCGGCGATGGTCGAGGAGGGCACCCCGCTCGAAGATGCGCGCCGGCGCTGCTGGTTCGTCGATACGCGGGGCCTGGTGGTCAAAGGGCGAGATCATCTCGCCGAGCACAAGCTGCCTTATGCCCATGAGTTCCCGTACGCCGGCGACTTCATCGGCGCGCTTCGCGCCGTCAAGCCGACGGTCATCGTCGGCGTGTCGACCACGCCCAAGTCCTTCGACCGCGAGGTGATCGAGACGATGGCCCGCCTCAACGAGCGGCCCATCATCTTCGCGCTCTCCAACCCGACGTCGAAATCCGAGTGCACGGCCGAAGAGGCGTACGGCTGGTCACGAGGGCAGGCTATCTTCGCCAGCGGAAGCCCTTTTCCTCCGTGCTCGGTCGGAGCCAAGGTGATGATCGCGGGCCAGGCCAACAACGCTTACGTTTTCGCAGGCGTGGGGCTAGGTGTCATCGCCTCCGAAGCTTCTCGCGTGACCGACGCGATGTTTGCGCGGGCCGCGCGCGCGCTCGCCTCGACGGTGCTGGAGAGCGATCTGGAGGCGGGCTGCATTTATCCCGCCATGAAGCGCATCCGCGAGGTCTCGGCGGTGATCGGCGCTGCGGTGGCAGAGGTCGCGTTCGACGACGGACTCGCCGCGATTCCGCGCCCGAGCGACGTGCTGCAGCTCGTCCAATCGAACATGTGGCAACCGGGATACGAGAGCTACCTCTAAGCTACCTATCAACGAGCAAGCCCCATCGATTTTGACGCCGCCGGCGCAGCCTCGATCTGGCGCCTCCGGGGAATCGAATCGGCGGATGCGGGGATTGGCAACCCTTCGCCACAGCGTATCGTCGCGTGAGTTGACGGAATCGGCCGGTCATCCACCGCCGCGCCGTCAAGCGCGGTGATGGCCGGCGAGGTGTCGCGATGGTCGAGAAGAACCAGACGATCGCACGTCTGTTCATGACGGGACAAAGGGGGCGGGCTGTCTATCGGCTGGCCGTTCTCGCGGGAGCCGTGGTGGGCATGTCGAGCGCGTGCAGCTCGTACGAGAACCTGCGCGGAGCAGATGGGTCAGCGGACGACACGGCAGGACGGGGCGGAGCGGGAGGAAGCTCTGCGGGAGGTGGTTCGAATCCGCCGGCCGGCGGAGGGATGGCAGGTGTCGGCGCCGCGGGTGCCGGCGGCACGGGACCGGGAGGCACCACGACGGGAGGTGGTGCCGGCATGGGCGGGATCAAGCTCGACAGCGGCCTCGGCACCGGAGGTGGGAGTACCGCGGGGGGTTCCGGCACCGGCGGCGCGCGCACCGACGGCGGCTCCGGCACCGAAGGCGGGAACACGGAAGGCGGTGCAGGCAGTGGCGCCGGGAGTACCGACGGTGGGCCCGACACGGGCGGCGCCGCGGAGGGCGGCATGGACGGGTCCCGGCCGGCGGGATGCAGCATGACCGTGCCGGCGGTCGCCGATTACGGCGCCTTAGGCCCCTTCACGCCGCTGACCGTGAACAACACGGGCCCTGACGGC
>DATHES010000188.1:0-47596 GCA_035318465.1 Polyangiaceae bacterium
CGTTCGGCTCGGCCTTGGTACGGAGCAGGCCGAGATCGGTGCCAGCGTGCGGCTCGGTCAGGCACATCGTGCCGCACCATTCTCCGGAGACGAGCTTGGGGAGATACGTCTGCTTCTGTTCGTCGGTGCCGTGGGCATGGATCGCTTCGTACGCGCCGTGAGCGAGGCCCGGGTACATCGTGAAGGCCTGGTTGGCGGAGTTCAGCATCTCCTGCACGACGTACTGCACGGTGTGGGGGAGACCCTGGCCGCCGTAGTCCGTATCGGAGGAGAGCGCGGGCCAACCCGCTTCGCAGAAGCGCGCGTACGCCTCCTTGAAGCCCTTGGGGGTCGTTACCTCGCCGTCTTTGAAATGACACCCTTCGTGGTCGCCGCTCTGGTTCAAAGGAAAGAGCACCTCACCGGTGAACTTGGCGGCTTGCTCGAGGACCTGGTCCACGACATCGGTGCCGATTTCGGCAAACGGTGGCAGGGCCTTGAACTCGCCTTCTACGTCGAGCAGCTCGTGCAACACGAACTGCATGTCGCGTCGCGGGGCAATGTACTGTCCCATGGTGGAAAATTCTCCTTCAGAGATTCCGATTGCGTGGCGCTAGCCGAATGGAGCTCTGCGCAGGCGCTCGGTAGGCATTGACGAGTTGAGAGAACCCGGAGCGGGCCCGGGTGACGCTGTCCTTGTTGTGCATGAGTCGGGTGTTGAAGTGCACGGAGAGAACGAAACCCTGGAGCACGAAGACGAGTTGCATGGGGTCGGTCTCGGCGCGCAGGTGACCCACTTCGATGGCCTGCTTGATGGCGCGCACGAGCTCCGCTTGCCAGGAGCGGATCATGCCGACCAGCTCGTCGCGGATGGGTCCCGGGCGATCGTCGTATTCGGCGGCGCCGGAGACGTAGATGCAGCCGCTCGAGATCTCGACGCTGATGCGATCGATCCACCGACCGTACATCGCCTCCAGCCGGGGCAGGCCGCGCGGTTCGTTCAAGCTGGGAAGGAGAACGTCCTCCACGAAGCGTTTCTCGTATTCTTTGAGGACGGCAATCTGCAGCTCCTCGCGCGAACCGAAATGCGCGAAGACACCGCTCTTGGACATCCTCATGCGATCGGCAACGAGGCCGATGGTGAGTCCCTCCAATCCGTCGCGCCCCGCGAGTTCGAGGGCGGCTTCTACGATTGCAGCTCGGGTTTGTTCGCCTTTACGCATGGTGCTGGAACATCATGGCGCGCTGTCAGGGTAGGTGAAAAAAATAGAACGACCGTTCGTTTTTCGCATTATGCTGGGCGTGACACGCGTTGTCAACAACGACCTTGTCACGATCGCGTCATCGCCTCGGGAAAGGCGCCAAATCGATGCTGAATTGGCGACGCGTGGCCGGCGGCACCGGCGCCGGGTACGGGGACGGCGCGGTCCGGCGCAGCACGGCCGGTAGCGGGCGGCGCGGCGCGCCATCGCCATCTAGATGATGCGGGCGGGGCGTGGTACTGCTCGCCCGATCCATGGGGCGAAACTTCGCGTACCTTCTCGTCGTGCTCACCGCCGGTGCGGGGGCCATCGGCTGCGGCGCCACTTGTGACACCAGCGACGAGGGCAATGTGCCTAGCGCCCACGAAGATGGCACCACGGTCAACGGGTATTACTTTTCATCGGAGTCCCACGGCAAACTACTGCATTTCCCCGGCGGTCGACGGTACGACATCTATCACCACCTCGGCTTCGAGCCGATCCTGGTGCAGCTCTACTGGTCGTTCGCGGAAGTGGGCGTCGGAACGACCGATCAGACCGACCGCAGCACCCTCTCCGCCGCCGCCGGAAACTCGGCGGAGATCCAGCTGAAGAACGATCGATACATTCGCGTGAAGAACGACAGCTGCGCGGAGTATTGGCTGCTCGTCGTAGCCTCCGGTGATCCGCGGGTAGGGGACGCGGGGCCAGGCGCGGGCGGCGGCGATGAGGGCGGGGCGGGCGACGCCGGAGCGGCGGGCCGGCGCGGGGAATAAGCGCTCCCTCTACTTTGCCAACTTGCGGAAGCCGCGTTCGTGGGAGGCGAGCGTCCGTTTCTCGGCTCGCGCGAATTTACGTCGTCGGTCACTCTCCGCCCGGACGGGCGTGATGATAAGGCGCTCGCCGTCGGTCGAGATCTCCAGCTCCGTATCGGGGGTGATCCGAAGGAGCTCCAGCACCGGCTTGTCGATGATGATCCCCGAGCTGTTGCCTACGGCTTGGAGGCGTTTGATCATCGCGGCGTTATAACATAGTTATGAACGTCGCGCCACGGGGGGGCGATGGGTTCGACGGGACGCCGTCTCTAGCCGCGCCGCGCCAGACACGTTATACGGATAGGCTAGGCATCATGCGAAACAACTCGAATTTGCGGCTTCGAGCGAGAGCCGCGCCATGGCTCGCTCCTCGCGGTTTCGTCGTCACGGCCGCCTTCGTCAGTCTGCTTGCTGTGGGTGGTGGGTGCGCAGAAGAGCGTGACCCCATCAACCGCGTGCAGGCCGATGCGCTGGCCAAGTCGTTCTTCGTCGGCCCAAAATTGCTGAGCGCTGACGACGACCCGGAATTCTTCAAGCGGGGGACTGTCGTCGACGTCGGCTACGGCGCGGGCTGGAGCGGGCTGTTCACGGCGACGTACGCGCAGCCCGTGTCGCGTATTCGCTGGGAAATCACGGAAAAAACGCTCAACGCGCGTCTTGCCTACGAACGCATCAAGGCCACCGACGGAAAGGGCAATGCGTACGACGGCGTCGAGCGAAAAATGTCCAACGACGGGCAGATCGTCGCAAGCTACGAGATCGAAAGCCATTTCGACATCCGGCGCGACTACAACCCCCAGACGGGCGAGGAGCTCAACATCGTCGTCGAGAATACGAACGACCGGCCATGGTACGAGCGCGCGCACTTCCGCGTCGACTGGTCGAAGAACCTCGTCACCGACTCGTACGACTTCGACACCCTGGCGTCGCTCGGCGTCATCGGGGGCGTCAAATACGACGCTTTCGCTTACACCGTGCTCGACCCCCAGCACCCCGACGCGCCTCACTTCGACGACCAAGCAGGCTACTTCGACGTCACCAACAAGGCTTACGCTACGCCGCAGATCGTCGATCTTTCCGGGCTCGACGCGGGCGCCGAACAATATCCGGCGTGCATGCTCTCCAGCTATTTCGAAGGCGGTACCGAGCCTTGGGGCAACTGCGGCCCCATCGAAATCACCATCCGCGAATCGTACCGCCGGGTGGGGGCGAGCGACTACGAGCCGACCGACCACGATGGGATCCGCTTCCAGGTCATGGGCGGGTTCAATTTCGACTACCGCCGCAGCTACGCGCGCAATTACGGCATCCTCGACCGCGACTGGATGCGCTTTCTGGCGCGTTACGACATTTGGGAGCGCAGTCACTACTACGCCGATTCCGACAAGATGACCGGCCCGATTTCGTGCGCGACCAAGCAGACGACGGAGGATGCCACGGGGAACCCCGCCGCCGACCCCAACCGCGACGACGACGGTGACGGCACCGCCGATGAGTGTGCCGGCGCGGGTGTCGGTGCCCACTGCGACGTATTCACGCAGAAGTGCGCCCTTCCGTATCGGCAACGCAAGCCCAAGACGATCCCTTGGTACATCGCGGGCGACACGACGCTCTTCGAGGCGACCAACTGGGCGGTCCTGGAGTGGGATCTCGCCCTGAAGACGGCCGTGCAGACGGCGCGGCTCACCGAGTGTCGCCGGCTCGGCGGCGGCGACGAATGCAACGCCCAGTTCGCGATGTGGACCGGTCAGCAAGAGGACATCGACGAGGCGGTCCGCATCACGCGCGCCGTCGACGTTTGCCGTCGCAAGGACGGGTTCGCGGCCCCGTCGTGCGTCGCGCTGGCGCGAGCGGAGGGTTCGGCCGTCGGCGAAGAGCGGGGTGTGCCCGACGAACCGAGCGCGCTCGCCATCGGCGCCGTCGCCGCCATGGACCCCATCGTCGTGCTTTGTCACAACCCCGTCGTCGACGGCGATCACGCGGCATGCGGCAAACCGGGCCTCGTCGCGCGGCCCGGCGATCTTCGTTACAACATCGTGCAGAACGTCGAGCGGCCGCAAACGCAGAGCCCGTGGGGCATCATGGTGGACGGCAACGATCCGTTGACCGGCGAAAAGGTGGCCGGCTCGATGAACGTGTGGACCCACGTGACCGACCTTGCCGCCCAGCAGCTCGTCGATCTCGTTCGCTACGTCAACGGCGAGCTCACGACCGAGCAGATTACGAATGGCGCGTACGTGCGCGATTGGGCCGGCGCTTCGCGACTCGGTTCCGGGGCGGGACTGCCGCTCTATTCGAATTCGGAAATCGTGGCGCGCCTGGCCGGGGGGACGAAGCTCGACCCCACTGCCTTCGACGCCTTGACGCGCGGCGCGCGGCTTCCCGAAGTCCGGAAGTTCGAAGCAGCGGGAAAGGCCCGGGCCCTCGACGTGCAGGCGCGCAGCGACGTTGCTTCGCCCAGCACCGCCAAGCTGAAGGCCACCTTGAACCGCGGGCGGGGGAGCGCCGTCGAGGCGCAGCTCGTCAACCCGGCCGTTCTGCAGTTGGCGGGTAAGAGCGGTGTCGGAGGAGCTCTCGACGTGGCCAACACTTCACCGCTGACGATCAACCAACCGCGCCTTTGGGCGCGCGTTCGCCAAGCGCGTGACAATGCGCTCGCCGCGCGCGGGGCGTGCATCGTCAACGAGGCCCCCGAACCGACGTCGCTCAGCGGCCTGGCCGACATCCTGCGCCAGAAGTTTCCCCCCACCGGGGGCGAATCGGTGACCGACCGACAAGCGCGTAACGAGCGGATGTTCCACTACGTGCAGCAGCAATACCACTACGCCATCATGGCCCACGAGATGGGTCATTCCATCGGGCTGCGCCACAACTTCGTGAGCAGCTCGGCGCCGCTCTTTTATCGGCCGCAGTATTGGCAGCTTCGTACCAAGAATGGCGCCGTGAAAACCCCGTGCACCGACGCGGTGGCCGACGGATCGACGTGTGTGGGACCTCGCTACTGGGACCCCTTGACCGAGGAAGAGCAGTCCCAGCTCATCACCATGTGGATGCAATCGTCGGTCATGGACTACGCCGGGGACCCCGCGCAGGACATGATCGGCCTCGGCGTGACCGATTTTGCGTCGACGCGCTTTTTCTACGGCGACGTGGTCTCGGTCTATGCGAGCACCGACTACCGGGCGCGAACGTCCATCGGCACCGGTATCACCGCGGCGACGGACAGCTTCGGCGGTCTGCTCGGGATCCGCTACGGCCTTCGCTCGACCACCGCCACCGGCGTCGAAGAATTCAACTATTCGCAGCTGCAGAACAACTACAAAGTCATCAGCGACTGCCGCCCGGTGACCGCCGCGCCGCCCGCCGATTGGCCCGAGCCAACGCGCGGCAAATGGCATCCCGTTTTGGATGGGCACGTCGTATCCGTCGACGGTCAGCCGACCAAGTGCCGGCAGCAGCCGGTCGACTACGTGCCGTACACGCAGCTGCGCCTGCCGACCGGCCCGGAAAACAACGACACCCCGTACCGCGGGAGCCCGAGCGTCGACCCGCCCACGAGCCGACTGCGGGTTCCGTACACGTTCGGCACCGACACTTGGGCCGACATCGGCAACGTCTCCGTCTTCCGTCACGACAACGGGGCCGACCCCTACGAGCAGGTGCAGTACATCATCTCCACCCAGGAAAACAGGCACATCTTCGACAATTACCGGCGCGACCGCACCACCTTCTCGGTGCGCGGCGCGGTGGATCGCTCTTTCGATCGTTACAACGCCAAGCTCCAGGCCATCGCCGGCGGCATGGGCTTTCTCGCGTCCATCTACGACGACTTGTCGACGAACCAAGGGTACGCCTTCGACTCGGTATGGCCCATCATCGTCAAGGACGTCGTGCACGACAACATGATCGCGGCCACGGTGGCCTTCGACCATTTCACGCGCGAGCTCGGCCGGCCGGAGCCCGGTGAGCATGCTTTGCGGGCGCTCGAATTCAATGATCCCGTGCTGCATTCGCTCACCGATCCGGACGACTTCGGTTCGAGCGGCCCCATCAACGTCCCGCGCAGGAACGTGATCATTCCCAACGGGAGCACCGGTTACCTGCGCGACGTCGGCTTTGGCGGCCATCCCCTGGAAAATCGGCTGCCCGACGGCGCGGGGGAGTTTCGCATCGATTACGTACAGAACGCTGGTTCCTATTACGACAAGATCAACATCGCCACGCTGCTGGCCGAATCGGAGGATCGTTTCATCAGCGAATCGCGTCGCGATTTCTACGATTCGCGTTTTCGCGCCGTGGGCGTGGCCGACGTCCTCGGCGAAGGATTCCGGCGCCTCATCGCCAATGCTCTGACGGGCGATCGTTCGCTCCTGGCGCCGCGTGTGGCGGCCGATGCCAACGGTCTGCCCGTGCTCGACACGCGAGCCGACACGAGCCGCGATCCTCTCGCCAACCGCTATCCCGCGTCACCGCTCGGATGGCCGAGTTTCTGGCCGCGTGGTGGTCCGGAAACGTGCTTTCCCAGCGGGGGCCGCAACGCTTGCACCAACTACGCCGGCGACGGCGCGTTCGATCCACTCCTGCCGCCCAACTCGGTGGCGATCGATCCCCAGATCGGTTGGGAAGTTCAGAAGTTTCTCATCGTGTGGACGGTGATGCACATCAAGGCCAACGAGAAAACGAACTGGACCGACATGATGCGTCTCTATCCCCTCGGAGTGAACACCAAGCCGGAGTTCGAAGGGCGCGTCGAATGGCAGGACCCCACGTCCGGGCAGCTCTACTACGCGCGTTCCTTCGGCAAAGAGTGCCTCTATGGCGACGCCAAGAACGGATGCCAAGGCGGCAAGCTGGTCGAAAAAGGCATCGCCGCCCGCGTCCTCGAGTACGCGAACGAGCTCACGTCGCGCGGTTACAAGCTCGACGTGGCCAGCCACCCCGCTACGGCCAATTCTCCGGCCGGGTTCAATACGTACGGCCGAGCGATGGTCCTTCGTCACCCCGATGGATCGCCCATCGTGCTCGCCGATCCCGCCATTCGCAATCTATCCCCCGCCGGCGACACCCTCACGCCGATCCCCGATTGCGATCAGAACCTCGACGCTGGCTGCGTCCAGGTGCTCATCAACCAGAACCACTACGCCCACGATCTACGCGCCTACAAGACGGTGCCGGACTACCTCTACCAAGCGGGCCTCACCTACGGCCTCTTCGATCCACCGGGCAAACTGGGCGGCGCGGACTGAACGGGCGCGGTCGCAGGGAGGAGCGGGGTCCCTCTACGGATTCGCGATCGGGCGGCCGGCGACACGATCCTCACGTCGGACGCCGACGACCTCGGCCCACTCGCCGTGGCGGCGACGGTTCATGTCGACATCGTGCCGGTTTGATGCCAGAGCCGGGGCTAGAGCGGCTTGACCAGCGTATAAACGCCGATTCCCATTCCGATGACGACGATGGCACGGCGGACCCAGACCGGACCGACCTTCTGGGCGACGCCCGCCGACAGGTACCCTCCCGCCATCGCCGAAACCATCATGATCAAGGCGAGCGACCATCGCACCTGGCCGCTCAAGGCGAAGGTGAGCCCGGCCACGCCGTTGATGGCAACGGCGGAAATGTTCTTGAGACGGTTCATCTGGTGGATGTCGCTCTGCCCCATGAAGCCCATGGTGGCGAGCATGAGGATGCCGATCCCGGCGCCGAAGAACCCACCGTAGACGGCGATCAAGAGCTGCACTGCGGCAGCGGCCAGGCGTACCCGCAGGGTTGGACGCGCGGGGCGCGGCGCGAGCGAGCGACGCGCACTCCAGCGTCGCAGCGGTTCCTGCGCCATGAAAAGGCCCACCGCGCCGAACAAGAGCCAGGGCACGAGACGGCTGAACACGCGGTCGCCGCTCTTGACGACCAGGAGCGCCCCGAGGACGCCACCGAGCACGCTCGGCACCGCGAACCACACCGTGTCGCCGCGGTCGTCGCTGCCCGAGCGCCGGTAGCCCCAGAACGCGGCGAACGAACCCGGTACCAGGGCCACCGTGCTGGTGGCATTGGCGGCGACCGGCGTCACGTGCGCGGCGAGCAAACTGGGAAACGTGAGCAGCGTCCCTCCGCCGGCGATGGAGTTGATGAATCCTGCCACGAATGCCGCGACGATCAGCAAAAGAAGGTGCATGCCGGTCGGCGTCAATTCGCGGTTTGCGCGTCGACCGCCGATGTTCCTTCCGTCTTGGGTTCCGCTTGGGCAGGCTCGGCGCGAATCGTCAGCTTGATGGACACGTCGTCGCGGATGAGGTCATCGGGCATGCCGGGATAGACGATGCCGTGGTCCTTGCGGTTGATGGTGAATTCCCCCTCCGCCTCCACTTTGCCGGAAGCAAGCTTGATCGTCGCAGGAAAAGTGAGCGGCTTGGTCACGCCGTGGAGATCGAGCTTACCGGTCACGTTGTAGGTGGAAGGCGCGCCGCCCGGCCGAATGGTGGTCGAGCTGAAGGTCGCCTTCGGGAACTTCGCGACGTCGAAGAAGTCGGCGCTCTTCAAATGTCCGGCCAGCTTCTCCGGGTCGATGGTCAGGCTGGTGAGATCGATGTTCACTTGCACGGCGCTCATCAGCGGCTCGTGGTTGACGAGGCCGATCGTCCCTTCGAAGGAGCGGAACGAACCCTCGTGTTTCTTCGTCACCTTGGCGCCCGTGAAGGCGATCTTCGAATCGGGGGGGCCGAATTTGTAGAAGGTGGCTTTGCTGCCGGGAGGAGGCGTGAGCAGTGCCCCTTCGGCGGGCGTGGCGCGCGGCCTTCCCTGCGGCGGCGGCCCCTTGTCACAGCCGATCGAGCCGAATGACAACGCTGCGCCCGATGCGAGGAGCCCGACGAACGTCGTGATTTTGCTCATGTTGGGCCGACGGTATCGCTGGACGAAGAGTGTCGTCAATCATCATCCAAGCATCGGTTCGAGGATGACGACCGGGATCTCGCGGTCGGTCCACGCTTGGTAGGTCGCGAAGTCCGCGTAGAGCGCCACGAGGCGCGGCCAGAGCGCGGCGCGCTCTTCGGGATTGGCCACCCGGGCCCGCATCTTCCGTACCCGCGTGCCGACCTGCACCGTGACCTCGGTGTTCTGCGTCAGGTTCAAGAACCACTGGGGGTCCTTCGCCATGCCCCCCTGCGAGCCGACGATGACGACGCGCTCACCATCTTCGAGGAAAAGGAGCGGCGTCGTCTTGGGCTGGCCCGATTTTCGGCCGATGGTCGTAAGGAGGAGGATGGGGACGCCGCGTGGAAACGCTGCACCGATGCGCCACTTGTTTCCGAGTCGTCCTCCCGTCTTTTGGTAAACCCACACATGGGCGTGGGAGTAGAGGCGCATCAGCTTCGGCACCATGGGGTGATCGAGGTTGGGAGGGCGTCGCGTCGCGTCCATCGGCGTTTCTCCGGAGGCCAGTGGCCTGATGGAACGCGTTCTATCTCATCCCTACGTCGTTCGCTACGGGCCCGAGATGGTGGTACACGGGCGCCATGGCCCCATCGAACGCGAGCCGCCGATGAGCGAGCACCCTTTCGGTGAAAGGCCAGTCCCCCTCGAGCACTCCGTCCGATTGGCTGCGATCGTGGTGCTCGTCCGGCGCCGCGGTGCAGCGGGAGCGGATGGCCCGCTGGAACTCTTCATCGTACGTCGCGCCCGCGAGCTCAAGATGTTCGGCGGGTTCGTGGCGCTTCTCGGAGGCGGTCTCGATCCCGCCGACGGCGATTCCGGCGACGACCAGGCTTTCGTTCAATGCGCGGCGCGCGAGCTATTCGAGGAATCGGGCGTCTTGACGGTGACCGACGTCACCCAGGTCCCGGCCAGCGCGCGCGATCAAGCGCGGCGTGCGCTTTGTCAGCGTGGAGCCGCGGCGGCTGGTTTCCAGCGATTTCTCGACGAGCAGGGCCTCGCCGTCGACCGCGCCCGCTTTCACCGTGCAGGACGATGGGTCACGCCGCACTTCGTCCCCACGCGCTTCGATGCTCATATCTTCGTGGTCGAAGCATCGCCGGAGGACGATCCGCAAGTATGGCCGGGGGAGCTCACTTCGGGCGAGTGGATCGACCCCGCCACCTTGGTTCTGCGCTGGGAGCAAGGGGACGTCCTTTTGCATCCACCGCAGTCGCACATCGCCTGCACGCTCGCCGCTTGGAACAAGCTCGAGGAGGGGAGCCAGGCTTCGTCGCGTCCGCGAATGGCGAGCCCTTCTTCGGACAGAGACGGCGCCGATTGGGACGAGCTCGGTCGCGCCATCGCGACCGGTGGCCATCGCGATAACGAGCAGGTAGCCACGCGCATCGATTTCCAACGCGGCATCGTGATGTTTCCGGTGGTGACACCGACCCTCCCGCCGGCCCAGCACACCAACGTCTATATCGTCGGCACGGGGGAGTTCATCGTCATCGATCCCGGTTCACCTTACGCCGACGAACAATCGAGGCTGCATCGACTCCTCGACGAACTGCGCAGCGAGGGACACAAGCCGCGCGCTGTCGTGCTCACGCATCATCACGAGGATCACATCGGCGGTGCGGTCGCCGCGGCACAGCATCTCGGCGTGCCGCTCCTCGGGCACGCGCGGACGCTCGATCGCGTTGCCGTCGATGCCAGCGTGGCGCGTGAGGTGATCGAAGACGGCGCGATACTCGCCCTCGCCGGCCCGCTCTCCATCAGCCTTCGTGCCATCTTCACACCGGGGCACGCGCGCGGGCATCTCTGTTTCCACGACGAGCGCTCGGGGGCGCTGATTTGCGGCGATATGGTATCGACACTGTCGACGATCATCATCGACCCCCCGGAGGGTGATCTCGGTCAGTATTTTCGATCGCTCGAGCGCCTGAAGGAGCTTCGACCGCGCACGCTCTATCCCGCCCACGGTCTACCGACGCAGCACGCGCTGGAAAAGCTGGAGGAGTACGTCATGCATCGCCGCGCGCGCGCCGAAGCGCTGGCGGCGGCCCTCAGCCGCGGTCCGCGCGAGCTCCTCGATCTCGTGGCGGAAGTTTACGCCGACGTGCCGCCCATGGTGCACGTGCTGGCGGCGCGTTCGGCACTCGCTTCACTCGAGTGGTTGGCCAGTGAAGGACGCGTGCATCCGGCAGGACCGGTCGATGCCCCGACGTCCCGCTGGGTGCTCGTGTGAGAGCAACCCCGACTCAGCGACGCGCTGCCCATTCGATCGCACCCGCCAGATGGTCGAGAAAGAGCGGCTCGGAGAAGCTCGCCTCGGTATGTCCGAGCCCCGTGTAAAAGGCCCGCCCACCGTCGTGCTCGTGGTACCAGGCGATGGGATGGTCGCCCATCGCACTGTCTTCTGGCGCGTAAGTCGATTCGTCGAGCGAGATCACTACGGTCACTCGGCTGCGCGGGTTATCGCGAAAACCGTACCATTCGTCGGTTCGCGTCCAGGTGGCGGGAAGCCCGAGCGTCGAAGGATGCGCGCCTTCGACGTGGAGCTCTGCAGACTGGATCGCGGGGTGAGTCCGGAAGTAGGCGCCGACGAGCTCTCCGTACCACGGCCAGTCGTATTCGGTGTCGGACGCCGAGTGAACCCCGACATAACCGTTGCCTCGCTGAATGAAACGCTCGAATGCCGCCTGCTGGACGGTGTCGAGCACGTCCCCGGTGGTGCTCAAGAACACGACCACGTTGAAACGCAAAAGACCCTGATCGGTGAACTGGGTCGGGTCTTCGGTCGCGGTCACGCCCCACCCTCGTTGCATGCCGAGGAGGCTCAGCGCCGCGATGCCCTGGACAATTGACGGGTGCCGGAATCCCGTCGTTCTCGAAAACACGAGAAGTTCGGGGACCACCGCGGGCGCGTCGGCGGCGGAGCTGTCGCTGCTGTCGCCCCGTCCACCGCCCTCGGGCTGCCCGTCTCCGCCGGCTTGTCCGCCCACGCCGACTCGCTCGCTGGCTCCATCGGCCGAGCTATCCGTCGACGAGGGACGCTGCCCACCGGTGTTGACGTTGTCGTCGGGAGGAGCCATTTCCTGCGCACTACAACCGATCGCGAGCGGCGCGCCAACGATGAATCCCGTGGTGAGACCACGAACGAAAGCGTCCACCACGTCGCCACCTCCATCGCGGCAGTAGGTTACCGCGTTCCCACGGAAAGTTCCTCGATCTGGCGAAGCAATGGCCGCACGCAAAGGCCAGCTAGCGCGAACGGACAACCCAGATGCCGGCGCTGTCGCCGAAGGGGACGGCGTAGATGAGGCCTCCCGGAGTCGTCAGATAGGCGGACACGCCGTCGCTGACCGTTGCCGTGAATTGGAGCTCGAGGTTGCGGTATTCGAGCCGGCCGATGTCGGTAACGGGATCGTAGTGGGTGAAGAATGCAATGCCCGGCAGGGCGGGCACGAATCGGGTGCGCGAATCCCAGCGCACGCCGTGGGCGATGAGCGTGCGCAAAGGGGGCGGAGCCGGTTTACGAGCTGCTTCGGTGAAGTCGAGTGAGCTCTCGGTGATGTAGAGGGACGCGATCGAATCTTGGTAGTCGTCGATGATGGCGGTCCAACGGTTCTTGTCGTCGCGGATCTTGAAATCAGAAGCGGGCACGCGCCGGGAAACGATGCTGAGCCCTTCCTCGGAAAGCAGGGCGAATTGGCCGGTTTCGCCGTTGAAGTCCACGACGAGATCCCCGGGGCCGCGCGCCACGTCTTGCGCGATGCCGAGTGTCGAGCCGTCGGCGTCCCAGCGCACGAAACGGCCGACCTCGCCGTTGACCTCGACCAGGGCGTAGCCATACGTTTCCTTGCCCGCAAGGACGGTGAGCCGTTCGAAGGCCGCGCGCTGACCGATGACCTTCGTCTTCCGGTCCGGTGTGCGCATCATCAACTGCCCGACGTTGCCGTCGACCTCGGTGAGGTAAAAGACGAAGAAGCGGTCGACGGCGGGGTCCCCTGTCTGACTCGGGAATTCTGGCAGGAAGACCATGTTGCCCGGGTCGGCGGAGATGTCGAGCACGGAACTTTTTCCCACGGACTCGCTGAAGACGACGAGCTTCTTTTCGCTGCAGGGGGAAAAATAGGTGACCCAATTTTCCGCGGTGCCTAGATTGCGCGTGATGGCGAGGTTGCAGCCATCGGCAGCGATCACCGTGTCGGTCACGCTGGCGGCGCTGGCCGCGACGAGCCGGTGGATACCAGCGGTATCTTCGTAGAAGAAGCTGGACCCAGCTGCGCCGTTCGGGCCCACACCATCGCCGAACCAGGCGACCTCCTTGAAATCGGTCGTGAAGGCTCCGATACGCCCCCTCGAGCCGATGACGTAAAAGGCGGAGAACCCAGTGAGGAGCGAGAATTCGGGGACGATCGTGCGGGTCATTCCGGTGACGGGGTTCACGATGAAAAGATCCCGGCCGTGGTAGGTGAGGAAACCTTCCGGGGTTTCGAAGAAGGGGATCCGGCTGGAGGGGACGGAGATGTCGTAGGTGTGGCAGTCGCCGTCCGCAAAGCGTAGCGTCCCTTGCTCGGTTCCCTCCTCGGTGTAGGCGATGGTCGTTGCGTCGACAAAAGTACCGGCCCCCGCACGATGCGCTTGCACGTTGTTCAACACGCAGGGGCGCGGGTCGGCGTAGCGCATGACGTGAAGGGAGTGATCCTCCCGGTCGGCCGGACGGGCGAGCAGGTAGAGGCTGGAACCCGAGGCGAACTCGATCTCTCGATACCCGCCGCGAACCAAGCGGAACCCGGGTGCATCGAAGTAGGTCTTCTCTTCCGGAAAGACAGCGGCGCTCGCGTCGCGAAAACCCTGGACGATGTCACATCCGCTCTGCGAGAGTCCGAAAAGGCAGAGAGCGAGCGCTACGTTCCCGTGACTCAGTCCGTGCATGCCACGACCAACCTCTACGGGACCACGCGGAATCGGGTGCGTCAAGATTGGCTCGACCGAGGTGATGGGTGAAGGCGCGCTTCGTGGGCGCCGTACTCGGCGCGTTCCTTCTAGCTTTGCCGGTTCTCGCGCTCGCGCAAGACACATCGTCGACTCCTCCGCCGGCTCTGCCGAATGCTTCGCCCGAAGAGAGCGCCGCACCCGAGGAGCCGCCGCCGGCCGCGAAGGACGCGCCGACACTGCCGAGAGCGCGTGACACGCCGGTCGAGTACCCCGAAGGGGCCATGGGCCGGGCCGAGGTGGTGCTCGAGATCACCATCAACATCGAGGGAAACGTCACCGAGGCCAGCGTCGTGGCAGGCTCGCCGCCGTTCGAGGATGCTGCCATGGCGGCGGTGCGTCGCTGGCGCTTCGAGCCCGCGCGGCGAGCCGGGCACCCCGTCGCGGCGCGGATTCGGTACACGGTGCGCTTCGAACCGGCGCCGGAAGCCAAACAGACGCTAGGTCCCGTTTTGCAGAATCCTTCAGAGCCTGTTCGCCCGTCTGTCCCCGAGGAGGGGCCGCCCCCGCCCGGAGCCGCCCCCATTCCGGTTCGACCCGCCACCGGCGAACCGTTCGAGGTCCTCGTTCGGGGCGAGCGGCAAGCTCCGGGCTCCGTCACCGTGACGCGGGGCGAGGCACGCAATATGCCCGGAAGTTTCGGCGATCCGATCCGCGCCGTGGAATCGCAGCCGGGCGTCGTTCCCATCGTATCCGGGGTCCCCAGCTTCTTCATCCGCGGCGCCCCCCCCGCCAACGTCGGATTCTTCATCGACGGCGTCGACGTCCCGCTCCTCTACCACGCCTTTCTCGGGCCCTCGGTCATCCACCCCGGGCTCATCGACAGCGTCGATCTTTACCGCGGTGCTTCACCCGTCGAGTACGGCAGATTCGCGGGTCCCATCGTCGCGGCCAACATGCGGCCCTTCGATCGGCGCTTCAGCGGGGAAGGAAACCTCCGCATCATCGACGTGGGCGGCCTCGCCGAGGTGCCCTTCGGGGAATGCGAGCCGGGCGCACCTGCGGGCTGCTCACGCGGCAGTGCGCGCGTTTCCGGGCGCTATTCGTATACGGGCGTCGTCCTCTCGCTTTTGAGCAACGCCGACCTTCGCTATTGGGACTACCAAGCGCAGACCAGCTATACGCTCGGCCCCCACGACACCATCAGTCTCTTTTCTTTCGGCGCGTTCGACTATTTTCGATCGGACCGCACTGCGGTGCAGGACCAGGGGGGCAGGGTCTCCTTCCATCGTCTCGATCTCCGCTGGGATCGCAAGCTCCCGTCGGGCGCCAGCCTGCGCGTTGCGCTCACCGGGGGGGCCGATCGCACGGGGGGCACCGAAGACAACGAGAGCCAGGTTTCCGACACGTCGCTCCGGCTGCGCGTGGAAGCCGCCACGCCGCTCGGCCCGCGCGCCAAGCTCCGCGGCGGCATCGACGCGCGCGGAGACAAGTTCGAGCTGCGCACGAGCCCTCTCTATCTCAGCTTCACCGACTATTCCGTCCTTTTTCCGGCGCGCCTGGAAGGGGTCGTGGGAGCGTATACCGGCCTCGAGATCGAGCCGGCTCCGGGCATCGTCGTGGTGTCCGGTCTGCGCGCCGACCTGTATGCAGCGGGCGGGGTTACCAAGCTCGGTGTCGATCCGCGGGTGACGGCGACCTTTGCCGTTCACCCCGACTTCAAAATCGAAACGTCGCTCGGCGTTGCCCACCAGCGGCCGAACTTTGCCGCCCAGGTTCCGGGGGCCCAGGTGGCCGATCTGAGCGGAGGCTTGCAGCAGGCCGTGCTTTTCAGCTCGGGGGTGAAATGGAAGCTTCCTGGGAACGTGACGGCCTCGGCCACTGGGTTTCGCACCGCCTACTTCCACGCCCTCGATCCCATCGGCGGCGCCCGCGATTTCAGCATCGACCGCACGGTCCTCGATCGCCGCTCGACCATCTCCGCAGCAGGCATCGAAATCGGCATCTCGCGTCCCCTCTCCCGCGCGCTCGGAGGCTTTCTCTCCTACACCTTGTCCCACTCCGAGCAGACGAGTGGCCGGCGGCGTACGGTGTCCGGTTTCGATCGTCCCCACGTCTTGCAGTTCGCGCTGACCTACGACTTCGGCCGGGGGTTTCGCGGCGGGTTTCGGTCGATGCTCTATTCGGGCGTCCCGGCGCTCCTTCTGGAAGGGGCCCCGCACTTTACGACCGAGCAACGCGGCACGCCGTACTTCCGCATGGATGTGCGGATCGAGAAGCGCTGGCGGCTCGGGCAGAACGGCTGGTGGGCCGTGAACGGCGAGCTCCTGAACGCGACGTCGACCAGGGAAGTCGTGCGGCTCGACTGTGGCGGCGTCTGTGTCGAGCGCTTCGCTGGCCCACTCGTCCTGCCAAGCGTGGGAATCGAGGCCGGATTCTGAGGGGCGTCGCGTCCTCTGGGGCCTCGACCATCTATTCCCCAAACATCTGAAATTATTATGAAATATTTTCAAGGCGGCGTCGCGCGGTGGTGTGCGCGAGGACGCCCGGGGGTGGATCGGCATGGGAGATGAGCCGTCGCAGGGGTCCGGTGGTACTTCCATGGGGTGCCAGCTCTTCGCCTCGGACCGAGGGGTGCCCCTGCCCCTACCCCCGCCGTTGCCGCGACCCGTTCGGGGGCGGGACCCACGGATGCCGCGCTGGTCGTCGCGGCGCGGGCGGGAGAGGACTGGGCGCGCGAGGCACTGTTCCGGCGCCATGCCAACATGGTGGCGGGAATCGCGTTCCGCCTCCTCGGCCGCGACGAGGACGTGGACGACCTGGTGCAGGACAGTTTCGTAGAGGCGCTGCGATCGCTCGATCGCCTTCAGGCGCCGCAGGCGTTCGCCTCGTGGCTGGCGTCGATCGTCGTGCGCACCAGTTCGAAGGTCATTCGCCGGCGCCGTCTGCTGACGCGGCTTGGTCTGCGTCGACGCGACGCGGGGGTCGAGATCGACGCCGTGGTGTCCCCGTCGGCGCCCCCCGATGTGGCGGCGGAGCTGCGCGCCCTCTATGGCCGCATCGAGGCGCTTCCTGCTCGTGAGCGCGTGGCGCTGGTGCTGCGGCGCGTGGAGGGGCTCGGCATCGACGAGATTGCAGCGCTGGTGGGAGCATCGCCGGCCACTGTGAAACGACGCATCGCCGAGGGCGAGCAGAAGCTCGGTAAGTTTCGCGGCGAAGGACCGGAAGAGGGACGGGTCGTGCACCCGCTCCGCCCCGTCGGGGTGGATGAGCGCCACCGGAAAGCAGTCCGATGAAAGACACGAGAGCGGCTGCCCAAGTGACTCCTGAGCTGTCCGAGCGGCGACTGCAGCGTCAATGGGATCATATCTCCGCGCGCCTCGAGCGCCCCTCGCGCGCGTCGTGGCCGATGGTCGCCATGGGCGGCGCGGTGGCGACGGCGATGACGATCATGCTCGTCGTGTTCGGCGTGCGACGGGCGCCGGCCGCAAGCGATGCCTTCGTGGTGGCGTCCCTTCCCGAGGGGCGGCAAGAGCTCGCCTTTTCCGATGGCTCGCGGGTGACGGTCGCTCCCGGAGGGAGACTTCGCGTCGACCGCGCCACGGCCACCGATGTGGCGACGCGGCTCGAAGCGGGGCGAGCGCGTTTCGAGGTCAAGCACGATCCGGCGCGGCGTTTTTCGGTGATCATCGCCGATTTCGAGCTGATCGATCGGGGCACGCGTTTCGAAGTCGTCCGCGGGGACGATGCGCGTCCGGGCATCGAGGTGCGCGTCGAGGAAGGGGAGGTCGAACTGCGCGACCCGTCGCACCGGGAGCCGCGGCGCCTCACCGCGGGTGAGTCGTGGTCCAATCGGCCGCCGGAAACGGTGCCCCCGCCCGCGTCGAACGACCCTGCGGCCCGGACGTCCGTCCCGTCGTCGGACGAGAAAGCGACTGCAGCGAGCGCAATCACCGTGGGCCGCGCGGGGGATGAGGGGTCGGCGCGGACCGCCACGCATGCTTCGGAAACGCGCGCCCGGGGCGGTGACGCACCTCGCGGCGGTCTCGACGTCAAGGCGGCGCGCGAGCTTTTCGAAACGGGCAACCTCGCCAAGCTGGAGGGGCGCTTGCAGGACGCGGCCGAAGCCTTCGACCTGCTGCGCCAGCGGCACCGCACCGACGGGCACGCCGCGCTGGCGGCGCTCGAGCTGGGGCGCCTGCGGCTCAACCACTTGGGTGATCCGTCGGGCGCGCTCGCCGCGCTTCAGGACGCGGTCAAGCTCGCTCCCCGTGGCCCCTTTCGCGAGGAAGCGGAAGCGAGAATCGTCGACGCCTTCGCCGCTCTGGGACGGGGGGCCGATTGCGCCCGCGCGCGTGAACAGTTCCTCGCGCGTCATGCGCGCAGCGTGCATGCCGTTGCGGTCGCCGGCAAATGCGGCGCGCGCTGAGAAGAGCGTTCGTCGCCGCGCTGCTCTTGGTCGCGCTGGCGGCGCCCCGTCTCGGTCATGCAACCGACGCGCGGCCGGTCGTGCGCGTCGTCCTCGTCACGAGCGGCGACTCACCAACCTGGTTCGATGGATTCGTGAAGCACCTGGAACGCGAGCTCGGGCTGCGGGGCATCGAGGTTGCCGTCGTACGGAGCGAGCGCGATTCCGGGATACGCCGTAGCGGCGGCGGCTCGGCATCGCCCGTCGGCGCCGATGCCGAGCTCGTCATCGACGCTCCTTCTGCCTTGCGTCCGACGCTGCGCTTTTCGGTTCCGCCGCGAGACGAAGGCAGCACCTCCGAGGGAGCCGGGCGCGTGCGGCAGGTCAATCTCGCGGGCGTTCCCGCCGACGGATGGTCGCTGGCCCTCGCCGTCGCTGCCGACGAATTGATGCGATCGAATTGGCCGCGCGCCGTCCCCTCCGAAGCCGCGCGCGCGGCAGCGGGCGAAGCAAAGGCCTCTCCGGGAGCCGGTGAAGAGACGTTCCCCACGGCGTCCAAGCCACCGGAGCAGGCGCCTCGACCGGCCGCAGCGCAGGCCAGCGGTGAGACGGCGATCATTTCGGCGGGGAGTGCGCCATTCGGCGAAGGCGAGACGAGCGCCGCCGCGGGCGAACAAGGTGCCCGATCGCCCGGAGCGGGAAGCGGTTTTCGGTCGACCCTCGGTGCAGCTGCGGCCGGTGAAGTCTTTGCCGGCGGACAGACGCAGGTGGGGCCCGACGTGCGATGGGCCATTCGCGCGGTACCTCGACTGGAAGTCGAAATACGCGGCGGATGGCGCCGCATCGTCCGTCGCGACACCACGAACGGCGCGGTCGCAGGCTCCGCGTTCGTCGCCGGCGGCGCGCTCAAGCTCCTCGTGCTGGGCGGCGCGCGGGCAAACCTGTCGTTCGTCGGAAGAGCAGATTTGCTGCGCGCTGCTTACAGCGGCGAAGCCCGCAACGGAACCATCGACGCGACGAGCGGCAACGCGCTTGGATTCGTGGTCGCGGCCGGCCCGTGCGGACGCCTCGCGCTGACGCGTTCCCTCGGCCTCGACGCGGAGGTTTTGGCCGGCGCGTCGCCGATGGCCATCACCGCCACCGACGCCGGCAATGCCGTCCTCTCGACGAATGGCGCGGCCGTCCTGGCGAGCTTGGGGCTATCCTTGGGTCTCTGACCCCGTGAATTCCACCACGATATCGAGGGCCGGCCATCGCCCCCTCCCGTTCGTCGTCGTCGCCCTGGCCGCCGCAACGTCCTTCGGCTGCGGTAACGAATCGATCAACGTGCTCACCCCGCGCGACGCCGCGGTCGGCGCGGACACGACCGACGTCAGCGAGGATACGCTCGTCGACGCGTCGGTGGACGCGTCGGTCGACGTGTCGGTCGACGTGTCCGTCGACCCGCCGAGCACCGTCGATCGCCCCGAGCTGGACACTCCGATGTTGGACGTGGCGATCTCGGATGTTCCCACCGACGACGCTCCGACAACGGGATGCCGCGCCCCCGGCTTTCCATGTTCGATTGCGGGCGAGTGCTGCTTTTTGTCCTGCCGCGAGGGCAAGTGCGCTGCCGACCCCGTTTGTGCCCCCGCGGATAACGCTTGCGAGAGCAACGCCGATTGCTGCAGCAACTATTGCCAAGGCAAACGTTGCCTGAGTGTTACCCCGCCCCGGTGTCGGCCGGCCGGCGAGCTTTGCGCGCTGGATCAGGACTGTTGCGGGGCGCGATGCACGCCAGGCACCGGGGGCCTTACGCGTTGCGCGCTCCTCGACGAGTGCCGCGTGGTCGGCGAGGTATGTGCGACGCATTCCGAATGCTGCTCGGGTCAATGCGACTTCGACGACACCATGATCCGTCGGGTTTGCATGGCGGCGTCCCCGTGCGGCATTGGCGGCAACATGTGCAGCGGTCAAGCCAACGACCGCTGCGCGTCCGACCAAGAATGTTGCACGGGGATGTGCACTCCAAGAACGCTAGGCCCGCCTCGCTGCTCGAGCCCTGCCTGCGGCGGTATATGCGCCCATTGCACCGAAGACCACGATTGTTGCGTGGGTACGCGATGCCCCATGGGGGACGAGAGCGCTTACTGGCGCTGCCAGTGAGCCGCCGAGTTTCTCGCGCAGCGCACGGCGTTCGTTCGTCGCCGCTCGTCATCGCGCGACGCAAAATCCAAATGAGCTGCTCTGTCCCGGTTCGAGGTGTTTGTTGAAGTCGACGCCACGGAACGTCACCGGCCCGGTCGCTCCGGTGGCGACAGCGTTCCACACCTGGTTCATCGTGCCCTCGACGGTGAGAACGATCACCCAGTCGACGCCGCTCATGCCTTGGTTGGTGACGGTCACGGCGTCGCAGTAACCCTTGTCCCATTGTGAATCGGTCTTGCGGCTCACCGTCACGTCGGGCGAAGTCGGAGTGCCAGCATCGCGAGGCGCGCCGGCGTCGGTGGGCGGAGGTGGCGGCGTCGGGCCCCCGCCATCGATCCCGGGCAAGGACGGCGCGCCGTCGGGGTTGCCGCGCCGCAGGCGGAAATGCGCCGTCTGCGTCAGGGCGACGAAGAGGTCGGGCAAGCTCGCGCCGGAACGGCTGAACGAACCCGCGACGTCGTCGATGAGACACGAGAGGTCCTGATTTTCCTTCAAGCCGCTGGCGTAGCGGAACCACTCCAAAGAAAAGCAGCGTTCGACATCGCTGCTCGCTGCGAGCAGTTGCCCGAGCTCGAGGGGCCCATTGAAGGTTGCGTCGGTGTGCGGGCTGTCGACGATCTGGCCACTCGTGTCCGCTGCGCCGACGTACTTTCCGATGCCGTCGAAGGCCTCGAAGGCGAAGCCGATGGGGTCCATCAAGCGATGGCAGCTCGCGCAGGGCTCGTTCTTCGCGTGCGCCGTGAATCTTTCTCGATTGGAGAGCTTGGGATCGACGGGAGGGAGCTGCGCGTTCAGGCCGGGGGGCGGGGGCGTCGGGTTTTGGCAAAGCAGCCGCTCGCGCACGAGTTTGCCCCGGTGAATGGGGCTCGCCATCGTTGGTTTGGCCTGCGAGGCAAGGATGCTCCCTTGAGTGAGCAACCCGCCGCGGTGTGCAGACGCGACGCCGACCTTGCGCAGACCGGCCACGCCGCCATCATCTGGCGGCGGTGCATCGATGCCGTAGAATGCCGCCAGATCGTCGTTCACGAAGGAGTACGGCGCGGTGAGGAGCTCGGGCAGCTTGCCCGTGCCGGCATGGACGACGAAGTCGAAGAGGGCCAGCGTTTCGGCGCGCATCGCGGCGCGAAGCGGCGCGGTGAATCCGGGGTAAATGGTCTCGTCTTTCACCACCTGCGCCAGGCGATCGAGATCGAGCCACTGCGCGGCGAAGTGGTCGAGCATGGAGCGGCTCCGCGGCGACGCGAGCAGGCGCCTTGCTTGCGCCGCGATCGTGACGGCGTTGGAGAGGCTTCCGTCGCGCGCCGCGGCGGAAAGCTCGGCGTCGGGGATCGTCGCCCAGAACAGATACGACAGCTCGGACGCGATCTCGTAGGGCGTCAAGGCGTAGGTGCCGTCGCTCTGACGGACGCCGAGCTCCGAACGGTACAGGAAGGTCGGTGATTGCAGCATCGCCGCAAGGACGAGCTTCACGCCGTCCGCAAATCCGCTCACGGCGCCGATTTTGTAGAGCGCCTGGTAACGCATCGACTCGCCGGTCGTGAGTGGTCGCCGAAAGATACGTGCCCCGACGTCCGAGATGAGCGTCGCGGCGCAGGCATCGTCGCCGTTCGCGGCACAGGGAGCGAGCTTGCTCGGATCTCGAGCGACGACGGCCGCGATTTCGTCGGCTGCACCGCCGTACTTGTCGGCGAGCAGCGGGCCGACGCGGAGCGCTGCCGCGTTGCCGTCGAACCCGTCCACGACGTCGTCGGGCGGAAAAGACGCGCCCCAGGCGGAGTCGACCTGAAAAAGGTCGTGGATGGTGTTGTCGTACTCGAGCCGGGTGAGCCGGCGCAGCTGCCGCGGACCGAGGTTGGCCGTTCCCTCACCACATGGTCGCGGACCACCGTTCCCGCAGTTGGAACCATCCCCCGCGACCCGCTCGGTGAACGTTTGGAAATCGGCGTAGGTGGCGCTTCCTTCGGAGAAGATCGTACCGCCCGGATGACCGGTCGAAAACTTGCCGGAGGGTCGCAGCACGAAGATCGAAGTCGAGCCTTGCTTCTCCAGCGCCAACTTGCGCACCGTCTCGAAGTTTTGCGGCAACGTGTCCTGGTTGTCGGCGCGCAGAAGGATCAATCGCGACGTCTTGGCGAGTCCCGAGGCATTGTGGCAGCCGATGCATTGCACCGAAAGCGTCGGCCAGATCCTGTCGCGGAAGTACTGCACATCGTCGGGACAACCGACAGAAACCGTTGGGCCGCCGTCGGCAGGGCCGCCGTCCTTCTCCGATGGCGACCTTTCGGGCACGGTCGTCGACCCGCAGGCGAGCACGCTCGCCCCGACGGTCAGCGCGGCCACCCAAAGCGAGGCGCGCGCCCAAGCCCAGGTTTTTGCGCTCACGCCGCCAGCCCGTCGAGAGGTCCGGTTCCGTGGCTCGGATCGCCGAAGGTCGGGTTGGTGAGTCCCATCGCTTGGCATATCGAGACCAAGAGCTTTTGGTGCGGCGCGCCGCCGAAGTTCAGATAGCGACCGGTCTTGAGATAGCCGCCCGCTTTTCCCGCTAAAATGAAGGGAACCGATTTTCCGTCGTGGCGCCGTCCGTCGGCGAGCTCTTTGGCCCAGAGGACAACGGTGTTGTCGAGCATGGTGCCGCTTCCGCCCGGTTCGGGGAGCGTCCCGAGGGCGCTGAGCAGATAAGCGAATTGCTCGGCGTGCCAGCGCTCGGCGGTGACGAAGTCGGCCACGCCTTGCGCGTTGGAATCGTCTTTGTGTGACAGATCGTGGTGCCCTTCGGTCAAGCCGAGCCAGCGAAACACCGTAGGGCTGACGGTGTGGGCCCACTGGATGGAGGCAACGCGCGTGAGCCCGCACGCCAGCGCCGTCACGAGCAGATCCATCTGCGCGCGCCCGACCGCGGGAAAGTTGTCGTTGGCGTAGGGATCGATTTCGACCGGGGATAACGGCGTCGAGCAGTTCCCGACGCCGGTCATCCCCTTTTCGGTTTTTCGGAGGGCGTCGAGGTGCTGCTCGAGCTTGATTTGTTCCTCGCGACCGAGCCGCGGATAGAGGTCGGCCAGATCGCCCTTCACCACGTCGAGGATGCTGCGCTTGCGCAGTGCCAACTTGTCCAGCTCTGCGGGATCGGCACCGGTGACGTCTCCGAACATGCGCTGGAACGCCTTGCGCGGCCGATCTTCGGGGGTGACGAAGGTGCCGCCGCTCGCGTACGACATTCGAGTCTGCACCTGACCGCCCCACGCGCTCGTCTGCACTCCGAATTCCAGCGAATCGAAACGCGTGCCTGCTCCTAGGTTGGCCGCGACGTATTGGTCCACCGACATTCCGCGCGTGGCCGAACCGAGTCCGCCGTTGCCCGTCAACATCCCCGCCATCCCCGGCGCGTGGTTGTCGAAACCGGCGAAGTCGATGCCGTCGCAAATGACGAGATCGGAGACGTGGGGCGTAAGGGGTTGCAAGATTCCCCCCGGGCTGAACGAGAAACTGTCGCTCGTTCCCGTGGGGCGCCAATATTTGTGGACCGTACCGTTGGGCGTGAAGAAAATGGCGAGCCGCTTGGCGACCTTGTCGGCTGGGCGCGTCCCCGGCGCGCGAGGTGCCGCCCGCACGACCGAGCTTGCCACGAACGACGCGGCAAGCGCCGACGCGAACGCTCTTCGGCCGAGCCTGCGGTTCGTCATCGAGGAGTAAGTGCCCCCAGGCGAGTGATTGGCTCATGCGATTTTATTCAAGGGATCCGCGGTCCAAGAAGTGCCGTGGACGCGGCCTGGCCCACCCCCTGCGCCGATCGAGCTCGTCTTTACGCCCGGCGCGCCGTGGTGTTACCTAAGTTGAGCGGAGGTGCGCCGTGAGCAGAGTCGCCGATCGAGGTGTCTCCCGTTGGTTCGTTTGCGCCGTCGTGGCGGTGCTCCTCTTTGCACGAGGCCTTCACGCGGAGGCCCCGGAGAGCCCCCCCAGGCCCCCCCCCGATTCCTGGGTCAGTCAGCTCGAAGCGCTGGGCACGTGGGTCGCCAAGCGCAAGGGCGCGGCGTGCTCCGAACGATGCTTTGCTCTCACCCGACTGCGGCTCGGCGGATCGGTCAACAGCGGGAACCTGAAGTTCGAGCTGGAAGGCAACCTCCTCGTCGATGGCACCTTTCCAGTCCCGCTCTTTGGCTCACCGGCGCACGTGCGCATCGAGCAAGCGACGGAAAGCGGCAAACCGGCCCCCATCGGATTCGAGGGCACCCACTATTTTTATGCAGCCACGTCGCGCCGCTTCGTTCTCAAGGGCACGCTCGCGCTCGACGAAGATCGCGCTCTCTCCATCCCCGGTCCCCTCAACACGTTGGAGGCCGACCTCAGCGACGGCCGGTGCGTCGAAGGCGCGCGGCTCAGCGGGCTCACGGGGGTGACCATCCATTTCGATCGCGCCATCACCGGCCAACCGAGCGCGGAGCCGACGGTCTTTCAGCTGTCGCGCGCGGTGCGCGTCGGCCGCGAGATCGACTTCGAGTACAAGCTCGTCATGCGCAGCGGCGCCGATCTCGGCGTGGTGCGTCTCCCCCTCGCCTTTGGGGAGCGCGTTCTCGATGTAAGCGGCGCGGGGGGCTTTCGCGTCGATGGCACCACGCTCCTTCTGCCGACGGCGGGTCACAGCGCCGACATCCGCATTTCGGGAACGCTGCCTCACGTGGGTTCGTTCCAGCCCGACGAGCGATCGCCCTATGAATGGTGGCTCTTCGAATCGGACGCCGAGCATCGCGTGACCGTCAAAGGAGACGCCCGCCAGATCGACTCCGCCGAGTCTCCCATACCCCGTAAACTTCCGACGTCACGTCTCTACCTGGCCCAGCGCGGGCAAAAGCTGGATGTCTCCATCCAGACTCTCAGCAGCGTCGATGTTCTGGCGGCGGTCGTGCGCTCCCACGAGCGCATGGTGGTGCTCACGCGCAAGGGCGATCTCGTCTCCGACGAGACGCTCGGCTACGAGAACAACGGGATCGACTACCTCTTCATGGATCCCGACGGTCGCCCCATCTACCTCGCCACCGACGGCAAGGCGGAACGCATCATGCACAAGGAGAAGGGTGCGGAGGAGGTCATGGTGCCGCTTCGTACCGGCAGCCACAGCGTGCACCTGCAGGCGCTCGCGCAAACGGGAATCGGAGGACTCTTCGGTCGCATCGACGTTCCGCTGGCGACCTATCCGCTCATGGCCAGTCGCGTCGGCGTGCGGCTCGGCCTCCCCGCGCTCATTTACCCCCTCGCGTTTCTCGGCGGCGATCGGCCGGAATGGTTTCTCGATCAGGGCGACTTCGTTGCCCTGGCCATCGCCGCCTTGGTCGCCTGCCTTGCGCTGCGCGGATGGCTCCGCCGCGCTCTGGCGGCGGTCGTGCTGGCGGGACTCTGGTTCATCGCCGAAGCGCTCTTCGTCGCGGTGATCGGCTGCATCGTGCTCGGCGCGTTGTTCTGGATGCTGGGACGGCTCTTGTCCGGCAAAAAATTGCTTCTTGCGGTGGCCCTGGTCGTCATGGGCGGCGGCTTTCTTCTGCTCGTCGCGCTGGTCGGCGTCGTCATGCGACCCGGCACCGACGCCAAGCAACATCACGAACCCATGCCTGCCTCGGCGCCGGCCGAAGTTTCGGCCGAAATGCGCGAGCAAGGGGCGGCGTCGGGCGCCGGGGCGGCCATGGACGACGCCCCCACCGGCACGAAAACCAAAGGAGAAGCCTACGCTCGACGCGGCAATTTCATGGCCCAGGACGCCGCCGGCGGCGTGCTCGAAGGTGTCACGCCGGTCGCCCTGACACTCCCGCAGTACGAACGATCGGTCTACGCGACGCGTGAGCTCGTCACGCGCGAGCGCCCCTTCCGCCCGGTGCTCGTCTATGCGACGGCCTGGGCCGCGTGGCCACTCGGCATGGGTTGGCTTCTCTGCATGGCGGGACTCCTCTGGATCTATCGTCCTCTCCTGCGCGCGCTGGCGATGCGCGTCCGCGCGCGGCTGGCTCGCGGTTCAGCTGCGCCGAGCGTCGGATCGCCGCCGGATGCGCCAACTGCCACGTAGGATCGAGCGCCGCTGCACGGCGAGTCAGGAGCAGTTGGCGCGTGTGGGTTCAACAAGCGGAAGGACCCACGTCTCGCCACATGACACGAATGTAAGCGCCAGCCGAGCGATGCGTGCGCTTGTCGTTCTCTGCCGAGGCACGTAACCTGAAAATGACGTGTGCGGTTCGAACGGTGCGAATCAAAATCCGAATGGAGTGATCATGTGCCGAGACAAGCTGGGCGTCGTGGCTTCCCTCTTTCTTGCGTTTGCCGCTATCGGGTGCGACAGCGACAGCACACCGGGGCCCGGCACCACGCCGACGGGTGACGGCGCTGCCGACGCCCCTTCCATTGACGACCGGCCCTGCGAAGGGAGCACGCTCGATAACGGCACCTTCAACCTCACGCACATGGGCGTGCCATACAGCTACCTGGTCCACAAGCCGTCGAATTACGACGGGATGAAGCGAACGCCACTCGTCGTCAACTGGCACGGGTACGGCTCGAATGGACTCGAGCAGCAGATCTTCAGCGGCAGCAGCGCCGTCTCCGATGAACACGGCTTCATCGTCGTCTACCCGACCAGCCCCGACAAGAGCTGGGCGGCGGGAAGCTGCTGCACTTCTTTCGACGGTGGAATGCCCGATCGGGACGACGTCGGATTCGCGCGTGCGCTCGTGGCCGAGATTTCCAAGGCCGCGTGCATCGACTCCAAGCGCATCTACGCGACGGGGATGTCCAACGGCGGATTCATGTCCTACCGTTTGGCCTGCGAGGCCGCCGATCTGTTCGCCGCCATCGTGCCGGTCGCGGGCAAGATGGGCGTCGCCAACTGCCAGCCGTCGCGTCCCGTTCCCGTCATGCATTTCCACGGCACGGCCGACATGACGATCGCCTACGACACGGACGCCTTCTCCCCCGAAGGGGTCAACGTCGTCGAGATGATGCGTCGTTGGGCCACGCGCAACGGCTGCACCAAGGGTCCCGACACCACCTACCAGATGGGTTCGGTCACCTGCCAGACCTGGTCGGAATGCACGGCCGGCGCGCTGGTCACCCTCTGCACGGCCGAGGGCGAAGGACACTGCTGGCCCGGGACGCCGTTTTGTCCGAGCAGCATGCCTTACACGACCGACATCTCCGCGAGTGGCGAGGGCTGGACGTTCATGAAGCAATTCGTGCTCCGGTAAGTCGACGTTCGACCGATCGTTCGTGCCCCCGGCTGTCCCCTGTCAATTGGCCTGGTCCGGTTCAGATGGAATGGCCGGATGGCAGAGCTTCCGGCGATCGATCGGGTAGCGAAAATCTGCGGCAATAGTGCTAAGGAGCGAAGATGCGCTCGCTGGTTCTGCTGTTGATGGCTCTGCCTCTCGCGTCGTGCGGCGCCGAGCCCCCCATCTGTGCGACGCCGGCCGCACCTTCCGCCAACGTCGCGGCGCCCCCGGGGCCAACTCTGGGTGCGGCCGATGCCGTCCCCCCGCCCCAGAAAGACGGACGCCTACCGCCTTTTGCATCGCCGGTGCGGTACGCGGTTTCGCTCAACGTCGATCCCAATCAGCCGCGCTTTTCGGGGACGGCGCAGATCCTGGTCGATGTGCCCGCGCCGACGTCGTTCGTCGTCTTGCACGCGCGTGACATGACCGTCACCCGCGCGGCCGCGCTCATCGCCGGCGGCGCGATTGCCGCCAGTGCGACCTCGCGCCTCGCCGAAGGGGCCAAGGACCCCACCGAGTTGGTCCTTCGTTTCGAGCGCCCGATCCCCAAGGGGCAAGCCACCCTCGAAATCGTCTACGACGCGCCCTTTTCCAAGGATCTGAACGGCATCTACCGCGTGAAAGAGGGCGAGCGTTCCTACGCCTTCACCCAGTTCGAAGCGACCGACGCTCGCCGTGCATTTCCCTGTTTCGACGAGCCGAGCTTCAAGGTGCCGTGGGAAATGAAAATCACCGTCCCCAAGGGGATGCTCGCCGTCGCCAACATGCCCGAAGTTCGTCACGCGGAGGCGGGAACTTCGACGGTCTTCGAGTTTGCGCCCACGCCCCCCGTTCCGAGCTACCTCCTTGCCCTCGCGGTCGGCGATCTCGACGTTCGCGCCGGCGCGACTTCGCCCGTCCCCATTCGCCTCATCACGGTGAAGGGGAAATCGAACCTCGGCACGATGGCGCTCGATGCGACTGCCGCCATGACGCAGAAGCTCGCCGACTATTTCGGCTCGCCATTTCCGTACCCCAAGCTCGACATCGTGGCCGTGCCTGATTTCGGCGCGGGCGCCATGGAGAACGCGGGCTTCATCACCTTCCGCGAGGAAGCACTCCTGCTCGACCCCGCCCACGCCTCGACGGCGGTCAAGCGCCGGGTCGCGATCATCATTGCCCACGAGCTCGCCCACCAATGGTTCGGTGACTTCGTGACCATGGCTTGGTGGAACGATCTTTGGCTCAACGAGGGGTTTGCCACTTGGATGGAGACCAAGGTCGTCGACCTCTGGAAGCCGACCTTCGAAGCGCGGCTCTTTGCCGCCCACGACACGCTGGAAGCGATGGATCTCGACGGCCTCGACGCGGCCCGCGCGATTCGCCAGCCGGTGACCACCACCGGACAAGCCTCGGAAGCCTTCGATTCCATCACCTACCAGAAAGGTGCCGCCGTCCTGGCGATGCTCGAACGGTGGGTGGGCCCGGAAAAGTTCCAGCAAGGCATTCGCGACTATCTCAGCGCCCACGCGTGGAAGAACGCCAAGGCGGAGGACCTGCTCGGCGCGCTCGACAAAGCCACGGGCAAGGACGTGACCTTGCTCGCTTCGACCTTTCTCGATCAATCGGGGATCCCGGCGGTGGGGGTCAACGCGAGCTGCAGCGGAGGAAAACTCACCGGGATCGATCTGGAGCAAGAGCCGTGGCGCCCCCTCGGTTCCAAGGCCCCGACGGAAAAGGTATGGCGAGTTCCCGTCTGCTTGCGCCTCGATGGCCAGAAGGACGATCTCTGCAGCGAGCTCACCAAGCCGAGCCAGCGCGTGGATGTGCCAGGCGGAGCCTCATGCCCGAGCTGGGTGCATCCCAATGCCAACGCTTCCGGGTATTACCGGTTCAACCTCCCCGACGCCAAGCTCCTCGCGCTCGCTTCCTCCACCAAGCTGACGCTCGCCGATCGTCTGGCAGTGCTGTCCAACGCGTGGGCCATGGTTCGCGCCGGTAAGGCGGGCGTGGAGACGGTGCTGAAGGTCCTTTTGGCCTTCGACAAGGAGACCAACCACGAGGTCGTCGGCGCGGAGATCGAAATCCTCACCGCCATGAACGACGCCGTCATCGACGACGCCTCGCGCAGCGGGTTCAAAAAATACGTCGCCGCGCGCCTCGGTAACCAGAAACGCTTGGTGGGATGGGGGGGCAAGCGGGCGCCCTCCGAGATCGACGACGGCAAGGCTCTCCTGCGAAAATCGGTGCTCTTCGCCCTGGGGGAGCTGGCGGAAGACGAAGCCACGCTGAAGGAGGCTGACAAACAAGCCAAGGCGTGGCTCGCCGACCCCAACAGCGTCGACGGCGACATCGCCCAAGTGGCGGTCGAGCTGGCGTCGCGCAGGGCGGGGCGAGAGCGGTTCGACGCGCTCTTCGCCGCCATGAAGAACGCCTCCACGCCGCAGAACCGCGTCATCGCCGTGCGCGGCCTTTCTGCTTTCGGCGACGCGGGTCTGTTGCGCGAAACGCTCGACAAGCTCTTGAGTGGAGAGATCAAGCTGCAGGACGTGCGCTATGTGTTCGGCGCCGCGCTCGATCACCCGCCGTCGCGGGCCGTCGTCCTCGATTGGGTGCGCACCAACTGGAGCAAGCTCAGCACGCGCATGCCCCGCCCCTTCGTGCGGCGTTTCGTTTCGCTGGTGGGGGAGACATGCACCAAGGCATCCCGCGACGAGGTGGCCGGCTTCTTCCAGACGGAGGCCAAACACCTCGACGGCGCCGAACGCGCGCTCGCCCAAGGTATCGAGAAGGCGACCTTGTGCATGGAGCTCCACGAGCGGGGCGCGGCCGCGGCGGCCAAGGCGCTCGGCAAGTAGCTATTCAGCGGCCGCGCTTTTCTGCTTGCAGCAGCGCGAAGTCGAGGGTTGCGCCTACCGCGCCGTTCACGGCTCGGATGACCTCATGTACGGCGGTCACGCTGGCGTCGTGCACGCCATGAACGATCCGCGTCGGCGCTGCCACGACGGGGATGTGCTCGATGATGACGAACGGGCGGCGAGCCGTCTCGATCTGGATGCGTTGCACCGAACGCGAGCCGTGCTCGACCGCGTCGCGCAGGAGAGCAACGGCGCCCCGCCAACGGCTGAGGTCACTCACGATCGGTCCTCGCAAAAGCCGCGGACTTGCGCATAGACGGCGGGATCGTGCGCCAAGCGCATGTGCGCAAAGGCGTGGAAGATCTTCACGTGGTCGGGCGGAAGGGTCACCGTTTGGATATCGGCGCAAGCATCGGCGGTGGCGCTCGACAGAGGAACGAGCGCATCTCCGAACCAGAGTGCGAGCCAAGGGCCGGTGGCGAGCGCACCGGCGATGAGATAGTGCTGGATTTCTGGCAAGAGCGGCACGGGGTGGCGCCCATCGCGAAGGGACACGCCACCACCCATGGCGAGCGCGTCCAAATCGTGGTGTTGCAAATCGCGGTCGCCGAGGTTCTGCAAACCGAGACTGCGCAGATCGCCGATGTCGGCGATGAGTCTCGTGTAAGGGTCGGGCACGCTCCGGAGCGTGCGCACGAGAAGACGTCCCGCGCGCTCGACCGGGGAGCCGCGATGCGGCGTTCCGATGTAAATCGCTCGCTTGACCCGGGAAAGCCAGGTGTGCCCCTTTTGTTTCGCCACGTGGCACGCGCTACGGACGACCAGCCCGCCCATGCTGAACCCGATGGGGACGATTTCTGCGATCGTCTGGGGGTACGCCGCGCCGAGACTCTCCAAGAGATCGGCCAACGCCGCGCCGTTCTCGGCAATGGCACGACCCGAGTTGTAGCGGACGTAGAGCGGCGTCACCCCGAGGTCTTGCTCGAGCAGCGACCCGTAGTCGCTGCCGTCGCGCATCTTCCAGACCTGCTCGGTGCACATGAGACCGTGGACGAGGACGGCTACTTTGGGCGTGGGGCTGGGGACCGCGCTCGCGAAAGCCGAGCGATCCATGGGCAATGGCGCGCCCCGGTGAACGAACGAAAACTCGGTGGCCAGGCCGTTGCCCGTCCGGGCGAGGTGATCGCCCAGCATGCCATTCAAGATGGCCAGCGACTGTTCGAGTTTTTGTCCCACGGCCCGCCAACCGTAGACCTTGGCGCGGCCCGGTCAAGCTCGTTGGCGTCGTGCTAGAACCCGCCCCGTGTCCGTTCTCAGCGCGCGCGACCTCGTCAAAGCCTACGGCCCCCAGACGCTTTTGGCCGGCGTTTCGCTCACCATCGAGACCGGGGAGCGCGTGGGGCTGCTCGGTGCCAATGGAACCGGCAAATCGACACTTCTGCGCGTGCTCGCGCGCGTCGAACCAGCGGACGACGGGGTCATCGACCGCCAGCGCGGGGCATCGATCCTTTACCTCCCGCAGGAGCCCAAGCTGCCCCAGGAGGCATCACCGCGGCGGATCGTCGAGCTCGGTCTATCGGAATGGCACGCCGCGCAGGCGCGTCACGCCGAGGTGACCGCCGCCATCGAGCGGGGCGAGGGGAACGACAATCGGCTCGCCGAGCAAGCGCGCCTCGCCGAGAGCGTCGAACGTCTGGGCGGTTGGGAGCAGGGCCACCGCATCGTGGAAATGCTGGAGCGTCTCGGTATCCGCGAAGTCGATCGGCCGATTGGCTCGATGAGCGGCGGCGAGCAGCGACGGGTGGCGCTGGCGAGCATCCTCGTGGCGCGCCCCGATCTCATGATCCTCGACGAGCCGACCAATCACCTCGACGTGGAGACGATCGAATTCGTGGAGTCGTACTTGGCCGAACGATTCGAGGGAGCGGTGCTCATCGTCACCCACGACCGCTACGTGCTCGATGCCATCGCCGACCGCGTGGTGGAGCTCGATCGCGGAGTTTTGACGGAGTTTTCCGGCGGCTACTCGGAGTACCTCGCGCAGAAGGCGGAGGCGCTCGGGCACGAGCAGCGTGTGGAACAAAACCGTCTGAATCGGCTGCGGCGCGAACGCGCTTGGCTCCTGCGCGGAGCCAAGGCGCGGACCACCAAGCAAAAGGCGCGCATCGAACGGGCGCGAGCGCTCATGGCGATCGAGCCTCCCAAGGACGCGGCACGGACGGCGCTGGCCGGGCTGGAGGGGGGCGCGCAGCGCCTCGGAAAGACGATCCTCGATCTTGCCGACGTGAAGGTCGAGCTCGGAGGGCGCACGCTCATCGAGGGGCTCACGCTGCAGATGGTCTCCGGCGATCGCATCGGGGTCGTCGGCCCCAATGGCGCCGGCAAGACCACCTTGCTTCGCCTCGTCTCCGGTGACCTTTCGCCGGCACGGGGCCGCGCCACCCTCGGCGTCAACACCCGCATTGCCTATTTCGATCAGGCGCGAGAAAGCCTCGTCGAGGATTGGTCGGTCTTCGACAACGTGGCCGAACGCGAGGGCGCCCAGCGCTCCGGCGGCGGTCAAGTGCACATCGGAGCCGAAACGATGGACCTTCGCGTTTATCTGGAGCGCTTCCTCTTCGACGCCAGCAAGCAGCGGCAGAAGGTGAGCGCGCTCTCGGGCGGCGAGCGCGCGCGCGTCGCGCTCGCCAAGACGCTGCGCAGCGGTGCCAACCTGCTCTTGCTCGACGAGCCGACCAACGATCTCGATGTCGCCACGCTGGGGGAGCTCGAGGATCTTCTCGCCGCTTGGCCCGGTTGCGCCATCGTGGTTTCGCATGATCGCTATTTTCTCAACAGCGTGGCGACTTCGATCCTGGCTTTCGAAGGGGAGGGCAGGGTGGTGCGCTATCCCGGCGGCTACGATTCGTATCGAACGCTGCGCGAAGAAGCGCTCGCTCTCGCTGCACGCAAGCCGGAGAAGGCGGTGGTGAAGCCGCCGTCGCCCTCGCCTCCATCCGCCCTGACGGCGTCCAAAAAGCTGACCCATGCCGAGCGCGCCGAGCTGCATGGAATCCTGGATCGCATCGCGGAAGCAGAAGCACGGGTGGCGAGTCTGGAAGCCGAGCTCTCCGACCCCAGCGCCTACGGCAAGGGAGCGGACGCCATGAAACAGCTGCGCGCCGAATACGACGTGGCGGCGGCGCAAGTGACGCGGCTGCTCGCGCGATGGGAAGCGCTCGAAGCACGGCGGTAGACGCGGCAGCGCATCGGGTCGCGACGGTAGCGGCGATCGCGCCGCGGCGCATCCCCGACACCCCTTTCTCCCACCGGAACCCTGCGGAAACCGCAAATTCCAATGCCGGTGCTGCGGCTAACTGACCACAGAGCGACCCCAAGTGCGTTCATCGCTTGCGGTTTTTCGATCGCTCCTTGACGATAGCAAATTGCGATATAACAATTCGCAATTCATGACCCTGGGGCAGAAGATCCGCTACCTGCGCACGGTGGAAGGCGGCTTGCGCGCCCTCGGCCGCCCGATGACGCAGCTCGAGGTCGTGCGCGCCATGAAGCGAGAGCAGAAGAAGACGCTCAGTCAGCCCTACTTGTCGCAGATCGAGAACGGAAAGCGGCCCCACGTGACGGCGACCACGCGCACGCTCTTGGCGCGCTTCTTCCGGGTTCATCCGGGATTCTTGGTCGACGACCCCAAGGGCTTCGACGCCGATCTCCAGAGCGATCTCGGTACCACCGAGGGCAAGCTCGACGTGTGGTTGGTCCATCTGGCCGAACGATTCGAAAACGACGCCGCGGTGAGCGAAGCGCTGGTGCGTATTGCAGGGCAGAAGGATACGCGCCGCGCCGTCGTCCTCCTGGGGGCGATCCTCGCGGTTCCGGGCATGCAGGCGCGGGTCGAGCAGATGCTCGCCCCCAAGACGGGCGCCGCGCGGGCGCCGAGGAGGCGGCGATGAGCTGGACCGACTTCTATCTGGTGTGTCTCATCGTGGGATTGGCGCTGGCGTCGCTGTCTTTCTTTCTCGGCATCTTCCACGTCGATCTCCCCGGTACCAAGTGGGATTTTCTCACCGGTGGGCATGGGCATGCCAATGCGCTCGTTCCCGGGCACGGTCCGGGCGGCGGGGCGACGAGCGGGCACCTGTCGGCTGCCAATTTCTCCACGTTGATGGTCTTCCTGGCGTGGTTCGGCGGCTCGGGGGCGCTCCTCACCGCAACGCTCCATGTCGGATCGTGGATAGCGCTGCCGGTTGCCACGGCGTCCGGTGTGTTCGGTGGGTACCTCGTCTACCTGTTCGTGGCGCGCGTTCTGGTGGCGCGCGACCATTCCATGCGCCCGCACGAATACGCATTGCCGGGCACGCTGGCCGCGCTCACCTTGGCCATCCGCGAGGGTGGTACGGGGGAGATTGTCTACGTGCAAGGCGGCACCCGCCAATCGGCAGCAGCGCGCGCGGAAGCGGCGGATCAGATTCCGCTCGGCGCCGAGGTGATCGTGACGCGTTTCGAGGGCGGCATCGCCTATGTGCGCCGCTTCGACGGTGAGCGCCTGCGCATGATGTGAAGATTCCCTCTCGTTTTTTTGGGCGTCGTTAGGAAGGAGAAGAAGATGAGTATCTCGATTGAAGTATGGACCATCTCGGCCTCGGTCGTGCTCGCCACGGCGCTTGTCTTGATGGTCATCACCCGCATGTACCGGGTCGTAGGGCCCAACACTGCGCTGGTCGTGGCGGGGATGCGTGGGATGCGCACCATCAAAGGGGGCGGCACCATCGTGCTCCCTCTCCTCGAGCAAGCGCGCGAGCTTTCGCTGGAGCTCATGAGCTTCGACGTCGCGCCCGCGCAGGACAACTACACCAAGCAGGGTGTCGCCGTGACGGTGGAGGCCGTGGCGCAGATCAAGGTCAAGTCGGACTTCGAATCCATCCGCACGGCGGCCGAGCAGTTCTTGAGCAAAGACCTTCCGGCGCGCGAGGCGCTCATCCGGCTCGTGATGGAGGGGCACCTGCGCGGCATCATCGGTCAGCTCACGGTGGAGCAGATCGTGAAGGAGCCGGAGATGGTCGCCGAGCGCATGCGTGCCACCTGCGCCGCGGACATGAACCGCATGGGGCTGGAGGTGGTGTCTTTCACCATCAAGGAGGTGCGCGACAAGAACGAGTACATCACCAACATGGGGCGCCCCGACATCGCCCGCGTCTTGCGCGACGCCAACGTGGCCGCGGCCGAAGCCGAACGTGACACCGCCATCAAGCGCGCCGAAGCGACGCGATCGGCCGCGGTCGCCAGGGCCGCCGCCGATCAAGAACGGGTGGCCGCCGAGACGCTCTCCTTGGCCCAGCAAGCGGAAGCGCAGCGCGACCTCGAGATCAAGAAAGCGAGCTTTCTCGAGACCGTCAAAAAGCAGCAGGCGCAGGCCGACAAAGCCTACGAAATCCAGACCAACGTCATGCAGCAGCAGCTGGTTGCCGAAGCGGTGAAGGTCCAGCAGATCGAGCGAGAGCAGCATATCAAGGTGCAAGAGGCGGAAATTCTGCGCGTGGAGAAGGAGCTCGTGGCCACCGTGCTGAAGCAGGCCGAAATCGAGCGGCTGCGCATCGAAACGCTGGCCAGCGCCGAGCGCCAGCGCCTCATCTCCGAGGCCGATGGGCACGCCATCGCCATTCGCGCCGAGGGCGAGGCACAAGCGGAGATCACCTTCAAGAAAGGCGAGGCCGAAGCCAAGGCGATGAACATCAAGGCCGAGGCCTACCAGGCGTACAACCAGGCCGCTGTCGCGGACAAGCTCCTCACCAGCTTGCCGGAAGTGGTCCGCGCGCTGACGGCGCCGCTCGAGAAAGTGGACAAGATCACGATTATTTCCACCGGCAGCGCCGAGACCACCGGTATGCACAAGGTGACGGGCGATCTCGCGCAAGTCGCGGCGCAGGTGCCGGTGTTGTTCGAGTCGCTGAGCGGCATGAACATGGGCGAGCTGCTCGCCAAAGTGCGGGTCATCGGCGACGCCGCCCCCAAGCCGGCTGCCCACTCGCGCTAAGAAACGACGTGCCTTGCAGGCGGGCGCGGGGGGCCGCCCGCCTGCTTTCGTGGCGTTCTTCCGCGCCGGCGCCAAGCGACGTTGGCGATCGGCCCCCCCCCCCACGAGAGCCGCACCACGCGGGCACGTCACCCCGCGCGTACGCTCGTGACGGCGCCATGTCGCGTCCGGCCGTGAAACGATTGTCCACGACGCGTGGAGTCGTCGCTGCTAGCTTGCGCTCGAATGCCTAGTTTCGTCTGTCAGGTTTGCCATCGCGAGTTTCAGATTTCCGAAGGCACATTGGCCAAGTTCCCCGGCTGGCGTCCGCAGCGGTGCCTGAACTGCAAGAATCAAACGGCGGGCGGCGGGCGGCCGGCGGCCAAGACTGCGCCATTGGCCGCGCGGTCCGGCGCGCCCGCGGCCACACGGCCCGCTGCGTCTTCGCGGCGCGCGATCTCGCGTTTCGTCTCTCGCGAAGAGAACCTCTCCGTGGCCGAGGTGCTGGCGAAATACAGCGATGGCCCCCTCGACGGCGTCTTCACCGACGGCGCTGCCGAACCAAACCCCGGACCGGGCGGGTGGGGCGTCGTTTACGTGCGCGCGAACAGCGTGGTCGACGAGCGATGCGGGCACGAGCCGCACACGACCAACAACCGCATGGAGCTCCGCGCCTTGCTCCACGGGTGCTCGTTGGTGGAGCCGGGAACGCCCACTGTCATCTATACCGACAGTCAACTTTGCGTGAACACCATCTCCAAATGGGCCCAGGGCTGGGAAGCGCGCGGCTGGAAGCGCAAAGGGGGCGAGATCAAAAACCTCGATCTGATCCAGGAGCTTTACGCAGCCCTTCAGCGAAGACCCGAGCTCGAGCTTCGCTGGATCGCGGCGCACGCGGGCAACCGCTGGAACGAGTACGCCGATTCTTTGGCGACTGCCTACCGCCGAAAAATCCGTTGAAATGTTGCTCGGCTCGCGCCGAGCGCGGTGGACTGCGCCGTGATGGCGTGACGGGAGAAGAGCTCGGTGCGTCCGCTTCCGTTCGCTGCACCGAGTAGGCCTTTCCCTGCGCAGCTCTCGTATGCGAGCAGGAGGCGTGCTCTGCTGTCGTCATGGGAACGCTCAGGGGATCCGCGTGCCGCGCGCTCGTTCTTTCGGGCTTCGTGGTGGGTAGCTCTGCTTGCGGTAGTGCGGCGCCGCAAGGTGCACCCGCAGCGCCGCCGCCGAGCGCCCCGGTCGCCGATGTGCTGCCGCCGGCCGCGCCGAGTGCGCCGGGCGCAACCGGGTCACCCGCGAATAGCAGTGCGTCTCCGGCAAAAGCGGCGCCGAAAGACCCGCTCGACACAGCGGTGGTCGTCTCCGAGACGATACGCGCGATCGTCGCCGCCAAAGATCGAACCGATGAAGACAAGAAGCTCGACGCGGGACGGCACCCGGCAGAGCTGCTCGCCTTTCTCGGTGCCGCGCCGGGGCAGCGCATGGTCGAGGTCGGATCGTATCAGGGGTATACGGCCGAGTTGCTCGGCCGCGCCGTTGCACCGAATGGCAAGGTCTACGCGCAGGACCCCGCGGCGTTCAACAAATTCACCACCAAGGTGTGGGAAGGGCGCAAGTCCAATCCCGCCATGAAGAACATCGTTCACGTCGAGCGGCCGTTCGACGCGCCCGTGCCGCCCGACGTCAAAGACTTGGACGCCGTGGTGTGCGGTCTTTTTTATCACGACATGGTGTGGCTCAAGATCGATCGCGCCAAGATGAATGGTTCGGTCTTCAAGGCGCTCAAGCCGGGCGGCGTTTATTTCATCTACGATCACAGCGCACGCGAGGGGACCGGCGCCAATGACGCCAAGACTTTGCATCGCATCGAAGAGAAGGTGGTGCGTAGCGAGGTGGAAAGCGCCGGCTTCAAGCTGGCCGCCACGGCGAGCTTTCTGCGCCATTCGGAGGACAAGCGCGATTGGGACGCATCGGACGAGGCCCCGCCCGAGCTACGCGGCACGAGCGATCGCTTCGTGCTGAAGTTCGTGAAGCCGTAACATCAGTTCGAGCGCCATCCTCAAGTCCCAGGGCAGCGCGTCGTGCGATATCGAGCTCGCCTGCTCCCCACGACCACACGAGCTCGATATCGACGTCAACGCTCGACGCGCACTTCTCGAGCGCCCGCTATGCAGTTTCCGTCAAACCAACTGCGACGCCTGACTAAAATCGCGTCATGCCGAGGATATAGCCGTTGATGCCACCCCCATTTTTAGCAGAGTGATCCTTTGTGGTCACGTGGACGCTGCCGCGATCCCAGCCGAGCGGGAAGAGGTCAACCAGGAGCCGACCATTCGCGCCCCCCACGAGGTAGGTGTCGGCGCCAATCCCAGTCAACACCCACCCGAAGTTACAACCACAGAAGGGGTCAAGTTGATCGTTCATCCTGAGGTCAGCTGGATCTGGGATCGGCCCGGCGGTGGTCAGAACGGCGTAGCCACCTGGAACCGCGGGCACCTTGTGCAGAGAGAATATCCGGCCGTCGAGTGTGGCGCCCCCTACTCCCCACGGGATGTTCGTCATGTAGATCGCCTGGGCAAGTACCTTCCCCGGGTTGGAGATACCGTGGTCCTTGGAGTTGGTCCTCCAACCCCATGAGCCCCCGCTAAATTGAGGGTATGAAGCAACGAGTAGCTGCCCCGCGCCCGTGTAGATCGCTTTGGCTCCTCCGCCAAGGAGGACGTTGCTTGATCCGGGTATCGGAGCGAACGCTGTCGGCGCCGCCACGTTGGAGGGGGTCGTTACCTCGATTCTGTGGACTTTGGCCCGTAGATCCGCACCGGAAATACCGTCGAGTTTGATCGCGATCGTCCACGCGCGGAGTCGATGGGAAAAGGCGACCAGGTGGTCTTTGGACGAAGCCTCCCAATTTCTCTGGTCCGCCATCATCCAGCTTTTGGTGAGCAGCGCGCCAGCTGTGTGGTTGACATCCTCAATTTCGGCTCCGCCACCGACAAGGGCATAGTCATCCCAGTCGGAGCCCGCGACTCCGCAGGCGGCGGTGGGGTTCGATGACGGACCGACCCAGTCGCAGACGGTATGCCTCACGTGGATGGTTCCCGACGCGTCCACCTGGTCGGACCACTGCGCGGCCGCGAGCAGGGGCGACTGGGAGGAGGCGATGGGGTCGGCGACCGGTGCTTGGTTGCCGCCGCTCGTCTCGCTCGTCTCGCCGACTTGAGCCGAGCAGGCGTTGACCGAGAGACAAGCGAAAGCTAGGCAGCCGAGCATGTATCGAGGCCGCACGGAGCGGACCGTGAAGGCAGTCTCGTTGCGAGGGGATGCATTCTTGATAATGCGCATGTGCACATCCTTTCCGATGTGACGGTTGTGTTCTCGATCGTCCTTCGACAAGGTGATTCGAATGACGACAGCGTCGCACGCTATATTTCATGATGCATGATGTCAATGTAAATGACTCGGAAAATGGCGCGCAAATGGGCGCGCAAGTGCGTGCGCGCATTTGCGCGGCGTCGACCTTTGCAGACATCTCATTGGACATATCCTTTTGTTGCGCCGGTTGCTGACGGCGGAGGCGGATGCGCGGCGACCATCGGAATCCCGCGCAACTCGGATTCCCCGGTGTTTGCTTACAATCTTGGTCAGCTACGTCTCGCAGGAAGGCCGGGCATTGCCGCTTGCAGTAGAGGAGCGCATTCGTCGCGGCCGTGCTCGTCGCATCACATGCGGCGCTCTCAGCTGTTGGGCGAGCAACAGCGCACGAAGCTCCCGCACGTTCGCGACGTAGCGGCGCGGCGCGTCACCAGTGCACGCATGAAATCGACGGAGATTCGCGGAGTGCTGCGGACGTCCCCCTCGAAGAAGAAGCGCTTGGCGATAGCCGGGTCGTCTGTCGCCATTTCCGAAGCAGATGGGTCACGAGAAGAGGAACATCTTCCCGTCTCTCATTGAGATCGGGTGTTTCGACCCGTAGCGTCAAACGGGCCGCAATGTCTTGTTTGATGGCATCCGTTGATCGATTGATTGCCGCGATTAACCGAAAGCTCGACCGTCGCGGGAACACCTGGTTGCAGGCGGACGTCGCCTGCCGCGCCATTGGCAAACGCCTGCCGACGAGCGCGGAGTGGGGAATCGCCGCGCGCGGGCCGTCGATCCGGGATCGAGCGATGGTGCCAGCGGAGTGTGTCGCACGTTGAGATATTTCCGGAACGACGGGCCTGGGCGCGGCGTGCACGAGTATGTGGGGCGCACGGGACATGATCGGTAACCTCGCGGAGTGGGTTTCCGAGTGGCATGCCGCGCCGGCCATGTTGGGCATCCGAGAATGGATCATCGTCTGCAGCGTGGAACGATGGGGATGCCGGTGACAAGACGACCGACATCAGCTCGGGCGCGGCCAATGCGGCGGACTTCGCGCAGCACCTGCCCGCGGGACTTATGCGCGGGGGCTATGCCGGCGAAGAAACCGCGGACGGCATTTTAGCTCTGAACCTCAGCGTGGCCCCGATTCATCGGTGGGCAGCGGGCGGCTTTCGGTGCGTCATTCCACGGTAGGTAGGGCGCTCCGGCCGGCTTACTTTTTAATGCCTGCCCCAAGGTCAATTGCCCGCTCCCGCGCCCGTCTGGCCGAGAAACCTCGGGGCAGCTGCGATACACTGCGTCTTCGGAAGGGGACCCGAGTTGACGATGGAGCTTGCCATTACGGATCTTCGCATCGGGCGGCTCTTGGTGTTCGTGTGGCTCCATACGAAAAACGACCCTGCCGACGAGGAATGGGAAGCCGCCTTCGAGGTGATGAACAGGAGCCGCCGCCGGGAAGGCGTCCCTCTGGCGGATATGCGCTCCCTTGTCATCACCGACGGCGGCGCGCCAGGTGGTCTTCAACGCGCTCGCCTCGGCCATGAATTTCCCATCAAGTCGAGCGTCATCACCACCGTCCTCACCAACCCCGTCAAGCGCGGCATTGCCACCGCACTTTCCTGGGTGAACCCCCGCTTCTTTTTCGCCGCACCGAAGGACGCCATGCGCGCACTGGAGCACCTCGATCTGGCGGACCAGTGGGAGGGCCTTGGGGCCGCTTTTCTCGACATGCAGAAGAAGCTCCCGCGCAATCACGCGCTCGAGCTCGTGGAGCAGGCATTGAAGTCACCACGATGAGGAACGCTGGCGAGCGCGTGCGATCGAATGGATCACACGCGCTCGCTGCATCGCCGGAGACGGCGTCTAGCTGAGCGCCGAGTTCCGGAAAGGCTCACATACAGGTGGCGTTGCCGCCCACGGAGTGCCCGCAGTGCGTCGACCTCAGGCCTCCCGCGTCCCCAGCGTCCCTCGCCAAGTTCACGTGCTCGGCGCGACAACAGAGCTGCGCTTGCGTCGTGGTCGAGCACCTGGTCATGCAGTCCGGCTTGTCGACATACGTGGTCGCCCACATGGCGATGGGCGTGCACACCGAGAGGAACGTGGTGCAGTAGTCGTCGCAAGTGAGGCCCATGCCGCCGCCGGCCATTCTGCATGTATTGAGGCCGCCGTCGCCGCCGTCGCTGGTCGCGTCGGTCGAACCTCCGCCCTCCGTTGCGGCGTCTCCGTCGCGACCTGCTTCCGTCGGGCCGCCGTCGGTGCCGCCGGTGCCTGCCGCTCCTGCCGTTCCCGCGGTTCCCGCGCCGCCGTCGGGACCTGCGCCGGCCGTACCACCTGTTCCGGCGCCGGCTGAACCGGCCGCTCCAGCCTTGCCTGCGCCTCCGCCCGTTCCCGAGCCGGCCGCACCTGCCTTGCCGCCGGTTCCGGAACCTGCGGATCCGCCTGTCGCGCCGCCGCTACCTCCGGTCGTGCCAGCGCTGCCGCCCGTCGCTCCGGCGCTGCCGCCTGTCGTTCCTCCACTGCCGCCCGCCGTGGAACCTCCGGAACCGCTCGACCCACCGGATCCTCCGGCGCCGCCCGCCGCAACCGGATCATCATCGTCGCCGCAGGCGCCGGCGAAGAACGCCGGTACCAAAATCGAACCAGCAAGTACCAAAGAAATTCTAGCGATCTTCACCATCGTGATTTCTCCCTTTCGTCCCCCGCGCCTCTAAGCCTTCGAAGCAAGGCACCTCTTCTACCACCCGATGGAAGGAGGGTAAACCAGCCTTTGGTGCAGTGTGCGCACCTTTGCCCACAGTGGCCCCATTGCATAGACGGCGCGCGTCTAGGGCATGAATGCATCGATCGGTGGCGCCGGATCCCGAGGGCGGACTATGCCGGCGCCCTTCGCGTGTCCGTTTTTGTCACCGCCGTCGACCGCGTCGGGAGGTCTCGAAGAGACGCGTGAACCGAATGCTCGTATTGGCACAACGTGGCACACGCACGCCACCCTCAAACGGTTGAATTCACGAACGTCATGGCTTCCGTAGGGGGGCATGCGGATTGCTATTGGATGCGTGTAGAGGCGTGAGCGTGCGCGGGCGTCGTTCGATGCAGCACGCCCGACGAGGAGTTCCATCATGAAGCGTTTCCCCGAGCGTCATTGGTCGACCGTGGCTGTCCTGCTGGCCGCGATCGTCGGCACCGGCTGTGCGCAAACCGATGGCGCGGAGGACGATGGCGACTCCGGATTCCGTGAGCTGCGCTCGGCCCAGCCCCACGATATGGCCCCCACGGTTTCACCCGATGACTATGCCAAGGTGGTCGCCGGTACGACGGAGTTCGGTCTTTCGCTTTTGCACAAGCTCGCGCCGGCGGATGCCAATTTCTTTTACTCGCCGGTGAGCACCGCCTTGGCGCTGGGGATGACGTACGCGGGTGCGCGCGGAAGCACGGCCGAGCAGATGGCGCTGGTGCTCGGCAGCACCGTGCCGCCAGAGGCGTTCGCCTCGTCGATGAACCGACTGATGGTCGATCTCGCGGCGCGCAACGTGGCTCCGCACGAGACGAAAGAGGGCACCAAGAGCGTGACGCTCCTTCCGGCCAACGCCGTCTGGATGCAGAAGGGAATGGGGCTCGGACCGGGCTACCTCGACACGATGAGCGTCCGGTACGACGCGGGGATCAAGGTGCTCGATCTCATGGGCGATCCGCGCGGTTCGACGCGCACCGTCAATCGATGGGTGGCCGCCCACACCAAAGACAAGATTCTCGACCTTCTCCCCGAAGGCGCCATCGACGGACAGACGCCGCTCGTGCTCACCAATGCTCTCTATTTCTATGGCTCTTGGCAGAGCCCGTTTCTCACGTCGAGCACGTCGAACGCAACGTTTCACGCACTTGCCGACGTTGATGTGACGGTGCCGATGATGCACGACGATCGCAGCATCCCTTACGCAGAGGGAGATGGCTATCAGCTCATCGATCTCGCGTACGACGGCGGGCAGCTGTCGATGAGCGTTCTTTTGCCTGCCGCCGGGCGGTTTCAAGAAATACGCGACGGCATCACCCAGGCGACGTTGGAATCGATGCGATCGGCCATGACGCGCGACGGCGAGGTCAGACTGGCGCTGCCGAAGTTTCGCTTCACCTGGGGAACAGAGTCCTTCAAGAACCAGCTCATCGCAATGGGCATGGTCGACGCGTTCGACGGCGGGCGCGCCGACTTCAGCGGAATCCTGCCGGGCGGTGGACTCTTCATCGACGACGTCATGCACAAGGCGTTCATCGGCGTCGACGAATCCGGAACGGAGGCGGCAGCCGCGACCGCCGTGACCACGCGCATCGTCAGCGCGCCTGTCATCCGTCACGAGCTGACGGCGGATCGACCGTTTCTCATCTTCATCCGCGACGCGACCGGGGCCCTGCTTTTTGCCGGCCAGGTGACGAACCCGTCACTCTGACGACCGCCCGCGCCGCGGGGTGGTTTACCGCGGCTTCATCGCACGGCCGTACAGGTGTTCAACCCGGCGGCATGCTCGCAATGCGTCGTCCTCAGGGTACTTCCATCGGCTTCGTCACGCGCGAAGTTCACGTGCTCCGCTCGACAGCAGAGCCGGTCTTGGATGTACGACGCGCATTGGGTCATGCACGCGTTCTTGTCGGCGAAGAAGGTGGCGAACTGGGGAATCGGTTGGCAAACAGCGATGAACGTCGAGCAGTAGTCGTCACAGTTTAGTCCGAGGCCGCCAGTGCCCGATGTCGTGCACGTGTTGAAGCTGCTGTCGGTCACATCACCGATGTTCCCGTCGCTGCCGTCCTCGGCGCCGCTGTCGCCCGCGCCGTCGTCGGTCGCGTCGGTTGCGTCGGTACCCGCGTCCGGTTCGACGTCCGCGCTCGCGTCGGAACCCGCGTCACCCGCCGTTCCCGCGCTCCCCGAGGAACCTGCCGTTCCCGCCGCGCCGGCCGTTCCGGCGGTGCCGCCGGTTCCTGCGCTGCCCGCGGTCCCCCCGCTGCCGTCGGGGCCAGCATCGGGCGCGCCGCCCGCCGCTCCTCCGGTGCCGCTCGTTCCTGCTGCGCCACCTTTGCCCGCGGCGCCGCCTGTCCCCGCGGCGCCACCCTTTCCAGCCGCGCCCCCTTTGCCGGCGGTTCCTGCGTTGCCGCCTTTTCCGCCGGTTCCCGCCGCGCCGCCGGTTCCCGCAACGCCACCGGTGCCCCCTTTGCCGCCGGTGGATCCTGCTGTGCCACCGGTCGCCGACGCATCGCCGCCCGCTTTGCCTGCGTTGCCCGCCGCGCCTCCGGTGCCGCCCTTCGATCCACCCGCATCCCGACTGCCCGCCGTGCCGCCCATTCCCGCCGCCGTGGTGTCGTCATCGTCGCCGCATGCGCTGGCGAGGAGAGCCGGAGCCAAGATGGTGGCGATAGCCAAGGAAAGGCGGACGAATCGAGTCATGGCGGAGCTCCTTGCTGCCCGAAGGGGCGGACGAGGCTTGTCCGTATCAGTCCTTTTAGCGTGCGTAAACACCGTGCGATTTGCGACCTTCGCCCGAGTACGCACTGCCGCAGGCCGGCAAAAAAAGAACGGACGGGTTTTTTCTAGCGTCCCGCGACGCCGAGCCAACCGCGGGTCGCGTAGTCGGCGAACGTCAGCCCCACCATGATCGCGAGCCAAAAAAGGCCAGACGCGACGACGAGGCTCGTCAAACGCGTCGCGTAGCGAACGTGCATGAAATAGAGGATCACCAGCGTCGCTTTGCAGACCGCAATGCCGAGCGCGACCACGTTGTTGAGTGGCCCCATGTCGATGAAAGCGACGGCGACCGTCGTGCCCGTGAGAACGAGCAAAGCCGCAAAAACGCCGAAGTAAATGCGGAGCGGAAGGACGTGGGTGGATGACATGCGCTAAAGCCTCCTCACCCGTGCCTTCCCACCAGGTACAGCAAGGGGAAGAGAAAGATCCACACGATGTCCACGAAATGCCAATAGAGGCCAATGCCTTCCACGTAGTTGTGGTTATTGCCGTCGAATCTCCCCTGTAGACTCGGACGAATGAGCCAAGCCAAGAGGCCCACGCCGATGATCATGTGCACGGCGTGCAGTCCCGTCATGCCGAAATAGAGAAAGAAGAAGAGCTGGGTATGGGCCTGGATGTCCTTGGGGCCGGCCGTGGGCAGTGCCACGTCGGCGCGACTCTCACCGACGATTCCGGTGGGCAGCTCGGAGGTGACCGGCTTGCCGTGGTGGGTCGGCAGATGCTCGAGCGCGAGATGAAAGTCGTCACCGGGGACCAGGTGCTCGACGAATTTGTGGTGATACTCGGTGGCCTTGATGCCGAGAAAGACAGAGCCGAAGACGATGGTCGCCACCAGGAAGCCGGCAATGGCTTTGTTTCGGCCGAGCTGCGCGCTGCGCACGGCCATGGCCATGGTGAGGCTCGAGCAGATGAGGACGGCGGTGTTGATGGTCCCCAGCATGACGTCGAGCTGGTGGCTGCCGGCGATGAACGCTTCCGGATACTTCGAGCGATAGAGGATGTAGGCGGTGAAAAGCCCGCCGAAGAACATGATCTCGGTGACGAGGAAGATCCACACCCCGAGCGTCGCCGACTCGCGCTGCTGCGCGTAGCTGTCGAAGTGATGGGCGAGACGCGGCGGGTGCTCGTCGGTGATGGCCGCGGCGCCGATGGCAGCGGAGGGCGTCTCAGGTGACACGCATCACCTCCTGCTTGGGCGGTGGGAGCGACGGGGCAACCCGCGATTCGTGGTATTCGTAGGCGCCCCATGTGACGACCGGCGGCTTGTCGAAGTTCTCGACCGGCGGCGGCGAGTTCGTTTCCCATTCGAGGCCGATCGCGCCCCAGGGGTTGGCGCTGGCGTCCTTGCCGTAGCGCATCGACCAGATGAGATAGACGGCGGGAATGAGGTAGCCCAAGCCGAGTACGGTCGCCCCTGCCGACGACATGACGTTCAGCACCTGAAACTCGTTGGGATAGGCGTGGTAGCGGCGGGGCATGCCCAGGTACCCGAGGATGAACTGCGGGAAGAAGGTCACGTTGAAGCCGAGGAAGATGGTGAGCGCTCCGACCTTGGACCAGAACTTGGAGTAGAGCTTGCCGGTGATCTTCGGCCACCAGTAGTGAAGGCCGCCCATGTAACCCATGATGGCGCCCCCCACCATGATGTAGTGGAAGTGGGCGACGACGAAGTACGTGTCGTGGACGTGAATGTCGATGCCGAGCGTCGCCAACATGACGCCGGTGAGGCCGCCGATCGTGAACAGACCGATGAACCCGAGGGCGTAGAGCATCGGCGTGTCCCACGAGATCGACCCCTTGTAGAGGGTCGTCGTCCAGTTGAAGACCTTCACCGCCGAGGGAATGGCGACCAGCATCGAAAGAATCGAGAAGACCGCCGCGGCGTAGACCGAGATGCCGGCCACGAACATGTGGTGAGCCCAGACGAGAAAACCGAGCACGGCGATGGCGATGCTGGCGAAGGCGACGAATGGGTACCCGAAGATGGGTTTGCGCGCGAACGCCGCGACGAGCTCGCTCACCACCCCCATGGCGGGCAGGATCATGATGTAGACCGCCGGGTGCGAATAGAACCAGAAAAAATGCTGGAAGAGCACGGGATCGCCCCCCAGCTTGGGGTCGAAGATCCCGACGTGCAGAATGCGCTCGGCACC
>DATHES010000189.1:0-20627 GCA_035318465.1 Polyangiaceae bacterium
TGGAAGAGGGTCTGGGCCTGCTCAGCCGATTCGGCCGTCGAGACCTCCATTCCGAGGGGGGTCAGCATCGCGCAGAGCAGCGCAACCTGGTCCGGCTCGTCATCCACCAGAAGAACGCGCCCCAACGAGGGGTGTGCATTCGCGGGAGCGTGCGTCATGTTAGGACCCCTGGCTCGGTGTGTCGTATCTTCACAGAGAATCTGCTTACCACTCGGTGCAAACAGCGAGCAAGGTCGGGACCGTCCGTTCAAAGTCGGATGCGGGTGCCCTTTTGGTGGTTCTGGTTCGGGTGGGCCCCTGTTCCAGGGCTCTAGCGGTGCCTTCCGGGTTCCGGCGGCAAGTATCGATGGTCGGAGCGGATTTTGCGACCCTGACCGCGCCTCGCCCACGAATCGACCGCTCGAAGCGCAATCGCGGTTCGCTGTCAGGGCGTGAGCGCTAAGCAGTAGAAGCCGCCGTACCCACCGCTCGCTCCGATGGAGAAGTCCCCGGGCGGCGCGCCACCCGTCTGGATGATGGTCCCGCCGGGGAGGCACCCGGGCTCCGCCTGCGTGGAAATCCAGTTGGTGGCGCTCGTTCCGCGCGGGAAGCTCAGCCCGACCTGCGGCGCGCCTCCGTCGGCCGCGGCACTGGTCCAGTCCTGACAAGTCGCCCGCGCGCCCGACGCGTGGAGCGTTCCCTGGGGGGTGCTCCCAGTGACCGTCGCGTGGTTGTCATGCATCGTCGCGCCCGCGGGAAACTGATTGGGCACACCGTCCTCATTGGGAAGGTCGTTGATGATGGCGGGATCGGCTCCCTTCGGTCGGGCCTGCAGAAGGTCGGCCCTCGTCGCCGCAACGAGGCGGCCGATTCGATCGTACCAGGGGCCGTTGCCGATGCGGTCGGCCGCGTTCACCGGCGTTCCGCTCGGTCCCTTGGAGACACTCAAGAAGGCACGCCAGGTTTTCCCATTGCCCGCCATGCTGCGCTCCGCGGTGTCCGTGCAGATCTTGTCGGCACCGGTGAGCCCATCAGCTTGGCCATTCCGGAAATCACCGCCAAACCCTTTCGCGTTCCCCGAGAGCGCGACCATGGCTGCCTGACTCACGATGAAAAAGCTGAACCGCGCTCCCGATGCGTCGCCCGTGGTGCCGCCGCTGTCCTTCGCGCTACCTGCATCGGCAGCGCCAGCGGAGCCGCCAGTTCCTGCCGTGCCACCGGCGCTACCACCCGTACCGGCCGTCCCAGCCGCGCCACTTTTGCCCGCCGCACCGCTCGTACCAGCTCCGGCAGCGCCCGCGGTGCCGGCGATCCCGCCGGTGCCCCCTGTTGCGCCGGCCGCGCCCCCTGTCGCACCGCCTGTACCGCCCGCCGCGCCGCCGGTGCCACCCGTGCCACCCGTGCCTCCGGTTGCGCCGCCGGTGCCACCTGTCGCGCCGGTGCCCCCGGTCGCGCCGCTTCCACCGGATCCACCTGTCGCAACGCCGCCGCCGTTTCCACCGCTGGCGCCGCCCGCACCTCCCGCGGAGGTGCCACCCGCTTTCGAACCGCCGCGCCCGGTGGTCGTCGTGCCCCCTTCCGGGCTGCTACATGCGATGACGCCAACCGATGCGCATACGAAAGCCGCCACGCCGAAACGGCCGAGACGAGTCATCGAGCTTGTCATGTTGCCTTCCTTTCTCAGGCTTCATCGCTCACCTCTTCGCCGGGCGCTGCGACGACGAATGGCATGCTCGGAGGTCGAGCGCGAGGATTCGACGCGCACGAAGGCAGCGCGCGGACGACCCTGCATGTCATTGCTAAGAAGAAGAGGTGACCATTTCATGAAGACTGTCGCTGTCCGAGAATCTGCCGGGACTGTGTGCTCCGTGCAAGGTCGGAGGCCGCCTAATGACTTAAGAAAGTGTCATAGAAACATTCACACTAGAATCCTCTAGTCGCGACGGCACGCACGAGGTGTCGCTGGGCGATTGCAAATACGGCGAGGATCGGCGCGCTCAAGATGACATTGCCAGCCATGACCAGGTGCCAGCGCACCCCCGTCCCCTGCTCGCGCAGCAAAGCAATGCCGACAGGTACGGTGCGAATACGATCGTCGGTGGTCATGACGAGCGGCCAGAAATAGTCATTCCAGTGAAAGACGAAGCTCAAGAGAAAGAGTGCCACCAACGTGGGCCGCAGCGCCGGCGCGAGGAGGCGATAGACGATGTGCAGATCGCTGGCGCCGTCGAGACGCGCCGCTTCGATGAGCTCGTCGGGGATCGAGAGGCACGCTTGTCGGACCAGGAACGTGCCGAGCGCGCTGGCGCCGAATGGCAGCACCAGAGCGGCCAGGGTGTTGACGAGGCCGACCCTTCCCAGCATCAAGAACACCGGCACGAACGTGGCTTGCGCCGGCACGAGCAGGCACACCAAGACCAGACCGAAGGCGGTCTTGCGACCGGCGAAATCGAGTTTGGCGAGCGCGAAGCCCGCCGGCAGCGCGAGCACGATCTGCAAAACGGCGATGAGGCCGGCCATGACCGCCGTGTTGAGCAGGTAGCGCGCCATGGGCACGGTCGCCCACACTTCGCGGTACGCTGCCAGCGTCCACGTCTTGGGAAGCAGGGCCGTGGGGTCGTGCAGCAGCTCGGGCAATGTTTTGAGCGAGGTAAGCACCATCCACGCGTAAGGGCCGATCCACGCCGCTGCCACGACGAGGGACACCAGCGAAGGTACGAGGAGCCTCGCTTTCACGTGGCCTCGCGCCCGCGCAGCAGCCGAAGTTGCAGTGCCGTCAACGACAGGACCAGCACGCCGAACACGAGCGTGAGAGCGCTGGCGCGTCCGACCCTGAGATTCAAGAAGATCTGCTCGTAGATCGCGTAGACGAAGAGCTCGGTGGCATGGGCCGGGCCACCCTGGGTCATGATGCGGACCACGTCGAACGCCTGAAAAGAAAGGATCAGGCTGGTGGTTGCCACGAATGCCGCGCTCGGGCGCAGCGCCGGCCAGGTCACACTGCGAAAACGCAGAACCGGGCCGGCGCCGTCGAGGGCGGCGGCTTCGTAGAGAACAGGGGGGATGTCCTGCAGGCCGGCGAGGAAAACGATCATGGCGTAGCCGGCTATCTTCCAGATCGAGACCACCGCCAGGGTGTAGAGGGCCACGTCCGCGTCGCCCAGCCAGTTCTTCTTGGGCAACCCCACCGCCACCGCCAGTCGCGTGACGATTCCAACTTCGCCGTCGAGCAGCCACATGAAGAGAAGCGCCACGGCCACCCAGGAAACGACATAGGCGCTGAACACGGCGCTGCGCACGAACGCCGCCAGCTGTCCCTTTCGATCGAGAAGAAGCGCCAGCGCGAGACCGAGCAGGAGGGCGCCGCTGACGACGACCGCGCTGTAGGCGAGCGTGTTGCGAAATGCACGCCCGAGCTCGCCGCGTTCCCAGAGCGTGCGGTAATTCGAAAGACCGATGTAGGTCCGCGGCGTCAAGAGGTCCCAGCTGAAAAGACTCTCGCGCGCTGCGACCAGGAACGGCACCAGAAAAAACAGGGTGAGAAGCGTCAAGGTCGGAGCAAGGAGCAAATACGGCTCGTGGCGGCGCGCGGGCTTCACGGCAGAAGCGCCTCTCGGCGGCCCTTGGCGAGCGCTTCAGCGGCGTTTGTCCCTTGCAGCACCGCGTCCTCCAAGAGTGGATCCATGATCTCGCGCTGCACGCGAAACAGCGTGGGGGACCAGGGCCACGGCTCGACGGAACCGAGCTCGCCGAGCACGACCTTGTCGTTGGCGTGCGCGTCATAGAAACCGTTGCGCGCGAGCTCGGTGATGGCGGCGCGCGTCACCGGGAGGTAACCGGTGCTCGTCGCCCACTCCATGGTCTGCTCACGTTCCGTCATCCAGCGCAGAAACTGCCAGGCCGCGCGCTTCTCGCGTTCTTCGGCGGCCCGGAGCAGGACGAAGAAGGTACCGCCGGCGGGGATCGCGTGCCGATGGTCGCGCGCGAGCGGCGCGACCTTGACTGGAAAGCGCGCGTTCTCCTCGATGTAGCGAAGAAACGCGGTGCTGGACCAGAGGATGGCCGCCCGGCCGGAGAGAAAGTCCTGGGTCCCCACCTGCCAGGCATTGTAGTCGCGGCCGAGCGGGGGACGCATGACGCGATCGCGGTGGGTCAGGGTCTGCCAGAGATCGAGCGCGCGCGCGCCGGCGTCGCCCCCCAGCGTCACGGTACCGCCCTCGTCCACGACCCGTCCCCCTGCCGAGGCAACGAGCGCCACCCAGAACAACCATGAGACCGGACACTCGAAGCCCCACACGGCGACCTCCGCGCCCCGCCGCACGGTGAGCGCATTGGCAGCAGCGCGGAGCTCGCCCCAATCGCGGGGGATGGCGACGCCCGCGCGCTCGAGCATGGTGCCGTTCACGTACATGATCGGCACCGATCGGTTGAAGGGAATGGCGAGGAGTGGACGCCGCGCACCGCCCTCGTAGGTCCCACTCTGGGCGATCTCGGGAACGAGGTCGAGATCGGCGGCACCTTCGTAGCCATCGAGCGGCTCGAGGGCGCCCGCTTCGGCGAGGTAGGGCACCACTTCGGAGACGACGTGCGTCATCGCCGGGGCGGCGCCGACGGCGATGGCGGTACGCACCTTGGCGAGCGACTCGAAATAGTCACCTTGGAAGGTCGCATCGATGCGCGGGCGCCGCGGATCGGCATGGAACCTGGCCAAGAGCCGCTCCAAGACCTCACGGTTCTTTCCCCCGTAGCTGTACCAGAAGGCGGCTCGCCCGGCGCCATTCGAGGAACGTGCGTCGCAAGCCGGCAGCGCGCTCGCCAGCGAACCCAAAAGGAGCGAGCGGCGCGATGCAAGATGGCTCATTCGCGCACGCTCATCGTGCGGCGGGAGCGAGCTCCACGAGACCGCTGCATTCGGCGGCTCGCGCGCGTAGCTCGGGCTTGGGCCGCACCGCCACCGCGAGCCGAGCGTCGCAGAGCAGGTGCAAGTCGAAAGCGCTGTCGCCGAACGCTCCGAGGAGCGTCTTTCCCGCGACGCCAGCGCGCAGGGCCGCCGTCTTACCGGCGCCGTAGGTCACCGGCTCGTGCAGGCGGGTCACGAGAAAACCGTCTTCTTCTGCTTGCGACACCGCGAACACGCCGTCGATGGAAAGCCCGAGGAGATCGATGCAGCTCTTGACGACGATGGCATGCGACGCCGACACGACGTAGCAAGCAATGCGCTGGCCCACGGCCCAGGAGAGGATGGGGGTCACCTCCGGGTGCAGTCGCGTGCGCAACCCGGTGGAGGTGGCGACGTCCGCGGCGAATTTTCGCACGCCTTCTTCGCGATAACCGGCGAAAGCGGAGGCCATGATGCGAAACACGCGCTCCTCGGAGTACGCCCCCCGCGCGTAAGCTTCGTAGAGAATGCCGGCCTGCGCGGTAGGGTCCTCCGCGACGGAAAGGCCCGCCGACGATGCTTCGTCGCGCAACATCGAAAGAGCGGCGGGCAAAATGGCGCACTTTTGCAGCAGCGCCTCGAAATTGTCGATGCCCACATCCCCGCTCCAGAGCGTACCGTCGGCGTCGAAAGCGAGCATCGTTTCGCTCCGCTTGGGGCCGAGCGAAACCAAGATCCCTTCGAGGCGCCCGATGACGTCGTCGCTCGTGACGAGCGGGAGCGGGCGGAGGCTCGGCGCGTCGCTCGGAAAAGACATGGTTCATCCTGCCACAGGGCAAAGGTCCATGGTATGTCGAGAAACATGCGCCCCATCATCATCGGGGCCGGCCGCGGCAGCCGGCTCGAGCACCTGACCGACGAAATCCCGAAAACGCTCGTCCCGGTCATGGGCCGCCCGATTCTGGATTGGGTCCTCGAAGCGCTCGCGGCGGGCGGCTTCGGCCGCAGGGACATCGTTTTCATCTGCGGCTATCGCGCCGAGGTGATCCAAGAACGCTATCCCGGGTTCACCTACGTGAAGAATCGCGACTGGGAGAACAACAACATCTTGCTGTCCCTCATGACGGCGCGGGAACATCTGAAAGACGGTTTCGTGTCGAGCTACGCCGACATCATCTACCGCCGAGCGGTCGTGAGCGGTCTCGTGGCGTCGCCGCACAACAAAGTCCTCGGCTGCGACACCGACTGGCGCCGCCGTTACGTCGGCCGCACCCGCCACCCCGAGACCGACGCCGAGAAGATGCGGGCGGATGGGGAAAAGATCATCGAGCTTTCGCGCACCATCGCCTCCGAAGCAGCGGCGGGTGAGTTCATCGGCGTCGCCAAGTTCACCGCCGACGGAGCCGCCGAGTTGATCGACGCCTTCGACCGCGCCCGCGCCCGCTTCGCCGGACAGGTGTTTCGCGAGAAGCGCACCTTCGAAAAGGCGTACCTCATCGATCTCTTCCAGGACATGATCGAAAAGGGCTCGGCCTTCCATCGTGTCGATACCCACGGGGGGTACATGGAGATCGACACCCTGCAGGACGAGAGTATGGCTGCCTCGTGGTGGGCGCCGAAGAGCTGAGGCCGGGCGCGAAAGCTGCGCCCCTCGTCCACGGTGGCTAGGGCCGCAAGATGTCGAGCTCGGCGAAGAGGAACGCGAAGACGTCCGTCATCTCGTCGATGACTTTGGCGATGGGCTTGCCGGCGCCGTGCCCAGCTTTGGTTTCCACCCGCAAGAGAATGGGATGTTCGGAAATCGTGGCGGCCTGCATGGCCGCCGCCATCTTGCGCGCGTGCAGCGGGTCCACGCGCGAATCGCTTTCGGCCGTGGTCAGGAGCACCGCTGGATAACGGGTCCCCGCCTTGACGTGGTGGTAGGGGGAGTAGGCGTAGAGCCAATCGAATTGCTTGGCGTCCTCGGAAGATCCGTACTCGGCGACCCAAAGCTTGGCGATGCGAAAGCGATGGTAGCGCAGCATGTCGAGCAGCGGCACGCCGCACACCGCGGCGCGAAAGAGATCGGGGCGCTGCGTGATGAGGGCCCCCACCAAGAGCCCCCCGTTGGAGCGGCCGAACAAGGCGAGGTGCGCCGAATCGGTGTAGCCGCTGGAGATGAGCGTGCTGGCCGCGGCGATGGCATCGTCGAACACGTTCTGCTTGTTGCCGAGCATGCCGGCTTGATGCCACGTCTCGCCGAACTCACCGCCGCCGCGCAGGTTCGCGACGGCCAGGATGCCACCGCGCTCGAGCAAGAGGTACATCGACGCCGAGAAGCTCGGCACGATGTTGATGTTGAAACCGCCGTAGGCGGTGAGCAAAGTCGGCGTTTTGCCGTCCTTCTTGACGCCCTTCTTGTGGATGAGAAAGATCGGCACCTTGGTGCCGTCCTTCGACGTGGCCCGGATGCGCTCCACATCGAAGGCACCCGGGTCGATGGGCGCCTCCACCGCGTCCCACTTCTCGCTCTTGGCGGATTTCAAATCGAGGCGATAGATGGTCGGCGCCACGGCGAACGACGAAAAGTCGTAAAACGCCTCGTCCCCGTCCCATCGCCCGGCTGCTCCCGCCGTCGACCCGATGGTCGGTAGCGGAACCTCGCCTTTGGCCTCGCCGTTCTTGTTGAAGATGCGAACCTTCGACGACGCGTCGGCGAGGTAGGTGGCCACGAGATCCGCGCCGATCGGCGCCACGTCGTTGAGCACGTCTTGCCCCTCGGGGAGGATCTGTTTCCACCCCGCCCGATCGGGCTTCTTGGGGTCGAAGGCATAGAGTTTGTAGCGTGAGGCGCCGTCGTTGGTGCGGACGTAGACGATGTCGTTGCGCAGCGTCGCGTCGAAGATCGCCTCCACCCCGGTCGCCACGGGCAAAAACTCGGTTTGCTTCTTGTCGCGCAGGTCCTTGAGGTAAAGTTCGTTCTTGGCCCACCCCTCGTGCACGCTGACGAGGAGCCAGCGCCCATCGGGCGAGATGTCGACGCCCGGCGAATCCGTCATTTTGCGGTCTTTACCGAAGACGTAGGTGTCCTTGTCCGGCTCGTCGCCGACGCGATGCAGGTAGACCGTGCGGTGATAGTTTTCCTCCCCTTCGGGCACCGTCCCCTTCTTGGGGTAGCGCGTGTAGTAGAAGCTCTTTCCGTCGGGGAGCCAGGCGATGGACGCGTACTTGGTGCGCTCGATCTTGTCCGCAAGATCCTTCTTCTTCTCGACGTCGCGCAAGAAAAGCGTGCTGTCCTCGTCGCCGTTCTGTGAGATCCCGTAGGCGACGAGACGCCCATCGTTGGAGGGCGACCACCAGTCGAGGGACGTGGTGCCCTCGGCGGACATCACGTTGGGATCGACCAAGACATCGTCCGCGCTGTGCACGCCGTCGCGCACGTAGAGGATGGGCTGATTCTGCTGACCCTCGCGGCGCAGGTGAAAGTAACGATTCTTGTCGGCCGCGACCTTGCGCACCGCGGGCGTTCCGACGGTGCCGATGCTCATCAAATCGGCCACGCGGGCGTGGAGCCGTTCCCGTTCACGCACCCGATCGAGCACCCGGCGGGTGACGGCGTTCTGCTCTTCCGTCCAATGCTTGACCTCCTCGCTGTCGCCGTTCTCGAGCCAGCGATACGGGTCCAGAACGGCGCGTCCGAAATAGTTGTCGGAGACATTTTCCCGGCGCGTCGGGATGAGCAGCGGACGCGCCGGAAACGCCCCTGCCAAGGCCGGGCGCGCCAAGGGCGAATCAACGCTCTCGCCGCCTGCCGTGACGGGCTGGGGTGGAGACGGTTGGGCGCCGCCACAAGCGACGACGAGCGACCACCCCCACAGCGGCGCGATTCGATAGGCACGTTGGAGCACACGTGGATGGTGACCCGCATCGGGGCACGCGTAAAGAGCTAGGCTGCGCGAAGGCAAGAATCGGTCACACCGAACGCGACCGCACGCGCATCCGCCGCGTGGTCCGTCGCGGCTCTTGCGCGAGCGGTTTCGCTGGATCAATCCTTCGTCGTTACGTCGACCGTCCCCCGGCGCGCCGTCGAGCTACTCGTCGTCGTAGGGTTCGTCGTTGGCTTCCTGGGCCAGGTTGTCGAAGCGCGTGTACGCCGCCTCGAACCGCACCTTGACCCTGCCCGTCGGACCGTTGCGCTGCTTGGCGACGATGAGCTCGGCGATGCCGCGCTTGTCGGACTCGGCCTCGTAGTAGTCCTCGCGGTAGATGAAGACGATGTTGTCGGCGTCCTGCTCGATGGCGCCCGACTCGCGAAGGTCGGATAATTGCGGGCGCTTGTCCTTGGTGCCGCGTGTCTCCACGGCGCGGTTCAACTGCGAGAGCGCAATGACGGGCACCCGCAGCTCCTTGGAGAGGCGTTTCAATCCTCGCGAGATCTCGCTTATCTCCTGCTCGCGACTGGACGTGTATTGGTTGCCGCTCATGAGCTGCAGATAGTCGACGATGACGAGCCCGATGCGCTGTCCCAGCCCGCCCTCGGGCCTCGGCCGATCGTACTCGGCTTGCAGGCGACGCACCTTGGCGCGAAGCTCGAGCACCCCGAGCGACGGCGTGTCGTCGATCCAGATCGGAAGGCGGTACAAGAACGATGCCGCCTGGGTGAGGCTGTTCCAATCGCGATCCTGCAAAAATCCCTGACGCATCTTGCCGACGTCGACCCGCCCTTCCGAGCAAACCATTCTCGACGCGAGCTGCTCGCGCGGCATCTCCAGCGAGAACACCACCACGCCCATCCCCGGCTCCTCGCGCGCGTCGGCAGAGCTCGCGTCGTCGGGACCGCCGGCAGCGATGCTCTTGGGAGAGGCAACGTTCACGGCGACGTTCAAGACGAACGACGTTTTTCCCATGCCAGGACGCGCCGCCACGATGGTGAGCTCGCCGTCGTGCAGCCCCGCCGTCTTGGCGTCGAGCCTTTCGAAGCCGGTCGGCACGCCGGTGATGCGCTCGCCACGGCGAGCAAGCTCGGTGATCTGCTCGAAAACGCTGCGGATGATGGGCTCGATGCGCTGGACGCTGCTCGCTTCCGGCGTGCGGGCGATTTCGTAGACGGCCTGCTCGGCACCGTCGATGAACTCCTGCACCTCGCCGACGTCGCCATACCCCTCCGCGGCGACGCGCTGGCACGTCGCGATGAGCTGGCGAACGCGCCATTTCTCCCGGACCATGCGGGCATACGTCTCGACGTGCGCCACGGAGGGGACCGCATCGACCAGCTGCGCGAGGTACGCACTGCCGCCCACCTGGGCCAGCCGCTCGCGGTCGCGGAGCATGCCCGCGACGCTCACGACGTCGATGGGCTTCCCTTGCGACGACAATTCGACCGCCACTTCGTAGATGCGGCGGTTGGCTTCCGAGTAGAAGTGGTCGGCGCGAAGCAGCTCCAGCACTTTGTCGAGCGCGTCGCGCTCGAGCAGGATGGCGGAAAGGACGGCCGCTTCGGCATCGAGGTCGTGCGGCGGAATCCGCCCGGCGACGGGCGTCGGGGCCGGCGGCTCGAAGGCGTGCGCGCGAGCATGTCGGGTGAGCATCAACTCTCCTCGCTCATCTTGCGCGTTTGCGACGACGGACGGTGGCCAGGCAATGTCCGAGCGCAGCGCCCGTTTTCACTTGCCGGTCCTTCTTTTTCTCCCGGGCTACGCCACCGGATTGTCACTGCTTCCTCGCAAGTTCTCCCCACCCGGGACCTCCAAATGACGAAACCCCCGGCCGCTTCGAAACCGAAGCGACGGGGGGAACGGATGACGCGCAGGATGACTTTTTACATTTTTCGACCGCCGCGATCAATACCGATTGCGCGGGAGGCGCGCTCGCACCTCCGACCGTTTGTGTCCGAGCGCGCCCTCTTCGCGGAGCGTGGTAAGGTCCCGACCGTGCCGAAGCGTTCTCCACTCTTGCCGATCTTTCTCATCGTTCTGGTCGACATCTTCGGCCTCACCATCATCATTCCTCTTCTTTCCATCTACGCCGAACACTTCGGCGCCACGCCCCTCCAAGCCACGCTGCTCGTTTCGGTCTACGCACTGTGTCAGCTGGTGTCGGCGCCGCTCCTCGGGAAAGCGTCGGATCGCTTTGGTCGAAAGCCGCTTCTCGTGGCGAGCCAGGTGGGGACGCTCCTCGGCTTTCTCCTGCTCGCTCGGGCCACGACGCTGTGGATGGTCTACTTGTCGCGCATCATCGACGGCGCGACGGCCGGGAACATCTCGATCGCGCAGGCGTACATCTCGGACAACAGTGAAGCCAAGGACCGCACCAAGTCCTTCGCGCTCATCGGCATCGCCTTTGGCCTCGGCTTTTTCGTAGGTCCGTTTCTCACCGGGTATCTCGTCGCCTACGGACTCTCCGCTCCGATCTACGCGGCTTCGGCGATGTCGGCCGCAAGCATCGTTTGCACCCTGCTCCTTCTCCCCCGGACCGAGCGTCCCGCAGCCTCCGCGCCCGTGGCCGACGTCGGCCCGGGCGGGCGGCGTCTCGCCATCTTCGAATGGAAGGCGTACGCCCCCTATTTCACCCGGCCCGTGCTGAGCGGCCTGCTGGCGCAGTTTTTCTTTTATGCCCTCTGTTTTTCGACCTTCACCTCGGGCTTTGCGCTCTTCGCGGAGCGCCGGTTCACTTGGGAAGGGCACCCGGTGACCCCGCGGGAGATAAGCTATCTCCTCGGCTACGTGGGCCTCCTCGGTATCATCTTGCAGGGCTTTCTCATCGGCCGACTCGTCAAGCGCTTCGGCGAATCGGCGCTCGTGTCGGCGGGGTTCATTTCACTCATCGTGGGTTATGTGATCCTCGGCCCCTGCCGCGATATCCCCATGCTCATCCTGGTGTCGACCATTTCGTCGTTCGGCAACGGGATCCTGCGTCCCACGCTGAGCAGCCTCGTTTCTCAGAACGCCGGCCCCGGAGAGCAAGGCGTCGTCCTAGGTCTGAATCAAGGACTCAACTCGGTCGCACAGATCCTCGCCCCCATCTTGGGCGGCGTGCTCATTGGTCTATCCCAGCTCACGCTTTGGGCTTGGATCGCCGCCGCCGCCGCGTTCGTCGGCTACCTCCTCGCACGTTGGGGCTCCGCCCTCGTACCCCACATCCGCGCCGAAGAACGCGCGCGAACCCCGACGGGCTGACGCCGTCGGTGTTCGCCAACGCTCCTCGGGGGCTTCGCCCCCGCCCCGCCGGAGCAAGTCCGGAACAGGGCCCCACCCCCACGTGTCTCCGACACGGAACACGTTCGTACGCAGTCGGTGCTCTGGCTCGTCTTTTCTTCGGGCGCCTCTGCCCCCTCATCAATTGACGCCATCACCTTGGAATGGACGGTGAGGTATACGGCGAAAGGCGCCAGAGCGGTCGCCAAGGGTCTGAAGATCCGGTCAGTGAGTCACAACAAGACCCTGGCGGTATTGGCGCACTGAACGGCTTCCCACGACCGCCCCATGGCTGTGACGAATGATGAGCCGCCGCGCATCCCCGCATGGACGTAAGGTGCCGTGTCAGCTTTTCGGCGCGACTTCGACTTGAACGTCCCCGTCACGTCACCGAGAGCAGCTTCACGACTCGAATCAGAACCTCACCGAGCCGTCCGGAGGGGCGCTCCGGCGGGCGGCGACGCCAGAGCGAGGCCGCGGTCGATCGAGCCGGCGCCCCCCTGTTCCGTCGCGCGAAACCGCGAGTCTGCTTGCGCCGCGAAAATGCAGCAACAGAAGGCGCCCGTTTCCTCTCCGCTGAAACGATGGCCGAGCGAAGCGCGTTCGCCGCCCGCCGGAGCGCCCCTCCGGCGGCGATCCCTTCAGCTTCTCATCCAGGCGTCCGGAGGGACGCTCCGGCGGCGGTCCCTTATTTTTTCGGCGCGACTTCGACCTTGAATGTCGCCGTGACGTCACCGAGCAGCTTCGCGGTCACCGAGAAGGTACCCGCGGTGCGGATCGGCTCGGCGAGCTCGATGCGTTTGCGATCGATGTCGAACCCTTTTTCCTTGAGCGAGGTGGCGATGTCTTTGGTCGTCACCGACCCGAACAGACGATCTTCCTCGCCCACCTTGCGCGTGATCGTCACCGTGACGGCGCTGATCTTCTCGGCCAGCGTCGTCGCTTCGGTGCGCGACTTGGCGGCGGCGGCGGCGGAGATGCGCTGCTGGTGTTCGATCTGTTTGACGTTGTGGAGCGTGGCCGGCATGGCCAGTGAGCGCGGGATCAAATAGTTTCGCGCGTAGCCGGGGCGGACGCGTACGAGCTCCCCGCTTTTGCCGAGGTTTTTCAGATCCTGCTGCAGAATGACTTGAATCGTCGCCATGGTGAAGCCCTAGTCCGTGACCGTGAACGGCAAGAGTGCGATGGTGCGCGCTCGCTTGATGGCCAAGGTCACCTTGCGCTGGTGGCGCGCGCAGTTGCCGGAGATCCTGCGCGGAACGACCTTGCCGCGATCACTGATGAAGTACTTCAGCGCCTGGGGGTCTTTGTAGTCGATGATGACGGCCTTGTCCGCGCAGAACTTGCAAACGCGCTTGCGCGCGCCGCGGCGCCGCCCGGGGGCGTCGGCGTTGAGGTCGGGTGTCCGGCCGAAATCTTTGTCGTCGCCGAAATCGATATTGCGCTGGCTCATGACTTTTCCCCCTCGCCTTCGGTCTTGGCCGGCTCTTCTTTGGCGACTTCGCTCTTGGCGACTTCGCTCTTGGCGGCTTCGACCTTGGCGGCTTCGACCTTGGCGACTTCGCTCTTCGCCGAGACCCAATCTTCATCGAGCTCCTCGGGCACTTCGTCGCCGAAATCACCTTCCGGCGCCGCCCGCGGCCGCTCTTCAGGAGTTTCGATGAGCCCGAGCATGCGCTCGCGCGACTCTTCTTTCTCTTCCTCGGGCATGAGCTCGATGCGAGTGAACTTCACTTCCTCGGGGTCGATCGCGACGGTGTCGACTTCCACGTCGTCGCGCAGGAGCACCGTCTGGAACTTCACGACGGTGTCCAGCATGCGCAGGTTGCGCTCGAGCTCGCTGACGACAGCGCCCCCACCCAGATACTTCAGGTAGTAGTAGACGCCGCGCCGCTGCTTGGCGACCGTGTACGCGAGCTTGCGGCGACCCCAGGTCTCGACCTTGACGAGCTTGCCGCTCTCCCGCGCTACGACTTCGGCGACGCGCCCGGCGACCTTGTCGGCGCCGTCGGGATCGACGTCCTGCCTCAGAACGTAAATGGTCTCGTATTCTCTGGCGCGCTTGTGCGCCTCGGTTGTCGTTGCCATGTGATGTGCAATCTCCTTGTGGACGATGGCCCCGAGGACGTATGCCCCGGAGCAAGGAGCCGCACGGCACCATGCCGTGCGGTCGGTGAACCAAGCGCCACGGAGGCTGCTTGTTTTCCGTCTTCAGACCCGCCGCTGCCCGCGCTGCCATTTCCGCTGGGGCGCTTGGGGCGGGTGTTGATCTCGTTCATGGCGCGCTCGAGGCCGTCGCTCAGGATCTTGCGAACGGCGGTGACGCCGCGGGTAACGATGTCCGGAACCTTGACGCGCTCGTCGGCGAGAAAAGCCGAGAGGAGAAAATCGGCAACCTCGCCCGCAAAACTGGGCGGCGGCCGTCCCACCCCCATGCGCACGCGCACGAAATCGGCGCCGAGGTTCTGGATGAGCGATCGAATGCCGTTGTGGCCCGCGTGACCGCCCCCCACCTTCACCCGCACGTCCCCGAAAGGAAGATCGAGCTCGTCGTGCAGCACGATCACGTCGCGCGGCGCCGCGTGGAAAAACGCCAAGGCCCCCTGCACGCTGCGCCCGGACTCGTTCATGTACGTTTCCGGACGCAGGAAGATCACCTCGCGTGCGCCGATGGTTCCCTTGGCGAACTCCCCCTGGAACTTCTTCTTGAAGCCCCCCGGAATCGCGGCGTGCGTACAAAGCTCGTCGAGCGCGAGCCACCCCAAGTTGTGGCGCGTGGCGGCGTATTCGCGCCCCGGATTGCCGAGGCCGACGATGAGGGGGGTCCCCTCTCGGCTCGCACCGGGGCGCAACATGGCCTACTTCTTCTTGTCCTTGCCCGCAGGCGCTGCCTTCTTGTCGTCTTTGCCAGCGGCTGCACCGGCCGCCGGGGCAGCGGTCGCTCCCGCCGCTGTTGCCGCGGCGGTCGCACCGGGTGCCTGCGAGGCACCGGGAGCTGCGCCGGGGACGGCTGCTGCCGCTTCGACGTCCTCGGGCTTCTCTTTCTCGGGTGCCACGACGCCGGCCACCGTCTGATCGGCGGGGAGGCGCACCGTGACCCCCTGGGGCAGCGCGAGGTCAGCCGTTTTCACGTGATCGCCGAGATTCAGCGCCGTCACGTCGTGTTCGATGACGACCGGGATCTGCTCGGGCAAGCAGCGGATGGGAAGACGGCGGTAGACCTGGCGCAGGATGCCGCCGAGCACGACGCCTGCCGCCTTTCCCTTGCAAACGAAGGGGACCTCGACGTCGACCGGCTTATCCAGCTTGATCTCGACGAAGTCAGCGTGCAAAGGCTCCCTGGTCAAGGGGTGAATCGTGTACTCGCGAAGGAGCACGGTGAGCTTCTTCTGCTCGACGCTCAGCTCGACCACGGTGTTTTGCCCGTGCGCGCTCTTCAAGATGTCCGTGAGGCCGCGCGGCGTCACCGCGAGCGAGACGCTCGGCAGCTCTTTTCCGTAGGCGATGGCAGGAATGCGGCCCTCGCGCCGGAGGCGCCGAGCCGAAGTTTTGCCCGACTGGCTTCGCAGGTTGGCGTCGAGCTTGATGATGTCCATGAGCGTTCTCCGAAGGTTCGCGGGCGAAGGCGCGCTCGCCGCGGCTCCCCTTTTTTCGCAGGGGGGCTTTCTAGCACTTCTTTGTCAGTTCTTCGCCAATACCCGATAAGGTCCGCCGATTCGGCCCGCACCCATGCGGTAAGTCCGCGGAAAGCCCGGGATCGCCTCTAAACGAAAAGCGAGCTCACCGAGTCGCTGTTGTGGATCCGCCGAATCGCCTCACCCAAGAGACGGCCGATCGAGATCTGTTTGATCTTCCCCGACTGGGCCGCCTCGGGCGAGAGGGGGATGCTATTGGTAAATACGACTTCTGCAAGCGGAGAATCGATAATCCGCTGCAAGGCCGGCCCCGAAAGGACGGCGTGGGTCGCGCAGGCGACGATCCGGCGTGCCCCGTGGGCCTGCAGGGCGCGGGCGGCGTTGCAGAGGGTGCCCGCCGTGTCGACCAGGTCGTCGACGACGATGCAATCCTTGCCGGCGACGTCGCCGATGAGATGCATCACTTCGCTCTCGTTCACCCGCTCGCGGCGCTTGTCGATGATGGCGAGCGAGGCATCGAGCCGCTTCGACCATGCCCGGGCCCGCTCCACGCCCCCCGCGTCGGGCGACACCACGCAGGCGGAGCTGTCGAAATTGCGCTTCAGGTAGTCATCGAGGAAGACGGGGAGAGCGAAGAGGTGGTCGAAGGGGATGTTGAAAAAGCCTTGAATTTGGCCGGCATGCAGGTCCACGCACAGGACGCGGTTGATGCCCGACGACACCATGAGATCGGCGCACAGCTTGGAGGTGATCGGCGTGCGAGGGGCGACCTTGCGATCCTGCCGCGCGTACCCGTAATAGGGCACCACCGCCGTGATGGACCCCGCCGACGCGCGGCGGAGCGCGTCGGCCATGATGAGCAACTCCATCAGGTTGTCGTTCACCGGCGAACAGGTCGGCTGGATGACGTAGGTGTCGACCCCGCGCACATTTTCGCGGATCTCGCAGAATGTCTCCCCGTCGCTGAAGCGCGAGACCCGACACTGGCCAAGGGGCATCTCGAGAACCTGCGCGATCTCCTGAGCCAGCGCAGGATTTGCGTTGCCCGAGAAGATGCAGACCTTCTTGAACACGAGGTGCCTCCAAAGATGTGGCCGTTCCACTTCCGCATGTGGACCGGCGATTTCCCGAGGAAAAAGCCCTCAGGAGGGCGCGGACAAGTAGCAGGACGATCCGACTATGTCAACGCCATGATAACACAGCCAAGGCCCTTCCTCGGTGCAATCATCGCGCTGTTTTCCGGCCCTTCTGACTCTCCTCCGCGCCCTCCCAACGGAGCGTAAATGGCCCTTCGGCCTTGGGACCGGCACCGTCGACGACCGCGTAATAGGTGCCAGGGTCGAGAACCGTCATGAGCGAGACCGTGGAGACGTCGTCGGAGGCTTCCGCGCATTTCAGCTCGCTTGCGTCTTCGCTGCACACCCGCCGCAGCGAGAGCACCCCGCGGAACCCTTGGGTCTCCAGCGTGAGACGGACGCCCATCCGACGCGCCACGGAAAAGCGGTACACCCGGTCAGCCGATCCCTGGGCAAGCGAGCGAACGCCGCATGCAGTCGAGAACTTGTCGGCGGCTCCTGCGGTGGTTCCTGCCTCCTTGCGCTGGAAGGCGAGCAGCGGGACGCGAGCGCAAGCGGCTTCGACATCGACCATGTCCCGCACGCGGTAAGCGAGCGCGAAGCGCCCCAGCGACTCGGGCCGTGCGCCGTCGACCACCAGGAAATAAGGGCCAGGGTCGATCACGCGATCGACGAGCAGACCGCACGCCACCTCGGTGGTTCGTTCACCGCAGGTTCGCTCGAAAGCGAGCGCGTGGCTCGACTCGTCGCCGACGAGTCGAGCGGTGAGGCGCGAGCGGCGCGCCAAATCGAGCCGATACACGACGTCGGCGCCTCCGCCCGCGGCGCAGGAGATGGGGACGTCGTCCTTGGCGGCGAAGGTGTCCCCCTCGACACGGCCCGACATTCCCGTCAGCTGCACGGCATCGCCGCAGCCGTCGCCGGGGGGCGAGCCGAGCGGGCGCGTGGTGCCTTCGGCCGCGGTCTCCGCGGAGAGCGTAAACCCGCCCGGGATCCCCTCGTCGGCGCTATCGGCGAAGACCCAGTACGCGCCCGCCTCCAGCAGGCCGGCCCACGCCGCCTCGTCGTCGTGAAATCCCGAGTCCGCGCACCCCACCTCCGTCGCGGCGTCCTCACACACGCGCCGCACGTGAATGACGGGGCGAAAATCGCCGGACTTTTGCAAGAAGCGCACGCGCGATCGCGACGCCAGATCGAAGCGAAACGGCGCGTCGATACCCTTCGCTTCACGGCCACACGTCGCGTTCACGTTGTCGAAGCCATCGCTCAAGGCGCCGACCACCCGCGAGGACGCAGCGAGCGGACGCGCGCCACGGCACACGTCGGCGAGCGTGGGCGCGTCGCGGGCGATGACTTGGAGGCGATAGGACCCGGCCTCGTCGCCGTAACCGTCGACGAAGACGAAGTACGTGCCCGCGTCGAGCACGGCGTCGATACGGGAGCGCTTGGGGCCAGCATCGTCGTTGCACTTGACCTCTGCGGCGTCGTCCACGCAGTCGCCATGCCGAACGTAGAGGATGGTGTCGAATTCGGCCGACAGCTCGATCACGACGCGCTGCCGCGTCGGCAAATCGAGGCGATACACGCGCTCGCGCCCCCCCGCGCTGCCCGCGCAGCTGCCTTCTGCATCGTCCGTCCCCTCCTCGGTGCTACCGGTGTAGACGTGGCCCGGCGCGATCACCGTGGGCGCCGCGCACGTGCCCCCCGAAGCGAGATCAGCGCCGTTCTTGTCGCTCGGCGGCTCTCCTCCGGTCCAGCTGGAGACGAGGTACTCCCCCGCCCCGCGCGCCATCCGCAACCGCACCGTGTAGCCACCGGGACGATCGAGGCAGCTGCGCAGCACCGCCTGCACGTCGCGCGCCGTCTCTTCGGCGACCACCTTTCCGTCGGGATCGACGAGCTGCAAGCCGAGATCGTCGACGCCGGTGCCCCCGACCGCAACCACCGCCACGCACGTCGCGGGCAGCGTGAGACTCAGCTTCACGTCTTGCCCTTCGGCCAGCGATCCCTGGTTGACCGGGCCCGCCTGGTAGAGGCCCATGGCATGCATGACGTTGTGCACGGCGAAAAAGCGCGCGGCCGGGTCGGTGCTTCGGCTCGGACTGCACGTAGCCGTCAAAACGATGGCGAGTGAGGCCGTCCGGATCCAAGCACGGCCGCGGACCACGATTGACGTCGCGCTCAGCGATAGGGATTGCGCGGGATGTCGTCGGGGGGCGGCGTGGGCGTCGGGGTCGGCGTCGGCGGCCGTGACGGGATCGGCCGGCGGACGACCGGCGGCGTCACGGGCGGCAGCTGGGTGACGGGCGTCGGTCTGGCCGCGGGGCGCGGCGGTGCAACGGGCACTGGGGGCGGCACCGTGACGGTTGGGGTCAGTGCTTCCGCCACCGAGGCCGAGGGCGCAGGGGGCGGCGTCACCAGGGCGGTCGTTGCGGGAGGAGATGGCGCGGTAGCGGGTGGCATCGCGGCCGCGCTGGCCGGGCCGATACTCGCGGTGGCCGAGGGCGATCCGGCAGCGCTCGTGGTCTCGCTCCCGTCGCGTCGCGGCAGACCGAGCAGGATCCCGCCGACGATAGCGATCGAAGCCACGGCGCCGCTCCACAGGATGCGATCGCGGCGCTTGCGGCGCGCCCGCGTGATTTCCGACAGGAGACCGGACGAGGCCTGCGCCGGAGAACTGGTCTTGGGCGGAATCGACACCGCCGACGATGACGTCGTCGCCACGCCGCCGCCCACACCGATGATGATGTCGCGGTCGTCGAGCTCGGTGCGGCTCGGCTCGCTTTGCGCGAGCCAGGCGCGCACGGCCTCGCGCTGCTGGCCGATGTCCTGTCCCAGGACCTTTTGAACGTAGTCGGCCACCTCGCGCACGCTGGCGATCGACGACGAGGCGCGCGCGGCTTTCTCGAGCTCGTCGGCGAAGACGGAGGCGGTGGGGAAGCGCTTCTCGGGGTCGCGGTCGAGCGACTTCATCGTGACCGCCTCGAGTGCGACCGGGATCTCGGGGTCGATGTCGCGCACCTTGGGGATCGGCTCGAAGAGCACGCGGTTCAGCGTGTCGGCTTCCCCCTCGCCCTTGAAGAGGCGCTTGTCGGCGAGCACTTCCCAGAGGACCGTGCCCACCGCAAAAAGGTCGGCGCGGCGATCGATCTGGCCGCCGCGGGCCTGTTCGGGCGCCATGTAGGCAAGCTTGCCTTTGAGCTGCCCCGAACGCGTGGAAGACAGACGGGTAGCGGCGCGCGCCACGCCGAAATCCGTGATGCGCGCGGTGCCGTTGATGCCGACCAGGATGTTCTGCGGCGAGACATCGCGGTGAACGAGGTTCAGGTGATGGTCATTGTCGTCTTTGAGCTCGTGCGCCGCGTGGAGACCCGCCAAGGTATCGAGCACGATACGAAGCACGATGGGGACGGGGATGCGCTGCCGGCTCGTCGCCGCTCGGGCCAAAAGGCGCGCCAGCGTATCCCCCTCGATGTACTCCATGACGAGGTAGTACCCGCGGTCGGAAGTGCCGACCTCGAGGATGGGCACGACGTTGGGATGGTGGATGGAGGCGGCCAGGCGCGCCTCGTCGAGAAACATCTCGACGAATTCCTGCTCGCTCGCCAGGTGCGGGTGCAGGCGTTTGATGGCAACGAAGCGCTGAAACCCGCCGGCGCCCAGTATCCGTCCCAAAAAGACGGTCGCCATCCCGCCGGAGGCGAGTTCGGCGACGAGCTCGTACCGATCGAGCCGTTGCTGGCCTCCTCGGTCTAGTAGCTTTACCGCCGCCAAGTATCCACCATCTTCGTCAGAAACGTCCCACAGCTCCGATGGTTACGCCATCTCTAAGCCCGAGTACCGGTAGGATGCGAGCCTCTTTTTTTTCGGCTGGCGCTGAATCGTC
>DATHES010000190.1:0-58334 GCA_035318465.1 Polyangiaceae bacterium
CGACCCCGACCCCTACGTTGCCGATCTGCCCAAAGACTCGTGGCTGGTCTGTTATTGCTCCTGCCCGCACGCGGAATCGCGCGGCCTCGCCCAGAGCCTGATGAGCAAAGGGTTCACCAAAGTCACGGTGCTGGACGAAGGCCTCGGCGTCTGGAAGGCGCGAAAGTACGGCACGGAATCCGGGATCAAGCCCTAGCGCGGGAGGGCGTCAGGGGAGGATGGAAGAGTCGCAGGCGCGCATCGACGCCGAGTTGCACGCGTTGGCGCCGCAGTACGCCATCAGGTCTTCCCGCGTCAAGCAGTGCGCCGACCTGGGATTCGGCTGAAAATACATGATGGCGGTCTCGTCGGTCACGTGGTGGACGCCGAAGTGATGCCCGAGTTCGTGGGTCACCACGTACTCGAGATCGATGCCATCCATGCGCTCGGGGACGATGACGATCACTTCCGAATCCCACGATTCGTGACGACCACCCGGGTCGCCGTCGCGAAAGAGCTCGTAGGCATTTTCGGCTGCGCGCTCTCCCGCTCGCACCATCACTCGCCGTCCCGTGTCGCGCAGGTCGACGCGTTGCCCGAAGATGAAATCGACGGTGGCGTTGCCGTTGGTCGCAGTGGACCAAAGGCCAGCCGCTGCCTGAATCGTTCGCTCTTCCTCGGGCGTGAAGCGCTCGTCGACGTAGATGGGGTCGCCGAGACAACCGGTGGCGAGAGCGGTCAGCGCGATGACGGCGAGTTTCGTGGCCTGATGGCACCAGGTTCCTCTGCGCTTCGCGCTGTGAAAGCAGGAATTCTGCGTCTTGCTCGAATCGAAACTGGCGTGGGGGGCGTTGGAACGGGGATCGTGTTTTGGATACATTGCAGAGCGAGGCACCTGCAAGGCCGATAGGATCGAAGCCTTGCGAATAGATAAACGGCACGCTCTTCGATTGGTAAAGCGCAGATCTCGCGCTTCTGCGCGCGTTGTCGTGCCCGGAGCTACGACGCGCGACGCGTGGCGGCGACGGCGGCAAGCTCCCGCGTTTCAGTCACCGAGCTCCGTCGCCAAAGCCCGCGAAAGCAGGAAAATCGAGGGACGGCGGCGATATCGCACCTCGGCTACGACGCACCCCGAACAAGGGCCGACGCTGCGCCCGGACTACCTAGGGGCCGCCCGAAAACGCTCGCCGCGCACACCAGGGCGCGATTGGCCACATTGCCAACTGCTTACGGCGCGCAGCAACCGCTCGACGCAGGCTGCGCGATGCACGCGTCTTTCATGATCGCCCACACCGCCTTGGCCATGGCCGCCGAACCGGTGGGATTCGGGTGGATGTCGGTGAATGCAAACCAATCGGGATGCATGTTGAATACCGGGATCAAATCGAGAAAGTGACAGGTCAGGCGGCCGCCCGTGCGCGCGCTCGCACCGTCGCAGGTCGCCTTCACCAGCGGCAGGGCGTAGTCGAGGATGGCATTGGGATGGGCGCCGCCTATCAGCGTCCCTTCCGGAACATGCGGATAGAAGAAGTAAACGACATCCTTCACGCCCTTGTCGGCGGCGGTGTTCATCAGCTCGACGGCCTTGTCGACCGCCTTCTGTACGATCTTCTGACAGTCGGCGATCATGGGCGAGTTCAGGTTCTGTCTACAATCTCCGCCCTGCGGAAATTGCAGGGTGTCGGGAACGAGGATGTCGTTGCCACCGCCCGTCATGACGACGGCGATGATGTTGGGATCGGCGGCCACCGCTTGATCGAACTGGGCAGGGATCAAGCCGATTCCACCGGTGGCCATGGCGGTCGCTCCGACGGCATAGAGGCGATAGGTAACGCCGGCTTCTCTCGTCAGATCAGCCGGAAAGGTGTGAGAAACCCAGTTGATGTACGAATCGCCGATCACGACAACCTGGTTGGGGCTCTTCATGCAGGGCGGTCGCGAAACATCGCCGTCGACGCTCGCTTCGAGCAAGCCGCTGTCCCTACCGAGCCCGGCCTCCGCGTCGATCGGCGTGGCGGCATCGGAGGCATCGGGCTGATCGGTCCCCGCGGAGCCGCCTCGTCCCGCGGCTCCATCCCCGCTGCTCGTTCCAGCCGCGCCGCCGCTCGTTCCACCTGCGCCACTCGTTCCACCTGCGCCGCCACTCGTTCCACCCGCGCCGCCGCTCGTCCCACCCGCGCCGCCGGTGTTTCCGCTGCCGCCCGCGCCGGATGCACCCGCCGCACTTCCGGCAGCGCCGCCCGTTCCGCCTCCCCCGCGACCACCGGCGGCGTCCAGCGTGCTGCCGGCGGCGCCGTCCGCGGCGCCTGGTGGGGCCGGGACTTCGTCACTCGAACAAGCGGGCAGAAAAGCAGCGATGGCCGTCGCCAGGATCACGTGGACCGTCTTTTCGCGAATCAATGCCGTACCTCGAGTTTCGTGTGCCAACAGAGCCTCCGCATGCGTGCCAGGACATACTTACAGTGCGCGCCAGAGCCTACAGCGGGCGGAGCAATCTTGTTCGGTCCTGACGCGGGTAAGTGCGCGTGGGAAGACGTCATGACCGTTTCGCGGTCAGGACGTGCGACGAATGTCGTAAATAACTACAGATTCATCAAAAGCCCTTCGCGTCCCCTCGATCGCCAGCGCATACTTGAAATGAAGGGGCCTCGAGCGAGGAGAACCGGATTTGGACGAGCGGAGCAGATCGGGGGCTCCTGCAAAAAAAAACACACTCTTTTCTCCTGCTTCGACTCGGAGACTGGCTCCTCTCCATCCGAAAGTACGAGGCACGATCGTGCGCGAAGAGATTCGCGCTGCGCGTACGCTTGCCGGCGATGCGAACGTCGAGCAGGCACTGGCGCAGGTGCCTCCCGAGATGGCCACGGAGCTGCGTGACGTTCTCGCAGTCTCCTGGTGCTCGCTGACCAGCCTGCGCGCCTTTCACGAAGCGATGGCTGCCATCCTCAAGGAAGACCCAACGGTGTGGCACCTTCGCGTCGTCGAACACGCCACGCGGGAGATGTTCAGCACCACCTGGCGCTTCGTTCTTCGGCTCACTTCGCCGGACGCTCTCGTGCGGCGGGCGTCGACCATGTACGCCCGCATCTTCGATACTGGGAAGATGGCGGCGTCCATCATCGCGCCCGGTCATTCACTGGCCCGGCTCACTGGTTGGCCCGAGCCACCTGCCTTTCATCTGGACGGGGTGGCGACCGGAATCGTCACGGTGCTCCGCGTCGCCAAGATCGAGTCGGTGCAGGCGCGCTGGCAGCGAACGCCGGACGGCGCCGACTTCGAGATCCGCACCACACCGCGATAGCACGACGCTGTCGGATTCTCGCTGCCAGATCGATCATCGGAGAAAGTAGACGCCCACTCGAGCGCCTGACCGGACAGGGGAGACATCTGGGATGGCGAAGAACTGACAGCGTCGAGCTAACGCCCTTGCTCGGTGCGGCCGTCGGCGTGTTTGGCAAAGCGCCCGGTGTCCCGCGCGTGGACAGGCGCGTGGCTCGGCCAGGGCCATCCGCCGAACGAGGTACGGCGGTAGTCCGCGATTGCCTGCTCGATCTCGATGCGCGAGTTCATGACGAAGGGTCCGTACTGGACGACGGGCTCGCCCATCGGTCGCCCCTGGAGAAGGAGCAGCTCGGATGCTTCGGGCCCATTGGATAGGACGACCTCGGCGTCCGCGCGCAGCGAAATCGCGGTTTGGCTTGGGACCGCGAGCCCCCCCGCGACGAGCGACGATCCGCGGAAAAAGTAGAGCGTCCGATTCGTCTTGGCCAACGCCGGCGGCAGCGTCCAACGGGCGCCGGGCGCCATCACCATCGTCCAGATGGCGACGTCAGCTTCCGGGCGGACCGCCCACGAATGAGGCGGAGGTGGGGGGGGCACGACGTCGCCGAGCCGCCCCGCAACGACGGTGATCTCCGTCGATCGGCCGGCGTCATCGAAGGCGCGGTGCGCGGGGATCGCGGCGGCCCAGAGCATGGAAAAGTGCGGCTCGACGAACTTGTCGGCCTTTGGCAAGTTGAGCCAGATCTGGAAGAGCTCGAGCGGATTCGGCCCGGCCTCGTCGAGGAGCGGGAACATCTCGGCATGCAGAATCCCCCGCCCCGCGGTAAGCCATTGCACGTCGCCCGGTCCGAAACGGGCGGTGGCGCCGAGGGAATCGGAGTGATCCACGAAGCCGCGGCGCACGATGGTCACCGTCTCGAACCCTCGATGGGGGTGCTGCGGAAAGCCCGGCACGACATCGCCGTGGTACATCCGCCACCCGTCTTTTCCCTCGAAATCCTGGCCGATGTTCCTGCCGGACAGGGATGCTGCCGGACCGAGCCCTCCGTTACCGGTCGGGTACGCGTCGTCGTGATGGACGCAGAAGAGAAATGGATCGTCGGTCACCCACGGAAATCCGAGGGGCCGCGTGCGCAGCACGGCGCTATCGCTCATCGCAAATCGATAACACCACCGAGGCCGGCGCGGTAATCCAAGGCCCCCTCTACCTGGGGCGTGGCGGGGGCAGCGGCGGCGGGACCGCCGGAGCCTCGTCGGGGTCATCGACGGCGAAGCTCATCGGCTGGCGCAGGAGCATGAAGGTTTCGATATCCCGTTTGGCGGGCGCCGGCATGTTCAAAAAGCGAAGCCCCATGCCGACGGTCTTCGACCCCGTGGCGACCGACCACACCACTTCCGCTCGCAACGACAGGACTTTGGAGGGGAGCTTGAGGAGCGCCGTTACTTCGGTGCCGATGGCGATGGCGGCCTCCGACTCGACGTAAAGACCGCCCACCGAGATGTCGCGGGCAGCGCCGGCGTAGAAGTTGTCCTCCGACGAGAGGTTCACGACGGCCGAGATCGTCACACGGTTGTGTTGTCGCTGCTCTTTCATCGCGTAGAACCCGTCAGCCTAGCATGCCCGCACCTCGCGGCGGTCCGACGCGTTCGACGTCAGGGCCGATAGGCCGAGCACTCGATTTCCACCCTCGCGCCGAGGGCGAGGCCGGAAGTGCCGAAGGAGCTACGCGCCGGCTTGTGCTTCGGGAAGTAACTTGCGTACACCGCGTTCATGGCCGCCCACTCGCGCATATCGGCCATCATGACGGTACACTTCACGATGTCGTCCATGCTGGCGCCGTTCTTGGCGAGCACGCCTTTGATGTTCTCCATGGTTTGGCGCGCCTCGGCTTCGATACCGCCGACGGCGAGGGTGGGAGGGGTCATGCTGGTGGTGCCAATTTGCCCCGAGAGGTAGAGCATGGGGCCGGTGCGAACGACGGGGGAAAACGGCAACTCGCCTTCCGACGGAGCATAGACGGCAGCGGGCGGCGCCGCGGTCGTGCTCGTTGCGCAGCTCGCCGTCAAGACAGCCGACAGCATCGCCGTCGAGGCCCTGCGAAACCAAAGGTGGATGCGTACCTCTCGGCCTGCCGATTGCGCTCGCGTCATGGGCGGGGAGGACATCGGAAGCGCGGGCGCCTGTCAACCGGGCACCGATCGCATCGGCGCGAGCAGGCGGCTGTCAACCGCGTGGACCAAGGTGCCAACGCGGTTGTGCGTGGGCACCTTGTTTCAGCGTCTTTTTGCGACTTTTCTGAAAAGGAACCCTGGCACCGCAATTGCCTCTAGGGATGACGTCATGCCTTCTGCTCGCGCCTTGGAGGTCGCGCTCCTCATCGGCTCTGCCCTGCTCATCGATACCCTCGGCTGCGGGTCGAGCAACGGCGATCCCGGTCCGTCATGGCGGGCGTTCGACGAGATTCTGCGGAACGGACAAAACCCTCAGGCAGCCATCGTTCTCGTCGTGGACGATCGACCGAGCGCGCGCGCCGCCGAGCTGCGCGCCGGGATAGGCCCGGCCATGCGCCAGCTCGGATCGGACGGCGTTCGGAGGGCCTTGGGTTTCGCACCCGACTGGGCGACCTGGCATCCGATCGACGTCGCGGTGGTCATCATTGCAGCATCGGCTCCGTCCCTCGATGCGGTCATCAGCCCCGCGCAAGATGCGCGCTTGGCTTGGATCACGAAGGACGCCACGGCAAAGGACGCCGATGCCTTGGCGGTTGCCGTGGAGCAGCGCGTTCGCGGTCTCACTGCGCCGGAGGGCGCTCCCTTTCAGCCGCTGGCACGCGTGCGAGAGGTCGTCGATCTTCTGACGCAAACGCGCATGCCCGCGAGCGAGGTCGAAGCAAGCCTGCTGGCGGCTGTCTCTCCGCGGGGCAAGTTGATCGGCGTCTCCATCGTCGCGACGACGGATGACGAGAGTCCAGAGCCGCCGACGTTTTATCGGCTCCCTCCGGACATCAGCGTCGCCGGGCTGGCGACGAGCGAACGCAATTCGCTCGGGGAGAGCAACCCCGCGGTCTATCCGCGTTTGATCGCCTGGGCGCAGGGAGTCCTCGGCTCCCCTTTCAGCGGCTGCGGGGAGGAATCGAGGCCGCCATTCATGCTCTTTCGCGGGCGATGCGTGGGCGCCTTCCAATTGCGTTGCCCCGGTTATTCGGTCGCGCAAAGCTCCGCTGGCCTGGGCCGTTGCCACATCCAGGTCACGCCATCCGAACCCGTCGGATGTGAACCGAACCGAGGGTGGGCCGACCCTTTGGATAGCGATGGTGTGCGGCGGCCCCGGCTGACCGACCAAGGGGCTCACCTCTGCGACATGATGCCCGTCGATCCCGGCGTCATGGACGCTTGCATTCACGATGAGACTTGCGCGGATTGCGGAAGCGGTTGGTGCATCACCAAAGTGCTTCCTCACGCCCGATATTGTCCCAAAGGCGTGGGGCCGCTCCCTATCCGCTGGGTCGGCGGTGCACTTCCGGCGCCTGGCCTCGTGCACATCACCTGTCTCGAGGACAGCGACGCGCCTCCCTAACGGACCGCGTCGAACGTTCCCATGACGCCGCGGCGCCGGTGCGCCCAGGCTACGCCGTGGCCAGTGCCTTATCGCGCCGTTCGATGGCACCGCGCACGCCGAACAGCGTCGACGCGTCGGGCGGCAGCACCGGGCCGAGGGCGACCGACGCACAGATGGCGACGAGCGTGAGATACGCCGCTTCGCTCGGCACTTCCGCGCCGGCGGATTCGATGATCCACACTTGCCCGCACTTTTCGGCCAACATCGCCATTCCCCCGGCGCGACCGCGTGCTTCTGCGTCGCGCGCGTTCAAGATGTCGTCCCTGACGGGGGCGCGCGCCGTGATGCGAAACTCTCCGCGCAGAGCGGGACGCGAGCAAAGGAGGCGGATTTTGACCGACACTTCGCTTTGTTCGAGAAGCTCGAGTGTCGCCGAAAAGAATCGAAGCGCATGGGCGGCGAGCCGTTCGTAGGGTGGGCAAGCGGGTTCCTGACTGAAGATCAGGTAGGTCACGCCGTCGCCCCCCACGGTTGCCGCGCGCGGAGCGAGGCGATTGCAACGTGACCCGCCTCGAGCTCTCCGGTCTTGGCGTCGAGGATGCGATAGTGCAGCGTCGATTGCCCGAGAGGTTGCGACTCCACCATGATGCAGCGTAGCTCTCCTTCGTCGAACGAGCACTGCTCCTGCACGGCGCGCAGCAGCTGCTCGCCATGCAGGTGGCCGTCGCCGAAGTTCCACCCCAGGACCATGCCCGCCACAATCTCACCGTCGATCCATTCGTAGGCGTCGAAGCGAGGCAGCGCTTTGGGAACGAGCTCGGCCAGCGCGCGGCCATGCAGGTGCATGAGTCGGAAGGCCATGACTTTGCCGCCGATACCGATGCAAAGCGCGCGATCGTAGAGGAGTTCGAGTTGGTCGTAGATCCAGCCGGAGCTCTTTTTCAGCTTGTCGAGCTTGCGATGGCTCTCGTGGCGGAAAAACCAAACGCTGTAGGCCCAGTTGCCGGCGTAGTACCTCATGGCCAGGAGGAAAGGCACCTTGGCGGGAAACAAATTGCCGACAAGGGGAAGCGCGACGCACATCACGCCGAGCACGACGGCCACCGGCAGCGTCCCTTCGGCGAGCGTCACCGCGGCATGTTTCCAGAAGAGAAAGAACCCGCCATAGACCATCATCACGTTCCACTCGAGCGGTACGCCCATCGGCACGTTGCCGGTGATGAAACCGTGCAGCACGAGCATGAGGACGAGACCGATGGTCGTGACGACGCCGCCGCGTCCGCACAAGAGCAAGATGGGCACGGCGAACTCGAGGACCGTTCCACCGTGCGCAACCATGACGGCGAGACGGGAGGGAGCGAGGTCGATGGGATAGCGGCGGTACATGAGCCGTCTCATCCACCCAAAGGGAGTGAGGGGACTGTTGCTCGTCATCACCCCGACGACGGCGGGAAAGTGATGATTGAGTTTGGAGAAGCCGGCCCAAAACCAGAGGGCAGCCTGCACGCCCTTCGCGCCCGGAACGAAGTCGGAAGCGAGCACGAAGACCAGGATGGTCGTCAAGTAGTGCTCTCCGCGCGCGCAAAGAAACAAGGTCTTGTCGAGCGTCCCCAGCACGGGGACGAGGATCGCGATCGGAACGAGCTCTACGCGGGAGGGGGTCGGCGCGACGAGCGCCGCGATCACGAACGCCGCGTTGGCGGCGTAGAGCAAGACGTCGAGCCACGTGCGGCGGGAGCCTCCGATGATCGGCGCCCCTTCGAAGAGGGGTAGCTTGGTGGTCCCAGGGCGAAGAAAGTACAGCGCGCCGCCAAAAGGCGGCACGTACCGCCCGGTGAGCGGACCGCTGCCCGCCCCGAGGCCGAGACCCTCGAAGAGCATGCTAAAGAGAATCGCTTTCTGAAATGCTTCCGGCCGCAGCCACCACGACCCGAAGTCGGCCAATTTCCCCATTCCCGAAGTGAAGCCGCAGAAGAACATCCAACCACCGACGTACAGCGCTATTTTGAAGGCGTAGACCAGGTACACCGCCAGCGGCGTACCGTAGCCCTGTATCGCCCACGCCTCGCAAACCATGCGGCTCTTTTCGGAGAATGGTTTCTTCGCCCATTCCAGCGAATCGTAGGGCGGAGCCAAAGGGCGGAAGAACATGGTCGGGACGGTGAAGAGCCATTTCCGCACGTCGCGCGCGAGACATCAACCAGCGCCAGAGGCCTGGGCCTGGCGCGCAGCGTCGTTGACACGTTGGGCCGGCCGGGCATACTGACCGGCGTGTGCCGGGCGGGGGCGGCATTTGCGACGAAACTCCGCGCGCGAGGATAAACGATGAGCCTAGGCGACACGTTGACACGCTGGGTAGGCATCGGTCTGGTGGGTGTCATCGGCCTGGGGTGCGCCTCGAACGACACGGGAGGCCCATCCGGCCGAGGCGGGTCAGGCGCCACGAGCACCGGGACAGGAGGCGCGACCGGGGGCACGACCACGGGCACGGGCGGGACCGGAACGATCGGGTCAGGCGGGACCGGTATCAACCCGAGCGATGCCGCCACGGGGAGTCTCAATTGCAAGAACCTCCAGTGCTTTCAGAACACCTGCAAGCTCGCCGGGTGCAAAGCCCAAGCGTGCCCCAACGGCGGAACGACGTCGGTGAGCGGCGTCATCTACGATCCAGCCGGCATCAACCCGCTCTACAACATCATTGTCTACGTGCCGAACGGCGCGGTCGAAGACATCCCCACCGGCGCCACGTGTGATTCCTGCGGCAAGGTTTCGGGCGAGCCCTTGACGAGTGCGCTCACCAATTCGAAGGGGGAGTTCAAGCTCGACAACGTTCCGGTGACGGACAACTTGCCCATCGTCGTCCAAGTCGGCAAATGGCGGCGCCAGTTCACGATCCCGGCACCTGCCAATTGCGCCGATACGCGATTGACCGATCGCAACCAGACCCGGCTGCCGCGCAACAAGAGCGAGGGGCACCTTCCCCGCATTGCCCTCACGACGGGCGGAGCGGATGCTCTCGAGTGCCTGTTGCGCAAGATCGGCATCTCCGAGTCGGAGATGACACCCGAGGCCGGTCAAGGGCGCTTGAACTTCTACGCCGGCCAGGACGGCGCCGCCAAGTACAACGCATCGCTCAACGGTGGCGCCGCTTTCACGCCGGCGGCGACGTTCTGGAGCAGTGTCAACTCGCTCAAGCAGTACGACATCGTTCTGCTTTCGTGCGAGGGGTACGAGACGTCGATGCAGACGAACAAGAATCCCGCCGCCCTGCAGGCGATGTACGACTACGCGAACGTCGGCGGCCGGGTGTTCGCTTCGCACTGGCACAACTACTGGCTCGAAAAAGGTCCGGCACCGCTTCCCACCGTCGCCGTCTTCGAACACCATCCCGATCTCACCAATCCCTTCACGGCCTCCGTCGACATGACCTTCCCCAAGGGCCTTGCCCTCGCCGAGTGGCTCGTCAACGTGGGAAGCACTGCGGGGCTCGGCCAGCTCATCATCACCGAGGGCAAGCACACGGTGAATCGGCCGACGGACGGTGTTTCGCAGCGCTGGGTCTACTCCGCGAGCCCTGTCTCGACGCAGTACTTCTCGTTCAATACACCGGTCGGTGTGGCCGAGGACAAGCAATGCGGTCGGGTCGTATTCTCGGACATCCATGTCTCGGCGCAGGACACGTCGAAGGGCACGGCCTACCCCGACGGCTGCAAGACCACGATGATGAGCGATCAGGAAAAAGCGCTCGAGTTCATGCTCTTCGACCTCTCGGCATGCGTGATTCCCGATAAAATTCCCCCTATGCCGCCCAAGTAGGCAGCGCGGGCAGCGTCAGAACCATCCGCTCCGCCTGAAGACGGCGACCATCGCCGTGGGGATGGCAGCGCAGCATGCCAGCATCGCGTACATGAGCGCGTCCGAATGAAAGGGCAGATGCTCGAAGTTCTGCCCGAAGAACCCCGTGATGAAGGTGAGCGGTAGGAAGACGGCGCTCAGCAGCGTGAGTCGCTTCATGATCTCGTTGGTGCGGTTGGAGGCCATCGAGAGATAGGCGTCGAGCGCGTTCCCCAGGAGATCGCGCCCGGCGTCGATGGATTCGTAGATGCGCACCAGGTGGTCGTAGACGTCGCGAAAATAGAGCGCCGTCTTCTCCGAGATGCGCGGGTCGCCCCGCTTGGCGAGGACGGCGAACACGTCGCGCTCCGGCGAGAGCACTTTGCGCATGAGGACCAGCGTGCGCTTGAGCTCGAAGATGCGGGTGAGGTCGCGCCGATCGTGGCGTTCGAGCACCGAGTCTTCGATGGACTCTAGCGCGTCGTTGATGCGGTCGAGGACGGGAAAGTTGGCGTCGACGACGGCGTCGGAGACGAGGTAGAGGAGAAAATCGGCGCCGCGCGCGGCCAGGCTGGCGTCGTTGGCGGCTCGCTTCCACACCATGTCGATCGGCCCGATGTCGGAGGTGTGCACCGTGACCAGGTAGTTTTTGCCGAGGAAGACGTGCACCTCTTCAGCCTCCGCGTCGCAGGTATCCTTGGGACAGGAGAAGGTATGAAGGACGACGAAGAGATAGTCGTCGTATTCCTCTGCTTTCGGGCGCTGATCGAAGTGAAGGCAGTCCTCGAGGGTGAGAGGATGAAAACGAAATCGCTCTCCGAGGATCTTCATCTCCGCTTCGCCCTGTTCTTTGATGTCGATCCATCGCGTTCTGCCCGGCGGCGGAGGCGCCACCTGGTCGGCCGAATCCGACGCCACGGGGGCGGAGCCGGGCTCGAGGTCGAGAATCCGAATGATGGCGCTCATGGCGTGCATGCTATATCGATGGCCAGCCGCGCGTTACCAACATGCGACTGGCACCACCATGAGCACCATCGAAGCGTGGGCCCGGCAGTTCGTGCTCTCCACCGATCTGGCGATCAAGCTCGCGCCCCCGCCCGTGCCGAAAACGTGGGAAAAGGCGCCTTCCGCCTGTCGTCTCCCCAGCCCCGGGCGTCCCTGGCAGCTCGGCCCGACGGCACGCGCACCGAAGAGCCCGGGGGCGGGCGCGCTGCGATCGCCCGAGCGGCGCGCGGAGCTGATGCACACCTTCCTCCACCACGAGCTGCAAGCCGCGGAGCTCATGGCGTGGGCGCTGCTCGCATTTCCGGAGACGCCCCTCGCGTTCCGACGCGGGCTGCTCGGCGTCTTGGAGGACGAAGTGCGGCACATGGGACTCTATCGCGACTACTTGTCGTCGCTCGGCTTCACCTACGGTAGCTTTCCGGTGCGCGACTGGTTCTGGGAGCGGGTGCCGCGTTGCCCGACGGCCGCCCATTTCACGGCGCTCATGGGAATGGGCTTCGAGGGCGGCAACCTCGACCATACACAGCGCTTTGCACAGCGACTGCGCGCGGCGGGCGACGCGCGGGGCGCCGAGCTCGAGGAACGGATCGGCGAAGAGGAAATCCCGCACGTCCGGTTCGCGCTCTCGTGGTTTCGCAAGTGGACGGGAGGGGACAGCTTCAGCGTGTGGACGAGCTACCTCGTTCCACCACTCACCCCCACCGTCATGCGCGGGGCGCCCATCAATCGAAAGGGCAGGCTGCGCAGCGGCATGTCGGATCGGTTCATCGACGATCTGGCGGCATGGTCGGGCTGATGCCGCGTGGGCCGAGCGCGTGGGTGCTGAACCTCGACGCCGAACACGAGCTACGAACGTCGGATGCGCACACGCCGAGCGCGCGCACGATGCAGCGAATGCCGGATTGGTTGCATGCGCTGACGCCGCTGCTGGGACCGGGGGACGTGGTACTCGGCGAGGATGACACGCTGACCGAGCCTCGCTGGGGCAGAGCTTGGTGCCCGACCGCGTGGGCGCTGCGACGGCTGGTGAAGGCGGGGGCGACACCCGTTGTCGCGCCGGACATGACCGTGCTTCGTCGCGTCAACCATCGCCGGTTCAATGCCGAGATCGGGCAAATATTGCCGGGTGCGCGCTTCGTCACGACCATCGCCGAGCTCGCCGCCGTCATCGCCGGCGAAAGCCCGAGTGGTCAATGGCTGCTCAAACGCCCCTTCGGGTTCGCCGGACGCGGTCGGCGACGCGTGGCCCACGGACTCCTCGATCCATCGGCAGCGACGTGGGTCGACGCTTCGTTGCGCGCAGGCGATGGGTTGCAGGTCGAACCTTGGGTCGAGCGAACGGCCGACTACGCCTTGCACGGGTTTCTCTCGCAGAGCGGCGTCCTCACGGTGGGGGAAGCGACGCGCCAAACCTGCGACGACGCGGGGGCCTGGCAAGGGACGGCGCTCGCAGCGGATCTCGAACCCCGCGAGGCGGAGTCGCTGCTCGCCGCCACGCGACGCGCGGCCGAGGCCCTACGAGGCGCGGGTTACTTCGGACCGTTCGGCGTCGACGCCTATCGATGGCGGGCCGGCGCGACGATTCATTTCAATTCTCGCGGCGAGATCAACGCGCGCTATTCGATGGGGTGGGCCACCGGGATGCAGCGCTGCCGCGTCGATCTCGCGTGAAGCCGCGAACAAGTTCGCCGCGATGATCATGACGGGAGGTCCGCCCTGCGTCGAGTAGCGGCACGCGTGTTCGGCGAATCACAAAGGCCGAGCGTCGAGTAACTCGACGCTCGGGATCGGCTGAAGCGTTACCAGCGATCGCCGCCGCCGCCGCCGCGATCACCGCCGCGACCGCCACGACCGCCGCCGCCACCACCACGACCGCCGCCGCCGCCGCGGCCCCCGCCACCACCGCCGCCGCCGCGATAACCACCGCCGCCACCACCACCACCACCACCACCGCCGCCTCCACCGCCACCACCGCGGCCGCCCTGACGCTCTTGCGCCTCGTTCACGCGGAGGGGACGGCCGTCGAGCATTGCGCCGTTCATTTCGGCAATCGCCTTTTGCGCCTCGGCGTCGTTGCCCATGGTGACGAACGCAAAGCCGCGCGATTTGCCCGTCTCGCGGTCCGATGCGATATGCACGTCGCTCACTTCTCCGAAGGCGGCGAAAGCGGCGCGAACCGCGTCCGGGGTCGCATGGAACGACAAATTGCCAACGTAGAGACGATTACCCATGTTTTGCGCTCGATCCATCCGCGGCTCGGTGAGAACCAGAACCCTGCCGTCCAACCAGCCGCCGTCGGATCGGGGAGGGGCCGCGGCAAAGTTCCGCGCCCACGCGTCTTAGCCACATCGCGAGATACGTCATCCCGAGAATCGAGAAAGTGTCGTCGTCGTACGCGGTCAACAGAGTCGTGAGGTCAGTTAAGGTACCCGGCGTGGGGAAATGCGCAAGCTTGCAGTTTAATGCCCCCTTCGACCCCGGTTGCATGACGTAGGAGGGCACCTCGGCAGGCGCAGGTCCGGTGCCGTCGGAGAGCCCAATCGAGGGATCCGATGACCCGAGCCGGAGCACGACTCCAGCAAAGACGAGCGCCTCGCGGCCGCGGCTAGGAGAGCGGCTTACGCAACGGCCTCGTCGCATTCCCGCGTGGACGCCTCGCTGAATTGGCCGATCGCGATCGGGTAGGGCGAAGAACTGACGGCGCTGTGCTGGCGGGGGTTACCCCATTTTCGCCATGCGCTTTTTCATCTCCTCGGAGGAGACGTCTTCCACGTGCTGGGCGAGCGTCCATTGGTACCCCTCGGGGTCTTCGAACTGACCCGATCGGTCGCCGTAAAACTGCAGCTCGATCGCCTTCGTGACCTTGCCGCCGGCCTTGCAGAACTTGTCGGCGACCGCTTCGACGTTGTCGGTATAAAAGCACAAATTGATGGGGGACCCGCCGAGGGTCCGGGCGCTCTTGTTCCCGGCCTCCTGCGATTCATCGGCGAGCATGATCCGCGAATCGCCGATCTGAAGCTCCGCATGTGCGATCTTCCCGCCGGGCATGGGCAAGCGATAGATCTCCTTGGCACCGAGCGCTTGTTTGTAAAACTCGATCGCCTTGGTCGCGTCGCGAAACGAGAGGTACGGCGTGATGGCGTGGTAACCGTCGGGGATGGCTTTCGGCATGGTTTCCTCCTCGGGAACGGCAAGAATAGGGCGCCGCCATTCGTGCGCAAGCCGAGCCGAGCTCCCGGACTCCCCCTTCCGGTCCATGTGATCTAAAAGAGAGGAGTGACGTCCTTGCAGTCATCCGGCGCCGCGCTTGCCGAACGAGCCTTCACCGCAGCGATTCGGCTCTATAGCGAGAGGCTCCTGGTTCGAAGCGTCGACGCGCTCACGCGGAGCGACGAAGAGACCGAGGTGGCGGTCATCCAACTTTCGTTCGACTACGACGGCACGTGCGTCTCGGCGTCGGACGAGCAGGGGCATTTCTTCGTCGCCCACGCCGGCGCGCTCGCCAAGGTGCCGCGCGATCGCGAGCGGGAAGAGCAAGTGCGGCGCATTCTGGAGAGCTTCGGCGCGGTCGAGCTTTCTTGCCTCGAAGCGTACACGGCGCTTCCGGGCTCCAAGGCAGACTACCTCGTTCAGCTCGACGGCAACGAGCATGCGTGGTGCTCGTTCACCGCCTACGCCGTGCCCCAGCTTCGCTCGCTCGGCTTTCGCGTGGCGATCGATCCCGACTATCGCTACCAGATCGTCGAGGGTGAGGCCCCTTGGTATTCCCATGTCCACGCCGATGACAAGCCCGACTGGTTCGGCCTCGAGCTCGGCGTCGAAATCGAGGGTCGGCGCGTCAACCTCATGCCGGCGTTGCTCGACATGCTCGATGCCTCCCACGGTGCTGCCAGCTTGCATTCGCTGCGCAACATGCCGGCGCGCTTTCGTGCGGTGCGCGTCGATGAACAACGCTGCATCGTCGTGGCTGGCGAGCACCTGAGCAAGCTCCTCGAGGTGCTCATCGAGCTCTACCACGGGGAACGCTCCCCCACCCTGCGCCTCGAGTTTCAGGCCCTCCAAGCAGCTTCCCTGGCTCGCCTCGAGGAAACCATGGGGGCGAGTTTTGGTCGCCTGGCACGCACGGGCGCGTCACCCATTCGCGAGCGCGGTCGAGCGCTCGCCGCTTTGCGGGAGGAAGCGGCCGCGGACTGCCCGCAGGTGGTGACGGCCACCCTTCGCCCTTACCAGGCCGAGGGCCTCTCTTGGCTGCAGCGGCTGCGGGTGCTCGGCGTAGGGGGCGTCTTGGCCGACGACATGGGGCTCGGCAAAACACTGCAGACAATCGCTCTTCTCGCCGGTGAAAAGCAGGCCGGGCGTGCCACCGGCCCGAGCCTTTTGCTCATGCCGACGAGCCTCGTCGGCAACTGGCAGCGGGAGATCGCCAAGTTTGCCCCCTCCCTGCGGGTCACGGCCCTGCATGGTCCGAAACGCCGGTCGCACTTGGCGGCCGCTTGGACGTCGGACATCGTGCTGACGACCTATCCGCTGCTCTTGCGCGATCTGCCGATCTTCCAGGACGAGCGCTTCTACTACCTCGTGCTCGACGAAGCGCAGGTCATCAAAAATCGCCGGAGTCTGGTGACGCGCGCGGTCGGGTCGCTCACCGCCGAACACCGGCTCTGCCTCACGGGCACCCCCATCGAGAACAGCCTGGAAGAGCTGTGGTCGATCTTCGAGTTCTTGATGCCGGGTTTCCTGGGAAGTGCGGAGCAGTTCCGTACCCGGTTCCGCCAGGGGGCGGATCTCCAAGACAGCGCCGACGAGCTCGCGGCGCTGCGCGCTCGCGTGGCGCCCTTCGTGCTGCGGCGCATGAAGGAGCAGGTTGCGCGCGAACTGCCCCCCAAGACCGAGATCGTGCGGCCCGTCGAAATCTCGGGCGCGCAGCGCGAGCTCTACGAGAACATCCGCATCTCCGCTCATTCCCAGGTGCGCCGGGCCATTCAGAAGATGGGGCTCGCGCGTTCGACGATTCCGATCCTCGATGCGCTCATGAAGCTGCGGCAGGTGTGCTGCGATCCGCGCCTCGTACCGGTGGACGCCGCGCGAGGCGTCCGGAAATCGGCCAAGTACGATTGCTTCTTCGAGCTTCTCGAGCAACAGCTCGAAAAAGGGCGGCGCGTCCTCGTCTTTTCGCAGTTCACGCGCATGCTGGCCCTTCTCTCCGAAGGAATGCGAGAGAGAAATATCCGCCACGTCGCGCTCACGGGCTCGACCGTGCACCGCCAGCGCCCCATCGATGACTTTTCCGAGGGCAAGGCCGACGTTTTCTTGATTAGCCTGAAAGCGGGAGGGACCGGCCTCAACCTGACGAGCGCCGACACCGTCATTCATTACGATCCCTGGTGGAACCCCGCCGCCCAGGCCCAAGCCACCGATCGGGCCTATCGCATCGGGCAAACGCGACCCGTCTTCGTCTACAGCTTGATCGTCGCCGGCAGCGTCGAGGAACGGATGCTCGCCTTGCAGCAGCGCAAGCGCAACCTCGCCGAGGCCATCATCGGATCGCAGCGCGACGGGCCACCCATCTCGACGGACGACCTGGATCGGCTTTTTCTGCCTCTGGCCGGTGCGGCCGACGTTTAGTTTTGCCTCCAGACCCCCGCTGGGTGTGCTCAACGAAGAAAAGCCTTTCCCAAGGCCGTTCGACCTGCTACCCCACGGGCCGTCATGGATGGGCCCGAGTTTGCCAGCATCCTCGGGCCGGCCTTGACGGGCGCGCTCGAGCAACGAGGTTTCCACCGGCTGACGCCGGTGCAAGAAGCCGTCCTCGATCCGTCGCTCGCCAACCGCGATCTTCGCATCACCTCGCAGACGGGGTCAGGCAAGACAGTGGCCATCGGGTTCGCGTTGCGCACGCTGCTCGACGGCGCGCCGCCGCGTGCTGGAGGCACGGCCAAGCCGCGCGCGCTCGTGGTGGCACCGACGCGCGAGCTCGCGAAGCAGGTCGAAGAGGAGCTTCGCTGGCTGTTGGCGCCGCTGCACGCCAAAGTGGCTTCCGCTACCGGCGGAGCGAGCTACCAGGACGAGCGACGTGCTTTGGCGAGCGGTCCGTCCGTCGTCGTGGGCACACCGGGCCGACTGCTCGACCACTTGAGCCGCCGCGCCATCGACCCGAGTGACCTCGGGTGCATCGTGCTCGACGAAGCCGACCGCATGCTCGACCTCGGTTTCCGCGAGGACCTGGAAGCCATCCTCGCGTACGCCCCCGCCGGGCATCGCACGCACCTCATGTCGGCGACCTTTCCACACGGCGTGCGCGCGCTCGCCGATCGCGTCCAAGTCGACCCTGCGCACGTCGAAGGCACGCCCCTCGGGGCCGCCAACGCCGACATCGAACACGTCGTTCACCTGGTGGACCCGCGCGAGCGCGTCGATGCCTTGGTCAACCTCTTGCTCGTGCGCCCCGATGAGCAAACGTTGGTCTTCGCGCGCACTCGGGTCGAGGTGGCGCGCATCGCGAGAGAGCTGCACGGCGCTGGCTTCGCGGTAAGCTCGATTTCGGGCGAGATGGAGCAGCCCGAGCGTAACCGAGCCCTCGCCGACTTCAAGCGCGGCAAATTGCGCGTTCTCGTCGCCACTGACGTTGCGGCGCGCGGCATCGATGTGCAGGACATTGCACGCGTCATCCACGCCGACCCCCCCGATGACGCCGATTCGTATACCCATCGCAGCGGGCGCACCGGGCGCGCTGGTCGCAAGGGCCAGAGCGCCGTTCTCTCCTCACCCTCGGCGCTCAGCAAGACGACGCTGTTGCTGAAACGCGCACGCGTTACGTTCCGCGTCGAGCCCATTCCCACCGCCGACGACATCGCGCGATCGCGCGACGAACGTCTCTACGCGGAGCTTTCGGCGGATGACCCCCAGGGGTTCGCCGGGCACGACGACCGACTGTGGGCGTTTGCCAAGCGCCTGGCAGCGGATAACGCGCGGGTGACCCGGACGATCGCCCGCCTCTTGCTGCGCGGCGACTATGCGGGGCCCACCGAGCCACGCACCGTGCGTGCTTTCGAGAGAGCTCCCGCGCGCGCCGTCGCCACCGAGCCGCGCCCTCGCGAGAACGCGTCGAGGCCATTCGTGCGCGCGCCGCGCGTCGAGCCCGCCGCGCATCGCGCCGACAACGGCAAACCCCCGCGTCCACCGCATGCGGAAAACGGCAACCCGGCGCGCGCGCCGCGAACGGGTCCGTTCGTCCCGTTCCGTGTTTCTTGGGGCGCCGAGCAGGGGGCCGACGTGCGCCGCCTTCTGGCCATGGTCTGCCGGCGCGGCGAAGTTAGCGGCGCCGACGTCGGTAGCATCCGCATCGCGCGCGGCTTTTCCACGGTCGAAATCGCAGCGCACGCGGCCGACCTGTTCGCCGAAGCGGTGGCGAAGCCCGATCCCCGCAATCCGCGGGTGTTCATCAAGCGGGATTCGCAGGCAACGCATGCCAAGTCGGACCGCACGCCCGCGACCCTCCTGCCTGCGCCGCGAGTGCGATCGGCATTACATCGGGGCAAGCGGAGCGGGACCGACGGCTAGCGTCGGACAGGCTCGAGCGCGGTCTCTCTTGCTGACCGCCACCAAAGTCTGAAGTACGCTGCGCCCACTCGGCCATGTCGATGGTGATGAGGCTCGCCTGCATCGGTCTCGCCGCTCTCTCCGCGACCGTCGCTTGCGTGGTCGCCGGTCTGGCACCGTACCCCGCGGCGGCCGTGATGGCGGGGACGGGTGTAGCGGCCGTTGGCGTGAACCGATCGATCACCGGCGAATGCTGGGGGGCTTGCGTCGGCGGGATATGCGACCGCGACTCGGGGATGTGCGTGCCACGGCCTTGTCGCGGCGAGTGTCGCTACGACGAAGTTTGCGAGAACGACAAATGCGTGCTTCGTCGAAGGGAGCAGCCTGCGTTCGCCGCAGAGCCCGACGGAAGCACACCGCTGCAGGACGACGACGGCGGGCCAGTCTACTGACGTCCCGCTCACCCGGTCGCCGTCGGACGCGCCTTTTTCTCCGCCGTCCACGCGATGAGCCGCTCGGCCGTCCACGCGTTGGCGACGCGATCGCGTTCGACCCACGCCCGCTCCGCGTTGAGCGCGGCCAGCTCGACACGCTGGAGCTCTTTGGCGTGGTGTGCGTCGCTGGTCAGCACGAACGTCACGTCGCGCTGCCGGGCATGACGCAGCTGCTCGACCGACATGTCGAGGCGCGGCAGCGCGCCATTCACCTCCAGGGCCGTCCCCGTCTCTTCCGCCGCCGCCAGGATGGCGTCGAGATCGAGACCGATGGGAGGTCGACCCCCGATCATCCGCGCCGACAAATGTCCGATCATGCGGACGGCAGGGTCGCGCATGGCCGTCACGATGCGCTTGGTTTGCGCCGCGCGATCGAGGTCGAAATGATCGTGCACCGACGCCAGGCACCAGTCGAACGACTTCCGGAACTCGGCGTCGTAGTCGAGCTCGCCGTTCGGTCCGATGTTGAGCTCGACGCCGTGCAAGAGCTTGAGCGAGTCGCCGAGCTCGGCCTGCAGCGCGCGCATATGGGCACGCTGCTCGAGCAACGCTTCGCGATCCACGCCGGACAGCGTGCCCTCGGCATGATCGGTGATGGCGAGCACACGATAGTGACGCGCCCTGGCTACCGCCACCACCTCTTCCAGCGACGAGCGGCCATCGCCCGAGACCGTCGTGTGCACGTGAAAGTCACCGATGACGTCGCCGATGGGCTGGGGGAGCGCGCCGTTTTCGGCGGCTTCGATCTCGCCGGCATCCTCGCGCAAGACGGGCGAGATCCAGGGCAGCCCCAGCGCTGCGTAGATCTGCTCTTCCGTCTCGCTGGCGATCACCTTGCCGCCTTCGATCTCGGACAATGCGTATTCGTTGAGCGTGAGCCCGCGGGCGAGCGCGCGTTGCCGCAGCTTGATGTTGTGCCCCTTGGAGCCGGTGAAATAGAGTCGCGCGGCGCCGAGTTGGTGCGCTGCCACGACGCGCAGGTCGACCTGCGTGCCGCGATGGGTGACGATGCTCGTCTTGGCATCGCCGCGCACGATCACGCGCTCTACCGAAGGCATTGCCACCAGCGCATCCATCACTTTCTCCGGCGCGTCCGAGGCGACGACGATGTCGACATCGCCGATGGTCTCCGAGAAACGCCGCAGCGAACCGCAGTACGAAGCATGGGTCACACCTGGCACTTCGAGCATGCGGCCGACGATGCGCGTCGCGAGCGGAAGCGCCACGGAAATGGGCGTCCGCTCGAGCGGCCCCTGCTCATCGAGTCGCGAAAGCGCGCGGGTGAGCTTCTCCTCCGACTTTTCTCCGAACCCTTTCATGCTGCGGAGCTTGTGCTCGGCGAGCACCTTGCGAAGATCGTCGATGGAGTGCACGCCGAGCTCGGCGCGAAAACGCTGCAAGGCCTTTGGACCGAGGCCTTGGATGCGCAAGAGGGCGACCACCCCCGGCGGGTGCTTCTGGCGCAGGGCAGCCAGCTTCGCTACTTTGCCGGTCTCCAGGAGCTCGCGGATCTTGTCGGCCGTGCTCTTTCCGATCCCCTCGATTTTCTGGAGCTCTTTGGCCGTCATCTTGCCGAGATCGGTGGCTTGCGCGTTGATGGCCTGCGCTGCGCTTTCGTAAGCGCGAACGCGGAAGGACTGGGGATCGCCCTCGTCGAGCATCGTGAGCTCGGCGAGATCGCGAAGCATGTCGAGCACGTCTTGCTTCGTGTCGGCCATGCCCCTGGTGTAGCCTCGGTTGCGTGAGTAAGGAAGAGGCGGCCGAGGTTCTCTCGATCCAAGGGCGCGAGGTTCGCATCACCAACCCGCACAAGCCCTATTTTACCAAGCAAGCCAAGCTCTCCAAGCTCGACATCGTGCGGTACTACCAGGCCGTCGCGGAGGGGGCTTTGGGGGGGATCCGCGATCGGCCCATCGTGCTCAAGCGATTCGTCGACGGGGCCGAGGGCGAAGCGTTTTACCAGAAGCGGGCCCCCGAAAAGCGACCCAGCTGGCTCCGCACCGTGACCTTGTCGTTTCCGTCGGGCCGCACTGCCGAGGAAGTCGTCGTCGACGACGCTGCGGGGCTCGCATGGATCGTCAATCTGGGCTGCCTCGAGCTGCACCCTCATCCGGTTCGATCGCGCGATCTCGAGCACCCGGACGAGCTGCGGGTCGATCTCGATCCTGGCCCCGGCGTGGCCTGGGACGACGTTCGCAAGGTCGCCCTGGAGGTGAAGGCGCTGCTCGAAGAGCTCGGTCTCTCGGGCTATCCCAAGACCAGTGGTTCACGCGGCATGCACATCAATGTGCGCATCGAGCCACGCTGGACGTTCACCGAAGTGCGTCAGGCGGCGCTTGCGTTGTCGCGTGAGATCGAACGGCGCGCCCCCTCGATAGCGAGCTCGAAATGGTGGAAGGAAGAACGTCACGGCGTTTTCCTCGACTATAACCAGAATGCGAAGGACCGCACGACCTGCTCGGCTTACTCGGTGCGGCCCCTTCCCGACGCGCGCGTCTCGACGCCGCTGCAATGGGAAGAGGTGCCCGACTGTGACCCCGCCGATTTCACCGTAGCGACCGTTCCGGCACGCTTCGCCAAGCTCGGCGACCCGCACGCGTCCATCGACGCCGCGCCCGGCTCGCTGCAAAAGCTGGTCGAGCTTGCCACGCGCGACGAAGCTGACGGCCTCGGCGACGCCCCTTGGCCTCCGCATTTTCGCAAGGTGGAGGGGGAGGCTCCGAGGGTGGCCCCCTCGCGGGCCAAGGGGACCGCCAAGAAGCCGCGCGTGAAGATGCCCCTGCTCGTCGTCGCCAACTCCCCGAGCAAGGAGGCCGCGCTCGCCGGTCTGGAGCGCTGGAAAGGCCGGCACGCGGACGTCGCGCAACTCCTCGCGGTCGACGATGTTCTCGTCGACAGCATGCGCGGTCGGTCGTCGACATGGACGCGCATCCGGGTGAACCTCCGTCACGTGCCCGAGGCACTGCGGCCGCCGCAGGAAACCCCCGACCCCGACGACGATCCGACCCGCGAGCTTCGCCGCAAGTGGCGCGAATTCAAAGATCGCCAGTGATGGGTAGCAAACGGTAGCGCCGCGCTCGCGTAGTCCTGCGCGGCTTCACCGGCCTCCGTCGAAAATCGTCTGCAGCTCGTGCGGGGGGACGACCTCCAACTGCGCGAACGTGCAGTCGTGCGGTTTCTTGTCCGTGCGCCACCTGCGAAATTGCGCGGTATGGCGAAAGCGCGACCCCTGCATGTGATCGTACGCCACTTCGACGACGAGCTCGGGGCGCAATGCCGTCCAGGAAAGGTCCTTCCCTTGACTCCAGCGGCTCATGCCGCCGGGGATCCGCTGTCCCTTGGCCGCGAATTGTTCCGCGTAGTCCATCCACCCTTTCCAAGGGTGATCGACGGTCGCATTCTCGCGGTACGGCGCCAGGAAATCCTTGAGCTCGCGCCGTTTCGCGGCGGTGAAGCTCGCGCATACCCCGACGTGATGCAGCGCCCCGCCGTCGTCGTACAAACCGAGCAGCAACGAACCGATCGCCTCCCCCTCGCCGTTCTTGTGCCATCGGAACCCCGCCACGACGCAGTCGCACTCGCGCTCGTGTTTGACCTTGAACATGACGCGCTTGTTGGGCTCGTAGGCGCCCGTCTCTGGTTTGGCCATGACGCCATCGAGACCGGCGCCTTCGAAGCGGCGGAACCAGTCGCTCGCCGTGCTGCGATCGGTCGTGGCGGGGGTGAGGTGGATGGGCGCTTTCGATCGCGCGAGCATCTTTTCCAGCCGCTGCCGACGCTCTTGAAAAGGCCGTGAAGTGAGGTCGTCGTCTCCGTCGCAGAGCAGGTCGAAGAAGACCATCGACGAAGGAATCTCCTGGGCGAGGAGTTTGACTCGCGAGGCGGCGGGGTGGATGCGTGTTTGCAGCGCTTCGAAATCGAGCGCGCCCCCGCGCGCAACGACGATCTCGCCATCGAGCACGCAGCGCGGCGCAAGTTGCGCCTCCAGCTGCTCGACCAGCTCGGGGAAATATCGGTTGAGCGACTTTTCGTCGCGACTCTGGAGCAAGGTCTCGTCACCGTCGCGAAAGACCAGCGCGCGAAAGCCATCCCATTTCGGCTCGAAGATCCATCCTTCGCCCTGGGGGAGCTCGCTGACCCGTTTGGCGAGCATGGGCAAGACCGGGGGTCCGATGGGCAATTGCACGCCCCATCCTAGCGCGACCCGCCCCCCCTCACGCCATTCCTACGGTTTCGTCGAGCTCGAACCCGCCCGCGGTCGCCTCGCATTCATTGGCCGGCGTCCGAGCAGCTGGACCACCTCTGCTAAAGCTCGACACCCTCGACGGCGAGAATGCGTCGTTTGGTGTGCACACCGCCATAGGCCGAGAAACCGCCCACTTTGCCGTTGGCCGCGAGGACGCGATGACAAGGGACGACGATCGGCAGCGGGTTCTTTCCGAGTGCTTGTCCCACGGCACGTGCCGCGCCCGGCGCACCGATACGGCTCGCCAGCTCGCCGTACGAGATCGTTCGCCCCGCCGGAACCTTGCGCGCCCCCTGGTAGACGCGCAGGTGAAAACCCGCCACGTTGCCGAAGTCGAGCGGGAGGTCGCGGAAATCCTGGGGGGCGCCCGCGAGATGGCGACGAAGCTGGTCGATGGCGTGCGCGATCACGGGAGGTGGTTCGGCCAACTCGAGCTCGTCGTCCATCGCCAGTCGACGAACGGCCTTCGCGTCGCTGGCGTCGGGGAATTGAATGCGGGCGATACCGCGCTCGCTCCAGGCAATGGCGCAGCGGCCGAGCGCGGTGTCGAACAGGGTGTACGCAAGGTTGCGTCGTGTCATGGTTCGATTTCGTCCCCTGGACGAGAGCGCTTTATCGTGACTTCAAGCGCTCTCGTTGCAAACGAGCTCGACATTGTTGCCATCAGGGTCGAGAACGAAGGCCGCATAATACGTCGGACTGTAGTCGGTCCTAAGCCCGGGCGCGCCGTTGTCCGTGCCACCGGCTGCCAGCGCGGCGGCGTGGAACTTTTGCACCGCGCTGCGATCTCGCGCGCGAAAGGCGACGTGCACACGTGTCACCGGCGTCCCCTCACCGATCCAAAGCAGGGTGGTGGCCTTGGTGCCGAAGCCCGCGGATTTGTTGGCAGGGTCGTCGGATTGCACGCCGTAGCCGAGGGGCTCCAGGGCGCGCGCATAAAATTGGCGGCTCTTTTCGAAACTCTTCACCTTGAATTGCACGTGGTCAATCATCGTTCGGTCCTTTCTCGTTCAGCGCCGACGAAGGCGACGCCTGGGCTGATCCGTACCTCCCGCAGCGCCTGAAAACTTGGTAGAAATTGCTCGATGGATCGGGCGTCTCCTTCGCACGACGAGCGTGCCCCCCCGCGCGAGCGGGCGACGCTTGCCTCTCCCTCGGCCCCCCCTTGGCGCAATGCCATCGGAGAAGGGTTGGTTCGCGTGCGCGAATACGATTGCACGGCATCGACGGGCGATCCGCCGCAGGCCGAGCAGTTCGAACGCGCGTCGATCGCGATCGTGCGCTCCGGCGTCTTCGGAATTCGCACGGGCAAGCGCACCCAGGTCCTGTCGACCGGCTTTCTGCTCCTCGGCAACGCGGGGCAAAATTACGAGGCCTCGCATGACCACGGCGCAGGCGATCATTGTCTCGTCTTCGACTTTCGCGGAATGGCGCTCGAGGAGCTGGCAGAATCCTTGCGGAAGGGCGCAGGGCCGCACCCGTTTGCATTGAACGTGCTCCCCCCGGATCCGCGCGTCGACGCGCTCCGCCGCCTCGCCCAGGAAGAGCTTTCGCTGCGCCGCGGCGACATGGGGCTGGAAGAGGTAGGGCTTTCGCTGGCCGCCCATGTGCTGACGCTGAGCGGCAAGGGGACCGCCCGTTCGATCTCGAAAATGCCCGACAACCGGCGGGGGCGCGAGCACATCCTTGCCGCCATCGCTCGCATTGATCAGTCCTGCACCAACGAGCTATCCCTCGCCGAGCTTGCCGCGTCCGCCGGTCTCAGCCCTTTTCATTTCCTGCGCCTTTTCAAGCGAGAGACGGGCGTGACGCCCCACCGGTTCCTCGTCCAAACGCGCGTCCGCCGCGCCATCGAGCTGTTGCGCGAGACATCGCGTCCCGTCACCGACATCGCCTTCGACATCGGGTTCGCCGATCTTTCGAATTTCATCAACACCTTCCGCCGTGAAGTGGGGGTTTCTCCAGGGCAGTATCGACGCTCGGGGTTGTCGCGCCTCCACCGACATCCGGATGCACTGAAGCTCACGAGCTCAAGAGCGACAGCAGATCCTCCCGCGTGATGGCGGCCGCGGCAGCCGCTCCCTCCAATGCTGCCTCGGCGAGCCCGCGTTTCTTCGCTTGCAGCGCCAGGATGCCTTCTTCCACCGTATCCTTGGCTATCAGCCGATAGACCATGACCGGTTTCTCCTGCCCGATGCGATGGGCGCGATCGGCGGCCTGATCCTCGACGGCCGGGTTCCACCACGGGTCGAGCAGAAACACGTGGTCGGCGGCCGTCAGGTTGAGTCCGGTGCCCCCTGCTTTGAGTGACGTCAACAAGACGGGCGGGCCCGACTCCGATTGGAAGCTCGCCACCACCGAGGGGCGATCGTTGGTCGAGCCATCGAGTCGATTGAAACGCAAATTCGCCGCCTCGAGGTGCGGTTCGACGAGGTCCAAGAAGCTGGTCCACTGCGAAAACACGAGCGCCTTGTGCCCTTCCGCCGCTGCCTGCTCCAGGTTCTCCAGCAGAGCTTCGATCTTCGACGAGCTTGCCGCTTGCTGGCCCGGCACGAGCGACGGGTGACACGCCGCTTGGCGCAATCGCAGGAGCGCTTCCAGGGCCGGCAGCACGCTGCCCCCCTCTTGGAGCTTGGCAATGACGTCACGCAAGGTTGCCGCGCGCACGGCGGCGTACACCTCGCGCTCCGCCGGATCGAGCTCGACCTCCAGGATCATGTCCGTGCGCGGAGGCAGCTCGGGCAAGACGTCGCGCTTGAGGCGGCGCAAGATGAACGGCTTCGTCTTCTGGCGAAGCGCAGCGAGCCGCTCCCGATCGCCCTGCTCGATGGGGGCTGCGTAGCGGTCCCGAAACTGGCTGCGCCCTGGCAAGAGACCGCGATGCGAGAAGTAGAGGATGCTCCACAGCTCCTCGAGACGGTTCTCGAGGGGCGTCCCGGTCAGCGCGACCAGGAATTTTCCCTGCAGTGCAAAGGCGGCGCGCGCCACTTGACTGTCGGGATTTTTGATGGCTTGTGCTTCGTCGAGCACGACGGTGTCCCACGATTCTCGGGCCAGCCGCTCGGCATCGAGTCGCAAGATGGCGTAGCTGGTGATGGTCACATCGGCGCCGGCGTCGATGGCGCGTTTCGGTCCTTGATAGAGCGCGGTGCGCAGGCTCGGGCGAAAGCGCGCGGTCTCGGCCTGCCAATTGTGAACCACGCTCTTGGGGGCCACGATGAGCGTGCGCCCGCGCACGGCGCAGAGCGTTTGCAACGTCTTACCGAGCCCCATGTCGTCGGCGAGCAGCGCGCCGAGACCGGCATCGCGGAGAAAGCAGAGCCAATCGACGCCGGCGCGCTGGTAGGAGCGCAGCGTGGCGGTGAGGTCGGCGGGGAGCGGCGCTTCGGGCACCGCCTCGAAATCGCGAAAGAGGGGCTCGAGCGCGGACCAGGCCGACGGTCGCGGTTGCTCCAGCTCGTCGGCAAGAGCGGCCAACTCGGGGAGCGCCACCCGCGCAATACGCCCCTCCGCGTCGCGCGCGGCGAGCAAGTCGGCGACGCGGTGGCCGTACTTCGACAGCCAATCGAGTGGCAAGGGGGCCCACCCACCTTGATCGAGCGGGACCAGCGAAAGCCCGTCCTGCCAGGCGCGCAGCACCGCGTCGACCGTCGCCCGCGCCGGGGGAGGCAGCGGTGCGCCGTCCGTCGACACGCTGCGTTCCGCGTCCGGCACGAGGAATTCGGCGTGGAGCGCATCGCCCTCGATGCGAACACGCGCTTCGAGCGCCGCCGAACGCACCAAAAGCGATGCCGTGGGTCCCCCCACTCGGCTCTGAAAATCGCGCAGGCGTGCCGCAAAACGATGGGCCTCCTGGCCGTCGAAGTCGACGCGCCGGCCGAAGACCAGGTTGAGCTCGTCGCGCAATCGGTCGACGAGGCGGCGTTCGGCGGCAAGATCGCGCAGCGGAGCGTCGCCTTGTAGATGGACGAATTGTCCGGCATCGACCCGCGCTTGCGGCGGATCACCATAGACGAGGAGCGGAAGGACGCTCAGCGTGTGCACCTCGTTGTCGATCTCGAAGGCGATGCGCGGCGGCGTGATCCGTTTCTCTCGCCGCGGAAGACGACTCGACTCGATGGAAACCGTCAAACGCGACTCGATATCGGGCAACACCTTCGCCGACAACTCACCGAGCTCGGCCGGAGCGAAGCGACGCGTGAGCGGCAGGCGCTCGGCCCGCGTGCCGGTGACATCGACGAGGCCGAGCGGGCGTAGCGCGTCGCCCGATCGGCCGAGGCCAGCGGTCACGACTTCGTCGAGATCGCGACTCTTGTCGATCCGGAGAACGACGTCGGAACCTTCGTCGAAGACACGCGCGGGGGGGACGATCGGTTCCATCGCAGCTCTCATCGGTTTGCCATCGAGCTCGATGCGGGCGCCGGACAGCGCTTCCAGGAGGGTCGACCACATGCTGGCGCGTATCGGATCGCGACCGGCTGCGCCGATGATGCGATCGGCGACCAGATCGCCAGGACCGGCTTGGACGGCGTACTGGCTCTGCGCGCGCGTCAGCGACATCGATGCGTCGATGCGAATCGCCTGTTCGCCGAGGACGACGTACCGTTCGACAGCCAGGTTGCCGTAAGGAAGCCGACGAAACACGTACTTGAGCTGCGCCCCGGTCTCTGCCGCGGTCGGCACCGGTTCACCGCGCTCGGCCGCGTGGTGAACGACGATGGCCGCGGCCACGACGTGCGGGCACGGATCCGTCGGGCCCATGCAGTCGCACGTCCATTCGGGATCCCCGAAGTAAAGCGTCACCGTGAGGTACGCCGCTCGACCAGGGGCGCGAACCCTGAGGACCGCGTCCTCCGTCCCCTGCCGTTCGGCGAGCACGCTGCCCTCGCGGGCCAGCTTCACCCCTTGCGAGAAGATAGCCGGCAAAGCGGACTTCTTGACGGCATCGAGCAGTTCTTTCGTCACGAAGTCTCCGGAGGGGCAGACCTTACTACGCGCCGTCGTTTCGACAAGGACAGGACGGCTACGCAGCCGACGGTGCGGGGTGTATGACAGGTGCATGAAGCCGCGCCGCGCGAAGAAGTCCACCTCGAAGCCCGTCCCGAAAAAGACGGCGAAGGTCAGGGTGAAGGCGAAGGCGAAGACGAAGACCAAGACCACGACGAGCCACTCGTCGCACGGGCACGCACACCCGCCTTCGCAACGACGACCCTCGCCACCGGTACGACCGCAGCCGCTCATCGCGGTGCGCAATGTCGAGGCCTCGAGCCGCTGGTATGCGCGCCTTCTCGGCGCCGAAAATCTGGGAGGAGATACGCACGGCAACCTCTACGACCGCGTCCTCTCGCGCGATCGCCTCATCCTGCAGCTGCACGCCTGGGACAGAGAGGATCATCCGAACCTCGTGGACGGCCAAGCAGCGCCACTCGGACACGGCGTCCTTCTCTGGTTCGAGGTCGACGATTTCGACGCGGCCGTCGAACGAGCTCGCGCGCTCGAGGCGGAGATCGTGCAAAAACCCCACGTCAACCCCGGTCCCCAGCACCGAGAGATCTGGCTGCGCGATCCCGACGGCTACGTGGTCGTCGTGGCCAGCCCCGACGGCGAGGCGGGCGTCGCGTCATGACGCGACTTCCCAGCGATCAGGGCCTGCAGGGGGCGCAGCTCCGATACCCAGACGTTCCCCCATCCACATCGATGGCGGTATTGCAGCACGTGCCGCTCGTCGTGCAGTCCGTGTCGCGATAGCAGAGACGCCGGCAAATCCCTTCCACGCAGCTGAGACGCTCGATGCAGTCGTCCGTCAATGCCGTGCGCGTGCACGCCATCCCTTCGGTGACGGGGCTGAGCAGCGTGCCGAGGCACACGCCGGTCCGTGGGGTGTCGGTGATGTCGCATCGGAAGAGGGCCGGGCACCCCGTATTGCAAACAGGATCGCAGACGGCGCTCGAGAACGATGGAAGGCACCCTGTCGGAGGCGCGGCGTCGCCCGAGTCGCCGTCAGAATCACCGTCGCCACCCGCATCGACGTCGATGAGCGAGGCATCGCGATCGACGTCGATCAGCGAGGCATCGTGATCGATTCCGCCGTCGGGCTCGGTGTCGTCGGCTACGTCGTGACTGGCGTCCACCGCTGCGCCCGCGGCCCCTCCCGGGTTGCTTCCACCCTGCCCGCCGGAAGTCCCGCTGCTTCCGCCCTCCCCGCCGGAGGCTCCGCTGCTTCCGCCGCGGCCCGCTTGTCCGCTCCCAGCGTCGTCCGCCTGTCCACTCCCTCCTTGCCCCGCCTGTCCACCGGTTCCCATTGCGCCCGCGGCCCCACCGACCGGCAAGGTGGGATCGCCCGAGGGCCCTCCAAAGCGACACGAACTCGCGATCAGCGCTGCGACGAGCGTCGCCAATCGCTCAGTAGTTGAGGGTGACATGGCAAGATCCCCCGAGTATCCACCCGGCGCTGAAGAACCCCGGCCAGCCGGGATTGTTGGTCTGCAGCCCCTCGCGACCGTCGAGGAAACGGGGAACACCGGTGACAGGATCGATGCCGGCGGTTGCGTCATCGGGGACCTCGTCGATGACGAGATCCGGGCGGGTCATTCCCATCGAATAAGCGGCGTGCTTGCGCGTACGCCGCGGCAAGAAACGGTGGACCTGCATCTGAATGCCCGCTCGGAGCTTCCCGCTCAGGAATTGAAAGGCGTAGTCGAAGCCCAGTGCCCCGCCGAGCCGATCGTTGTCGACGTAGTTGGTGCGGCCCGTTTGCTCGGGCACAGGAGAAGGCTCGTACACGGCATCGAACAGTCCGCGCCATGGACCGCGCTGGTAGCGCAGGCCCGCCGATCCTCCCAGCGTGTCGTACCAAGCATACGCACCCGCTGGCCTTTGGTTGTGGCGATCGACGTAGTCCGACCAACGAGCGTAGGTCGCGGTGCCGACGATCGCGACACTCGTCTCTTTCGTGCGCACGACGTCGTAGGAGCTGCCCGCGGAGATTTTCCACGGAAGATAGTCGTGGATGAAGGTCACCCCCGCCCCCTCGTCGACACCATTGTTTGCGCCCGTGACGACGAGAAACTTGAATTTCGCTTCGACTTCGAACTTCTGCGGCGTGTGCACCGTCGCGCTGAGGTGCCACCTCTCGGTCGGACGATAGACGGCGCCGAAATGCGGAGACAGAGCCATGGCCACGGCGACGTTCGAGCTTATCAAGATGTCCTGAAATGCGCCGATACTCTTGAGATACGTGGGCGATGCGGCGGTGGCCTTCAGCGCGAGCGTCGCCGAGAGTCCAATCGACAATGCATCGGTCACTTGAAGCCCGGTGGCAAACGCGAGGGACGTGGCGGTCAACCGATCCGAATACAGCTCCGAATGGAGGCTATTGCTGAAGTATTGTTCGCGTTCGTCGGAATAGAACGCCGAGGCGGTCGTGAACGCACCGTAAGGGATCAAGCCATAGATGCCGAGACCGAGACGCCCCTCGAAAAACTTGTGCACCAGACCCAAGACTTGGTACGCGCGCAAGTTGTGTCCGCTGCCCCCGGCTTGGCGCGGCCTTGCGGCAATGAGCGGCTCCTTGGAACCTTGCTCGAGCCACTGGGTGGGAACGCCGTTGTGACGTAGGGGGTCGTTCGGAAATTGCGCGCCCGCAGCCGCGAGCGGTATGTCGGCCCCTGCTGGCCGAGCGGCGCCGCGGATCCCAATCTCGTCGGCAAGAACCAAGAGACCGAGCTCGAATCCTTGTTCCGCGCTGGGGAGGAAAGCGGGATTGAAGTACGCGCTCGCCGCGCCCCCCTCCACCGTGCGTGCGTTGAGCCCTCCTTGCCCCTGCACACCGCCGGTGAGCTCGAAGATCGGCGAAGCGTAGGCTGCGCGGCCGAGCGCCATGACGCCGAGCACGGCGCTCGCGGCGACGCGAAGCGCGCGCTTCGCGGGGCACGGCGTGCGACTCACAAATCACCCTCGGGCACGAGCTGCCCTTTGAGCGCGCGAACGGCGAGGCACACTTCCGCGTCGGAGCCGAGTGCTTGATCATCGGCGAGACGCGCCAACCATGCGTAGTGCAGCGACGCGTCCGAGCTCAGAGACGACGGCGATTCGAGCAAAATCGGGCCCATTCTTCCGAGCACGACGTTCTCGACTCCGACCAGAATGGGAACCTTGAACTTCCCAACCGCGAGCGGAACATCCCCTTCGTAGACCGTTCGCTCGCGCTGCGCGGTGTAGATCTTGCCGCTCGCGAGCCCAGTGATGTTCAAGGTAACGCCTGGATTGCCGTCGCCATCCCAATCCTCCCATCCGGGTACGTTGCCCTGCGCGGGCTGCGAAGCCGTCGGGAGCGAATAGGCAGGATCGCGATAGTGAGGGAGCGTCACGCCGCGGGCCGTGTACTCGGGCTCGAGCTTCAAATGGCAAGCTGACCCGCTCTTGACGAAAGTGCCTCGGCGGCCAGTGCTGCTGTTCTTGGCGAGAAACGACGGCCATGCTGCCGAACAGTCGACCTTACCACCCAGCGCCGTGATCGGGATGACGTTGTAACCGCAGTGCAGTCCTCTTTGCACGGTGATGCTCGCGCCTTCGTGGCGCACGTCGAGATAGAACCAACTGTGCGACCCTTGTTTTTCGCCCACCGCTTCCGCGACGAAGCGCTGCGACACGAGCCACCGGCCGCGCAGGTCGCATTCCGGGTCGAGGGGAGGGATCGCGCCGCCATCGCGAATCGGCGGCTCTCCCCCATCCATACCCGGTGGAGGGCCGACGTCCCCACCATTGCCGGCGTCGTCGGGCGGCGCAGCGTCCGGCGGCGCAACGTCGGGTGGCGCAGCGTCCGGCGGCGCAGCGTCCGGCGGCGCGGCGTCCGGACGCCCGGGTAAGGGCGTCTCGGCGAATCCCGTGTCGATCGGCGCCATGGCGTCGCGCGGCGCGGTTGCGGCGTCGGTGTCGCCCGGTTCAACGCCGTCTTCCGTGCATCCACCGACCAGGGCGAGAAGCACGCCGCCGCACAATCGAAGCAGCGTTTTCCTGGTGGGACCTATCGTTTTCACGGCGTGCGCGAGAGACGAACCGCGGCGGACCGTACGGCAGAGGACCAAACCGGCGGCGAAGAGTTCATCGCAACGACCTCGTTGCTTAGCTCGTACACCGTTCCCCGCCACAAAGCAACCATCTAGTTGCAATGCAGCGCGGGGATGTCTATTCTGACGGCGGTCTCATGGCCGAAAAGAATGAGGCGCACCGCCATCCCATCCCCACGACGACGTAGCACGAAACCCCCGCGTCCGAGGTCTTCGCAGAAGGCTCGGGCATCGAGGTGACCATGCATGCCCCCGGCCCCGGAACGTTGCGCTTCCTCCACGGTGTTCGCAGGCGAGGCTTTCTCCACTTCGTCGGGGAGTCGTGGCAAAGGTACGGTGACGTATTCCAGGTACGCCTCGGCCCCCGCACGCTGATGTTCGCGATGCACCCCGACGCGGTGGAGCACGTGAACGTCTCCGGCCGGCAGAACTACGACAAGCTCGCCAGCTACGACCCGGTGAGAAAGTATCTACTGGGCGAAGGCCTCCTGGCGAGCACCGGCGAGCTGTGGCGTCGGCAGCGCAAGTTGATGGCGCCGTTCTTCACGCCGAAAGGCGTGCAAGCGTACGCCGAGCTGATGATCCGCGATGGCGTGCGGCTGGTGGAGCGCTGGCAGGCGCTGGCCAAGGGCGGCGCCGAGGTGGAGATCGACCGGGAGATGACCATCGTCACGGCCTCCATCATCTTGAGGTCGATGTTCGGCTCCGCGACGATGGAGTCGATCCACCAGATGAAGGACGCGGTGGAGACGATGATCTCGTTCGTCAACTCGCCGATGTCGCGCCTGTCGCTGCCGCTGTGGATCCCCACCTCGAAGAATCGCAAGTACCTCGCGGCACGGAAGCTCGTGCATCATTCGATCGCCGCGCTCATCGCACAGCGGCGCGCCACCGACGAGGCGCGGTGGCCCGACGATCTCTTGTCGCGCTTGATGAAGGTGCGTGACGAGGAGACCGGTCAGGCGATGTCCGAGAATCTGCTGCGCGACGAGTCGATCACGACTTTTTTCGCCGGCCACGAGACTACCGCTCGCACGATGACGTTCGCCTGGTATGCGCTGGCGAGCAACCCGCACGTGACCGCGCAGCTCCACGCGGAGCTCGATGGCGTGCTCGGAGGCCGCGTTCCCACGGTCGACGAACTGCGGCGACTCCCGTACACGCTGCAGGTTGTGAAGGAAGTATTGCGACTCTACCCGGCGGCGCCATTCTACGTGCGCGACGCCATCGGCCCCGACCAGATCGGCGGTTTCGACGTGCCCGCCGGCGCAAGCATCATGTTGTCGCCGTACTACACGCACCGGCATCCGCAATTCTGGGAGAACCCCCAGGCATTCGACCCTGACCGCTGGACGCACGAACGAGACGCGGCGCGCCACGACTACGCGTACCACCCTTTCGCCCTCGGCCCGCGCGTCTGTATCGGCAACAACTTCTCGCTGCTCGAGAGCCACCTTCTCCTGGCGATTCTCGCGCAGCGCTTCACGCCCCGGCTCCGTCCGAATTACCAACCGCGCTGGGAAATGCAGGGCGTTCTCGGCCTCGCCAACGGACTGCCGATGGTGATCGCCGCGCGCTGACGCGAACCGCAGCCTGTCCGCATCTGCGTCTAGGGACGCAGCAGCGCCTTGATCGCGCGGCGCTCGTCCATCGCGCGATAGCCCTCCGCCACTTGGTCGAGAGGCAGCGTCAGGTCGAAGACCTTGCCGGGGTTGACCTTGCCTTTCCACACCAGCTCGATCAGCTTGGGCAGGAACCGGCGCACCGGGGCCGGGCCACCGTGGAGATGGACGTGGGTGAAGAACAGCTTCTGGGCGTCGATCTCTACCCCGTGCGGAACGCCGACGTAGGCGACGGACCCGCCCGCGCGCGTGGCACCGATGGCCTGCATCATCGACTCCTTCGTGCCGACGCACTCCAGCACCGCGTCCGCACCGATTCCCTTGGTCAGCTCCTTGATGCGGGCCACGCCGTCGTCACCGCGCTCGGTCACGATGTCGGTCGCCCCGTACTCGCGGGCAAGCTTCTGCCGCGACGCGTGACGGCTCATGGCAATGATTCGTTCCGCACCCATCTGTTTGGCGGAAAGCACACCGAGGAGGCCAACCGCTCCGTCACCGACGACCGCGACTGTCTTGCCCGGCTTTACGTTGGCGGCGTCGGCGGCGAACCAGCCCGTGCCGAACACGTCGGAAACCGCCAGCAGACTGGGGATCAGATCGTCGGAGGGAACTTCCGGCGTGGCCACCAACGTGCCGTCCGCAAGCGGGACGCGCAAGAAGGGCGCCTGCGCGCCGCCGACGACCTCGCGATGCTGGCACGACGTCTGATAGCCCGCCTTGCAGTGGGGGCAGGTGTTGTCGGACGCGAAGAACGACCCAATGACGAACTGCCCCCGCTTGATGGAGGTGACCGCGCGCCCAACCTCCTCGACGATGCCGCAGTACTCGTGCCCCATCGGGGTCGGCTGGGTGACCGGGCTGATGCCGCGGTAGGGCCAGAGGTCGGAACCGCAAACACAGCTGGCCGACATCCTGATGACGGCATCTGTCGGCGCGTCGACCTTCGGAGCGTCACGCTCTTCGAAACGAACATCGCGCGTGCCGTAGAGAACTGTTCCTCGCATGGTTCACCTCTCGTCCTTCGCGGAGAGACCCGCGCCGTAGGGTTCGTCGCCGACCTCCAGTCAGTCGACGCTCTTGCCGTTGCGTTCAGAAGGATGCGCTCGGCGACGGCGGCGGAGTAGACGTCCTTTGGTCAATACTTGGACAAAAGGTCGTTTACTTTGCGCGGGAGGTTGCCCGCTGGACCGGAGAACACACAGCCCGTAACGCTCTGCGTGTGCGAAGCGCCATCGCCATCGAGCCGGAGGCTCACGAAAACGTCAGTCGGTGGACGATCGCAGACGAACCCGTTCATCATCCCGTTGCGAAATGGCGCGCTGGAGACGATCGAATCGAGCTCTGCCAGCTCGGTGGGCGACATCTGGGCAACGCCCGCATCTCCTCGACGGGTCGCCGCGATGTGACCATCGGGCGTGACCGTCCAGCTCGACGAACACGAGATCTGCGGCGGACACAGGCCGCCGCCGTTCTCGAGCTCGAGCTCTTGCCACCCTGCGAGCGCATCGCCAGAGCCGCGATCCTGCGCCGTGTCCCACCCCCCATCGAGCGTCCCAGGGGCATCCGCGCTTGCATCCGCCATGTCGGAGGGGACGCTGGTGGCGCCGCCGCAAGCGAAACCAACGAGCATGGCAGCCGCTAGGTGGAGCCGAGCCGTGTTGCTCATCGCGCTAGGTTAGTCTGACAGGGCCGGCTAGTGCGATGGAACGGTGCCGGATGGGTGCGGGGGCTCCGCCGCGCTGTCCGCCGGCTTCGTGACGTCACCCGGCTTCGCGCTCTCCCCTGGCTTCGCGCTGCCCAGCGGCTTGGCGCTCTCTGCCGGTTTGGCGCTCTCTGCCGGCTTGGCGAGCTCGCTCGGCGCGCCGCTTTGCGCGGGCCGCGCGCTTGCGCTCGGCTTCGCGCCGGGAGCGGCCATCGTCGGGCTACGCGCAAAGATGGACAATCGCCGGTTGGTCTTCGAAAGTGGATCCTTGTCGACGGGCTGCGTCGCCGCATGCGCGTACATCCCGCCGATCAGCGAGTCGGGCACGCCGTTCTTCTGCAATTCCCCGCGAGCTCGTTCGGCGCGCTCGAACGAAAGCGTCCAGTTGTTCCGCCCTGCGCCCGCGGCAAAGGGCCGTCCGTCGGTATGCCCGTGGATCTCGAGGGGCTGGCCCAGCTTGGCCAGCTCCGGGGCGAGCGCAGCCAGCAGCTTCACGAGCGGGGGCTTGAGGTCGGACGACGACAGATCGAAGAGCAGGTCTTCGCGCCCTTCCGCAATCTGAATCAGCGTGCCATGGGGGCCGGGCGTGATGGTGACCCGATCGGCGAGCGCCGTGTTGCCGCTGCGAATGATGGCCCGACGCACCGCATCGCGGAGAAATTGCGAGCTGGCATCGTTGTTGAGCGCGTCCACGACTTGCGGGTTTCCCAGCGTGTCGACGAAGCCGTGGTCCGAGATCCCCATTCCGCCTTCGAGCACCGACGGCGCGCCCGAGAAGACGCCGGTCCGGAAATAGTCGGAGATGGCCTTTTTGATCTTCTGGTCCGTCTGGGAAACGAGCCAGAGCACCATGAAGAGCGCCATCATCGCCGTCACGAAGTCGGCATAGGCCACCTTCCAGGCGGCGCCGTGTGCGGCGTGCCCTTTGGCCTTTTTCTTGATGATGATGATCTCGGGCTCGGACACGGCGTACCTATTTCTTCATGGCCTTGAGCGCAGCTTCGAGCTCGAGGGAGGTGGGACGCTCGTCGGAGAAGATGGCGCTTCGCGCAAACTCGATGGCAAGCTTGGGGTTCGTTCCGCGCGCCGCGGCGAGCAGCGCCTCCTTGATGCAGAGGAGGTAGCGGGCCTCGGAGACGGCCTGCATCTCGATGCCCGTGGCAATCGGCGAGAGCATTCCGTAACACATCAGAATGCCGAGAAACGTGCCCACCAGCGCGGCGGCGACATGGTGGCCGATCTCCTCGGGACCGCCGTCGATGTGCGCCATGGTGATGATGATGCCGAGCACGGCGGCGACGATGCCGAGTCCGGGAAGCGCGTCACCGGTGCTGCGGATCAAGTTGATGGGCTGATGCTCTTCGTCGTGATGCGTCTCCAGCTCCGTATCGAAGAGCTGCGCCAGCTCGGTCGGTGTGCAGCCGTCGACGAGCTGCCGGAGTCCCCCCACCAAGAAGTCCACCGCATGGTGCCGGGCGAGGACGGTAGGAAACTGCTTGAAGATGGTGCTCTTGGCCGGGTCTTGAACATGGGCCTCGAGGGCGACGACACCTTCGCGGCGCATCGCCTGGAAGATCTGAAAGAGGCACTTGAGCAGATCGAGAAAGTCGGGCTTGCCGGGGGGCTTGCCGGAGAACGCCTTCTTGAAGGAGACGAGGAGGCGCTTGCCGACTTTGCCGGGCGCAGAAATCACGAGCGACCCTACTGCCGCGCCCCCGATGACGATGAGCTCGTTGGGCTGAAGCAGAATCGCGAAGACCCCTCCGCCCATAGCGTAGCCGCCAAGCACGGCTGCCATGACGACGACGAGGCCAATGATCGTGGTCACGGGCAGCTCAACGGCAGAAGCGTGGCGTGCCTTGAGGGGCGCGTCTCTGGCTAGTGCCGTCTTTTCGCGCGATTGCAGCGTTCGACCGCTGGGGACAGAGCACCCGTCAGCCCGCTGACCCCTATAAGAGGTGTAGCGAGCACTTCTTATTGAAGTAGCCGCGCGAACGCGGACGCGCGGCACGACGACGTGCCGTCCGAAGTCGACAGCATCCGACCTTTTCGGCGCCGCGCTACCGGCCCTTTTGGGCCCAGTGGAGGGGAGAACTACGAAATCGTGCGCTGTCTGGTCAGATTACATAGACTTAGCGCCCACGGTGAAGCTCCGTTGTTGGAGCGAGTCCTCATCGCGCCGTCGCCGTTTCGTGCAAGAGGCTTCCCGTCAGATGTGCGAGCGTCACATGCGCGACAGCGAGGTCGACTCTCCCCCGGGCCGCCCGGAGCTCCGCGGTACGCACTTGCTCCTCGGCTTCGCGCACCTGGAGCGCGGTGCCTGACCCAGTTCGGAAGCGAGCCAGCTCGGCCTCGACTTGCTCGCGCGCGATCGTGAGCGTGCTTTCGGTGAGCGCGATTCGGCGACGCGCGGAGGCGTCACGCTGCTCTGCCTCGTCGACTTCGGCCACCGTCTTCTGCAGCACCGCGTCGAGCTTCTGGCGGGCAACGGTGATGGCGAGCTCGGCGCGTTCCCGCTCGGTCCGGTGGCGGGTATCGTCGAGCGGTGCTTCGAAGGTGAGCGCGACTTGCGCCGTGACCGCACGGAGCGTGCCGATCTGGGTCAAGGCCGGCGTCACCTCGCCAAGGCCGAGGCCGTACGCCTGGACGTAGCCATCGACGTCGAGACGAGGGCGGAGGGAGTCAGCGGCGCTTCGGGCCTGGACCTCGGCAAGCTTGAGTGCGCTCTTCTGTTCCGCGATCTCGAACGATGCTTCGAGGGCACGCTTTCGCGTGTCTGCGTGGGGCTCGGGATGGCGCACCGGCTCCTTGTCGTCGGCGCGGCGAAAGGCAAGCATCGGATCGCCGACGGCACGTGCGAGCGCGCCCGATCGGATCTTCTCCTCGGCCTCCGCGCTGGCGATCTCTTCTTCGAGCGTCGCGATACGGCTGTCGAACGTGAGCTTTTCGACGGGCGCGATGCTACCCGTGCGGATACGGGCCACGGCTTCGTCGCGCTGCTGGCGCGCAAGGGCGAGGTTCCGGCGCTGAATCTCCACCGCACGGCTCGCGTAGTAGAGCTCCCAGTAAGCCGTGAGCGCCTCGCGGAGCGCTTGGCTGGATGTTCGGTCGCGCGCGGAGCGTGCAGTCTCGCGGTTCGCACGCGCCGCGTTCAGCTCTGCCTCCACGATATCGCGCCCGAAGCCGCGCAAGAGTGGTTGCGTGAGGCCGAGACGAACCGATCCTCCGTAGCCTGGCCCGAGATGAAAGAGGGTCTGAATCGGAGTGCCCGCGCCCATCATGCCGCCCATGCCCGTACTGGGCGTCGCGAACGTGAACAGCGTGAAGGATTCTTGCCGGGTCGCTTCGACGCGAAGCGAGAGATCCGTTCCCCAAACGAGCCTGCGACGGAGCTCGGCGCCGGCGATGATGTTGGTCGACTCCGGGAATGTGACGAGGTTCGGCCCCAGCGCCGGGGCACCGTTGCGCATCGCCTTGGCATCGCCCAAAAAGAAGAATGGAAACCGGCGTCCTTCTCCCTGCTCGAGCAGTTCCGCGCGGCGCAGCTCCCCGATGGCGGCCGCGAGGGTCGGGTTCTGCTTCATGACGAGCTTCACGACCGAGTTTTCCGAGATGACGGCGGCGTCGGTGGGAGGCGCTGTCCCCGCGGTCTCGTCGGCGCGTGCCATCGGGGCCATGGAGAGGGCGGCGATCGCCGCCAAGAGGGGCAGTAGAAGAAAATGGCGGTCATTCATGGCGGAGCGCCTCGATGGGGTTGAGCCGCGCAGCTTTTCTGGCGGGTAGATAACCGAATGCGATTCCGATCGCGGCCGAGAATACGAAGGCGCCGATCACGACGGTGGGTTGTACGGCGAACGGCATCGAGAGGGCTCGCGTGGCGAGCCAGGATCCACCGAGACCGAGCGTCACGCCGATGGCTCCGCCGAGCATGCAGAGGAGAACCGCTTCGACCAGGAATTGGAGGAGCACCTCGTCGGCCAGTGCTCCGATGGCGAGACGGATGCCAATCTCGCGCGTCCTTTCCGTGACCGACACCAGCATGATGTTCATGATCCCGATTCCTCCCACGAGGAGGCTCACCGCAGCCACCGCGCCGAGGAGCGCGGTGAGTACGCCGGTCACGCTGCCCACCGTTTTGGCGATTTCTTTCGTGTCCTGGACGGTGAAATCATCCTTCTGGCCGGGGACGATCCGACGACGCTCCCGGAGGAGCCCCTCCATCCGCGCCTTGGTCCGCGCGATCGCCTGCTCTTCGGCGACCGAGACGAAAATCATGCCGATGTCGCCGTTTCCGGCGAGCCGGCGCTGGACGGTGGGGAGGGGCATGACGAGAAAGTCGTCTTGATCTTGACCGAACGTGTTCTGTCCCTTCGCCTCGAGCAGCCCCACCACCCGGCACGCGACCAGACCGACGCGGATGGTCGCGTCGAGGGACTCTTGAGAGGCAAAGAGCTGCCGTCTCACCGTCTCGCCCAGGATGCAGGCCGGGGTTCCTCCGGCGAGTTCGGCGTCGGTGAACTCGCGTCCGCGGGTCACTTTGAGGCTGCGCACCTGGAAGAATTCGTTGGTCGTCCCGTAGGCGATGGTCGAGTAGTTGGCGTTGCCGTACACGACGAGCTCGCCCTTCGTTGCCGTGGCCGCGACAGCGGCGATCCCGGTCAGCTCTTTCTCGATGGACCGAACATCGTCGAGCTTGAACGCAGCCGCATTGGTGCTGACGGGTCCACGGCGATCAGCGCCCGGAAGGACGATGAGCATGTTCTGCCCGAGCGCCGCGATGTCTCCGGTGACGCGGGCGGTCGCCGACTGTCCGAGCGTCACCATGGCGATGACCGACCCCACGCCAATCACGATTCCGAGGGTCGTGAGCACGGAGCGCATGACGTTCCGGCGCACCTCGCGAAGAGCCATCAAGAGAGTGGCGAGCCACATCAGGCGGCCGTCGAATCGTTGGTGGTATCACTCTCGACCATCCCGTCTTTGAACTGGACGATCCGCCGTGCCCAGCGGGCGATGTCGGCCTCGTGCGTGACCATCACGACGGTGATCCCACGGGTGGCGTTGAGGTCGGTGAGAAGACGCATGATCTCCTCCTTGCGGGCCGTGTCGAGGTTGCCCGTCGGCTCGTCGGCGAGAACGAGCGAAGGATTCGTCACGATGGCACGGGCAATCGCAACCCGTTGCTGTTGCCCCCCCGAGAGCTCGGACGGCGTGTGGTGCTCGCGTCCTTCGAGACCCACGGCATGGAGCGTCGCCAGCGCCTGCCTACGGCGCTCCGCAGCGGGGACGCGCCGGTAGACGAGAGGAAGTTCGACATTTTCGAGCGCCGTCGTGCGAGCGAGGAGATTGAAGCCCTGAAATACGAAGCCGATGTAGTGCCGTCGGAGGAGCGCGAGTTGGTCGAGATCGAGGCTGCCGACATCCACGCCGCGAAAGCTGTAGGAGCCGCTCGAGGGTCGATCGAGGCACCCGACCACGTTCATGCACGTCGATTTCCCGGACCCGCTCGAGCCGACGACGGCGACGAGCTCGCCGTGTCCGATCGTCAGGCTCACGCCCGCGAGCGCGTGCACCTCGGCGTCGCCATGCCCGTAAACTTTGGTGACGTCGCGAAGCTCCAGCAGAGGGCCCGAGTCAGGGAGGGAGGATAACATCGACGAGTACCTCATCGCCCACGTTGATGTCGCCCGCCACCTCCGTCACGTGTCCGTCGGATGGGCCGACGCGAACCGAGACCGGCGCGGGAGATCCGGCGCGAAGGATGTAGACTCGCTTCTCGTCGGGACGCGGGGCCGGTGGCGGTGGCGGTGGCGCGCCCCGAACCGGAGGAGGCGCGAAGCGGAGCGCCGCGTTCGAAACGACGAGAGCGTCCTTCACGGTCTGGCTCGTGATGGTCGCCGTTGCCGTCATACCAGGACGAAGAAGACGCTCCTGGTTCTCGACCGTAAGGACCGCCTCGTAGGTGACGACGTTTTGCGAGCTCTTCGGCTCGTTGTGCAGCGAGCGCACGGTCGAAGGAAACGAACGTTGCGGATACGCGTCGACGGTGAAGTTCGCCTGGGCCCCTTCCACGACACGCCCAATGTCGGCCTCGTCGATGTCGACGCGGAGCGAGAGCTTGGTGAGGTCCTCGGCGAGGCGAAAAAGGATGGGCGTCTGGAAGCCAGCGGTGACCGTTTGGCCGGGCTCGACCGCCCGAGCGAGAACGATGCCGTCGATTGGCGCCACGATTTTGGTCTTCGCCAGGCGCGACTGCGCCGAGTTGAGCGAGGCTGCGGCCAGGCTCGTGCTCGCCTTCGAGCTGGCGAGGCTCGCCTCGGCGCGGGCGGCGGCGGCGCGCGCCGTCTCCAGATCCTTTTGCGATACGAGCCCTTGCTTCGCTTGCTCCTCCGCCCGATCGCGCGCCTGCCGCGTCTCGAGCAGCGTCGCTTCGGCGTTGCGAATCCCGGCCGTCGACGTGAGCACCTGCGCGCGGGCCTCCTCGACCGCCGCGCGAAGCTGCTCGGGATCGATCTCGGCAAGGACCTGTCCCTTCTTGACGAGGTCGTTGTAGTCGACGAGCACTCGCAGGACCTTGCCGGTCACCTCCGCGCCGACCTCCACCGTATTCAGGCCCTGGATCTTGCCGGTTGCGGACACCGTCACGTGGACGTCGGCACGCCGCGCCGGCTCTGACACCCAGCGGGGGGCGCTCTGGCTCACGCGCCGGCGCAGCGCGATCCAAATCCCGAGAACGATCGCGACGACCACCACCACGGTCACGACCCAGCGGACGATCTTCCTGCCCTTCCGTTGACCGATCTGGAGCGTGCGCCGGACATCGTCCATCGATGTCGAGGCTTGCGGATTGGTTTGCTCTCGCATCCGTGTCATTCCACGTCAGGAGCCGAGATGAGACTTCGCGGGGAGGGCCTGCCGGACTCCCCCGCCACGACTCCTCGTTCGAATCGCATTTCGCACGGATGCACCGAGATGCGTCGCCGGCGCGCAGGCGCTACTGGGTCGTGGGATATCGGACACGACGAGCGATATCCCCGCCGCGCTCAAGCTGTGTTCGAACTCCCCGTCCAACGCTTGGCGGATCGCGGGGTAAGGCGGGCACCCGAGCAACGTAAGTTGACTATCGGCCTAGTCAAGCGCGGTTGGCTCATTTGGTTTCGGCGCTTGGGCTACTGCCCTTTTTTGGGCAATTGCAGGGGAGAGGCGTGTTTCGGCTGGTAGACGCCGAGCTTGCCACCACCGGGGAGCGTGAGACGCGTGATCGACCCCCACCGTTCCTCGTGGATGGGCGAGCATTCCACCTTGGCGGCCTTCATCTCGGCCATCAAGGCGTGCACGTCATCGCACATCAAATAGAACTCGTGCACGTCGTTCTTGTCCGAAGGGTGCACGGCGATTTCCGCGGGCGGCAGGGCGAAGATGAGCCAGCCGTGCCCGGCGTCGGCGGCCGGGTACTTGAGGACGTCGCGAAAGAACGCACGATCGCCCTCCGCGTTCGTGCTGTAGATGATGACGTGAGCTCCGTGGATCATGGCAAACCTCGCATCGGAATGGCAGCGCGCCCCCAATCGGGCGGAGCGCATCCTAAGGCTACCGCTTCAGCTTTGCAGCAGCAGATCGCGATCGGCGATGGCAAGGTGGATTACGGTAGCCCCCACGTCTCGCGCACCCGCTGGTACTCCCGCTCGGGCAGCTGCACGAGCAGCGGCTGCGCGGTGCCGTCGAGCCACCGCACGGTTTCTTGAATCTGCTCGGGGGGCATCGCGGTGCAGCCAGCGGTGGGGTGGCGAAAGCCCCGCCAGATATGCAAAAAAACGCAAGAGCCCGCGCCCGTCTTGGTGTCGGGACCGTTCTGGCGGACCACGACGCCCCAGCGAAAAAGACCATCCGCGCGCTGCATCTCGCTCCAGCGCTCCCACGAGGTCATCTTCACTTCGGTGGCATCGATGATCTGGTTGTAATATTTCGATCGCACGTCTTCGACGCAGTACGTGGTCGACCGCGTGTGCAGATAGGGAAACCCCTTCGCTTCGGCGGGAAGCTCCTCGGCGGCGCCGAACGCAAGGGCCAACGGAAACACGCCGGCGGGAGCACGCCCATCCCCCTCGTGCTTGACCGGCCCAGGCGCCGCCGCGTGTAGGCCTCGTCCCCACCCCATCCCGTTGCGACCGACGTTGACGGCCGTCGCCTCACCGACGCGGCGCCATTGGAGACTGTCGTCGCGCTCGTAGCGCTCCAGCGTGCCGATCGACGTCCGCCAGGAACGGCTGCGCACCAGCAGGAGTTGGCGGCATTCCTTGGCGATGGGCGACGCGGGCTGCGGCTCGACCTCTGGCGAACCGTTGCTGCTCCTCGCGGTTGCCAACATCCCCGCCAGGCCCAGCGCTACGGCGACTCGTTGCACACGATCCGCCTACCATTTGGGCCGGCGCCGAACAAGAAAAGGACGCCGCGGGAGCGCCCGCGCCCGCCCTCGCACCCTCGTGGCGTGGTCGGCTGACGCTCGGGAACGCGAGCGAGTATGCTGCGCCGCGATGCGAGCCGGACTCGTGGCAGCCAGTCTGATCGGCTCGATCGCCATGGTCACCTCGGCACATGCCGGCAACGACGACGAGGTCCTGGTAGGAAACCGCGCTTCCATGACCGGGGGCGCCGTCTCGGCGACCGTCACCGACGCGAGCGCGATTTGGTACAACCCGGCCGGGCTGGGTGGTGATCCGCGCGATCAAATCGATGTCAGCGCCACGGCTTATTCGCTCCGCTTCTATTCGGTGCCGCGCTTTCTTTCGACGACGAGCGGCGCTTGGAAAGACGGTGCGGTCACCGAGTTCGTCTCGGTACCGACGCAGATCGCGTACGTCCGGAGAGTCGCACCGGGGTGGTCGCTCGGCCTCGGATACTTTGCTCCCCACACCGCGAACTTCGTGTTGCGCGAAGGAATCGGTGAGGGCGACGTGAGTGGGTCGCAATGGCAAGTCGCCGCCACCGTGGCCGATGTGCAGCACATCGCGGCAGCCGCGCTCGGCGGCACCATCGCCCCCGGCGTTCGCCTGGGGCTCAGCCTGATCGGCGGGTACGCCGCGATCACCCAGTCGGTCTCCCTCTTCGCGGCCATCAAGCAAGAGGGTCAAACCGCTGTCCTCAGCAGCGGGACCTACTTTGCCACGCGGTTGCGGCTCAGCCTCGAAACGGGGATCGGCCTGCAGATCGAGGTGACGCCGGACCTCACGTTGGGGGTGAGCTGCCGTACGCCGCGGATGCAGCTGTACCAGGACACGGACACCAGCTTGAATGCAAGCTCCGCCACGGGGGGCGCCACGCCGATTCTTTTCGCACAGGCCCAGCGCCCGAAGGAGGCGGGGGCAGGATTCGATCTGCTGCGCGCCGGCCGCGGCGGCCTCGCTCTTGCCTACCGTATCGGCGAAGGTTGGGTGGCGGGGGAATTCGACGTTCAACCTGCCTTGCACCGGCCCGACATCGATGTCGATCGCAAGGCGGTGCTCAATGCGCGTCTCGGTTTCTACCAGCCGGTGCTTCCCTCCATTGCGCTCGGCGCCGGACTCTTTACCGATCGCAGTCCGGACGCCGTGCGCGAGAGCCTGCTCGGCGGCGGGGGAGACTTCTATGGCGGCACGGTCGGCGTCGAGATCACCAACGCGCATCGGCTCGCGCCGACCGAGCCAGTCGATTCGCTGATCTTCTCCGGTTTTTTTGCGCTGCGCTATGCGTACAGCAACGGCAGTTTCGGGCGCGCCGTCGGCAATGCCGACGCCAGCAATCCCCTCGCCGAACCGTTCCAGTCGGCGCACGGCACGCTACGTGTTCACGAGCTCGCTTTCTACGTCGGCAGCGGGCTGCACTTCTGATTCGACTGCGCACCCCTTTTGGCTGCCACGGCCGTGGAAACACCCGGTGGAGACGACTTCACCGCCGCTGGCGCGGCTCGCCGAAGCGCTCCTCGAAGTTCTTGCGGCGACTGCGGCTCAGCTTGACGCGCGCGCCGTCGGCGAGGACGAGGGTGCAGTCGCCGCGGAAGAGCGGATGGATCTCGCGTACCCGATCGAGGTTGACGATCGCCGATCGATGCACGCGCACGAACTTCTGTGGATCGAGCTGCGCTTCGAGGTCGTCCATCGTTTCGCGCAGCAGGTGCGAGGCGGAACCAGCGGGGGAAGAGACGTGCAACGATACGTAGTAGTCGGCCGCTTCTACCCAATCGATCTGCTCGGCGTCGACGACGATGACTTTGCCTCGCACCGGAACGAGAAAGCGCGATCGCGACGAGGCGCGATCGGCGAGCAACTGGGCGATGCGGGCGTCGATCTCGCCGTCGCGCCGCCCGCGCACGCGCTTCCTGGCATGATCGAGCGCCGTCGCGAAGCGCCGCTCGTCGACCGGCTTCAGCAAATAGTCGAGGGCGTGCACCTCGAAGGCGCGAAGGGCGTAGCGATCGTAGGCCGTCACGAAAACGACGGCCGACACCGCGTCCGGGCCGACCATCTCCAGCAGGCGAAAGCCGTCGATTTCCGGCATCTGGATGTCGAGGAACATGATATCGGGACGGGTGCGCAGGATGAGCGCCGCGGCCGCGACGCCGGTTGCTTCGCCCACCACGTTCACGTCGGCGTGCTTGGCGAGAAGAGCGCGGATCAGATCGCGCGCCAGCGGCTCGTCGTCGACGACGATGACGCGCAGTGCCGTCGCCGGGTCGGGACTCAAGTCGATTCGCTCCACGGGATCGACAATGACGCCGTCACGCCGCCTTGGGCGCTGGCCAGGTCGAACGTCCCGTCATCACCGTAAAGATGGTGCAGCCGTTCCCGCGTGTTGGAGAGACCGATGCCCTGCGGGGACGACGACGCCAAGGTGCCGCTGTTGAACACGTCGATGCGCAGGCGGTCCCCGCTACGAAAGGCGCGCACTTCGACCACACCGGCCGACGCGCTCGGTGAAATGCCGTGACGCACCGCATTTTCAGCCAAGGGCTGCAGAATCAACGTGGGCACCAGGCCGCGCCGTACATCGGCCGAGGCATCGACGCGAAAGGTCATTCGATCGGGGAACCGAAAGCGCTGGATCTCGAGGTAATGCTCGAGGACGGCCAGCTCCTCTTCGAGCTTGACGCGCTGGTGACCGGCGTGATCGAGCGTGTAACGCAGCAACTCGGAGAGCCCGGCGATCATCGCCACCGCTTCGTCGTTGCGCTGCGTGCGGACCAGCGAGGTGATGGCGTTCATCGTATTGAAGAGAAAATGCGGTTGGATCTGGAGCTCGAGAGCGTGCAGGCGCGCGTCGGCAAGCGACGTTTCGAGCTGCGCCGCTTGCACCGCGCGCTCGCGGTAGCGCCCGTAATAGTCGAAGGCCAGCGAGAACCCGAGCACGAGACAATACATGACGAGCTCGAGAGGGAGGCATTCCAGCAAGTTTTCCACCAGCTTCAGCTTCGATGCATCGGGATTCATGCGATCGAAGGGTTTGAGGAAAAGCAGGAGGGCGATCCAGTAGGACTCGTGAACGAGTGCGATCGCAAAGGCGGCGAGGACGTGAATGGAAACGGCGACGGCGCGCGGGGGGACGACGGGGAAGCGACGCGCCAGCCAGAGGATGACTGCCGTCGGCAACAACCACGCCTCCCAGATGACGAGGTAGTACCCGATGAGCCGCGGCACGGAATGGCCGTGCGTGCGCATGCCGATCCACACCTGGATCCCGGAGATCAGCCCGAAGAGCGCCCAGAAAGAGGCTGCGAAGAGCCAGACCCTCCGACGGGAGACCATGGCGCCAGTGTGACGCACTTTGCCGTCCGCAGGCGAAGCGGTGCAGCGAGGTGCGCGCTGGATGCGGCGAACGGGCGAAAAGCGACGGCGATCAGCCGTGAACGGCTTGCCAGTACACCGTGGCCGAGCAGAGAAACGCCTCCACCGCACCGAAGCGGATGGCGTCGCCCGAGGTCGTCTCTTCCGGGCTCTGCAGGGGGATGGCAACGCCGTTGACCAGCGTCTTGTTGCGACTGCCGGCGTCGGCGATGTACATGTTTCCTTCGTCGCCGCGCGCGAACCAGGCGTGGACCTTGGAGACACTGTCGTCGCGAATGACGATGTCGTTGTTGGTGGCGCGACCGACGGAGACCCGCTCGATGAAGTCCTTGCCGCTCCCCGCCCGCTTGTGGATCGGAATGGAGACGAAGGGACCCGCGACGAGTCGCAGCTCGAGCTGCTTCGGACCGAAAGGAGCGGGCCGTCGTACGGGCGGCTCGCTTCCTATCCGCATCGTCGTGCGAAAACCGATGGACGGCGTGAGCGGCGTGCGCTCGCCGAGTACACCCCGCTGCAGGACCTGGGCGGTCTCGCCCGCAGGATCGTCGACACGGACGAGGAGGAGCCACCCGTCCATTTCACGGACGAAGGCCTCTTCCGTCGCGGACCGCGCTCGGGCAGCGATCTCGCGTGGCCAAAGATTTTCGACCGCCGTCTCTTTCAATCGAGCTCCACGATCCCCCGCTTGACGTCACATTTGCAGCCATTGCCGCTCGAGGCAAGAGTTCTCGGAGAGCCTAGAATTCTATTTGCAGTCAATAAGCTAAAGAGCCGCGGCGAATTCCCGTCCGAACTCGATGGGTGACGGGCGGTCGGTAGGCGCGAGCGCGGTCGCCGCGCGGAGAAGCTTGGCGATCGCGCCGGGATACCCTCGCAGTCGCGACCCGTCCTCGAAGGGGTCGCGGCGCATGTGGGACAAGATGCGGTCACGTGGACTTTCGACGTCATCGAAAAATGCGTGACCGGTCGTCACGTTGTAGACCGTCCCGGCCAGCGCATACACGTCCGCGCGCGCGTCCAGCTCGACCGGATCGAGCACCTGCTCGGGCGCAATGTACCCCACGGTGCCGGCCACGAATCGCCCCCCGACTTCCGGTGGAACGCGGGTGGCGCGCACCATGCCGAAGTCGATGACCACCGTGGCCAGCGGCGATGCCACCGCCGGGTCACGATGCTTGTCGGGGTCGAAGCGGACCCCACCGGCCAGCGGCAACCGCAACCACAGGTTGGCCGGCTTGATGTCGCGATGGACGAGACCCGCGCTGTGCAACGCCGAAAGGCCGGCGCAAGTTTCGAGCACCGCCTGGCGAAGCTCGAAAAGCGTCATCAGCCGCGCCGCGGCGTACTGCTTGAGATCGGCGCCGATGAGATACTCGAGTACCAGGAAGGGCACCGCGCCGGAAACACCGCGATCGATGATGTTGGCCACGTTGGGGTGGTAGATGCCGGCCAAGGCCCTGGCCTCCTCCACGAACGAGCCGAGGATCCCTTCGCGTTCGACGTCGGTGGCGTTGGCCAAGGCTTCTGCCTTGGGGATCTTGAGCACGAAGAGCCGATCGGCGCCCGGCTTGCGCACGAGCCAAACCGTTCCGATGCCTCCTTCTCCGAGCGGCTTGATCAGCTCGTATCCTTCGATGAACTTCGGCTCTTTCTTCTTTGGTTGCGGGGGGGGTGGCGGTGTGCGCCGGATGGCCGCGCGCACGGCACTCTCGAGCAGCGCCGAAGCGACGGGGCCGAGCGAGGCGAGCCACACGTCGAGCATCGACAGTTGGCGGGCCCGGATGGCGCGGGCGACGAGCACCGCGACCCGCGGGGCGTTCTCGGTTTCGGTTCGCGCCAGCGAATCGTCGGCGGCCCCGTCGGCTACCGGGTGCAGCGCTTTGACCGGGTCGGCCAGCGCACGATGCAGACGATCGCCGGCGAGGACCAAATCGACGCAGTGAGCGTCGATTTGGGGTTGGTTGCCGGCGGCTTCGCCGAACGATTCGAGGGCGCGCGCCAGGGCCGCCAGCGCCTGGGCCAACTCCGTGTCCTCCGCATGGAGCGCGGCCAACGCTTCTGAGGCGGAAAGGCCCCACATTCCGTCGGCGAGCCCGGACGAAACGGCTCCCCGCAGCGCTTCGGCCTGTTCGCAGCATTGCGCGAGCGCGCCCGCGGCCATCATGGGCAATGCCGTTGCCAGTTGCTGCAACATGGCGGGACGGTCGATGACGAGCGCCCACCACGCAGCGAAAGGACCGAGCCAACGCACGTCATCCACCTCACCGAGCGCCGTTCCGCGCGTCGTATCCACCAGACGCCAAAAGACGGCGCTCAGCGCAGCCTTGAGCGCATCGGGGAGCTCGCGCGAACCATCGGCCAGACCGTCGAGCTTGCGCAGCCAGAGGCAGGTGTCATGCGCTGTCGGCCCTCGACCCGGACCAAGGTCGGAGTCTTCGCCGCAGGCGTCGAGCGCGTAGCCACCGAGCCGAACCGCCACCACCTCCAGCGAGAGCTCGGCGTCGGAGTCTTCACCTTGGCTCCGGCGTCGCTCTTTCACGAGATCGAGGATTTCCGAGGGAGCGCGGGCGATGATCTTCCACGTTTCCTCGAGGTTCGGCTCGTCCACGGGATCGCCGGCGGGGCGCGTCGCCAGGAGCGGGGCCCACAGGCGGAGCGCAATGGAGCGTGCGCAACCTTCGAGAGCGTTGATGGCGGCCGCGCGCAGGTGGAGCCTTCCTTTGCCGAGCGCGATCCGCCGCGCCTCGAGGAACGTCGGCGCCACCGAGCTGGCGAAACGTGCTGCGCGCGCGTCGGCTTCTTCATCGTCGTATTGCGCGGCGAGGCGCATCAGGTTCTCCAGACCGAGCTCGAGATCGAAAGGGTCGCGCTCGGCGCCATCGACGACGTCGGTCACCCCGATGACCTCGATCCAGCGACGCTGCTCGTCGAGCGAAGCAGCCCGCGCGCTGCGCGCCATTTCCCGGAGCGCGCGCAGCGGTCCCTCGATTTCGGCCTCGTGGGTTCCGCGTCGCCAAAGTACGGCCAGGCCGCGCGAAAGGCCGCGCGCCGCCACCGCCCCTCCGTCGCCGCGCAGGATGCGTCCTGCCAACCGGTTCCAGAGATCGCGCCGTTCGAAGAACAAGTACGGCGTTGCCGCCGCCGCCGCCGCCAGCACCCACGGTTCTTCGTCGCGCGATTCCAGAATGGAGATGAGCTGTCCCGCCAGAAGGCGCAGCCGCTCCGCGGGGAGCGAAGCAAACGCGGTCATCGAGCGCTGCCGCAGAACACGTGACTCGCCGAGCACCCAGTCGAGCAGCATTCCTTCCAGCTGCTCGAGCGGCCCGGTGAGACGTCCCAAGGCGCGTGCGGCGTGGACCCACACGAGCGGCTCGGGGTGAAGCAAGAGAGGCTGCAGCACTTGCAGGGTGCGCCCGACCAGCTCGGGATCGGTGGCCGGCGGCATTCCGCGCACACTCACTTCGAGGCAGCGCGCAGCGAGTACGCGGCCCCGCAGGGCGCCGTGCGCCGGACCGCCGATCATCTCCTGGAAAGTTTCGGCCGATCCCCACAGCCACTTGCCGAGGGCGGGAACCTCGCAGGCGCTGGCTCCTGCCTCCCACACGAGAATTTCGAGGCGCGCGCGAGCTTCGGTGTTTTCGGGCAATGTGAGACGGCTGCCATCACCGAGCAGCGGGGCACATCCGAGCGCGTCGACCAGCGGCCCTTCGACGACCCGAGCGCGCGCGACGGACACCACCCGCTCGGGCCATCGGTCCCCGGCGGCAGCCACGGCGAGCAGCTCGGCCAGCCTCGTATCCCTACGCCAGGTCGTCGCTGCGCACCACAGGAGAAGCACCTCACCGACGGACTCGGTGAAGAGCCTGCCGAGCAGAATGACATCGCCCGCCGACAAAGTCAGCGCTGGGAGCTCTGCACCCAATCGCTCTGCCGCCGCGGCGATTTCGTCGGGCAGCTTCGCTCCGGCGTGCTCGATCGCCCCCAGGCGGCCCGCGCGACGAAAGTGCGCGGACAGGGCATCGGCGAGCTCGGGTTTGGCGCCGAGTGACGCGGCAACGAGGGTGAGTGCTTCGTGCACCTGTGCGTAGGGCATGGCCAGCCTAGGAAAGGCTATCCCAGGATCAAGGGCCGATGAACCCCGTTAGCGCGAGGTTCTCCCTTCCTCGCCTCCGAGCTCGTGCGGAAGGAGTGGTGTGATGCGTGTGGTTCATTGCGCGAGAATGTGGGCTCGCGCGCGTCACGCGAGCGCTTTGGCCCGCGCCGCGAGTCCGGAGATGACCGAATGCAAGCTGCGCAGTCGCACGACTTTGTCAGAGCCGAAACGAGCGAGGATACCGCTCGCGATGGCCGCGACGCGCGCCGTCCCCCCCGTGCAGCAGACGAGGTCGATCCCGGCGGGAGCGACGCCGCTCTCCTCTAGCGTCTCGTCGAGGCTCTTGAAAATCGCGGCCACCGCGCCGTCGCTGAACGAGGCGAATTCCGCCCGCGTGACGATCTCCTCGATTTCGATGCTCGGGTAATCGAAGCGAAAGAGCGTCTCGTCGGCGTTGGAGAGCTCGCGTTTGGTCTGCTCGATCGACTCGAAGATCTGAAAACCGAGTGCGTCTTCGATGAGAACGACCAGCTGATCCACGTGCTCTTTGTCTTTCGGTCCGAGTGAGCCACTCTGCACGTCGCGCAGGAACGTCATGACATCGCGGCGGCCGAGCAGGCACGTGTCGGCGGGCGAGCACAATGCCTCCATCAACGGTCGCGGCATTTTGAGCACGTTCTTCCCGAAAGGCGCTCGGTACGTCACCTCGGAACCGAAGTGACGGGACACCTTGTGCCGCATGATCGCGCCATCGAGCACGTCACCCGCCACCGAGATCCCGCCCATGGAGAGGACCTCGACGGCCCCGGCGGCGACGCCGAGGCGCGCCACCGTAAAATCGGAGGTGCCGCCGCCAAAATCGGCCACCAAGACCAGCTTGGGGGCATCGAGACGGCTCTGAAAATCGTACGCCGCCGCCACCGGTTCGGGGCAAAAGTAGACGTCTTCGAACCCGGCGAAGCGCGCGGCCGCCCGTAGGCGCTGCTCGGCCAGCGCGTCCGCGGCCGGATCGGATGCGAACCGCGCCGGGCGACCGAGGAGCACGCGGCGCACGTCGATGTCGAAGTGCTCGTTCGCGCGCCGCCGCATCTCGCGCAAGAAAATGCCGACCAGCTCCTCGAGACGCACGTTGCGCGACCCGAGCCGCGTCTCTTCGAAGCTCGCTACCGGCAAAAAGCGCTTGAGCGAGCGCAGAAAGCGGCCGCGCATCCCTTCCTCGACATAGCGGCGGAGCGCCTCCGCGCCGAAGGACCATTCGGATTGCTCCGAGAAAAAGAGAATGCTGCGAAATACGGTGGGATCTTTGGCGGAAGGGTCGATGGCGAACGCTTCGGTATCGAAGTCTTCGCCCACGGCGGCGAGAAGGGAATTGCTCGTTCCGAAATCGACGGCGTAAATGGAGGGTTTCTTGGGCATCCGATCTCCTCGATGGGTGTGGTGCGGTGAGGAGAGTGGCGGCTTTGGTCATCTATTTACAATCTATGAAGATGAGTGCATCCTGTCGCCAGGGTCGCTGGATGCGGGGAGGTTTGGCCCTGGCAAGCGGCAAGGAGGACCGCATGCGCATCGCAATCCTGGGAACCGGCGTGGTCGGCAACACTCTCGGCCAGGCATTCATCACCCTCGGTCACGACGTGAGGATGGGCGCACGCGACGCCAAGAACGAGAAGGCGCTGGCGTGGGCCAAAGAGATGGGCGAAAAAGCATCGGCCGGCAAGTTCGCCGACGCAGCCGCGTTCGGCGAGATCATCGTTCTTGCCACGCTCGGGCTTGCCAACGAGAGCGCCCTCACCGCCGCCGGCGCGGCCAATCTGCGCGGCAAGATCATCATCGATACGACCAACCCGCTCGACATGGGCGGCGGTGGCCCTCCCAAGCTCGCGATAGCAGGCAACGACTCGGGCGGCGAACGCGTGCAGCGGCTCGTGCCCGACGCGCTCGTCGTCAAAGCGTTCAACACGGTGGGCGCCCCCCACATGTTCCGGCCGAGTTTTCCCGGTGGTCCGCCGGACATGTTCATCTGCGGCAACGACGAGGGCGCGCGCAAGAAGGTGACCAGCCTGCTCGGCGAGTTCGGGTGGGGCGTCGTGGACATCGGCGGGATCGAAAGCTCCCGTTACCTCGAACCGATGTGCATCACCTGGGTGCTGGCCGGTCTCCACGGCGGCAACTGGAACCAGGCCTTCAAGCTGCTGAGGAAGTGAGTCTACGCAAGGCCAGCGCGCCGAGCGCACGGCACGCCCGAAGGACGTCGTCGGAGAGCGGCGTGCCGCGCAGCGCGCGCGACAAACTGAGCCCACCGTACATCAGCGCCACCAACCCGACGGCGAGGTAGCGCCGCGGAGGCTCGTTGGCCGCCGGGAGGAGTCCCTCCAGGGCCGACGACATGGCGGCGATTTGCTCGCGCAAGACCGCGCGGTGCTCGCTCGCCGTGGTCCCGATTTCGCCGACCACCGCGGGTAGCGCGCATCCTTGCACGAATTCATCGCGGTGCTCGGTCGACAGGTAGCGCTTGAGGACGATTTCGGCGCGCTTTTCGGGGGGCTTGTCCTGCAGACCTTCGAAGAGGCGCTGCCGCACCTCCTCCGATGTTCGTTGCAGCGCCTCGTCGATGAGGTCCTCTTTGGAATCGAAGTGTGCGTAGAAGCCCCCCACCGTGAGCCCTGCACCCTTCATCACGTCGGCGACCCCAGCCCCCGCGATCCCTTTTTCGCGCAGGAGCCGCGCGGCGGACCCGAGGATGGCCTCGTGGGTCCGCCCTTTTCGCTGCGCTTTGGCGGTGAGGGTCACGTTTTTCAGACGCGCTCGACGATGGTGGCGATCCCCTGTCCACCGCCGATGCACATCGTGATGAGCGCCGTTGCCTTGCCGCTGCGCTCGAGCTCGTCGATCGCGGTCCCGAGCAGCATGGCGCCCGTCGCGCCGAGGGGGTGACCGAGCGCGATGGCTCCGCCGTTCACGTTGACCCGGTCGGGATCGATGCCGAGCTTGCGAATGGTTTGCAGGACCACTGCCGCGAAAGCCTCGTTGATCTCCCAGAGGTCGATGTCACGCGCCGACATGCCGGCCATCTTGAGCGCCTTCTCGCTGGCCGGCGCCGGGGCCGTCAGCATGATGACCGGCTCGCTGCCGATGGTCGTCATGGCGCGAATCCTGGCGCGCGGCTTGATGCCCTTCTCCTTGACGTACTTCTCCGACGCGAGCAGCACTGCCGCGGCGCCGTCGACGATGCCGCTCGAGTTGCCGGCCGTGTGCAGGTGGCGGATGGTCTTGGCCTCGGGGTACTTGGCCAGCGCAATCTGATCGAGCGTCTCTCCTTTGGGACCGACGGTAGCTTCACCCAGCTGGACGAACGACGCTTTGAGCGCGCCCAGCTCTTCGGCGGTGGTGTTCGGACGGGGGAATTCGTCGCGTTCGAGCGCCACCGCGCCGCTGGCCGGATCTTTTACGGCAAAGAGCGATTTGGAAAAACGCCCTTCCTCGATGGCGCGGGCGGCATTCTTCTGCGAACGCAGAGCGAGCGCATCGAGATCCTGGCGCGAAAGGCCTTCCAGCGTCGCGATGAGGTCCGCGCTGATGCCTTGGGGCACCTGGAACACACGCTCGCGCAAACGGAGATTGTTGCCGTCCATGGATCCGCCGTCGGAGCCCATGGGAACGCGCGACATGCTTTCCACGCCGCCCCCCACCGCGAGGTCCATGGCGCCCGATGCGACGCCCATGGCGGCGAAGTTCACCGCCTGCAGACCCGAGCCGCAGAATCGATTGAGCGTCGTGGCCGACACTTCGTTCGGCCATTGGGCGGCCAGCACCGCGTTGCGCGCGAGGTTGGATCCTTGCTCGTTGACCTGGGAGACGCACCCCACGATCACGTCCGCCACCTCGCGCGGGTCGAGACCGCGCCGCTGCTGCAGCGTGTTCAAAACCTGCGCCAAGAGCTCCTGCGGGTGAATGCCGGTCAGCGCTCCTTTGCCCACTTTACCGCGACCCCGCGGGGTCCGGACGGCGTCGATCACGTAGCTCGCAGTCATGTCGTTCTCCGTTTCGGTAGTTGGAATTACGGACGTAATATTACATCTATCATGCGAACGTCAACCTTATTTTTCACCGTACCCCGCGGGGTCCGACCGGACGTCGCGCCGACCTCGCCGTCCCTGGCCATGCGCCCCTCGCCTGGCCCGAGGAATGCCGCATCGAGAACCGGCCGGGGCCCGTAGGAGATTCGAAATTTCGGGCGAAAGTCGCACACTCTCCGCGGCACGGTGATTGCTCTGCTCGGGGCCATGTGGCTCGATGCCATCGTCACGTCGGCGGACCTTCAGCAAATCGTCGACCAGCTCACCCCCGCCAAGGTACCGCTCGGCGAGCGGGGTCACCTCTTTTTCGACGCGCCGGCAGAGGTCTCGCTCGTCGCGGATCGCGGCCTGCGAATTCGCTGCCACGCCAAGCTGCTTTGGCCGGTGCTCGGGATCGATGTCGGCATCACCGTTCGTTCGATGACGCTCTTGGCCGTCCCCAGCATCGCGTCGCGCAACGGCAACCGGGTGATTGTCATCACCCCCGAGGTCGACGCCATCGATCTCGCTGTTCTGCCGGACATCGCCGACGGCGAGCTCCGAGCTTTCCTCAACCGGGAGCTCCAGCAAAAGTGCATCGAGGTGCCCTGGAACTACAAGGAAACGCTCGATCACCGCTTCGCGCTACCGGAATGGTTTCGGGCGGGTTCGACGTTCGACATTCGCTCCAACGGAGCGTCGGTGAAGGTGACGAACGACTCCATCGGCCTGGCCATCGGATTCAATGCCTCGATCGGGCAGAGCGAGCCGCCGTCGATGCCGGCATCCCGCGACGACGCCAGTCAACAGGTTGTCCCCGGTGGTGGAGAAAACGCGGCTTGGACTGCGCCCAATGGCGCTTCGAAGAGCGTCGCCCTCGCGCGTCGTCCGCGCCGCACCCGCAAGCTCGCACTCGGTCTCGCGATCGCGAGCGGTTTCGGCATGGGATGCTTAGTGGGACTTTGGCACACGAGCCGAGCATGAAATACACCTACCGACTGACCGAGGATCCCGAGGGCATCATGGCCACCTGTGTGGAGATGCCCGTCTCGGCCTTAGGACCAACGGAAGCGGCCGCACTGGCCGCATTGAAGGGGGGCATCTGCGAACGTCTGACCCATATCGAAGCCGTCGCTCCCCCTTCCTCGGTTCCTGTCCCCTCCTTCGAGCTCGAGCCGGCGAGCGATGCGGCGCCGCCGGAGCCGCAGGGTCCTGGCGATTCGCCGGCTGCTGATCGCGGCCCCCCGCCGACCGGACATTTCTGAGCGTTCAGCTCAAACAGAATACTGAAAAAAGGCCGCGGTCTCGCCACCACGGATACGTGCCGCTCGCTAGTTCTCCCCCGCCTCCGGCTCCCGCCGTCGGCACCCCCCTCACGAAGGGGAGGGGGGCTGGGGGAAGAAACAGCAGCAACAACCCTGCGGTTTTCTCGGTTTTCCGGAAGCCTTGTCAGCAACCAGCTAGGCGTCGAGGTTGGCAGCTACCCAGCCGAGTACGACACGGGCGGCGCCTACGAAGAGATGACCGTCCCGCCGAGCGACGGCCGCGCCGGTCACGAAGCCCAAGGCCACGGCACCACTCAGCGCGAGGAGCGGGCGATCTTGCACCGCTCGCATCAATCGACCTCCGACGCTGGTCGCAAGTCCACCGAACTCGAGCGCCCTTCTCGCATGACGGATTTTCGTCGCGTGGCGCTTTTTCGATTCGCCGGCATTCGTGGATGCGACACTCACGGACCACCTCGCGCTCTTTCTGGCTATCGCCCTTACGGAGCTATCGCCGTTGCCAATCGGGTTCTCGGCGTACAGCCGCTTCGTTTCCAGCACGCATCGTGCCAGCGAATTGCGACAATAGAATGCACTGACGCAATGAACCCCACTGAACGGAGGCAATGAATTCCACTGAGCGGATGGCATCCCGGCCATACGACCGAGAAAGCTTCTTCCACCGCGGCTGGCACGCGCGTTGCGACGCATGCCTCCGTCATGCACGACGACCCCACACGGCTGAAGGAACGAGAAATGAATCCCGAAAAAACTA
>DATHES010000191.1:0-3306 GCA_035318465.1 Polyangiaceae bacterium
GGTGACCTCCCTCGCTGGCGAGCAGATTGCCTCAACACCGATACCCTAGCGTGGTTCGAGGCGCGAATCAACCGGTTGACTAATCAGAGTTTGCAGATGAAACAAATGGTGATCGGGGCCACCGCGAGCCCTCCTAGGCGCGGTTCCCGTCCTCAAAATGTAGTGCCATGAAAAAATTCCAAACCTGCTCGGTGCGTTCTCGGAATTTCCTGCTCGGCCACCTTCGTCTCGTCCGCCCTCCCTCGCCATGGCGAGCGCGCAGCGCGAACGGACGACAGGTGACTCGCAAGCCGACGCGAAAATTCCACGAGGCGTTTCTCGCAAGCCACCCCAAACTCTGCGGCCTTCTTCGTCCGCGCGCCACCCGAATTTCGCGCGGGCTCGTCGTTCTCGAAGTCGGAAGAGGCTTGCCGCGTCGTGATAGGAGTGGCGCGTGACCAATCTCGTACCGCTTCGCCGCCACTTTCATTCCATCTACGGAGCCGAGCCGCGTCTTTTCTCCGCTCCGGGACGGGTGAACCTGGTCGGCGATCACACCGATTACAACGACGGATTCGTTCTTCCGATCGCGATCGAGCGGCGCACCCTGGTCGCGGCAGCGCAGCGAGCCGATCGCAGCGTGCACGTGCAATCGACACGCTTCCCGACGAAACGACAATTCGAGCTCGATCGACCCGGACCGAGACGGCAAAACGGCTGGCTCGACTACGTCGAGGGTATGGCGCAATCCCTCCAAGCGCGTGGCGTCGAGCTCACCGGAGCCGACCTCTTGATTGACAGCGACGTCCCCACGGGCGCCGGGCTTTCCTCGTCGGCAGCGCTCGAGATGGCTGTGGGGTTGGCACTTTGTTCCCTCGCGGGCGATGAAAAGCTCTCGCGCGTCGAGCTCGCGGTTGCCGGGCAAACCGCGGAACATGACTATGTCGGCACGATGTGCGGAATCATGGATCAGCTCATCGCCGCGCTCGGTCAGTCCGATCACGCACTCATGATCGATTGCCGTACGCTCGAGGCGACGCCCGTCCCTTTCGCGCGGCCGGGCGCGGTGGTGCTCGTCTGCGACACGAAGGTCAAACGCGAGCTTGCCTCTTCCGAGTACAACCGTCGGCGCGCCGAGTGCCAGGAGGGCGTCCGGGCATTGCAGGAGGTGCTCCCGCACGTACGTGCGCTGCGCGACGTTTCTTTGCCCGAGCTCGAGGCCCACGCTGCGCGGCTTTCCGAGACGGTACGCAAACGCTGCTTCCACGTCGTGACGGAAAACGAGAGAACCCTGGCCGCCGCGCGCGCCCTGTCCGAAGACGATCTGGCCGAGCTCGGCCGTCTCATGGTCGCATCGCACCGGTCGCTCCAAGTCGATTACGAGGTCAGCTGCCCCGAGCTCGACTTGTGCGTCGAGATTGCCACCGCCGAACCCGGGGTGTACGGCGCGAGAATGACGGGCGGGGGATTCGGCGGTTGCACGGTGAATCTCGTCGCCGAAGAAGCCGTGGCCTCGCTTTCCGAGGCGCTGTCCCGCGAGGTCGAGCGACGATTTGGTACCCGACCGGACATCTTCACGACGCGCGCCTCGAGCGGCGTCAAGGAGCACCTGTGACCAAGCGCATCCTCGTCACCGGCGCGACCGGTAAAGTCGGTCAGGCCTTCATCGCCCGCTTGTTGGCCGAGCGCGACTTCGATGCCTTCACCGTGCGGGCCCTGTGTCATCACCGCAGGCTGAAAGCCGAGGAGCGACTCGAGGTGGTGAGCGGCTCGATCGAGCAACGCTCCGTCGTCGAAGAGGCGGTGCGAGGTGTCACGCACGTGCTGCACCTTGCCACGTCCAAGGAGTCGCCAGACACCATCATGGATGTGGCCATCAAAGGCATGTTCTTTCTGCTCGAGGCCTGTCGGGTGAGCACGACGTTCCGGCAGTTCATTCTCATCGGTGGCGATGCGGGCATGGGGCACTTTTTCTACCCGCACCCGCTGCCCGTCACCGAAACGCAGAAGCACAGCGCCTATCCGGGTTGCTACGCGCTCTCCAAAGTTCTCGAAGAGGTGATGCTCGAGCAGTACTACGTGCAGTACGGCCTCGACGGGTGCTGCCTACGGGCACCGTGGATCATGGAGAAGGACGATTTTCGGTATCAACTTTCGTTCGGCGAGGACGTCTTCGGTGGGCCGCGCTGGCGCGACTTGGTCGGTGCTCGAAAAGCAGACGAGTACGTCAAATCCAAAACCACCCCCGTCATGCTCGACCCGGACGGCCGGCCCGTGAAAAGAAACTTCGTTCACGTCGAGGATCTGACGAGCGCCATTCTCAAAGCGATCGACCATCCGCGAGCCCGACAGCAGACGTTCAACATCTGCATGGATGAACCCGTCGATTACGGCGAGCTCGCCGCCTACCTGACGGCGTCGCGAGGGCTACCCTCGGTAGGAGTGGGGACACCGTATCGGTCGACTTGGCTCGACAACACCAAAGCGAAATTTCTAACCGGGTGGCGACCCCACTACGACCTCAGGAAAATGACCGATGCCGCATGGTCCTATGAGAGGGCTGCCGATGATCCTCGGGTTGTCTGGTATCCCGGGTAACATCCTCTGTCGCTCCAAAGATATACCCTTGCTGGATGTGTCTCGTCGCGGTACCACTGCACGCGGCGCGCAGTTCCGGGTAGTTCCGAGCGATGCGCTGCAAGCTGCGCGTGGGTCTGCGTTTGGTTCGTTTCAAACGGTTGACTAAGATGTTGCTGCGTGGTTGAATCTTTGACGCCAACGACGATCCGCGGGCGTGACCGAGACCAGGGCGGAGGACTCAATGAAGCGCAACCTGCTTACGCTATCCATCGCAATTCCCATCTCGCTGGTCATCGGTATGAGCTGCGCGCTCGACCCTCCGCCGACGCCACCTGGAACGGGGGGCGCAGGCGGCTCCGCGGGCGCCGGAACCGGCGGTAGCACGACGGGCACGGGAGGGGCGACTACAGGTACAGGTGGCGATCCGACCGGCACCGGCGGAGCAACGACGGGAACTGGAGGCGCGACGACGGGTACCGGCGGAGCAACGACCGGCACCGGTGGCGCAACGACGGGCACCGGCGGCGCCGCGGGAACGGGTGGCGCAACGACCGGAACCGGCGGAGCAACGACGGGCACCGGCGGCGCCGCGGGTACGGGTGGCGCAACGACCGGCACCGGCGGAGCAACGACGGGCACCGGCGGCGCCGCGGGCACGGGCGGAGCGGCGGGATCCGGAGGCTCCTCGGGCGGCACAGTGGACGCAGGCAAGGGTGGGAGTGCGGGTTCAGGTGGTGCGAGCGGCAG
>DATHES010000192.1:0-8587 GCA_035318465.1 Polyangiaceae bacterium
CCGTGCGCGGGACCATCAATAAGGGACTGGGGTCGTCGACTCGGCCCGGTTGCGTCGATGGGAGAGGGTGAACCGCCAAGACGCCAAGATCTCCAGGGAACTTGGGAGAGAGGACCCTCTCCTACTTGAAATCAACTCGACTTCGCCTCGCGTTACTCATCAACTTCGACGTCGCAGTACTTCAGCGCGGCATCAAGCGCATCATCCATACCCCATGAAACCCTTGGCGCTCTTGGCGCCTTGGCGGTTGATTTCTCTCAAACCCTCATTCATTCCGGGACGGCCTGCGGTGCTATCGACTTCCCTTATTCATGCGTGCGCCCTTAGTGCGGCGGCCTCGGTCGAATGGACAGGTCGCGAGATGGCCAAGAGCGGACGGAGTAGTGCTAAGCAAGACCTCGTGGGCAAGCCGAAGACCGAGAAAGCCAAGGGGACGAAAAAACGCCGCGGCGTGAAGCTCCAGCCGACGGAGCTCCTCCCGACCGAAATTGCCATCGATGCGCCGACCGCCGAGCTCGCCGAGCTCGGCAGAGAGGTGCAGAAAGACGGCGGATCCGTGCTCGCTTATTACCGCGAGCCGCTCGGCGGCAACGCGCTCTGCCTCGTGGCGCTCCCGGTCGACAAGATCGAGCCGACGCCCTACCAACGCGAAGTCTCCGACGCTCACGTGCGCCGCCTCACGGTGGCGATGGACAAGACCAAACGCTTCTTGGATCCGCTCATCGTGGTGCGCGACGACGAGCAGCGCCGTTACCTCACCCCCAACGGCAATCACCGGCTCACTGCGCTGAAAGAGCTCGGCGCCAAGACGGCGATCGCGCTCCTCGTGCCCGAGAAAACGGTGGCCTACCAGATCCTCGCGCTCAACATCGAGAAGGCCTACAACCTTCGCGAAAAAGCGATCGAAGTGGTGCGCCTCTACCGCGAGCTCGCGCGCCTCGCCGGCGACAAGGAAGAAAATTACGCGCTCGAGTTCGAGGAGCCCGCGCTCATCACGCTCGGATTCGCCTACCAGAAACGCCCGCGCGTTTCGGGCGGTGCGTACTACCCCGTGCTGCGCAAGGTGGACTCGTGGCAAGGCGTCAAAGTCGCGGCCGGCATTCCCGAACGCGAGCGGCGGGCCGATCTCGTTCTCGATCTCGACGACGCGGTGGGGGAGGCGATGGAGAAGCTGAAAGCGCGTGGCTTCAAGAGTCCCTACCTGCGTACGTTCGTCGTGGCCCGCGTGAATCCACTGCGCTTCATGAAAGGGTCCGTCCCGCCCATGGACGAGCTTCTGCCCGGAATGGCCAAACGCGCGCGCGGCATGAACCCCGACAAGATCAAGGCCGAGGACGTCGCGCGCACGGGCGGCGCCCCCGAAGGGGAGAGTTAGAGGCTGTACGCTTCGCGGCGCGGCATGCCCTGGCGCTCACGCAACAGGTTGTCGGCGTTGAACAGCTCCTGCTTGTTGCCGATGTCGAACCACCCGCCCGAAAAACGGTATCCGTAGACGGGTACCCGCTTGTGGAGCCAGGCGATGAAATTTCCTGGTTGATCGGGTGAATTGCCTTCGGCAAGGTACGTCTCGAGGAGCGAGACGTGGTTGCGATGGTAGAGGTACGTCGCCGTTCCCACGAGGGCCGTGGACGGGTTTTTCGGCTTTTCGATGAACGAGGTGATGCGGTCTTGGGGGTCGAGCTCGACGATGCTGTACTGCTTGACCAGCTCGCGGTCCGGGCACTCGTAGATGGCGAGCGCGCTCGCTTCTCCCTTGGCCTGCCAGTAGTCGACGTAGCCGGATAGGCTGTAATCGAAGAGGTTGTCCCCCGCGGTGACCAGCAGATCCTCGCCGCCGAGCTTGGCCTTGGCGACGGTGAACTTGAGGTCCCCGATGGCGCCCAGGCGATCGTCGTTGCTCGACGTGCCATCGTTGTGGACGTGGATGGGCACCCGTCCGCGGTGCTTTTTCGCCCAGTCCTCGAAGGCGCCGGCAAATTTCTGGTTGGTCACCAGGTGCACCGCATCGATGCTCGGCACCTCGGCGATACGGTCGTAGATGTAGTCGACCATGGGTCGCCCCGCGAGAGGGAGCAGGGGTTTGGCGACCGTTTTCGTGAGCGGTTCGAGCCGCGTGGCGTAGCCAGCGGCCAGCAGAATGGCTTTCATGGCACCATTTCTCTCAAGAACTGGGCCCGCGGGCAAGCCTTCCCACCTTGGCACGGCCATGGGCCCGAGATCGGTCGGCACGAAAAAAGGTGCGCCCCGCGGCCTCGTGTGAACGGGTGCGCTTGCCCCGCCGGCGCCGGCTGGGGTACGTATCGCGCTCGTGACCGCACACCCGTCGGAAGAAGGCGAGCGACCGCTCGTACCGAACCCACTCGTGCGGCTCTTCGCGTCCGCCGACCTGCGCAGCCTGGCCGTGGTGCGAATGGTTCTCGGCTTGCTTCTCGTCTGCGATCTGGTGCCCCGAATCGCCCAAGTCGACGCCTTCTATTCGAACGACGGGGTGCTCACCAACCATTACGCTCTTTTTCGCCCCCTCGCTCCCTACCAATTCTCCTTTTACGTCGCGGCATCGTCGACGCGCGACGTGACGGTGGTCTTCCTTCTCACCCTCGTTGTCTACCTGCTCTTCGCGGCCGGCTACAGGACGCGTCTTTTCCACATTCTGTCGTTCGTCTGCGTGACCAGCCTGCACGCGCGCAACCTCTTGGTCGAGCTCCCGTCCGATGCCGTGCTCCATGTAGGGTTGGCGTGGTCCCTCTTCTTGCCGCTGGGGGCGCGTTTTTCCATCGACAGTTTGCGAAAATCGCTCTCCGAGCGTCGCGAGAAATCTCCCGAGGCGCTGAACGAGCGGCCGGCACGGCCCTTCACGTTTTCCTCGGTGGCCGTCCTGGGGATGGTCTTGCAGCTTTCGGCCATGCATGTGGCCGCCGCCATGCGCCAGTCGGGGCCGACCTGGAGCGACGGGACGGCGCTCTACTACGCCCTGCATCACAACTATTGGGCGACCGCCGGGGGCGCGTGGCTGGGAAGGAGCGTGTCGCTCGACACGCTCAAGCTGCTTACCATCGCTTATCGCAACACGCAGATCGCGCTCGGCCTCTTGATGCTCGTCCCCATCACGCTCGTGCGTCGCGTCACGATCGTCCTGCTCGTGCTCTTCCATGCGGTCTCCCGCGCGCTCTTCGACGTGGGCCCTTACGACCTGGCGGTGCTCGCCGCGGTGCCGCTCTTGCTCTCGACGCGCGATTGGATCGCGATGCGGGCGTGGTACGCGCGGCGCAAACGCGAGCTCGTCGTCTATTTCGACGCCGATTGCGGCATTTGCCTCATGATCTGCCGGTGGCTCGTCCGCTTCGACGGTCTCGGCCGCCTCACCTTTGCGGCCAACGCATCGGACGCGGCTCCCCCCGAGGTCAAGGCGGCGGCGGCCGAGACCGTCGTCGTCCGCGACGAGAAAGCGGGACGCACGTTCACCAAGTCGCGAGCTCTGGCTGCGGTTCTCGCGTCCCTGCCGTTCGGTGGATTCGCGAGTCTGATCTTGCGTGCCCCCGGGATCGCGCAGCTGGCCGACCGGGGATACGATCTCGTCGCCAAAAACCGCGCGGCGATTTCGGTCTGGCTCGGATTCCAGGCGTGCGGAGTCCCGCGCGCTCCCTCTGCGGTCCCCGTCCGTCGCGCGTCGACTGGGGGCGCGTTTTCTCGAGGGTTCGTCCTTGCTCGCGAGGTCGCCGCCACGGGGTTTCTCGTTCTGTGCAGCGCGGCGCTGTGGCAGGGCACGCTGCCCGAAGCCAAGGCCCCCAATCTCGCGGAGCCGGTTTTTGCCGCCCTTTCGTACCCCCGCATCTTCCAGAAGTGGGGCCTTTTTGTGCCCGATCCGCCGAAGGAACTCGGCCTCTTCGTCGTCGACGCATGGAACGGACGTGGCCAGCGGTTCGACCCGCTCACCGGCGCGCCCCCCCGCGAGTCGCCCGATCGCGATCTCCAGGGGGAAGCCCCGGTACGCCCCTCGCCGCTCATGGGCGCCTACTTCACGAGCGTCAGTCAACCGGCACACGCCATCTACCTCGACGGGCTGCGGGACTACGTGACGCGCATCGGCGATGAGCGCCCCCCGAGCGACCGACCCACCGCCTACACCGTCTCGTGGCTAGAGGCGCCCATCGCGCTGCCCGATGGCGCGCCCCCCACGCCAACGCCGTCGCATCTGGTCACGCGTCGCAGGCTCACGGCCCGCCCATGAAAGCGCGGTGGCGCACGGCGATCGATTTCATCGTGCTGCGGTACTTCACGGTCGACGCACGTTCACTCGGATGGTTTCGTATCTGCTTCGGCCTGCATCTCATCGTCAACCTGTACGATCGCACGCAGGGTCCCGACGGCATCGCTTTCTATACCAACGAAGGCGTCATGCCGAATCACTATGCCCTCTTCGCGCCGGCGGGCGACAAAATGTGGTCGCTCCTCTTCGCCTTTTCCACGCCGTCCGAGGTGCAGATCGCGTTCCTTCTCATCTTCATCGTCTACGTCTTCTACGTTATCGGGTATCGGACGAAGCTGGCGCAGATCCTCGTCGTCATCTGCTTTCTCTCGCTCGACAACCGCAACCTGCATCTACAAAACGGCGGCATCGTCGTCACCAACGTCGTCGCCATCTGGACGGCCTTTCTCCCCGTCGGCGCACGCTTCTCCGTCGATCACCTGCTCCGCTCGCTCAAGAATCGCGTGGAGACCGACCCCGCTTCGCTCAACGACCGCGCGGCGATGGTGCAGAGCCCCACGAGCTTCGCTCGTCTTGCCTTCTTCGGCATCGTCTTCAACTTCGCCTGCATTTACTTCTTCAACTTCGCCCACAAACACGGCGCCACCTGGCGAGACGGCTCGGCGTTTCACTGGGTGCTCTGGCAAAACCGCATCGCCACCGTCTGGGCGGCGTGGCTGCGCATGCACGAGCCGAGCTGGGTCAGCCCCTTGGCCACTCGGGCGACCCTGGTCCTCGAAGCGGGGCTCCCGATCTGGCTGCTCGTTCCTCTACCGCCCAAGTGGCCACGCCGCTTCGCCGTTCTCAGCATCTTCCTGCTTCACTCCGCGATCTCGCTGATGATGACGCTGGGACCCTTCTCCTATTCCATGATGGCGTTCTCGCTGCTTCTCATCGGACCCGACGATTGGAGCATCGTGTCGCGTCTTTTCTCCAGCAGACGCCGCATGGTCGTTCTCTACGATTCCACCCACGCCATCCTTCATCGACTGGTGCGCGTGGTGGCCCGGCTCGACGCTCGGCGCGCCCTCCAGTTCGCCGACAGCCGAGCACCTGCCTTGGCGCTGGCTGGTGAGCTACCCCCGGTTTTCCTCACGGGGTCGGCTGGCGCCGCCGCCGTGGTAGCCGCGCTTCCGCTCGGCGCGCTGTACGCATGGCCATTGCGCGTGCCGCCGCTGCGCGGTTGGGTCGATCAGCTGCTCTCCACCCCGCCATCGACGCGTGACGTATCCGACGAGGTCGGCGACGAAACGCCGGCCGCGAAGTTCAAGCAAAGCGTGCAGCGCGTGACGGGAGAGATTCTAGCGGCCGGCTTCTTGGTCACGGTGGTGACGCAGCTCGCCGCCGACAACTGGGCCATTCCCGATCGCTATCGCCTACGGAATCGCCCCGAGGTAGGGCGGCAGATCGTGGAGTACCTTCGCGTGCCCCAGGGATGGAGCATGTTCTCACCCGACGCCCCCAAAGAAGACGGCACCATCACCATCGACGCCGTGCTCTCCGACGGGCGTCATATCGACCCCCGCAAGCAGCGGCCCCCCGATTTCGAGCCCGCCTTTCACGGCCCCTGGTTCGACGACCAGCAGTGGTGCGATTGGGATCTGCGCATGCGTTTCGACGGCAACCGACATCTACACCCACACTTTCGCGACTACATCGCGCGGCTCGACAAGCACGGCTCGTGGAAGCAGCGTGCCACCATCCAGTATTTCGATGTTTACTGGGTCAATAACGCCGCGCCGGCCCCCGGAAGCACCCAGCCCTACAACATCACCAAGCAGTTCCTTTTCTCCGGCGGAATTCACCCGTGAGACTTCACGCCGAACCCGAGGTCGAATTACGAGGAGACTTCTGCGCGAGGGTAGGGTAAAGGGGGGGCCCTGCCGTGCATGTTCGCACGGGTATGCTCGAGCGGCGCAATTGGTTGGCTCGTTAGGATGAGTGAAATGGCTACTGGTACCGTAAAGTGGTTCAACGATTCGAAGGGTTTTGGTTTCATCAAGCAGGAGGGCGGCGAAGACGTGTTTTGCCACCACTCGGCAATCGTAGCGGACGGCTTTCGCAGTTTGACCGAGGGTCAAATGGTGGAGTTCGACGTTAAGAGGGGGCCCAAGGGTTTGCAGGCGGAAAACGTTCGCGTCGTCCGCTGACGGCCCAGCACGACCGCATCCGTTCTTCGGGATGCCCGATCACCATCGGTCGATTCGGCGGCGCCTCACGTAAGAGTGGGGCGAGGCCGCCGCAAGGTTCGAATCGGACCGGAATGGTCGCGAGCCTCGCCTCGCCACGTTGCTGAAGGGGGAGCTCTGTCTGTTCGCAGGCCAGGAGCGTCATTTCGCTTGCCGGCCCGCGGCCACCGATCCCGACTCACGCGCCGAAGGCAACGCGAGCTCGACGACGAAGCGAGCGCCCCGCTCGTAAGTTTCGTCGAGCGCAATCGTTCCGCGCGCTGATTCGACGAGGCCGCGGCAGACAGCGAGGCCGAGGCCCGTCCCTTTGCCGACTTCCTTGGTCGTGACGAAAGGCTCGAAGAGGCGCTCCCGGATGGCGGGATCGATCCCGGGGCCGTTGTCCTCGACGGTGAGTCGGACGCCGTTGCTGCTGCGATGCGCAGCGAGCGTGATGATGCCCTTTGCCTCCACGGCGTCGGCGGCGTTGAGAAGCAGATTCAAGAGAACCTGCATCAGTCGTTCATTGCCGAGCGACACGTGGGGGAGGTGCGGCTCGACGTCCACGCGAAGGTCGACCTGTCGAAAACTTCGCTGCGGTCGAACGAGCGCCACGACGTCATTGATGGCCTCCAAAACATCACCCGGTTTGTCGTCGCCGACGCGCGCCGCAGCGGCAGGGCGCGCGAAGTCGAGCAGATCGCGGAGCACGCGGTGGATACGCTCCGTCTCGCTCTTGATCCGCTTCAGAAAGTCGTGCTGTTCCTCTTGCGTGAGGCCCCCCTGGAGCAGCAGGTCCTCGAGCCCGAGGAGCGCAGCGATGGGGTTGCCAATCTCGTGCGCAAGTCCCGCCGAAAGACGACCCACCGACGCGAGCCTTTCGGTCCGCACCAGGCGATCCTGCGCTTCGCGCAGCTTCTGCCCGCTCAGCTCGAGCTCGCCGATCTGATGGCGCATGCGCTGCTCGTCGGCGAGCAGCTTGGCCGTCATTTCGGTGAGGCTCTCCGCCAGGCTGCGCAGCTCGGCGGGTGCCGCGGTGGGCGGCTCGAAGGCCCGCGCTCCCGCCGCCACGCGACGCGCCGCGTTCGAGATGGCGTCGACCGGGCGCACGATGAGCCTTGTCAGCGCGATGTAGGCAAAGGTCAAGAGCGCCAGCGCGAAGAGCCCGGTATAGAGCCCGAGCAGGCCGAAGAGGGGCGTCCCTCCGCTCGCATCGGCGTCGGTCCGCACCACGGCCGCCACCGTGCCGCTCGGCCCGGGAATGGAGACCTCGAGGGCCGGCCCATGCGGCGTCGCGACTTGTCGCACGCGCTCGACACCTGCCGGCACGATGGGGGGAAGCGCGCTGGCGGTCTCGGGATCACCGACCCGGAGGACCGCCGCTCCCCGCTCGTCGTACACGCCGAGGGCCGTCACGCTGCCCGCGCCGATCGCGCTGTCGAGCAGCGACCTCAGCTCGGCCTCCGTGCGGTTGCGCCGCGCTTCCTCGACATGAGCGGCCACGGCGCGCCCGATGGACCGCGCGCTCGCTTCCCGCTCGGTGCGGACGGTGGCGCGCGTGAGCGCCGCCACCGCCACGAACAGGGGCACGAACGCGAGCACCAGGAGCGCGCTCAGCGCGAGGACGATCTGCAACCTGATGCCCATAACCCTCGGCGTCATCGCGTCTCGCGGCGGGACGCGCCTCCATCGCGAAGGCAGAGTCCCACGTTTTCGAGCTTACAGGGCTTCGGCGACGTCCCACCAGAAAGGCGCTGGAAAGTCGCTGGACCGTAGGGTGCTCTATCGCTGCAGGGGAATGAACCCCGCGGCCCGGGTTGCTGCGAATGCGCCAAGACCGGCGAACAAGATCAGCCCGGTGATGAAGCTGCCGAAGTAGGGGATGAACCCCGCGATCAAGAAGACTCCACAACCGACCGCCAGGTGCACGTAGGGATTCTCGCTGCGGTGGGAGACGATAGCGCTGCCCATGGCCGACAGTGCTGCGCAGATTCCGGCGTAGGCCGCCAGAATGCCGATGAGGAGCCCCGCGAGGGCGACGGGGATGCCCACGATGGTGACGCACAGGAGCACGCCGAGTACCAACGCCACGACCAGGCTGGCGATGCCGAGCGCCATGCTGCGCATGGGTCGGAGCGCGATCTCGCTCTGCAAGAGCTGCATCCGCCGCGTG
>DATHES010000193.1:0-9544 GCA_035318465.1 Polyangiaceae bacterium
CGTGCAGGTTCGCGTGGTGGGCGACTACATTCTGCTCGACGAACGCATCCATTTCGACACGGGCAAGTCGATTGTCTTACTCGACAGCCAGCCCCTGCTCTGGCGCGTGATGCTGCTCATCAAAAAGCACCCCGAGTATGCCCACATCGAGGTGGAAGGGTATGCCGATGAGCGGGGCGAGGAGTCGTTCAACCTGAAGCTCTCCGAAGCGCGCGCCCGATCGGTCCGCGACCTCCTCGTGCGTTGGGGGATCGCGCGCGAGCGAGTCAGCTCGGCAGGGTTCGGCACTTCGAACCCGAGGGTGCCGGACAAGAGCTACAAAGCCTACCGCCAGAATCGACGCGTCGAGTTCAAGATCACGCGTCAAACCAAGGATGTCGTGCGCAGGGACACCAATCCAGCCGCTCCCACCAAGGAAGGTCCGAACCCATGAGGTGGTGCCGCGGGCAAGAGGCGTTGCCTCCGAGGTGGGTGCTGATGGCGCTCGGGCTCTTTGCATTCGCGTGCGGGAAGGACGCGCTCGTCGGCGGATCTTGCCGACAAGGGCTCACCGAATGCAACCTCCGTTGCGTCGACCTGGAACAGGATCCGGCCCACTGCGGCCTGTGCGGGCGCACGTGCGCTTCGGGCCGAACTTGCTCGGCGGGCACGTGCGGCGGCGCCGAGGCGGCGGCAGACGTCGGCCGAGACGGGCAGGGGCCCGACGTGGACGAAAGGGACATCAACGTCTCGGATGGTTTGCGGCCCGATGTGACCGAAGGTGACGTCACGATCTCGGACGGTGGGTCGGACGACAATCGGACGCCGGACGGCTCCACGTGCACGCCGCCCTACGATACGCCCGAGCACTGCGGCGACTGCGCGACGAGGTGCGTCGAACCGGCGCCTCTTTGCGGTTTGCAGGGCACTTTCAAGTGCGTCGCGCGATGCGATCCCCCTCTCGTCGCTTGTGGGGCCATTTGCGTCAACACGGCCAGCGACGAAGAGAATTGCGGGACGTGCGGTTCGGTTTGCCCCAGCGGAATCTGCCAGGCCGGAGATTGCGTCGGCAAGGGCTATGGGCACGAGGTCGTCATTGGCACGGACTACGCCGATGCCACCCTCTCCGAATCGTCCGCGCAGGTCACGATGCTGGGCAACGCGATCTTCCAGGGCGTCGGTGCCACGGTTCGCGTCCTTACGTACGACGAGTTCGCCGACGCCGCCACGGTGACGCGAATCGAGCGCTGGCTGTTGACGATGGCCGCGGCGAGAGGAAAGTCAGTGACGCTCTCGAAGGCCGCGGGCTGGTCCACTGTCCCTCAACAGCTGACAGTTCAGCAGTACCAAGCCTTCCTCGTCTACGATCAGGCGCTCGCCCCCGACAGCCAGATGGCGACGACCGGCACGCTCTGGAACGCTGCGATGAACGCCTTCGCCAAGGGCGGCGGTATCATCGTTGCCCTCGATGGCGGCTCGGCCGGACAGATGAAGGATTTGCTCAACAATGGTGGCTTGCTCGCGGTGACCGGTGAAACCGACGTCACCGGAACACAGCTCAACGTCGCTGCTCCCACCGACGTGGTGGGCCAGAATCTGCCCAACGTTTTCGCGGCGAAGAAGACCACCGTCGCTTTCACGACGACGCAGATGCGCGACAACTACCACGTCTTCGTCGTGACCGACAGCACGGGCATGCTCCCCATCGTCGTCCACTCCGTGCCCGCTCCGTAGCAGAGCGACTGCCACGCGCCCCAGTTGGCGCCCGGGCATCGCCGGCGCAGCGACCCAGCTTTACGCGTACGCGTCGGCCTTGCACCGGGACGCGAGGAGACCGGTGGCGGTAGCGAGATCGATGTCCACGATGAGGAGACCGTGCTTCCCGTAGGGCTGGTAAGCGAGGAGGTTCCCGTCGGGCCGCGCCACGGCGGACGTGGTCGGCGATCCCGGGCTCGCGACGTTCACCGAGGCGACGTAGCAAGTGTTCTCCGCGGCCCGGCACAGCACCGCCTTCTCGTGGAAGGTGTTCGCCGGATCGGCGAACGTCGACGGGAGATAACCGCCAGGTTGGGCCTCGTGGAAATGAGGATGGACGACGAGGTGCGCGCCGCGCCGGACCGCCCAGCGAACGGTCTCGGGGTAGCGCCAGCCTTCGTGGCAGATGACGACGCCGAAGGTCAGGGGACCGGCGTGGAACACACGCCTTGCGACGCCGGGTGCGTAGGTCCCCTCCTCGGAGGGATCGATCTGCACTTTGTCCTGGAACCCGACGATCGTTCCATCGGCGGCGATGACCAGCGCCGTCGCCAGCAACGCACCATCGACGACCCGCTCGGTGCCAACGACGGCGACCACGTTGCCCTTCGCGCACGCCGCGGCGAGGGTGGACCACGCGCGCTCGAGAAAGTCAGGATCCGGAGGAAGGACGCCCTTGCCCGCGGCTCGGTAGCCCGGGACGAAGCACTCGGGAAAGGCGACGAGGCCAGCGCCCGCAACGGATGCCTCCTCGATGGCCCCCACAGCGAGTGCGACGGAGTCCTCCCTGCTCGCCGGAAAGCGAAGGTTGGCCAGGGCAATGCGGAACGAGTTCATGCGGCCGCGATGTTACTCGATGAGTCGACCGCGAGGCGGCCGACGATGGAGCCATCGCGGAAAGGCTGCCCGCGTGGAGACGCTCGACAACACTTCGTCCTGCGCGAGCCGTTGAAAGCGGATGTCGACCGGCGCGCCTTCCTCGACGGAGTGCGCGCGATTCCGGTGTGGCCGCCGCGCGCGAGCCCCCTTTACCGACCGAGCGTCTTAGCGAGCACCTCCAGCGTGAGCTGGACGACGAATTCCGGAGTGATCTGATCGAGCGCGTGATCGCCGCGCGGTCCGCTCCCGCCGCTTTCGCCGGGCATCCTTTCGCTCACGTAGACCCTTATCCTTTCATTGGAGCCGTCCCCCGTGAACGCAACCTCCGGTAGCGAGTCGTGATCGTGCACTTTGACGTAGCCCTGGGGGATGACAGTGAGTCTCAGGGATTCGTGCTTCTCCGACCGACCGTCCGTTGCTCGCGATTCTTGCGCCTGAACGATGGTCGCGTCGTGGCCGTTGGCCTTGAGGATGGCCACGATCTCTTCGAAAGCGGGCCGGATCGTCTCCGCGATCGTCTTCCGGAAGGCTTCTAGAAAGGCACCTTCCTTCGACTTTTTCTCCGCCTTTTTTGCTGCGGCGGCGTCAGTTTTTGTCTTGAAGGCCTCCACGATGGAGAGCAGCTTCTTGGCATCTTCGTCCTTCATTTTGCCGGTCTCTTTTCGATTGGTTCCTAACATACCCGTTTCGAAGCCCGGCGGGTTCGTTTCCCGTTCGTCTCGCTCGCCAGCGGGGACGGAGAGAACGCCGCTCATCCCTCCGCCCAGCGTCGCCGAAGGTAGATGAAATTGATGAGCCATACGACGGGGTTGAAACTCAGAATCGTGAGCGTGATCCAGGCCCAGTGGCGGCGCTGTGCGAAGAACCAGGCGAGTCCTGCGTAAATCGCCCCGCAGGCGATCATGATCAGGATGCCGGACTCGAGCAGGATGCCGAGCGCGATGCCGCCGATGAGCGACTGAATGCTGAAATAGTAGCCCCACCTGAACGGTCTCTTCCCTGGACCGCGCGGTGGAAAGCGACGGTGGAGGGCGAGCGCGCCGGCAAGGGGCACGCCCATCACGATGGCGACGAATGCAAAAGCCGTGAGAACGGGGCGGAACGTGTCCATCGCGCTTGCTGTGAAAGAGCTGCGGACCGGTAATGCTTCGTCGTCGTTTTCCAAAGTGATGACGACTTTTCCCCGCGCGTGGCCTTCCTCCAGATACCGGATAGCCTCGGGCACGTCACTCAACCTGTAGCGCCTGTCGATGACCGACCTCATCTTTCCGGCCTGCATGAGATCGCGCAGGACGGTCAGATCCTCTTGGTTCGTGTCCGCCATGAGCACGCCCACGTCCTGGGTCACGAACCGTGACCAGGCGACCGCCTTGAGCATGCCATGGAGAGGTCCGAGCCAGTGCCCCTTGTCCGTATTCCCGACCACCACGTAAATTCCCTTCGGAGTCAACGCGCGGCTGCATTCTGACAACGAATGGTTCCCGATCATGTCGAGTATCAGGTCGTAGGGCTGCCCAAGCTTGGTGAAATCCTCCTTGGTGTAGTCAATGACCGCATCTGCACCGAGGGATCGGACCATCTGCACATTCCTCGTACTGCATACGCCGGTCACATTCGCGCCGAGTGACTTGGCGATCTGTACGGCGAACGTACCGACGCCTCCTGAAGCGCCGTTGATCAAGACCCTTTGCCCCGGCTGAATCTTTCCCTTGTCGCGAAGACCTTGCAAGGCGGTGATGGCTGCTACGGGTACGGCCGCTGCTTCCTCGAAGGTGACGTTGGCCGGCTTCGAGACCAATGACCTTTCGGAAGCACATACATACTGCGCAAAAGCGCCAAAACGATCCCCGAACACCTCGTCCCCTGGTTTGAACTGCGTTACGTTTTTGCCAACCGCCTCGACCTGGCCGGCCATGTCGACGCCGAGTCGTATGCGCTTTGGTTTGAGCAGGCCCTCGTCCATCCGCATGATGTAGGGTTCGCCTCTCATGAAGTGCCAGTCGAGTGGATTCACGGAAGCCGCGCGCACTCTGACCAAGACTTGATTGTCATCGGGAACAGGCTTGTCGATTTCCTCGATGCGAAGGACATCGGGCGGACCATAGTCGTGATGGACGATGGCCTTCATCAGCGGAAGAGCAGCGGCGCTGGGTGTCTGGGCCAGGGCCGCGTGCGTGAACAAAAGCGCAACCGTGCCGATCGCAGTCATCCAAAATGCTCGACTCTTTGCCATGGCTGCCGTCCCCGAACCTCTCCCAAGTGTGGTTTCTCGTGCGATTCAGATGACGGCAAAAGCCTCCTTGGCATGGCCCACGCCGTCCAGCGCGATCGTTGTGAGGCCGCGCGCTTCGATGCATGCCATGGCTTCAGCGCTCCTTCTTGGCGGCCTTCGACGGCATGAAAGTCTCTCCGGAAAAGAGGCCAACCCGCGCCGCACTCCTCCATCAGATCGGACCATGAAGAGCTGCGGTCTAAAGGCGGACGCTCGTGCGCGACTTGGCGACCGACCCGCCGCGCCGCATCGGAAGGCGCCGCGCCCGTAGGCCCGGAGGCCGCGTAGCGGAGCGAGCTTTCGCGTGGTAATCATCGCCACCCTTGGAACCGCCTAAAAGCAATACCGTACCCCACCTGACCACGCTCGAGCCCGAATCGGCGCCGAAAGAGGTGGTCGAGGTCTACCACGACTTCCAGCGACGGATGGGTTTCCCCGCAGCGCCGAATTTCATCAAGACGCAAGGCCATTCGCTCGCGGTCGCCCTTGGAACGTGGGGTCTCGTTCAAAACGTCCTCGTTGGCGGACTCTTGCCGCGAACGTTGAAGGAGATGATGTTCGTCGCCATCTCTCAGGACCGACAATGCCGGTATTGCGAAGCGGCGCACCTGGCCTGCTGTCGAATGCTCGGCATCGATCCGGCTGCCATCAAGGCACTCATCGCCAACGTGACCGAACTATCGCCCCCCAAGGTGCGGGACATCATTCTTTTCGGAGTCAAGTGTGCGCGCGATCCGCAGAGCCTCGCTGTCGAGGACTACGATCGTCTTCGCGGTCACGGGTTGAGTGAATCCGAGGTCGTCGAGGTGATCTCGATGTCGGCCTTGGCCGTCTACGCCAACGTGATTGCAGATGCGACGGGAATGCCAGCGGACGAAATGTTCACGCAGTTCTGATGTCTACTCCTGCCGACATTGCACGGCTCAATGTCCTCATCGAGTTGTTCTCGGAGTGCGCCGTCGCGGCTGATCTCGAGACGCTGCTGCGAGTCGCGGCGGGGCGCCTTCGTTGGGTCGTCGAATTCGACGCGTGTATCTTCGTAATCCGACGCGACGAGAACTGCACGTGTTGGATCGGCACGCATGCGAAGGAAACGCTGCGGCGAGTCGCGCTGGCGGACTTGCCGGAAGCGGAAGGAGCACTCATCCGTGGCGTGCTCGAAAGCGGAGCACCGGCCCGTCACGCGCCCGCAAGGATCAGCGTTCCGCTGCAAGCGGCCGGCCGAACCTGGGCGCGATCTGCTTTTCGATCGGCGTGGGCGCTTACACGCATCGAGACATGCGGCTCGGGCATCACGCCGGGCAGTATCTCGGCTCGCTCATCTCGCGGATGGATCTCGAAGAGGAAACGCGGCGACTCAGCAAGCGTAAAGACGACCTTCTCGCTTTGCTCGGTCATGAGCTCCGCAATCCGCTCGCGCCGATCGTGACCGCGGTCCATGTCCTAAAAATGCGCGCCGCGGGGCAACCCACGAGGGAGCTCGACGTGATCGAGCGACAGGCACATCACCTCGTGCGGTTGGTCGACGATCTACTCGACGTTGCTCGCTTGACCCGCGGCAAGCTCGTGCTCCAGCGCGCTCCGGTGGAGATGGCTCAGGTCGTTTCGCGGGCAATCGAGATGGTGAGCTCGCTCCTGGAGGAACGTCGTCACTCGCTTGCCGTCCAAGTGCCGAGCTTTGGTTTGAACGTCGACGCCGACGAAAATCGTCTCGCTCAGGTGGTGTCCAATCTGTTGACCAACGCTGCCCGATACACCCAGCCGGGTGGACACATCGGCATCTGCGCGTATCGAGAGAGCGACTCCGTCGTCATCGAAGTAACCGACGACGGCATCGGAATCGCCGCCGACGCCCTGACGGACATTTTCGATCTCTTCGTTCAAGGTGCGAATCGATCGGGCGGAGATGGCGGTCTCGGTCTCGGTCTCGTCGTGGTGAAGCAACTGACGGAGCTCCACGGTGGGTCCGTCTCCGTCGTGAGCGAAGGGAATGGTCGCGGGACGAAGTTTACGGTCCGTCTTCCTTTTCTTCCTCCGGAAACGATCCCCCTCGCGGCGGACTCCGCGGCGACGCTCTTCGTTTTTCCCGCGTCGACGCCGCAACGGGTGTTGCTCGTTGACGACAACGAAGATGCGCTCGACCTCCTTTCTACCTTTGTCGAGAGTGTGGGCCACGAGGTCGCCATTGCGCGCGACGGCCCGGAGGCGCTTGCCTTACTCGAGCGATTCCGTCCTTCAGTCGCGGTGATCGACATCAGCATGCCGGTGATGGACGGATACGAGCTTGCCGCGAGCATCCGCGCCCTCTATGGGGGTGAACACACGCTCTATGAGGGTGAGCAGCCGTATCTGGTGGCGTTGACTGGATACGGTCAAGCGACCGACCGAGAACGGAGCAGCGCGGCCGGTTTCAGCGAGCATCTCGTCAAGCCCGTCGATCTAGCGCGCCTTCAGCGCGTCATCGAGCAGGCCCACACGCGCCCCGCTTCCGACGCGCCCGCCGTCGCTCGACGCCGTGACGGGTCGTGAGCACCTTCTCGCGCTAGTTCGAACAGCGGCGGCGTCACCCAATCGGCGGACGGATGTGGTAAGCGAAATCGCATGCGGCAAGCGCTGCGCGGTCTTCCTCTCATCCTTCTGGTCTTCGCGTGCGGCGTCAGGATGCCAGCGCCCGCGCCGTCGACGACGCCTTCGACGAGCGCGCCGCTCGCAAGCGCGGCGCCCCCGCCGTTACGCGAAGAACCGACACCGGTCCGACTCGCGCGCGATGCCCCACAACATACGCTCTCCGGCGTGTCGTTCACCGCGCCGGCCGGCTGGACGATCACGACGCGCGGCGCCGAGGTCGTACTCGACGGCCCGGAGCCTGGCATTGCGATGGCCATCGTGGAGGCGAGCTCCGATCGCCTCGATGAAGCCATGGCCGGGGCATGGTCTTCCTTTCGACCGAAATGGGGAGCCAAGGTGAAGCTCGCCCAAGACCGTCCGGCGCGCGGCGGCTGGGCCTCGACGCGCAATTACGAATACGAAGGCGCGGACACGCCGACCGAGCCCGTGCGCGCATTCGCGAAGACGTTTCGCCAAGGGAACACCCTGACCATGACGCTCGTGATGGCCGACAGCGCCGTTTGGGATCGACGCCGCACACAGGTTTTTCTCGTTCTCGACAGCATGCGGCCGAGCGGGTACCAGCCGGAATCGTTTCGCGACCGGCGCGCTCATCCGCTCGACGCGGCTCACGTCGCGCGCATCACGCAGTTCGTGGCGCAGAGCCTCGAGGCGGCCGACGTCCCCGGGGCCGCACTGGCGCTGGTGGAAAACGGAAAGATCGTCTTCGAAGGGGGATTCGGCGTACGCGAAGTCGGAAAGCCAGCCAAGGTACGGTCGGACACGCTTTTCATGATCGGGTCGTGCAGCAAACCGCTCACGTCGTTGCTCCTCGCGAAACTCGTCGACGAAGGGAAGTTCGACTGGGAGACGCCGGTGACATCCGTGTATCCCGATTTCAAGTTGGGAGACGCCACGACGACCGCGGAGGTGCACATGAAGCACCTGGTTTGCGCGTGCACCGGACTACCTCGGGAGGGCTTCGAGTCGCTGCTCGAATACGGCCGAATGACCGCCAAGACGAAGATCGACTACGTCGGCCAAATGAAGCCCACTACGAAGATCGGCGAGTCGTTTCAATACAGCAACATCCTCGGCGCCGTGGCCGGCTTCATCGGCGGACATGCCGCTTATCCCGCGAAAGAGCTGGGCGCGGCCTACGCCGAAGCGGTGCGCACGCGGATCTTCGAGCCACTCGGGATGAAGCGCACCACGGTCGACGCGGAGCGCGTCGCGAAGTCGGTTCGCGCCGCGCCGCACGCGGAAAACTTCGAAGGCAAGACGTCGCTCGTAACCGGCGATTTCAACCGCGCCGTGACGCCCGAGGCGCCCTCCGGCGGTATCTGGTCGACGGCGCACGACATGGCTGCGTACCTGCGCATGGAACTCGCGGAGGGAATGCTCCCCGACGGCCGGCCGTACCTAACGAAAGAGAATCTCCTGGCGCGCCGCGCGCCGCAGATCGCGACGGGCGAGAATCGCGCGTACGGCATGGGCCTCTTCCTCGAAACACGACACGGCGTAAAGGTCGTGGATCACGGCGGCACCACCTTCGGCTACCAGGCTACGATGTATTGGCTCCCCGACCACGGCGTGGGCGGGATCCTGCTCATGAATGCCAGTAGCGGCGTGGAGCTCGTGCGGCCCTTTCTCCGTAAACTCATGGAGGTTCTTTTCGACGGCGCTCCCGAGGCGGAGGAGGACGTCAAGCTACGCGTCCAGCAGCGTCGCGAAAGGCTCGCCAAGGATCGCGCGCGCTGCACCTTTCCGGCCGATCCCGCCGCGACGGCAAAGCTCGCGCGCCGCTACGTCCACCCGACGCTCGGCGAGATAGCGGTGACGACGATGCCGAAGGGAACGGTCTTCGACGTCGGCGAATGGAAGAGCGCCGTCGCCTCGTGCAAGCAGGACAGCGGCGGCGCGTCGTTTCGCCTCGTCGATCCTGGCGCCCCCGATTTCATGGAGTTTGCCGCGGCGGAGCGCGACGGAAAGCGCGCGCTCGTCCTACGTGACACGCAAGGCGAGCAGATCTTCTTGGACGCAGAGTAGGAC
>DATHES010000194.1:0-45002 GCA_035318465.1 Polyangiaceae bacterium
CGAGGCGCCGCTGGCATTCGTCGATCTGGAGATGACGGGGCTCGACCCCAAGGTCGATCGCGTCATCGAGGTGGCGATCTCGCGACGGCGCGGAGCAGTCGTCGAAGACGCCTTTCATAGTCTGGTGAATCCCGGCCCCGACGTGACCTTCAAGACCGACGTGCACGGTCTCGGCCCGCCTCAATTGGCGGCGGCACCGCCGTTCGCAGAGGTGGCGCGCCGGATCGTGGAGACGTGCTCCGGTGCCGTGCTCGTCGCTCATGGCGCGTGGTGGGACGTGACCTTTCTCGAGGCCGAATTCGCGCGCCTCGGCCAGGAGGTTCGATTCCCTTTCTATCTCGATACCATCACCCTCTCGCGCCGCGCACTCAAAGCCGACAGCCATTCCTTGGAGGCGCTGGCGCGCCGATTCGGAATCGATCGCGGCCTCGCCCACCGAGCCGAGGACGACGTGCGTTCGCTGATCGCGCTCTTCGATCGACTCCTGGTCGAGCTACGCTCGTCTTCGCCGCGCGATCTGTGGCATGTGCGCATCGCCGAACGCCACGCCCGTCCAGAGATCGTCGAGCGCTGCCTCGCTTTTGCAGGCACCGGCGTCCCCGTGCGGCTTCTCTACCGCCCCAGCCACAAGGCCCCCCGGGCGTTCGAAGCAATCTTGACGCAGGTGCGAACGGACCTCGACCCCCCGCGAGTGTTGGGCTATTCCCTGCCCGGGCGGGGTCGTTTCGATCTCCGAAGCGATCGCATCCTCGCCATTACCCACACCTCCGAAACCTTCGAGCCCGCACCATCGTGAGCGTATCCATTTTTGTTCGCTGTTCGTTGATCGTCGCCTCGGGTGCCGTCATCGCGTGGCTCGGTTGCACCCCTGCCAAGGCCCCGGCCAGCGCGACGCGCAACCCGCTCGCCCAAAAGTGGCTCGATCGCACCAAAGCCAGCTACGCCACCGCCGACCTCGACGACGCCTCCGATGCGGCCAAGAGCGCGCTCCAAGCGGCGCCGAATGACGTCGACGTCAAGACGTGGGCCGGGCGGGTAGCGCTCGCCCGGCTCGACTACGCCGAAACCATGCGGCTCTTGAAGGGCGTGGAGACGACGGACGCCCGCGGATTGCGCGGGCGCGCCGAGTGGTATTCCGGGGACATCGAGAAGGCTGCCGATGAGCTCGAGGCGATGCTGCAAGATCCCGACGTGCACGACGGCTGGGCCAAGGCCATCGCCGGTCTTGCGCGGCGCGGCGTCGGCCGCAAACCTTTCCAGCTGAACGGCGGTCTTCTCGCCGTCTGCGAAATGCCGCGCATCCCCAACAGCACGTCGCTCCTGGTGCCCTTGGAAATCGACGGCGATCCCGGGCTTGCCATGGTCGCCACCGGCACCGCCGAAGTGACGCTCGACAGCGCCCATCGCAAGGAGCCGGCGTGGGTGTCGCTTCGGTTCGGGGGGCGGATCGACGTGAAAGACGTGCCGGCGATGGTGCAGGACCTCTCCGGTATCTCGCGGCAAATGAACGTGCCGGTGAAGGCGCTGCTCGGCGTGAACCTGCTGCGCCATCTGAACGTGACCTTCGACTACATCGGCGGGCAGTTCATCGTGCGCACGTTTCCGCCGCCGATCCCGCCCAGCGCCACGCGCGTTCCGCTCGCCTACGTGAAGGGCGGCGGGATGATCATGCGCAGCACGCTTTCCAGCGACAAGTCGGCACCGGCGGCCTCGCTGCTTCTCGACACCTCGATGTCGTACCCGTTGGCGCTCGATCAAGACGGCTGGAAGAAGGCGGGCATCGCGCTCACCTCGCTCACGCAGCTCCCTCAAGACGCCAAATTGAAGCAGGGATTGGTGCCGCTCTTGCGCCTAGGTGCCTTCGATATCCCGGATGTGCCCGCGCTCCACGGAACGCCGATCGCCGAGGTCGAGAAGGGCATGGATGTCGACCTCGACGGCGTCGTCGGATCCGGTCTTTTGGCGGCATTTCGCGTGACATTGACCGATGGCGGGCGCGCGATGTGGCTGGAAGACGTGCCGAGCATGCGCGAGAGCGCTCCTCCGGCGAATCGTGCCGGTGATGCCGCCCCGCGCGCGCCCGAAGGTCCTCCTCCGCCGGCCGGCGCCGGGTCTGCATCGCCGCCCACCAGGCTGTCGCCGCCCGCAGTCAAGCCGCCGCCGCCCGCCGTCAAACCGCCGCCGCCCAGCAAGAAGGCGCCGGAAGGCCCGTCGATAGCGCAATGACGAAGCAGATCAACCAGGGCCTCGCCGTCTATGCGGGGAGCTTCGACCCGGTGACGTACGGTCACATCGACGTCATGGAGCGAGCGTCCAAGCTCTTTCAATCCGTGGTCGTCGCGGTGGGCGTACACCCCACGCGCTCTCCGCTGTTTCCCCTGAAAGAGCGGCTGAAGCTCATCGCCGAGGTGGCGCAGCCCTACGACAACGTGACCGTCAAGTCGTTCGATGGCCTCCTCATCGACTTCTGTGAAAGCATCGGCGCCCGCGTCATCGTGCGCGGTCTGCGCGCCGCGACCGACTTCGAATACGAGCTCCAGATCGCGCACGCCAACGCCGATCTGACGCCCGAGATCGACACCATCTTCCTGCCTACCCGCACCAACTACGGTTTCGTATCGGCTTCGCTGGTGCGCGAAATCGCCGTGCACGGCGGCGACGTCTCCCGTTACGCTCCCCCGTGCGTCATCAAGGCTCTCGCCGCCAAATACAAGCGCAAGGCGAAGTAGCCGCGCGGCCGCCCGCGGGATCGCGCCGCACCCCGGCGCGCCGCCATCTCAAGCCTGAACCAGGAAGCGCGCGAGGATCTTCTTTTCCCCCCATCCAGGGAAAAAGGCGATCACCATGAGCTCGGTGGAATGCTCGACGCGCCGTACTTCCCCCTCGCCGAAGCGCGCGTGGCGAACGCGAGCGCCCCGCTCGAGCTCCGCTCCCGCGCCGTGGCCGTGAGCCACGTCATCGAAAGCCTCGCGATCGACGTAGCGCTCCCCCGGCTTCACCGGGGCGTTCGTCGCCGATCGCGCCATGGGGTGGCGCCAGGCCGCACCCTCGCGCGCGGGCGCATGGGTCGGACGGTCGATGAAGCGTGTCGTCGGCGCCGCCCGCGTCGCGATCTGCTCGACGTCGCCAGGGGGCAAATGCAAAAGGAATCGGCTGGGGCGGTTGTAGCGCGTTTGTCCGAAGAGCATGCGCATGCCGGCGTGGCTCAGGTAGAGCCGTTCGCGCGCGCGCGTCAGCGCAACGTAGGCGAGCCGTCGCTCTTCTTCCAGCTCTTCTTCTTCCCCCGGGGCGAGCCCCTTGTAGGGAAAGACCTCGTCTTCCATGCCCGTCAAGAACACCGCGCGAAACTCGAGCCCCTTGGCGCTGTGCACGGTCATCAAGACGAGCCGCGGCGCATCCTTCATCTGATCGACGTCGGCGGAGAGCGTGACGCGCTCCAAGTAGCCGGCGATGGTCGGTGCTTCGCCCGCCGCTTGCGCCTCCATTTCGTACTCCATGATCGAGCCCACGAGCTCGGCCAGGTTCTCGAGCCGCGCGTCCGACTCGGCGGTGTCTTCGTCGGTGAGCCCCTTCTTGTACCCCGTCTCTTCGAGCACCCGGAGGGCCGCGTCACTCGGCCGTTCGGTGGCGATGCTTGCCATCAAGCTCTTGAGAAGCGATCGGAAGGTGGCGATTTTCTTTTTGGCTGCGCTCCCCAGATCGGAAGACTCGAGCGCCGGTTCCAGCGCATCGAAGAGGCTCGACTGCTTTTGATCGGCCACCGCCATGACGCGATCGATGGTGGTGCTGCCGATCCCGCGCGCGGGCACGTTGATGATGCGCAGGAGGTCGACGTCGGAACGCGGGTTGATGAGCACGCGCAGGTAAGAAAGGAGGTCCTTCACCTCGGCGCGCTCGAAGAACTTCGTCCCGCCCACGATCTGGTACGGGATCTTCTCGGTCCTCATCACCTCTTCGAGCACGCGCGATTGCGCGTGGACGCGGTAAAAGACAGCGATGTCCTGCAGCGATACGCCGGCTTGCGCGAGTTCGCGGATGCGTGACACGACGAAGGCCGCCTCGTCGCGCTCGTCGGAGGTGGCGACCATGGTCACCTTGGCGCCGTCTTCGTTGGCCGTCCAGAGCTCCTTCGGCTCGCGATCGCGGCTCGGCTTGATGACGGCCAGCGCGGCGCGCACGATGCGCGCGGTAGAGCGGTAGTTCTGCTCCAGCTTGACCACCTCTGCCTCGGGGAAGTCCTGCTTGAAACCGCGGATATTGCGCACGTCCGCACCGCGCCAGCGGTAGATGCTCTGATCGTCGTCGCCGACGACACAGAGGTTGTGGTGGTGTTTCACCAGCTGCCGCACCAGGCGGTATTGGATCTGGTTCGTGTCTTGAAACTCGTCCACCAGCACGTAACGAAAACGATGCCGAAGGTCCTCCCCCTCGGGGCTCTCGGACTCGGCGATGCGTGTCATGCGCAGGATGAGGTCTTCGAAATCGACGGCGTTGGCAGCGTGCAGGTGCTGCTCGTAGCGCTCGTAGAGTTTGACGACTTGATCGTCGGCCCAGTCGCGCCGCACCATCTCCTCGGGTGAGCGCCCTTCCTGCTTCTCCTTGTGGATGCGGGAGAGCACCATGCGCACTGGGTAGCGCCGCTCGTCGAGGTCGAGCTCTTTCAGGACGCGGTTCACGACGGCGCGCTGATCGGCGTCGTCGTAGATGAGAAAGTTTCGATCCAGGTCGGCCGCTTTGCCGTAGCGGCGGAGCAAGCGTGCGCAGGTCGCGTGGAAGGTGCCGACCCAGAGATCGCGCGTGATGTCCTCGCCCACCAAACGATTGAGCCGGGCGCGCATCTCGCCGGCTGCCTTGTTGGTGAATGTCACCGCCAGGATGCGGTAGGGCGGCACGAGATGGGTGGCGACGAGATGAGCGACGCGGTAAGTGATGACGCGCGTTTTGCCGCTTCCGGCGCCGGCGAAGACGAGGAGCGGACCTTCCGTCTTGGCCACGGCGCGTGCCTGCGGCTCGTTCAGGTCGGACAACGAGCCGACTGTTCGACGGTTCGGCTCGATGGCTTCGTGCTCCACGCGTAGTGGCTAGCACCAGAGCGCGTCCATGTCAGCCGACGAGAACGGACGCTGCCCGACCGCGAGCGCATCGCGCGCCGCCGAAAGCACGTCGCCGCGTCTCGGCTCGAGCGGTGGACGTCACGACTGCCGAACCGTTCGAGCGTCGCCGGCAAGGGCCCGACCACGTGCGGCCAGTGTATGCCCATCACTTCGAAAGGAGCCCATGAGCTACATCATCGAGCGATCCTGCCGAGTCTTTTTCGTCCCCGGAGAACGGAGGACGACGCAAGAAATCTGCTTCGCTGCTCCTTGACAGTCACGTCTCCTCCGGGGGAGGTTGCGCTGACGCCTGGGGCTGCGCCGGGGTAGTCCAAGACAGGCATGAATTCACACAAATCCGACCCCAAAGATTCCCCGAGCGCGGAGCCACAGGGCGAGGTGGCACGGGCTGCGCCCCGCGCGGGGGCGCGTCGGGCGCGACTGCTCGTCGTCGACGACGAGCCGCAGATCGGCAACACCTTGCGTCTTTTGCTCGATCCCGATCACGAGGTCATCCCGGTCACGAGCGCGCGTGAAGCGCTGGAGCGGATCAAGAGCGATCGCCCCTTCGACATCATCTTTTGCGATTTGATGATGCCCGAGGTGAGCGGCACCGACTTCTACAAGCAGCTCGCGACGTCTTCTCCCGAGCTTCTCGATCGGCTCGTCTTCATGACGGGGGGCGTCTTTTCGACCCGCACCAACGCTTTTCTCGAAAAGCTCCCCAACCCGTGCATCGAGAAGCCTTTCGACATCGGCGCCCTTCTCGCGCTCATCAACGAGCGAATGCGCTGAACGGGCGGGCACCGGCGGGAATCTGCCGATTGCACAGCTTGTCCGCATGGCTATAGTGCGTCCCACTCATGGCCACGAACGACCAACGCGAGAGTGACGGCGGCGACGAGGCCCGGGCCCAGCCCGCTGCCGCCAAGCAGGGGGCCGGCGACGAGCCGGGCGAGAAGGCCGGGACGCCGCTCGAAGAGGCGCTGGCCGAAGTCGCGCGCATCCGCGACCAGCTTCTGCGCACCGCCGCTGATTTCGACAACTTTCGCAAGCGCACCCGTCGTGAGCTCGACGACGCACACAAGCGCGGCAAAGAGGAGTTCTTGCGCGAGCTTTTGCCGGTTTTCGACAACCTCGAGCGCGCGGCGGTCCATGCCGGGCAGGCGAGCGACGCCAAGGCCGTCGCCGACGGGGTGGGCATCGTCCTGAAACAGTTCCAGGACACGCTCGGCAAAGTCGGGATCAAACGCATCCCCGCCGTGGGCGTTGCCTTCGATCCGAGCCTACACGAGGCCATCCAGCAAGTGGAAACGGACGATCACCCGCCGGGGACGATCGTCGCCGAGGTGCAACCTGGCTACGCGATGGGAGATCGTCTGGTTCGTGCAGCCATGGTCGTCGTCGCCAAACCGCGGCCGAAGAGCGACCCCGAGAAAACCGAAGCGAACTAGCACGACGCTGTCGGTTCTTCGCCCCACCATCACGATCGGCCAATCCGCGAGGCAGCCATGTAAGATGCGGCGAGGCCGCCGCCAAGGGGGCCTCCGATGGCCACGGCAGCGGGGCGCTCGCCTTGCTGGCGGAGCGGCTGCATGGCTTAACTGGCTGATCGTGATCTAGTATGGCGAAGAAGCTCACCACTAGGACGAGAAGGGCAGCGGCATTGTAGGGCGAAACGCATGGGGAAGATCATCGGGATCGATCTAGGAACCACCAATTCATGCGTCGCCATCGTCGAGGTGCCGCATCCCGGCGCGTCACCCGACATCAAGGTGATCCCCAACGCCGAGGGCGCCCGAACCACGCCCTCCGTCGTGGGATTTTCGCCCAACGGCGAGCGGCTGGTAGGGCAGGTGGCCAAGCGCCAGGCGCTGACGAACCCGCAGGACACGGTCTTCGCGGTCAAGCGTTTGATGGGGCGCAAGTTCGACTCTCCCGACGTCAAAAAGCAGATCGACCTGGCTCCCTACCAAATCGTCGCCTCCCCCAACGGCGACGCATGGGTCAAAGTGCAGGGCCGCGAGATGTCACCTCCCGAAATCTCGGCCATCGTGCTGGCCAAGATGAAGGAAGTCGCGGAGGCGTTCCTGGGGGAGCCGGTGACGGAGGCGATCGTTACCGTTCCCGCCTATTTCGACGACGCCCAGCGCCAGGCGACGAAGGACGCGGGGCGGATCGCGGGCTTGCCGATCCGGCGCATTTTGAACGAGCCCACCGCGGCCGCGCTGGCGTACGGCCTCGAAAACAAGGAACAGGAACGCATCGCCGTCTACGATCTCGGCGGCGGAACGTTCGACATCTCCATCCTCGAGCTGGCGAGCGGCGTTTTCAACGTGAAGGCCACCGGTGGCGACACGCACCTCGGAGGAGAAGACTTCGATCTTCGCCTCATCGAGCTTTTGGCCAAGGAGTTTTTGGATGAGAACGGCGTCGATCTGCGCAAGGACCGCATGGCGCTGCAGCGCCTGCGCGAGGCCGCCGAAAAGGTGAAGCACGAGCTCTCGAGCTCGATCGAGACCCAGATCAACCTCCCCTTCATCTCCGCCGGCAAGGCGGGACCGCTCCACCTCGAGCGCACCATGAAGCGCAGCGAGCTCGAGCTGCTCACCGGCGATCTCATCTCGCGCACCATCGACGCCTGCAAACGCACCCTCGAAGACGCGCGCGTCGACGCCAAGGACATCGGGCAGGTCATCCTGGTCGGCGGAATGACGCGCATGCCCGCCGTGCAGCGCGCGGTCAAAGAATTCTTTCTGCGCGACCCGCACAAAGGCGTGAACCCCGACGAAGTGGTGGCCGTGGGCGCGGCGATTCAAGGAGCGGCGCTGAGCGGTCAGGTCGAGGAGGTGCTCCTTCTCGACGTGACGCCGCTGTCGATCGGCGTGGAAACGGGCGGGGGCGTTTTCACCAAGCTCATTCCGCGCAACACCACCATTCCCACCGAGCGCAGCGAAGTCTTCACCACCAGCGTCGACAACCAGTCGTTCGTCCCCATCCACGTGCTTCAGGGCGAACGCGAGATGAGCGTCGACAACCGCAGTCTCGCGCGCTTCGACTTGACCGGTATCCCACCTGCGCCGCGCGGCGTGCCGAAGATTCAGGTGACGTTCCGCGTCGACGGCAACGGCATCCTCAGCGTCGAAGCGAAAGACATGGGGACCGGTCGCATCCAGAACGTGCGCATCACGCCAACGAGCGGTCTCTCCCCCGAGGACATCGATCGACTGGTGACCGAAGCCGGCCAATTCCAGACCACCGACGCCAAGCGTCGGGAGCTCGCCGAGCTCAAAAATCAAGCAGAAACGCTCGTTTATACGACTGATCAGGCCCTCGATGGCTACGTCGACCTGATCGAGGATGCGACGATCCTCGAAGAGGTGCGCAAGAGTGTGGTTGCTCTCCGACAAGAGCTCCAAGGAGGGGACGTGTCGTCCATACGCGAGGCGTACCAGCGGCTCGAGGGTGCCGCTTTCAAGCTCGCCGAAAGTGTCTACGGCGGCGAAACCTGACGCGTACGCGGTGTGACCGCGCTCGGCGGCGACGCGCCATCGTCTCGGTGCGTCGCGTTGCACGAAGCGGATTCATCGCGTGGGGACAAATCCGAACCCACGTTCTGTGCGGACTAGTAATTGGTCGCCATGACGCGATCTAGGCTAGAAGGGAACCTGGGGCATGGAGCACCACGATCCGCTCAACCTCATAGGAACGACGGTCGGCGAGAAGTACGACATCGAGGCTGTCGTTGGTGAGGGGGGGTTCGGCATCGTCTACAAGGCGATGCACCGGATCTGGAAACAGCCGGTCGCCATCAAGTGCTTCAAGGCGCTGATCGACGTGGCGCCCGACGTGCGCGAAGCGCTGCTCAAGGACTTCATTCAGGAGGGGGCGCTCTTGACGCAGCTGTCGGGGCGGACGGCCAGCATCGTGCAAGCGCGCGACGTGGGCACCTTCGTCACACCGAGCGGCGCCTGGGTGCCGTACATGGTGCTGGAGTGGCTCGAGGGGATGACGCTCGAGGCCATGCTCGAAGCCGAGCGCGCGCGCCTCGGTCGGGCCGGGGGTGCGGCGTGGCCGATCGAAAAAGTGATGGCGCTGCTCGAACCGGTCGCCGCGGCGCTGGAGGTCGTGCACCGGCGCGGTATCGCGCACCGCGACATGAAGCCGGCCAACATCTTCGTCCTGGCGCCAGAAACGGACGAGATGCACGTCAAGGTGCTCGACTTCGGGATCGCCAAGGTGGTGCAGTCGGCCGCCGAGCACGGTAGCTTCACCAAAACGGGCGGCCAGGTGACGTCCTTCACGCCCGCTTACGGGGCGCCGGAGCAATTCAGCCGAGCTCAGGGCGCAACGGGGCCGTGGACGGATGTTTATGCGCTCGCGCTGGTGATGACCGAGATCCTCATCGGACGGCCGCCGCTCGAAGGGGACGACTTCATTCAGCTCGGGATGGCCACGGCCAATCCCAATCGGCGGCCCACGCCCGGCGCCTTCGGCGTTCATCTCGCCGGCGGGCTCGAGGCCGTCTTTCAGCGGGCCCTGGCCGTCAAGACGGGGGACCGCTTTGCCACCGCAGGAGAGTTTTGGCAGGCGGTGCGCGCGGCGCTCAACATGCCCGACATGCGCATGACGGGCGACGCCGGGGGCTCGCGCAGCCTTGCCGTTGGGGCGGGAGGCACGAATCCGCAGCCATCCGGTGCCGTGGCCGGGGGTCCGACGCTCCAAGGGGCGGTCCCCTCGTCGCCGGCCAACCCCAAGGTGTTCAGCACGGCGCCGACCGAGCTCGGGACGCCCCTCTCTTCCGGGTCCCTCGCGACCGGAACGGGGACCACACGCGCCAACGTGGTGGCGACGAACCCCACGCCGACGGCGCCGCGCTCGAAGACGGGGGTCCTCCTAGGAGCTGTCCTCGGCGGCGTTGCCGTCGCCGGCGCGGGATTTTTCCTGATGGGGCGCGGAAAAGGGGATGGGCCGAGCCTTTCTGGCGTCGTTGCGCCGCCCATCGCGAGCGCCGCGCCGGTCGTGGCGGCGCCTCCCCCGCTCCAGAATTGCGCCGACGAGAAGATGGCCAGCATCGACGGTGGCAAGTTCTTCATGGGGGCCGACGACAAGGATGCGAGTGAAGACGAGCGTCCGGCCCACCAGGTGACGCTCTCCCCGTACTGCATCGACCTTTACGAAGTGACCGCCGCGGCCTACAAGGCTTGCTCGGACGTTGGCGAGTGCAAGCGAGCCCCCATCCTAGTCGAATGGAAGGACATCCGCGCGCAAGAGCAGAAGTCGTATTCTCGGCTCTGCAATGCCAATCACCCCGAAAATGGCGCGCACCCGATCAACTGCGTCGACTGGGAAATGGCGAGCACCTACTGCGCCTGGCAGAAAAAGCGCTTGCCGACCGAGGCCGAGTGGGAATTCGCAGCCCGCGGGCCGGACGGCCGGCGTTACCCTTGGGGGGACGAAGAACCCGACAAGACGCGCATGAACGCCTGCGGCAAGGAGTGCACCTCGTGGAGCGCGAAGAACCACGTCGTGCTGGGGTACGGGGAGCAGCGCATGTACCCCGACGACGACGGCTTTCCTTTGACCGCGCCGGTAGGCTCGTTTCCGGAGGGCAAGTCCAGGTACGGTCTGTTGGACGTCGTGGGCAACGTCTGGGAATGGACCACCGATTGGGACGCCAAGTATGCGCCCGAGCCCGCCACCGACCCGAAAGGGCCGGCGACGGGCACGCGACGAGTCGTGCGGGGGGGGGCTTTCAACGGGGTCATGCCATCATGGGTGCGTCCCAGCCAGCGCTACAGCGACATTCCCACCACGCATAGTCATGCCTACGGCTTCCGCTGCGCCCAGTCCCGCTAGCTCGCCGAGGGTAAGCGCGCGGGTAGGGGAGATCGCCGCGCTGGCGGCGATCATCGTGGCGCTCGTCTCGACAGGGACGCGGCGCACGCGCTCGTCGGGGTCCTTTCGCTCCGATGCGGGCGACGTGCAGCTCGAAGGTTCGGGGGACATCCGCCTCTACGCCGGCGGCACGCTGTTCGAGATCGTCGGCAAGGCGGGCGTCGGCGAAGAGCCATGCGACATTCGCGTCGTGCGCGACGCGCGCGGCGTCGCCTTCGACAAGATCGAGGTGAACGCCGTCGTCGACGGGGTCCCGGCGCAGATCGTCGCCGACAGGCCGCGCACGACGCCGATGGGTCCCACCCACGCCACCGCGCACGTCGTGCTGCGGGCGCCCGATCGCGTCTACGATGCCGATCTCGGCTTTACCCTGAGCCACACGCCTCCCGCGCTGCTCGTCTCGCTCAAGCTGCGCTCGGTTCAGCCGCACCAGGTGGCGCTCGCCCTGGTGACGAACGTGGGACGCTTCGTGCCGTTCGTGCGAGGCACGGGGCTTCTCGTCGACGTAGGACACGCCGAGGGGCCAGTGGCGATTTTCGAGTCGCCCGAGCACGCGGCGGGGATCGGACCGGTCTCGTCCGAGATGAACCTCGTCGTCGGAGCGTCGGAGGACGAGCACGGTGCGCTTCTCTCGGCGACCATGACGTTTCCTGCCGGCGGCGTGAACGAAACGATCCCTTTCTTCATTCTTACCGGTGCGAATCCGAGCGCCGTTGCCGAGGGCGCGGCGCGCATTCGCAAGGAGCCGATGCGACGATTGCGCGGACGGGTGCTGGGCGGCGACCCCGGCGTCGACGTGTGGGGGGTGGGGCCCGAAGGTCGCCCGCTCCTGCACGTGAAATCGGGCATCGACGGTCGCTTCGAAGTCGTCGCACCGCCGACCGAGATCGGCTTTTACGCGACGATGGAGCATACCCGTGCGAGCCCCATCGTACAGCGCGGGACGCGCGACAACAGCGAGCTCGAGCTGACCATGCTCCCCGGGGGCGAGGTGCACGTGCGCGTCGAAGACCTCGATACCGGTCAACCTCTCACCGCCCGTCTCATCGTCCACGGCATTGCCCCGACCGCGGACCCGAACTTCGGCCCCGACTATCGCGCTTCCGGCGCCGGCCCGCTCATCGACGCGCTGCGCGGCGAAGCCAATCTTCCGCTGCCGAGTGGCCGCTACCGCATCATCGCCACGCGCGGTCCGGAGTACACCATCGACGAGCAGCCCATCGACATCGGACCCGGCTCGAACCTGCCCATCCGCCTCGAGCTCAGGCATATCGTCGACTCGCCAGGCTGGGTCGGCTGCGATTTTCACGTGCACGCGCGACCGAGCTTCGACTCCCCGGTGATGCCCGAAGATCGCGTCCTTTCCTTGGTCGCGGCGGGCGTCGAGTTCGCCGTGCCTTCCGAGCACAACGCGATCGGTCACTATGAACCAGCCCTCGAGGCCCTCGAGCTGACGCGCGAGCTCTCCACCGTACCAGGCGTCGAGATCACCACCGCGCGACCGAGCCTCGGGCACTTCAACGTCTTTCCCTATGCCGGTCCGCAGATACCCCCCTGGCGCAGAACGTCGGTGCGGACGATTTTCGCCAAGGCGAAAGAAGGGGACCCGACGCGGGTCTTGCAGGTCAACCATCCCCGTCTCGCCAAGGGTATCGGATATTTCGATATCGTCGGGCTCGACACCAAGACCGGCACGGCGCGCGGCGAATGGCGCCCCGAATTCGACTCCCTGGAGGTCTACAACGGTTTCGACAACGCCAACCGCGAGCGAACGGAGGCCGTTCTGATGGACTGGCTGCGCCTTCTCGAGCTCGGACACAGGTACGTGGCCACTGGCGATTCCGACAGCCACCGCATCCAATACCAATGGGCGGGTTACCCGCGAACGTACGTGCAGCTCCCCCTGGAGCAGTCGGGGGACACCGGGGCGCCCATCGACAAGACCGCGCTCATTGCTTCGCTCAAAGCGGGGCACGTCTTCGTCACGAGCGGGCCCGCCATCGACGCCAAGATCAACGGCAAAGGCCCCGGTAACACGGTCGTGACCAGCGATCGCGCCGTGCGGCTGCACGTCGTCGTGCGGGCGGCACCTTGGATCGACGTCAGCGAGGTGGAAGTGATGCTCGGCTCGACTTCGGTCACGCGCGTGCCTGTCCTGCCCGCGCCGCGCAATGCGCCCGCCGTGCTCGACCTGGCCGTGGCGCGAAAATCTGCCATCCGGGTCGAGCGCGATTTCGACGTGCCGTTCGAGGGCCACGGGCAAAAATTCGTGGTGGTCGTGGTGCGGGGAACGCGCGCCATGGACGACGTGCTGCCGTACATGCCGATTCAACCGCTGGCGTTCACCAATCCGATTTGGTTGAAACGGCAGTAAGTGCAGGCGAGAGCGCCGATGCGCTCCACCCGCGCGAGGCAGGTCACGCATTCAACCGCGGGAACGGAGGGATTGCGAATTGACGTCTCCTGGCGACCGAAGGTAGGATAAAAGTATGACCAAGGCGAAGATCGCGCTGACGATTCCAACCGACGTCCTCGTTCTCGCGAAGAAGGAGGTCAGGGCGGGGCGCGCCAAGTCCCTGAGCGCCTTCATCAGCGAAGCGGTGGACGAGAAGGTGCGTCGCGCGGAGTTGACGTCGATCCTCGATGCGATGGATGCGGAGCACGGTCCGCCGGGCAAGGGTGCGCGAGCATGGGCAAGACAAGTCCTACGACGGTCGTCCTCGACGCGGGCGCGCTGATCGCCTTCGAGCGCGCGGACGCACGGATACGTGCGTTGTGCAGAGAAGCACTCCGTTCGGGCGCCACGATCGTCATTCCAGCGGCGGTCCTCGGACAGGTCTGGCGCGACCCCTCTCGCCAGGTTCGCCTCGGTGGTTTGGTGAAAGGCCCCACGACCGTGGTGCCTCCTCTCGATCGGCTGCTCGCCGAGGCGGCGGGCATCCTGTGCGGCCGCGCGCGCACGTCGGACGTCATCGACGCGTCGGTCGTTCTCTTGGCCCGTCGCGAACGAGCGGTCGTCGTGACGAGCGATTCCAACGATCTGCTGCGACTCGACCCTGGTTTGGCGGTTCAACGGATCTGACGATCGCCCGAGCCCTCCACTACTTCCGGTAGCGCCAGAAGGCCGGCAGGATGGGTACGCAGGCGACGACGCCCGCCACACACAGGAGCCCGCCCCAGGTGATCGAGCGCCCGAGCCCGAAATGCTCGGCCATGAAACCGGCGCGGGCGTTGCCGAGAAGTGGACCGCTCATGTAAGAGAGCTGTTCGATTCCCGCCATGCGCCCGCGCAGGTGCGATGGAATCGTCTCGTTCCAGATGGTCATCCGGAAAAGACCGCTCACCATGTCGGCGGCCCCCGCCAAGGCGAGGCACGCGATGGCCGCCGCGAGCGAGGTCGCGTAACCGAGCGCTGCAATCGACGCGCCCCACAGGCCCGCCGCAATCACCACCGCCGCGCCGCGCCGTTTCACTTGCTTCGTCCACCCGCTGAAAAGCGTCACCACGAGCGCGCCCGCGCTCATCGCCGAGTAGAGGTAACCGGCTGCATTCGAGCCGGCCCAGCGCGACGCGAGCGCCGGGAAAACGGCTACCGGCATCGCGAACGTCATGGCCACGATATCGACCACGTACGTGCCGATGAGCTCGCGTCGGCTCGCGGCGTAGCGGATGCCTTCCAGGATGCTCGAAAGCCCGGCGGGCGGCGCGCTCTCCGAGGGCGGCATGGATCGGATGGCAGAAATCGCGAGGAGTGAAAACGCATACGTGGCGGCATCGATTCCGAACGTGAATGGCAAACCGAATGCCGCGATGGACACCCCGGCGAGCGCCGGTCCCGCGATGGCCGCCGTCGTGCCGCGGAGGGAGGAGAGCGCCGACACGGCGGGCAGATCCTCCACCGCCACGAGCTTGGGGGTGAGCGACTCGAGCGCCGGTCGGTGAAATCCGTCCACCGCCGCCATGAACGCGGCGACCACGAAGAGGAGCAGCACGCTCGGGTGTGAGCGCATCGAATTGAACGCAAGCGCGAGCGAAGCACAGAGCAGCAGTGCCTCCGCTGACAGCAGCAGGCGACGGCGGTCCATCGCGTCGGCGAACGCGCCGCCCCAGAGCGCGGTCATCGCCAGCGGCACGATCTGCACGGTGCCGAGAAGACCGACCATCGCCGATGACTTCGAGAGTTCGTAGATCTGCACGGGCAGCGCCACGTAGGTGATGAAGCTGCCGAACGCGCTGACGAACTGGCCCGCAAACACGAGGCGGTAGTCGCGATGTCGGCGAAGCGGTGAAAGGTCGAGGAGCATGATGGTTGAGGGTCCCGTGACGTCGATCTATGGATGGAGGGCATGTGGCCCGATGACCGACTTTTGCGCCTTCTCGGAATCGAATCCCCCATCCTCCAAGCGCCGATGGCCGGAGCGACGGCATCGCAGATGGCGATCGCGGTGTCGGAGGCGGGGGGGCTCGGCTCGCTGCCCTGCGCCATGTTGAGCGCCGAGGAGGCGCGGGCCGAGCTTCGTCTCGTCCGCCGCGCAACCTCGAAGCCCATCAACGTGAACTTCTTCTGCCATCGCCCGCCCGACGCCGATCCGACGCGTGAGGAGGCGTGGAGGCGCAAGTTGTCGCGATACTACGCGGAGCTCGGACTCGACCCCAACGTGCCGCCCCCCCGCGCGGCCCGCGCACCCTTCGACCCATCCATGTGCGACGTGGTCGCCGAGTTCCATCCCGAGGTCGTGAGTTTCCATTTCGGGCTTCCGGACAACGCCCTTCTCTCACGGGTGAGGGCGACGGGCGCTAAAATATTCTCGTCCGCCACTTCCGTCGCCGAGGCTCGATGGCTGGAAGATTCGGGATGCGACGCCATCATTGCCCAGGGTCACGAAGCGGGCGGCCATCGCGGCATGTTCCTCACCGACGACGCGTCCAGCCAGGTCGGCACGATGGCTCTCATCCCCCAAGTCGTCGACGCGGTGAAGGTTCCGGTCGTCGCAGCAGGCGGCATCGCCGATGCCCGCGGCATCGTGGCGGCCTTCGCGCTCGGTGCGGCGGCGGTGCAGCTCGGAACGGCGTACCTCTTTTGCCCGGAGGCGACGATCTCTTCCATCCACAGGCAGGCGCTCCGTGTCGCGCGGGACGATGCCACGGTGGTCACCAACGTTTTCACCGGCCGTCCCGCCCGCGGCCTCCACAATCGCCTCATTCGCGAAATCGGTCCACTGTCGGAACTCGCGCCGGCATTTCCGCTCGCCAACGGACCGATCGCACCCTTGCGGGCCAAGGCGGAGGCCTCCGGTTCGGGAGATTTCTCATCGCTCTGGTCGGGGCAGGCGGCAGCGCTCGGTCGAGAGCTGCCCGCTGGCGAGCTCACGAAGAATCTCGCCAGCGAAGCCCTCGCGAGATTCGCGAATTCATCGCGCCGAAAGAAGCCTGACGAAATCACGGCGAGCCGGCGCGGCGAGCCGCGCTGATGCTTTGCGCCGTCCGCCAGTACTGTAGCAACGGGTAATGCGGTGACACCGCTCTTTGGCGCAGCACTTGCTCCTCGTTCCTCTGTTGTTGGAGAGACCGAACCAAAGTTCGATGAAGGAGTTGCCGTCATGACTTCGAAGGTCGAGCGCCTCTTGCGGGCGACGGCGGCGCGAAGCGACGTGCACTCTTTTGCGGGTGGTCTCCCCGACCCCAAGATGTTTCCGCGCGTCGCGCTGACGCGTTCGTTCCTTCAGGCGATAGGTGCCCGCGACGCGCCTGCACTTCAGTATGGGTGGCCCGAAGGCCGGCCGGGTCTTCGCGAATTCATTGCTGGGCGGCTGCAAAGGCGCGGCTGTCGCGTTCATGCCGATGACGTCCTCGTGACGAGCGGTGCGCAACAAGCGATCGCCATCGCGACGGAGCTCGTGTTTCACCGTTCCAAAACGGTCGCCCTCGACGCGGAAACCTACCCCGGCGCCCTGGAGTTGTTTCGGGCGCGAGGGCTCGAGATCACGCTCGATCCGGCGGGTGCCCGAGCTGCCTACGTCATGCCGCAGATCGACAATCCACGCGGGCAAGTCATGTCCGAGCGGACGCGCCGTCACCTTTTGCAGCGGGCGCGGCGGGAGAAACTCCTGCTGATCGAGGACGATGCTTATGCGGACATCGTTTTTGCCGGCTCGCCGAGCCGTCCACTCTTTGCCGATGCCCCGGAGTCGGCTTTTCACATCGGCACCTTTTCGAAGAGCTTGTGTCCCGGCCTTCGCGTCGGTTGGCTCGTGACACCGCGTCGATTTCGGGAACGCGCGCTGGAGGTCAAACGTGAGAGCGACCTGCAGGCGAATAGCTTGGCGCAGGCGATCCTAGAGGCGTTCTTTCGCCAACAGGATTTCGATGCGCGCGTGGCCAAGGCTTGCCAGCGCTACCGACGTCGCGCCGCGCGTTTGTCCGAGGCGCTGCGACGCCATCTGCCGGAGTGGTCATTCGCCGAGCCGCAAGGCGGATTCTCCATTTGGGTCGACACCGGCGAACCCGGCGACGACGTGGCGCTCCTGGAAATGGCCGTTGCTTTCGGTACGAGCTTCGACCCAGGCAGTATGTTTCGCGCCGCCGCGGCTTCCACGGTCGCTTTGCGACTCTGCTATTCGTGCTTGGACGAGAACGCGATCGAGGACGGCGTGAAGCGGCTGCGCACGGCGTGGAGGGCGCTGGCACGTCCCGGCCGCGGCCCACGCTCGACGAGCGAGCAGCGTGGAAGCGCTCTCCGCCGTACGCGCGCTGTCGCCTAGCGTTGCCCGACGGATACCGCGACTATCCGAGCTTGATTTCGTAATCCTCGATGACGGGGTTGGCGAGCATCTCGTCGGCCATCTTTTCGAGTCGGCGCTGGAAATCGGGCGCTTTGGCGACGCTGTCGTCGACGTCGATCTCGATGAGCTTGCCGATGCGCACCCCGCTCACGCCTTGGAATCCGAGCGTGGCTAGAGCGCGTTTGACGGCGTCCCCCTGCGGATCGAGCACTTCCCCTTTGAGCCGAACGTAGACAGTCGCTTTCACGCGACACCCAGGTTTTTACGCAACCGAGGGCCGGGATCGGAAAGATCGGGCGTGAAAGCCTCGCCGGTGATCGTCTCGAAGGCCTCGACGTAGCGACGCGCCGCTTCGATGCGAACTTCGTCGGGGATGGGGGGAATGGGGCCGTCACCTTTGAAGCCGAGCTTGGCGAGGTAACGGCGCAGGTACTCTTTGTCGAACGACTCGGGCTCTTCCCCCTTGGCGAAGCGCTCTTCGTAGCTGCTCCGGAACCAGAACCGCGACGAGTCGGGCGTGTGGATTTCGTCGATGACGACGATCGCGCCGTCGGGAGTCTTGCCGAACTCGTATTTGGTGTCGACGAGAATGAGGCCGCGTTCTTGGCAGTGCCGCACTCCGAAATCGAAAAGGCGCATCGCTGCTTCCGCGGCAGCATCGAAATCGGCGGCGCTCATGCGCCCCATGGCCAGGATCTCCTCGCGCGACGCCGAGACGTCGTGGTCCCCCTTCTCGGCCTTGGTGCTCGGCGTAAGAATGGGGCGCGCCAGGCGCTGGTTCTTTTTGAGGCCGTCGGGCAGCTGGTTGCCGCAAAAAACACGCTTTCCGGCCTCGTAATGCGTCCAGATGCTGGTCGCGGTAACGCCGGTGACGTAGGCGCGAACGACCATCTCCACCGGCAGCGGCGTGCATTCCACCGCTTCGATGACGTTGGGGTCGGGCACCTTGAGCACGTGGTTTTTGGCGATATCCGCCGTTTTCGCGAACCACCACGCCGCGAGCCGGTTCAGGATCTGCCCTTTGAGCGGCAGCGTCCCCAGCACCCGATCGAAGGCGCTGATCCGATCGGTGACGACGATGAAACGCCGCCCGTCACGGGTCGTGTAGTTGTCGCGCACCTTTCCTTCGTATTTGGTGCCGAGCGCCCCGAGGTCGGTCTTTTCCAGCGTGTGTTCGAGCGCCGAGCGGAGCGTGCTTTCCGGGAGAGGCATGGCGGTCGGGAAGCTAGTTCCCTGGGCGGCCGGGCGCAACTCCTAGCACTACTCCGTCAGATTCACGCTACCAGATCGATCATCGGAGCAGGCATACGGCCACTCAACCGCCTGACCGGACAGGCGCAACACCCCCTTCAACGAAGCCAGCAAGGCGAGCGCCTCGCGGCCGTGGCCATCGGCAGTCCCCTTGGCGGCGGCCTCGCCGCATCTTATATGGCCGCCTCGCTGAACTGGCCGATCGTGATCTGGTATGGCGAAGAACTGACAGAGTAGTGCTAGGGCCGATGGGGGCCTATCGGGTGCGGCGGAGACGGCGTCTCTCCTGGAGCCCATCCGGCGGGCGCGGGGCCGGCCCGGCGCCCAGGTGCTAGCTTGGAAGGCCTCATGACCAACCCCCCGACCCCGCCGTCCGAGGTACCCCCATCTGCGCGGTCGGGGCGATCGCTCGGTAAGGAACTCGCTTTCGCCACGCCGCGTAAGCTTCCCAAAGCACCGGAGTTGCGAGGTCGCGTCGTGGTGCTCGATGTGGCGTTCGCTTCCGAAGCCTCAGGGGGCGGTTTCGACAAGATCACCCGCCCTTTCATCGAGGGGCTCGGGGCGCGCTTGGCGATGTGGGTCGACCACCACGACAGCGCCGAACACGCCCGCTTTGCGGGCGACCCTCGTTTTTTTCTGGCCACCAAGGCCGAGCACGGCGCCTGCCCGGAGATGGTGACGCCCGACCTCGTGGCGCGCGCCGGCCAGGTCGACACCATCGTCTGCCACACCGACTTCGATGGCCTCGCCAGCGCGGCCAAATGGATCCGCGGCGGGATCGAGCCCTACGCCAATGCCGATGACGATGCTTGGGCCATCGACACCCGTCTCAAACGCCCGGGACCGATTGGCGAGCGTCTGGACCGCGCTCTTCGCGCGCGCCCTTCCGATCACGGGCTCTTCGGGCTCGTGGTCCGGCATTTGTCGAGCGGGCTCGCCGACGCGTCGCTCTGGAGCATCATCGACGCCGCCGCGGCCGAGCTCGTCCCCATCGAGGCCGAGACGCGTCGCGTTGCGGAATGGTACGTGCGGATTTCGCCGGGCGTCGCTTTGGTGGACGTCTCGAGCGCGAGCCCGCCGAACGCCACCCCCTCGCGTATCGACAAGACACAGCTCTTGCTCTTGGGGCAGGAGAAAGAGGCGGTGTCCGTCGTCATCGACCGCGACACCATCACCGTGGCAGCGCGTTTCGACAGCGGGAAAAATTTCCTCAAGCTGTTCGGACTGTCGGGGGGCATGCCGACCCGTGTTTCCGTACCGAAGAGCCGCCTCCGTGAGGTACTTCTTGCTTTGGGCGTCGCGCCCGAGGCGTATCCGGTCTGAGTCTCGACATGGCGCGGGCCATCGACGGGGCGAGAGGAACCAGCCGATGACATCCTTTTTCCAAAAGCTGCTCGGGCGGGCGCTACCGCTGCTCGTCGTTCTTGCGCCGTTGCCGAGCGCTGCGGCCGAGGACAGCGTCACTGCGCCGGCGGGAGGTGGTCAAGCTTTGCTCGCCGCGAAATGGCTCGCCGGCGGTCTCGCTTACCACGCCTGTGCGCAAGCGCCTTGCGCGGCCGGCCCGGCGGACCCCGTCGTGCAGTTGCCACTCGGCGTTTCTGCGCAAGACGTCGCTCTGGAAACGATCGCCATCGGGAGCGGACGCCATGCGATTTACGCACATTCGCCGTCGTTCGCCGCGCTCTTGACCGCCGTGCCGGGCGGCGCGCCGCAAGCGAGCGTCCTGTGGTCGGGCGTCATCGGCTTCACCAAGGGCGAGGCCGGCGAGCAGTACGGCGATTGGCTGGAAGTGACCGAGCCCGACGAACAGAAGTACGTGCGCGTTCTCCTCGGCGAAGTACGCGAGGAGATCAGCATCTGCGGTCGCCGCTCCATCCTCTCTCCCAAGGTTCTCGATCCCAAGGATCTCACTTTCAAGGGCGCGCGCGTGCAGCGGCTCCCCCGTGAGGAAAGGCAACGTGCACCCGTGCTGGCGGCGATCGCGGGCTCCCCGGCGGTGACGCTGGGCGGACAAATCCTCCAAGGGGCGGCGGCATCGAGCGGCATCGGCAATCCTGGCGCCGTCACCGACGGCGATCCGGAGACGAGTTGGTCCGAGAACCGTGGCGGCGAAGGGGCCGGCGAGTTTTTGCGCATGAACGCGCCGGAGCAAGTCGCGATCACGTCGCTCTCCATCGTGGTGCGCCCTCCCACCAAGGAAGTGCCCAAGGGCGCGGCGCCGCGCAAGCTGTGGCTCGCCACCCCCGACGCGCTCTTTGCGATCGTGTTCTCCGAGGACCCGTGGGCCCACGCGGGCACGTCGTACGACGTGAAGTTCCCCGCGCCTCTCAAGACGCGATGCCTCGCGGTCGTGCTCGACGAAGCCTTCGCCAAGGGGCCCGCTCCCGACGTCAGCGTCACCATCGCCGAGGTGACGGCCCACACCGAGTTCGACGGCAAAGCCGACCCCGCGGAGCTGGCCGGCGCGCTTGCCGGCGGACAGGAACGGGCGCGCATGGCGGCGGCGATTCTCGCGCGCGGGGGTGAGCCTGCCTATGAGGCCGTGGCGCGCGCCTATCCCGAGCTCGACGATGCCGGACGGGTCCTGGCGCTGGAGGTGATCGACAACGCCCCTTGCAGTCGTAGCGCTCCGCTTTACGTGAAGGCCACCGAGATCGGTCGCCCGGGCGAAATTCATCATGCGGTGGACCGCCTCACGCGGTGCCAGCGCGCCGCGGCCCCCGCGCTCATCCAGGCCATTGGGAGCGGTCAGGACAAACAGAAGATCCAGGCGGCCCACATCTTGTCGCTGGTCGCTCCCGGGCTGGCGATCGAGACGCTGGTGCCCCTCTTGCCGCGGGCCAAACCGGGCCTGCGCGCCGAATACCGCGCGGCGCTCACCAAGGCGTCGCAAAGCCCGCTCGCCAAGGAGGCCACCGCCGCCAAACTCGCCGACGCTTCCCTTCCTCTCGTGGCGAGCATCGATCTTCTGCGCGCCACGACCGCGCAGCGCCATGGCACGCCCGAAGCGTCCTCCGCCTTTGCTCGGCTGGCCAAAAAGGACGCCGATTTCCGCACCCGCTATCTCTTGCTTGGTCCCGCCGCGGAGCTCGCCGGCGTGGGCGACGCGCGCGCGGAAGCGTACCTGATGCAAGCGCTCACGAGCGACAGCGACAGTCATGTGCGCGCACGGGCGGGAGAGCTGGCGGCCGATCTCCCGAGTGCGCTCGAACCGCTTTCGCGTGCGCTCGCAGATGACGATGTGCGCGTCCGCGACGCGGCGCTCGGCGCCGTGGTTCGCCTCACCGATCCCGGTAGCGCCAAGGTGACGCAGCGCGTGTGGCCCCCAGCGTTGTTTCCGGCCGCTCTCAAGCTGCTTGCCTCCGACGCGTTCACCTTCGTTCGCGCGCATGCGGCCGACGCGCTCGTCGCGGCGCCACCGGGCGAGGGTGTCGATGGTCCCCTTGCGGCCGCCATGGGTGACTCGGCTCCGATGGTGCGCGCGCGAGCCATCGAAGCGCTGGGTCGCCGTCACGCGCAAGCGCACGCGCCCGCGATCCGTGAAGCGCTCGACAACGAAGCGGAGACGGTCGACGTTCGCGCGCGCGCCGCCCGGGCCCTCGGGCGCCTTTGCGATCAGGGCGCCGCGGATCGTCTCACCGAGCTTGCTCGCAAGGCCACCAGCCCACAGCCAAATGCCGATATCATCGCCATCGCGACGAGCGCGGCGGCCGCCCTTGGTCAGCTCAATCCCCCCGACCTCGGCAAGCGCCTTGCCCCGCTCGCGGAGAAAGGCGCGCCCCGCTTCGCGCTGGAAATGGTGCGCGCCGCCGTCGGTTCGACCGATCGCTGTCGCTAGCACGACGCTCTCCGTTCTTCGCCAGACCCGATCGCGATCGGCCGATGCAGCGAGCAGTGCTACTGCCATTTCGCACGTCTGGTGTGGAGCCCCGCGCAGGTGTTCGCGGCGCGGGCCCATTCCGCCCGTTTCCGGGTCCCTGGTTTGTGGTACGTACGAGCGATGCCGTTGCCGCAAGTCTTGGTGACCGGCGGAACGGGTTTCGTCGGATCCCGGTTGACCCAAGAGCTCGTTCGACGAGGGTATCGTGTCAAGGTATTGGCCCGTCCCGGCTCTTCGCGGCGAGCGCTGGCGGCGATCGATCCGGCCCACCTCGAAGTCGTGGAGGGGGACGTGACCATCGGTCACACCGTGTACCGGGCCCTCGCCGGCTGCCGTGCGCTTTTTCACGTAGCCGCCGAGTTCAAGATCTGGGACCGCCGCCCATCGAAGATCCTGGACGCCGCCATCGTCGGAACGCGCGAGACGCTCCTCGCCGCCAAGAAACGCGGGATCGAGAAAATCGTCGTTACCTCGAGCACGGCGGCGATCGGCGCCACCAGCGATCCCACCGAGATGAACGAGAGCTTCACCTTCAACCGCGAAGATTCGGCGCCGTACATCGTCGCCAAGCGCCGGGGCGAACAGGTCGCGCTGGAGATGGCGGATCAAGGACTTCCGGTCGTCGTCGTCAATCCAGCCACGATCCTCGGCCCGGGCGACTACAAACCGACCCCTTCCGCCGATCTCCTTCTGACTTTCCTGCGCTGGAGCATGCCGTTCGGCTTCCCTTACACGCCCGGGGGCTTTTCGGTGGTCGACGTGGACGATGTCGTCGGCGGGCACATTCTCGCCATGCAGCGCGGTCGCGTGGGACAGCGCTACATCCTCGGCGGTACCAACACGACCGTCGAAGACCTGTTCGTGACCCTGGCCGAAATCACCGGATTGCGCGGTCCGGGATGGAAATGCCCGCCGGGGCTCGTCGTTCTCGGAGGCGCCCTCTCCCAGCTCTACGCTCGTTTTTCGCAGAACACCCCGCAGCTGACGTACAAATTCGCACGTGACTACATCGGCTCCTACGTCTGGGTCACCAGCGGCAAGGCGGAATCCGAGCTCGGTTTCACACACCGCCCCCTGCGGACGACGCTCGCGCGCGCGGTTCGATTCTTTCTCGAGAACCGCATGCTGTCCGAGAGCCGCGCAGCCAAGCTACGTTTCGACTTGAGGGCGTTCGCCTGATGAGCGGATTTCGCGTCCGCACCGCGCGGGAAGACGATGTGGAGCAGCTCGTCGAAATGGGCTTGTGCGCGTACCCGGACAGCGGCGGATTCGAACACCGACGGCGCAAGCTGGTGCAGAACTCCTTCGGCGGCTTGAGCGATGTCCGGGTCATCGAGAAGGACGGCCGCATCGCCGGTCAAGCCGCGCTCTATTTCATCGACCTTTGGCTGGGGGGACGCCGCGTCCCCTGCGCGGGCATTGCGTCGGTGTCGGTCCCGCCGGGGGAACGGCGCGAGGGGATTTCGCGCGCCCTTTTCCAACAGCTTCACGCCGAGGTCGACGCGCGCAAAGCGGCGCTGACGCTCCTCTACCCGTTCCGCGAGGGTTTTTACGCGCGGCTCGGGTATGCGACCACGGTCCCGCTCCTGACGATGCGCGTGGCGACCGACGCCATTGCCCAGGCCCCGTGCCTCGCCGACGGAGCGGCCGGTTTCACGTTTCGTACCCTGGAAGGCCCGCTCGTCGCTGACGCTCGTCTGCTCTACGAGGAGGCTGCGCTGTCGCAAGCGGGTCGCATGGTTCGCAGCGAGGCGCGCTGGCTCCGTCTCTTTTCGCGCGAGGCGCGGCACTGGATGGGCGCGGTCTCTGCCGAGGGTCGCCTGGAGGGATACCTTTCGTTCTCTTACGAGGTGCCGGTGAGCCATGGCCGCCAAACGCTGATCGTTCACGAGATCACGGCCCGCGACAGCCGCGCGCGCCGGGCCCTTCTCGTGGCGCTCGGCAAGCAGCGCGATCAAGTCGACGACGTCGAGATGACCATCCCCCTCGGCGATCCCCTCCCGTTCGCGTTTCACGACGCGCCCGGATGGCGGCGAGGAACGGCGTCCATCCAGCACCCGCTGGGGACGCTCGGGGCGGGCCCCATGCTTCGACTGGCGGACGCCGCGCGCGCGCTCACGCTGCGCGGTTACCCCGTCGACGGCGAGCTCGACATCGTGGTGTCGGAGCCGGCGTCCACCACGTCGAAGACGATGCACCTCGTCGTCCGCAACGGCGCTGGGGAAATCGTGAACGACGGGGGCCGCAGCGCGAGCGCGGAAAAGAAAAATAGAGGGCACGCCATCGACCTTTCGCTGTCCACGCTCGGTTCGATCGTCGCGGCCGGCTTGCGGCCGAGCGATGCGGCCGAGCTCGGGCTGCTGCGCGGAAAAGGCGCGGCGCTCGCCACGGCGGACGCCTTGTTCTCGGGTCCCAGGTTTCAATGCCTCGATCCGTTCTGATCGCGCCGGCCGCACTGATGGCCGGACCCATCGCCGCGCTCATCGCCTCGGCGCCGGCCGCGGCGCGCGTAGCCGATGATCGCATCGCTTTCCTCGCCGCCTGGCCGGCCATCGCCGGGCTCGTCGGCGTCCCTCTGGCGGGGCTCATCGCCGCCATGCGTCTTGCGCGGCGATCGCTCGGTGATCGGAAGCCGAGCTCGGCCGCGCCGCTTCTTTGGGGCGCCGGCGTTTGGCTTTGCCTTTCCCTTCCCGCCGATGCGGTCCTCGCCACCGTTCTCAAAGCGACGACGCACCACCGTGCTCTCGGCGGCGCCACGTTCGCCGCCTTGGCTCTCGTCGTCAACGGGCTCGCCGCGCTCGGGGCGTGGCGATTCACGGTCAGCGTCCTGCCGCGCTTGTCTTCGCGCGCCAGAAGCAAGGACTTCGCGCTCGTCGTCGCGCTTTCGGCCGGACTGCTGATCCTGGCGGCCGTCATCATCGGTGCGCTCGGAGCGGGCGGACCTGCCGATGCCTCGCTCGCCGATCGCGTGTACGCCCTCTTGGTCGATGGAAGCTTGGCGGTCGCAGCGACGGCTCTGGCCGCGCTGTGGGACGTTTCCCCCCGTCGGGCACAGCTGGCTTCCTGGAGCGGCGCTGGCGGCCTCGCCCTGCTCGGTTCCATCGCTCTAAGCTCGCTCGTTCAGTCGCCGAACCTGTCGAGACGCGTCGTCGAGCAAGCCCCTTTTGCCGCTGCGATCGGTCAAACGGTCGGGCTCGGCACCGAGGTCGCGCCGAGCCCCCCGCCGCACCGCTAGCGCGTCGCGCTGGTCGGCTGCCATTTGACGCCGACTGGGCGATGGCTACGTTACGCCCTCATGAATGAAATGATTCGACCGAGGTCAGTCGGGCAGGCCGGTTCGCTGGTCGAGGCACCCGCCGAAAAGCTCGTTTTCCTTAGGAAAGTTTACTCGCTCTTCACCGGTAGCGTGGTGACGGCATCGACCGGAGCGCTGGTGGCGCTCTACGCGGGTGCCGACCTGTCGCGGGTGACCGTTCCGATCGGTCGAACGATGGTCACCGTCCCCCCGCTGGTCGGCTTTTTTGCCAACCACTGGATCATCGGAATGATGATGTTCCTCGGCGCTTTCTTCGGTGCTTCGATGGTGCGCGAGCGTCCGGGGGTGAACGTGGCGGCGCTCTTCGGCGCTTCGTTCGTCAGCGGTCTCTACATCGCGCCCATGCTGTGGTTCGTGCAGGTCCAAGCCACCCAGGGAACGACGCTTTCGCCCGCCCCGGTACGCGACGCGTTTCTTTTGACCGTCCTCGGCTTTACCGGTCTGACGAGCTATGCGCTTCTGTCGAAGCGCGACTTCTCGTTTCTCGGAGGATTTCTCTCGATGGGCCTGTGGGTGCTCATCGGTGCCAGCCTGCTCAGCCTCTTCGTCGGAGGGGCCTCATTTTCGCTGGCCATTGCCAGCGTCGGCGTCCTTTTGTTCGGCGGTTACATCCTCTTCGATACCTCGCGGATCCTGCGAGACCCCACCAACCGCGACGCTGTGGGCGCCGCCATCGGTCTTTACCTCAACTTCTTGAACCTGTTCCTCTTCTTGCTGCGAATTCTGGGATCGGCACGTCGCAGCGACTAACACGGCGCGGTCAGTTTTTCGCCGTACCCGATCACGATCGGCCAATTCAGCGAGGCGGCCACTTGAGATGCGGCGAGGCCGCCGCCAAGGGGGCTCCGGTGGCCACAGCGGCGGGAGGAAATGCGACGGAAGGCCGGCCGGCGCGACGGGCGGCGAGGGGCCTCTTCGTGTAGAATCCCGAATGGGATGTTGTTCTCGCGTTGCGTGGCGCTGGCATTGGCCGGGGTCGTGACCCTCGCGGCGGCAGCGCGTGCATCGGCAGGAGTCAGTCCTTTCTCGCTCGGAGCGGTGCCGCCGCCTCCGCCGGAGGCGGAGACCGGCTCGTTCGACGTGCCGCGCAAGCCGCCCATCCCGGTCAGCTTTCTTTCCCACGAGGGCGCGTGGATCGAGTTTCAGTATCCGCCGTCGGCGCGCGATCGCGTGGGGGGAATCGTCGCCCAGGCGGATGAGCTACGGGCCGAGCTCACCGAGGCTCTCGGACAGACGCCGCTCGAGGGCGTCGAAGTCCGCGTCGCACGCGGGATCGAAGAAATGAGCACGCTCGCGCCATCGGGATCGCCGCCTGACCCGCAGCAGACGAGCGTCGTTTATCCGCAACTCCGCCTGATCGTCCTGTCCCTCGGCGGCGGTGACTCCGCCGAGCTCGGGAGCGCGTTCCGACTCGAGCTCGCGCGCCTGGCGCTTTGGGAAGCCGTCGGTGGGCGCACCTTGCCGCGGTGGTTTTCAGAAGGCTTCGCGGCGCGCTTCGCACGTGAGGGGGAGTGGGCACGCGAGTGGCAGCTCTATCGGACCGCGCTGCGACGCCGGACGCATACCACCGCCGAGCTCGATCACGCCTTCGAAAAAGGGGGCGCGCAAGGCGCCCTCGCCGCCGCGGAGGCCACCGACTTTCTGACGTTCCTGCTCAAGCCGGAAAAAACCGCCAAGTTTGCGGCGGCGGTCGAACGTTTGCGGCAGGGGGAGGAAGTGGGCAGCGCGCTCGGTGCTGGCTATGTGTCGGACATCGCGGTGCTCGAGCGGGAATGGCGCAGCGAGCTCGGCCGCCGGACCACCCTGACGACGATTCTGGGCGGTGTCGGTCTGCCGTCGCTCGGTCTGCTTGGCTTCGTGCTCGTCCGCGCGGCGCGGCGCCGCCGCCTGGCGGCCCTGCGCGCCAAGGGACAGAAGCGTTTGCGTGCCAAAGCCGCGCTGGACGCTCCCCGCGTTCACATCGTGCTCAGTCGGCGCGAAGAGCGCGTCGAACCGCCGATGCACGCACCGGAGCCGGAAGTGCCCAAAGTCGAGCACGAAGGACAGTGGCACACGCTGCACTGAGCGCCGGTCGTTGGCGCGCTCACTTCGGCGTGATGGTGGGGCAGCCGAAGACCACTTGAACCTGGCGGACCTTTCCGCTCAGGAGAAGGTCGCAAGCTGCACCCAGCAGATCGAGGTCGTGGCGCGGCAGGCGGGTGGAAGCTTCCATCGGGTCGCCGGCACCGGTTCCGGCGTCTTCACCGGGCGTCGATGCGTCGGCGCTCGTCGCATCCTCCGGCCCCGCTCCGTCGCTTTCGCCACTGCCGTCCTCGTCCGTGGCATCGGTGGCGCCTCCGTCGTCCGCACGGCCGCCCTCGGTCGTGCCCGCGTCGCCGAGGTTGGTCCACACCCATCCATCGGGACCGCCGTACGCCACCAGCTGACGATCGAGGTACACGTTGACCAGGCTCATTTCGCGTGGCGGTGTTTCGAGGTGCAGGTGGCAGCTCAGGACGACGGTCGATCCGATGGCGGCGAGAATGTCATCGAGCTCGGTCAAGTGATCGACTTCGTAGTACGCCGCGCCGCCGGCGGGTCGACCCGTTCCTCCCGTTCGCGCCAGCTCGTCGAGCAAGGTGGCATACGGCGCACTGCCCGGGATGCCGACGACGTAGGTCTTGATGCCTCGCTGAGCGAGTGCCCCGACGGCAGCCAGCGTGGCCACGTCGTCGAGACACGACGCGGGGCCGTAAAGTGCAGGGCTACAGCAGTTGACCCCGTCCATGCAGGAAGGGGAATGCTCGATGTTGGGAATGCATTTGCTCGCGTCGCAGGTGGCGGCGGAGTTGCAATTGGGTCCGCCGTCGGTGGCCAGGATGACCACGGTGCGGCCGGGCAGGGCGGCCAGTGTCGGACGGAGTCGAGCGAGGGTCGCCCCGGTGGGCGTTCCGCCGATGGGCAACGTGCCGGAGGGCAAGCTGATCGTTCGCGAGAATGCTCGCGTCACGTCGCCGTCGGCGGCGCACGCTCCCACTTGGAGCGGGTCACCGGGTTGGGTGGGAAGAACCTCTTCGCCCGTGCCGCAACCGTCGTCGAGGAGGGGCCCGGGGAACACCGCGGCGCCCACGTTGACCTGGGCGCCCAACCTGCGTACGAGCGCGACCGATGCCGTGGCCACCGCGTCGTATTTCATCTGACCGTCGACGATCTCCTGCATGCTGCCGGAGCGGTCGATCACGAAGTAGATGTTCGGTGGCTCGCTCGTCGCTTGGAGGAACGTGTTGCCGCAGAGCCCCTGGGCATCGGGTAACGGCGGCGCGGCGGCGTCATCGACGCAGCCTCCGCCGCCACCCCCGATGCCGCCTGATCCGCCGTCTTGCAACGGCGGGTCGTCGACGAGGGCCGGCGGACGGGACGGCGCGCCGCATCCGAGCGCACCGAGAGCCGCGATCCAAAAAGGCAATGCACGAGGCACTCCTTTCAGGTTAGCCGAAGTCGAGAAGCTTCGCGTCGGACGGACGCTTACCCGAAAACCTCCTTTACCAGCGCTCGAACGGCCATTTGGACTGCGTCGTCCGAGGAATATTGGACGCGGAATCCCGCGCTGGCGAGCGCATCGGGTTGGAGGCGGGATTGCGGCACGTCGCCTGGCCACCCACGTTCGCCGCCGGTGTAGCGGATTTCAGCTGCTGGGTACGGAGAAGCCGCGACGCAGAGCTCGGCAATTCGGCGCACGGAGGTGAAATCGGCGGGCCCGAGGTTGAAGATCTTCAGGTGCCCGCGCGAGCCTTTGGATGTCGCCGCAGGGTGGGCGGCCATCGTCTTTTGCAGATGATCGAGCCCGAAACAGAGTCCCAACACACAGTCAGTGACGTAAAGGTAAGGCTTGGCTTGGCGCCCATCGCCGAGTACCTCGAGATACGTTTTCGCATCGCGCAGCTTCTTGAGAAAATCGAGGGCGGCTCCATGCGTGCCGCGAGGGCCCACCACGTTGCCGAAGCGGAAGATCATCGCGTTGAGGCCGAAGCATTCCACGTAGGCCGAGATGAGCGCCTCGCCAGCGAACTTGCTGGCGCCGTAGAGCGAGATGGGGAGGCTCCCCAGGTCGAGCTCGCCGCAGGGCTCGGCCGTGTCTCCATACACCGTGCCGGACGACGAGAAGACGAGCTGCCGCACACCGGCGAGTCGCATGGCTTCGACGACGTTGTAGGTGGCGATCGTCCCCTGCTCGAGATCGAGCCGGGTTCGCTCGAGGCCCCAGCGCGCCTCGGGATTGGCCGCCAAGTGGAAGACGACGTCGTGGCCGGCCACGGCCTGGGTGAGTGCTTCCAAGTTGAGCGCGTCCTCGGTGACGAGGGTTGCTGCCCCGCTCGAAAGGTGGCGGGCAACGAATTCCCGTTTACCCACCGACAAGTTGTCGTAGATCGTCACCGGGCCGTGCTCGACGAGCTTGTCCGTCAGGTGGCTGCCGATGAATCCTGCTCCCCCTACGATGAATGAGCGCATGCTGAAGAGGGCATACTCAATACACCCGCGGCGGGCAAACGTTGCCGGGTCGATACCTCCGTGCAAGATGGCCCCATGACGGACGCCCCCGGGCTGGCCAGAGGGAACCCTTTACCGCAGAAGGCCGGCAAGGCGCGTTACCTGGCGCTTCTCGTGCCGGTCTTCGGTCTGGCCGAGCTCGGCGCGCATTTCTATTTTGCACGACGCGCACCGAAGACCGAAGAGTGGGCCGCCGTGCGACCGCTGGTGGCTGCTTGGTACAAGTCGGAAAGTGCCGTGGTAGTTGCGCCTTACTGGGCCGAGCCGATGGCGCGCCTCGCGTTCGGCGACGAGCTGATGCCGGTCCGCGACGTGGCGCGCCCCGACATGACGCGTTACGCCGAAGCGCTCGAGGTGTCGATCATGGGTCGTCGCGCGCCCGAGCTCGAGGGTTGGAAGGTGGCGCGCGAAGAGCGGCAAGGAAAGTTCACGCTTCGCGCCATGCAGAACCCGTCGCGTCCCCATCTCACCTTCGATTTCGTCGATCACGTCGACCCGTCGGCAGCGGCGGTGCACATCGAGAAGAAAATCGGCAAGGTAGACTGCGCTTTCACGCCCAACGCTCCCCTCGAAAGCGGCGGACTCGGGGGCCCGCCCGTCTATCCGAGCGCGCGCTTCGCTTGCTCCGGGGAACCGAACCACGTGTTCGTGGGGGTGACGATCGTCGAGGACGAGAAGCAGCACCCGCGCCGCTGCGTTTGGTCGCACCCGCCCGGCGCAGACGCCGAGTTGGTGACGCATTTTCGCGCCGTGCCGCTCGGGACCATGATCCACGGGCATGCCGGCGCCGGGTGGCTCATCGAACGCGATCGCGCCGTGCCCACCTTCACCGTCAAAGTGATGGTCGCCGGCCAGGAGGTTGGCACCGTCGTTCACGCGCCGGGCGATTTCTGGAAGCCGTTCGAGTTCCCTCTGCCAGCGTCAGCCGCTCAGCGGAATGCCGATGTGGAATTTCGGGTAAACGCGCCCGGCGGTGGCACCCACGTCTGCTTCGAGGCCGATTCGCGATGAGTCTTCGACGACGGGGAATGTCGCGGAAGAGTTACTTCGTCGATCATCTCATCGGCGCGACGCTGGCCGTCGTCTATTTGGTCGTCTTGGTGCACACCGCGCGGGGCATCGGGTATGCGCGCGACGAGGGGTTCTACTTTCGCGCCTCGTCGGCCTACGCCGCCTGGTTCGAGCTCTTCTTCCGCGACCCCGCCGCAGCCATCCAGCGCACCACCGTCGACGCGTATTGGTCGAACAACCACGAGCATCCGGCGTTCGTCAAATCGGTCTTCGGATTGTCGTGGACTTTCCTTTTCAAAAAGTGGCACCTCTTCGCCGAAGAAGGGACGAGCTACCGCTTCGGAGGAATGTGTTTCGCCGCGGGGGGCGTGTGGCTCATCTACCTGTGGGGGGCGCGGGCCCGCTCGCGCACGGTAGGGATCGTGGCCGCGCTGCTCTTCGCGCTCATGCCGCGCATCTTTTACCACGCGCACCTCGACTGCTTCGACGTGCCCATCGCGGTGATGTGGACGCTCTGCGCCTATTGCTATTGGCGCTCGCTGGAGAACCTCGGCCTCGGTTGGGCCATCACGACGGGCATCGTCTTCGGGCTCACCCTCGACACCAAGCACAACTCCTGGATCTTGCCTCCCGCGCTCGTCTTGCACGCTTGTTTGGCACGCGGGCGCTTCATCTGGCGGGGACTCAAGCGCGGTCAGCTGCGCGTGCCCCCCGCCTTGGTGGGCATGGCGGCCATCGGTCCCCTCGTCTTTTTCGCGCTGTGGCCGTGGATCTGGTTCGACACCGTCGAGCGAGTGAAGGGATACGCGCAGTTTCATCTCGGTCACGAATATTACAACATGGTCTTTTTGGGGGAGACGTACTGGCACGCTCCCTCGCCGCGCGCTTATGCGTGGGTGATGACCGCGGCCACGGTCCCTTCCGTGACGCTGCTGCTCTTTTTCATCGGCGCCGCCTCGCGCGTGCGTCAAACCATCGCCGGTGTCTTCTCCGTGCAGGCCAAGGATTACGATCCTCGCGCCACCGATCTCTTGTGGGCCATCGGTCTCTTCGCCCAGTACGCGCCTTGGGCGTTGTCCACGACGTATCCCATCTTCGGCGGCACCAAGCACTGGTTCACCGCCTATCCGTTTCTCTGTTTGTTTGCGGGCACGGGGTTCGTGTGGGTCAGCGGGCAGGTGCGACAGCTCGTTCAGCGTGGCTCTTTTGCGCGTCTGCCCGCGCGAGCCGTCGATGCCGTGCTCGGCGCGGCGGTCCTCGCCGCGCCGCTGGCGGAAACGGTACATTCGCACCCCTGGGGGCTATCGAATTACACGCCGCTGGTGGGTGGCGCGTCGGGCGCGGCGACGCTGGGGCTCAATCGACAGTTCTGGGGCTTTACCACGGGGGCGGTGACCGACTGGCTCAACGAGCACGTTTCGCCGGGGCAGTCCGTTTACATCCACGATACAGCGGGCGAGTCGTGGGACATGCTGCATCACGACGGACGACTCTTGCCACACGTGAGCGCCGCTTGGTCCATCCCGGGCAGCAACTTCGCGCTCTATCATCACGAAGAGCACATGCAAACCATCGAGTACCAGATCTGGGGCTCCTACGGAACCACGAGGCCCGCTTACCTCGGGGTCTACGATGGCGTGCCCATCATCTACGTCTACGCCAAGCCGGGCCAGATGAACCGCTGAGCCCCCTCAGACGTTACGCCCCGCCGCCTCCTCCGCTTTGATCCATGCGGCGAAATCGCGTAGGCCATCGTCGAGGGCGATCTGGGGCTGCCAGCCCCAAAGCTGGTGCGCCTTGCTGACGTCGGCGAAAGTCACGTCCATCTCACCGACGGGCCGGTCGACGCGGCGCACGCGCGGCTCGAGCCCGAGCGCCTGTCCGAGCTTGCCAACCAGATCAGTGACGGTGCACGGCGAGGAGTTGCCGAGGTTCACCGTCTTGATTCCTTCGCTCTCCTTCATGGCGTGCTCGACGCCGCGCACGACGTCGCTCACGTGCGTGAAATCGCGCGCCATCGAACCATCGCCGAAGACGGTCACCTCTTTCTGCCGAAGAATGGCGGTAGAGAACTTACGAATGGCGAGATCGGGCCTTTGCCGCGGGCCGTAAACGGTGAAAAACCGGAGCATGGTGATGGGGCAGCGGTGGATGTGGTGGGCAACCACGCAGAGCAGCTCGGCGCTGCGCTTGGTGGCGGCGTAGGGGCTCGGGGGGCTGACGCAAGGCTCGGTTTCGGAAAAAGGGGTGCGGCTGTCGTTGCCGTAGACGGAGCTCGAGCTGGCGAACACGAGCGGGATACCGGCGCGCGACCATGCATCGAGCACGTTCTGCGTGGCGACGATGTTGGCGCGGACGTAGCGCGCCGGGTCGGTGAGTGAGAGACGCACGCCGGCCAGCGCGGCGAGGTGGACGACCACGTCCGGCTTCGGGCTGCGCAGAGCGTACGCTTCCACGGCCACCGCGTCGGCCAGATCGAGCACGTCGAGCCGAAAACGCGGGTGACGGAGGCTCCCTTGGAGATGATGGATCTTGAGGTGAGAAGGGTAGTAGTCGTCGAGCTTGTCGACGCCGTGCACGGTGTGGCCGGCATCGAGGAGCCGCTCCACGAGGTGCGATCCGATGAAGCCGGCGCAGCCGGTGACGAGCACCGCGCGGCCCGGATCGGCGGTCATCGCTGGCGACCCGCGGTGGTTCCGACCCCGAGGTACTGGAAACCGCGTTCGTTCAGGTCGAAGACCGACCAGATGTTGCGCGCATCGACGATTTTCGGCGTCTTCATCCGCCGCTTCAGCTCCTCGAGGTCCGGGTTGCGGAAATGGCGCCACTCCGTCATCAGCACCAGCGCGTCGGCGCCGTCGAGCGCGTCGTACTCGTTGTCGAAATACGCCGCCTTGGGCGCGTAGGCGGCGGCGAAGTTGGCGGCGGCCTCCGGATCGTGTGCCCGCACTCGAGCCCCGAGCTCGAGCAGACGCCGCACCAGCGTCCCCGCCGGTGAGTCGCGCACGTCGTCCGTTTCCGGCTTGAAGGCGAGACCCCACACCGCGATCTCCTTTTTGGACAGCCCTTCCGGGAAAAGCGAGAGCACGCGGTCGATGACGTACTGCCCCTGGCGCGCATTGGCGCTCGCCGCGGCATCGACGATGCCGAGCGCCTTGCCGTGATCGACGGCCAATGCCGATAGCGCCGAGATGTCCTTGGGAAAGCATGAGCCGCCGTAGCCGGGACCGGCATAGAGAAAGTGCGGACCGATGCGCCGGTCGGAGCCGAGGGCGTGGCGGATGGAGTTGATGTCGGCCCCGGCCGAGTCGCACAGCTGCGCCAGCTCGTTCATGAACGAGATGCGCACCGCCAACATGGCGTTGGCTGCATATTTGGACAGCTCTGCCGACCGCCGGTCCATGACCAGCACACGCTCGCTCGACAGCTGCAGTGGACGATAGAGATCGCGCATCGCCTCCTCGGTGGCTTCGTCGCTCACGCCGATGACGACGCGATCGGGCCGGAAGAAGTCTTCCAGCGCGGCTCCCTCCTTGAGAAACTCGGGATTGGAAGCGACGCGAATGGGTTGATCGCCGACGGAGCGGACGCGCTTCTCGACTTCGTCGCACGTGCCAACCGGCACCGTACTCTTGACGGCGATGAGGGCCGGTTTGGTGGCTGTCTTGGCAATGGTTTCGGCGGCCGCAAAAACGGAGCGCAAATCGGCGCGGCCACCTTCGCCAGCGGGAGTCCCGACCGCAATGAAATAGATGTCGCTGCCGGTGTAGGTTCCCTCGATGCGGGTGCTGAACGAAAGGCGTTTCCCCCGTACGTTGCGGGCGACGATCTCGGCGAGCCCCGGCTCGAAGAACGGGATCTTTCCGCGGCGCAGCGCGTCTACCCTCTCCTCGCTCACGTCCGTGCAGAGGACATGATTGCCCATTTCCGAAAGGCCGGCCGCTGTCACAAGGCCTACGTACCCCGAACCAGCAATGGAGATTTTCATGTTCGGCGGTCTTGTTAGCATGACTCCCGTGCTCCGTCGTCGACCGCACGACGCCCATGCTATAAGCCCCCGCGTGCCGCCCTTTCCTCTGCAGGCCGTCTTGGCCAAAGCGCTTTCGTTCGAGCCCCTGGCGAGGACCGCGCGCACGCTCTCCGATTGGGTCGACCTCGAAGCGTCCTCGCTCATCAAGTCGCTGACCGCGCTCGCGCCACAGACCAAAGGGCGACTGCTCGACGTGGGGTGCGGAGAGAAACCCTACGAGCATATTTTTCGGCCTTTCGTGGATGATTATCTCGGCATCGAATACTCGGAGACCTTCGCCGAGACCAGCGCTGCGTCGAAGCCGGGGAAAGCGGACTTCGTCTATGACGGCAAGGTCCTCCCCTTCGAGGACAAGTGCTTCGACACCGTGGTCTCGATTCAAGTCCTCGAACACACGCCCGCGCCCGCCGCCCTGGTGGTGGAGATGGGGCGTGTGCTGCGCGACGACGGGCTGCTGCTGCTCAGTGCTCCGTTCTGCTTTCGTCTGCACGAGGAGCCGCACGACTATTTCAGGTATTCACCGCATGCCTTGCGGCTGCTCTGCGAACAGGCTGGCCTGCACGTCACCCACATGGAGCCGCGCGGGGGGCTCTTCAGCGTGATCGGGCACAAGCTCAACTCGTACCTCGCGCTCAATGTCGCGCACATCGACGCCGTGGCGCAGTCGCTAGGCAAGCTCGGTCACGAGCGCGTCTCCGAACGGGGAGCGCGCTGGTGGACCGTGCCCTGGGTGGCGCCTACCATGGCCACTATCGCGCTCGGCGCGCGCGTTCTCGATCGCGTGCTGCCCGATCCGACCGAGGCGCTCGGCTTCGTCCTCATGGCGCGCCGCTCGCGCGGCTAGCTGTCAGCGAACCGACGGCATGGTGATGCCGCGGATCAGCGGCCGCTGCCGAAAACCTCGAGCTCGGTCAACACGAGCTCGCGCGGCTCGCGCGAGTCGACACGGAGGCGAACGAAGCGCCCCGTGCGACCACCGAGCGGCACCACCCACGGTTTCGCCGCTGTGTAGGCGGCGGTTTGGCGCGCGACCTCCGCGTAGTCCTTGCCGTCCACGGAGATCTCGAGAACCGTCGGCAAGTCGTACTGCCCCCAGCAGCAATCGTCGCGGTCATACACCACGGCTTTGGTCAGCGTATGGACTTGCCCGAGGTCGACGATGGCCCAGGGATTGACTTCCGAGTTCGTGCAGATGTCGTAGGTTCCGCTCTTGGAGCCGTCGACCAGGCCCGAGGGGGGCAATCCTTCCGGGCTCGAGGTGCCGCAGTTGGGTCGGCGACTGCTCAACTGGACGGGTTTGCCGAAGGCGAGGTTCTTCGGCGAAAGGAGCTTGCTGGCGCCCCAGCCGACGAGCCCCACCACCGCGCCCAGCACGACCGCAGCCACGAACAAGAGGCGAAAGGTGCGGCTCCATTTGATCTGCGCCGCTGTCCTCGGCTCGACCATGGCGCGCAGCCAGTTGACCGTCGCCTCGACCTCGAGACGCCGGCTCATGGCTTCCGACGGTGGCAGCTCGTCGAAGACCAGCCGGTTGGCGTTGCTGAGTAGGTCGCGCGCCGTCGCCAATCCTTCGGGCGCACCGGTGAGCTGACCAGCCTCGACGAGCTCCGCGATGCGCTGCAATCCGTCATCCGATCGCGCGGAGTCCTCTGGCTCGCCACGAGCCACGAGCACGGCTTGCGCTGCGAGATACGCCGCGTCCCGCAGAATCACGAGTGCAGGCGCCAACTGGTCTCCCGCGGCCAGAGACTCGGCCGCCGCCAAGCGGGCATCGATGGCGGTGGCAAGCTCGCGGATCTTGGCGGCCTGATCGGGCGATCGCGCTTCGACCGCTTGCAGCGCGCGCTCGAGCAGAAGAACCTCGCGAAAAGGCCCGGGAATCAGCTTGCTGGCTCCTGTCGCTTGGCTCATCGGATCATCGCGTGACGTGGCTTGCCGAATGAAGCAAGGAGCAAGCTAGTAGCCCTTCGACGGAGCGATCGCAAGATCCCGCCGAAACGACGGGAGCCGAACGGGCGTCCGCCCCGATCGCTCGGAAGAGCGTCGCGAATTTGCGGCGGAGTCGCGTCGTGGATGGGCGCCGTGCCGACGTCGCGCTCGCCGGTACCCGTGCCGGTCGGCCTGCTCACGCGTCGGGCTTGACAAAGATGGGGGGGGTGGTTTCTTCGGTCCCGCGATGAACGACGAATGAAAGATGCCGGCCCGCGGTCGTGGTTCAAAGAGGCAGCTCGAGCCGCGTCCTGGTTGGTACTGACCCTCGCCCTCGCCTCCGCGCTGAAGCCCTTTTTCACGGATCTGCGGACGTTCGGCTTCCACGACTGGGATTCGCACGCCGCCTACCGCTACATCACCGTGCTCGCGCTACGTCACGGCGAAGGGCCATGGTGGCACCCGTACATCTCCGGCGGCTATCCGGCGTGGGGCTATGTCGAAGGGGCGACCAACTTCATTTCCCCTTACCTTCCCATCTACCTTCTCTTTCCGATCCAAATCGCGATTCGCCTGGAGACTGCCGGCAGCGCGGTGACGGCGCTGGTGGGAGCTTACCTCTTGACCTCGCGCTTCACGCGCAGCGCCGCCTTGCGCGCTCTCGTCGCCGTGCTCTTCGCTTTGAACGGCCGCTGGGCCCTGCAAATGACGGCCGGACATACCTGGCACATGCGCTATGCGCTCATGCCGTGGGTCTTCTTGTTTTTCGACATGGCCGTCGAGCGCCGCAACCTTCGCTGGGCGGTGTACGGAGGGATGATCATGGCGCTCATGATCTACATGGGCGGGATCTATCCGGCGCCGCACACGGCCCTCACCCTCGGCGTCTATGCGCTCGTCGTCAGCGTCCTTTACCGCTCGCTGCAGCCGCTCGTGGCGCTCGCCGTGGTCGGAACGACCGCCTTCGGTTTCGCCGCGCCCAAGCTCCTTCCCATCTTCGACACGATGAAGCGCACGCCGCGCACCATCAATTCCCCGGAGGTGGTCGACGTCAACCAACTCTTGGTCATGATGACCGAGCACAGCCAACCTTTTTACGGCAGGCCGGTGGCGGTCCCCATTCACGGCTGGCACGAGTACGGCCTTTACATCGGGTGGGCCGGCGTCGCGGTGCTCGCGGTGGGCGTGCTCTTCGCCCGCCGGCCGCGCGGCCAAGCGTTGCGGATGGCGGGCCTCGTCGCGCTCTTGCTCGGCATGGGCTCGTTTCACCCGAGCGCCCCCTGGCCCCTTTTGCACCAGCTGCCCATGTTCTCGTCGCAGTGGGTACCGTCGCGCTACCTCTACCCGATGGTGCTGCTGCTCGGGCTCGCCTTCGTCAGCGCCGTCGGTCCTTGGCTCGACCAGATGATCGGCAAGCGGCACTGGCTCGACCTCGTCTTGCTCGGCCCCGTGCTCTTCGTCGCGTTCGACCTCGCCGGTGTCGCCCGCGACACGATGGGCACGACCTTCCATCTGGTTCCGCCGGACGAGATTCCCCGCAATGCGGAGTTCCATCAAGAACTGCGCTCGCCGTACCAATACAAGAACCCCGATCCGCACGCCGAATCGGTGCTCCTCGCCATGTTCGCCAACGTCGGCGTGGTCATCGCCTACGGAACACCCCTCTTCGAAGGGGGACACGCCGCGGCACGCGGCGCGCCCGACTACCACGGCGAAGCGTACATCTCCGATGGAAACGGCGAGGCGCGCATCGCGCACTGGACCACCAACTCCGCCACCGTCGACGTGCGCGGCGCGAGCCCGGGCGCCTTCGTGGTCTACAACCAGAACGCCGATCCCGGCTGGAGCGCCAACGGACGAGTCGCCGTCGAATGGAAACACCTCGTCGCATCTCCGGTGCCCGAGGGTGGCACGGGACGCGTCGTCTTTCGTTACTATCCGCGGGGTCTCAAGGCGGGCCTAGCCCTCTTTTGCTTGACCGCTCTTCTCGCCTTCGGCGTCCCGCGCGCGCGGCGAAGCTTTCCGGCTTGGGCTCTGCGTGCGCGCCGGTGGAGCGGCAAGCAGAGCGGCGCTACGGGTTGATCTCGATCTCGGTGAGCGCGAGGTAGCTGTTGGAACGGACGCGCACGAAGCGCGTCTTTACACCTTTGGCTTCGTAAATCCACGGCGAGCGCGCCGTGAAGCCCGTCGTCCGCGTGTCGACGGGGTTGAAGGTGGTGCCATCGTCAGAAAACTCGATGGTCCACGGGAGACTCTCGTCGAACCAGCCGTCGGCGCGGTTGAACACCTTGACCTTCTTGATGCTGGTCGGCTGCACGAGATCGACCATGACCCAGGCGAAGCTCCCCGCCGCGGCCGGCGCGGTATGGGCCCCGTAGGACCCTTCGATGTCGCCATTGACGATCCCGCTGTTGTCGGCGGGGGCCGTGCTCGCCGGATGCCGCTGGCTGATGGTGACCGGCTTGTTGAGGGCGATGTTGACGGGACGCGTGACCCGCACGACGATCCATCCGATCATGCAGGCGATCAAGGCGGCGGTGATGAAGAGGCGCACCAGGCGCGTGGCGCGGATCTCGTTGAGCGTGCGCGGTTCGATGAGCTCCTGCAGCCAGCGCAGGGTGAACTCCACGCTCTTTCGTCGGGAGAGGAGATCCTCGGGTGCGCGTCGGTCGAAGGCGAGCGGCTCGTCTTCCGAAAGAAGCTTGCGCGCTTGGCCGACGTACTCCGGAAGCGGGGGAATTCGACCCGCCGCGGCGAGCTCCGTCAAAGCGTCGAACGCGGTCGATGCACGAAGGTCGTCGAGATCCGTCCGACTGGCGTCGCGCGACGCCAACACCGCGGCGATGAGCAGCGTGACCGCCTCGCGGTAGAGGACGTACGCGACGGCGACGTTGCGATCGTCGCTCAGATCGTCTGCTACGCTGGCGCGCCGCTGGGCAGCATCGAAGTGCTTGCGGACGGCGGCATGCTGTTCCGGTGTAAAAGCCCTGACCGCGCGCTCGGCGCGTTCCAGCAGGAACAGGTCGCGAGCTCGAGCCTGCAAGTTAGGCTCGAAAGAAGATGCAGCATCGGTCATGAAAAAACCCCAGGGTTAGTGTCTCTTGTCGCGAAGATAGCCCGCCGCCCTCTGGCGCGCGCCGGGCGCCTCTCTATACCACGGTGGCCCATGCGGCTCGGGGGTGCAGTTCCTGGTTGCCCTCCCGGGCGGTCTGAGCCAGCTTTGCGGCGTCTCTCCATGGACACTCCTTTCCCCCTCGACCTGGCGAGTACGGCCTACTCTTACATCGAACGTCCCAACCGGGTCATCGTTTCCCTCATGCGCGAGCAGGTTCTCGGCACGAATCCGGGGGCGCGCATCCTGGACGTGGGGTGCGGCTGTGGCGCGAATGCCCGCGCGTTTCACGAGCTTTCGTCGGCGGTGCACGTCACCGGTATCGAGCCGAATGCGCGGGCCGCGGAGCTGGCCCAGTCAGCGTGCGACGCGGTATTCCAGGGCATGCTCGACGGGTGGCTGGCGCAGCCGAGTCCGGCCCCGTTCGACGCCGTCGTCCTCTCCGACGTCCTCGAGCACGTCGCCGATCCCATCCAGTTTCTCCGCTCGCTCACCCGCGCCCCCGCGGTAAAAGGGGCAACCTGGATCATCTCCGTCCCCAACTACGGCGTTTGGTATAACCGCATGCGCACGCTCTTCGGGCACTTCGAATATGCCTGGTCGGGCCTCTACGACCGCACCCACCTGCGTTTTTACACGCGCCGCTCCATTCAGAAGATGCTCGGCTATTGCGGGCTCGAAGTCGTCACCGATCGCTGTACGCCTTCGATGGTGCAATCGACCGCCCCGCTCCTGCGCAAGTTTTTCAAAGACGACGTCGCCAGCGGCAATCATCTGGCGCTCACCGAGAACCGCGGCTATCAGCTCTACGAGAAGCTGGTCGAGCCGGTGGAGACCACCGTTTGCCAGATCTGGCCCGAGCTCCTCGGCTTTCAGATCGTGACGGTCGCCCGCGCCCGCTGAATTTCTCGCCCCCGGCCATGGAAAAAATAGAACAAGTTCTAGAAGAAGCCAACATCGCCATGATCGCCGCGCTGGGGCGTCCCCGCACCGTGCTCGACGTCGGTTGTGGTATCGGACTGAATGGCGCAGCGGCGGTGATGACGGGCGCCACCGTGGTAGGGATCGAGAAAAACCCGGCCGCGGCCGGCAAAGCACGCCGCTTGATGGGCGAGGTGATCGAAGTCGATCCCCTCGATGCCGAGGCGGTGGCCCGCGCCCTCGGAGGGCGGAAATTCGACGTCATCCTCTTCGCCGACCTTCTGGAAGGGGTCGACGATCCCAGCCAGGTCGTGCGGCGCTACCTGGACCACCTCGAAAAGGAAGGGCGGGTGCTCCTTTCGCTGCGCAACAGCGCGGCGTGGAACGTGCTGCTCCACGTCACCAACCCCGAGCTCGGCTACCACACCAATGGCTCGCACCGCCTCTTCAGCCACGCCGAGGCGACCGAGATCGTCCAAAAGAGCGGGCTCGAAGTCCTGCGGGTCGCGCACAATCCCATGATGGCGCGCGCCATCCGCCCGCTCGTCGTCGAGGCGGGCTGGGTGCTCCCCCCGCCGGCCGAAGCGTCGGGCACAGCCTACCGCGATCTTCCCGTCTACAAGGCTTATCGCGCGCTGGTGCGCCCCTGGGAGGACGCGCTCGCCGGCGTGGCGCCGAAGCTCCTCTCCTATCAACACGTCGTCGTCGCGCGAAGGCCCGTCGAACCGGGGCCGCTCAGCCTCACCGTGGGGATGCTCACCATGGACGAAGAGGAGAGTATCGAGCGCATGATGCACGAGATCCGTGCCGCGGTCCCCGATGCCGAGATCCTGTGCGTCGACAGCTCGATGAAGGACCAGACCCCGGTCATCGCCGAACGGATGGGGGCGCGCGTCATCCGCCAGCTTCCCCCGCGCGGACACGGGCCGGCCATGGAAGTCCTGATGTACGAAGCCGCCCGCCAGAGCGACGCGCTCATCTATCTCGACTGCGATTTCACCTATCCGCCCCACATCATCCCCGCCCTCCGCCGAATTCTCGAGAGCGGCGTCGATGTCGTCAATGCCTCGCGCACCCGGACGCGTCCCGAGGCCATGCCCCTCCCCAACTACCTTGCCAACAAGTCCTTCGCGCTGTTGGCCCAGATGACCGCGGGGGCGAAGGTGTCCGACCTGCATAGCGGCATGCGCGCCTACCGATCGTCGGTGACCCGTGCTTTCGCGTTCGACGGCGAGGGGGATGCCATTCCCATCGACACGCTGCTGTGGCCCGCCAAATGCGGCTACCGTGTGGTCGAGGTTCCCATTCACTACCAGGAGCGCGTCGGATTCTCCAAGCTGCGCAAAGTGGCGGGCACGGTGTGGACTTTCATTCGTTTGGCCAAGACGCTGAAGATGGGCGAACGAGGAGCGGGCCACTACGAAGTCTGGAGCGGGCTCGACGGATGAGATCGCAGGGCTCCCTGGCCGGTAGGGGCCCGAGCTGGGAGCGCTTCTCTGGTCTTCTCGTCCTCGCTCTGTGGGGAATCGCGCGCGCCGTGCAGGTGAAATACCTGGGCACCGGCGTCGGTTTCGACGTCGGGCTCTATCAGCAATACGCGCACCAGTTCGGAAGTGGCGCGGGTGCGTATGTCGACTTCCAGCCCGAATACCCGCCTGGCGCGCTGCCGGTTTTCCTGCTGCCGCTCCTCTGGGGCGGAGCGGTGGGCTATGCCAAGGCCTTCGCCGCCGAGATGGCATGCTTCGATCTCGCCGCCTGTTTGCTCGTCTTTTTTACGAGTCGGCTCGGCGCGCCGCGCGGCTCGGTTCGCCCTTGGCTTGCGTGCGGGCTCTACATCGCGATCACGGCCGCGCTCTTCCCGGTCTTGTACACGCGGTTCGATCTGGTACCGGGCACGCTCGTGCTCGCCGCCATTTACTGCTTTCGCATGCGCCGCCCGGGCTGGGCAGGGGTTTTTCTCGGCATCGCCGGCTGCGTCAAGCTCTGGCCCTTCGCGTTGGTCCCGCTTTTCGCGGCATGGGAAATCAAACGCAAAGGCTTTCGCCACGCGGTCGCAGCGGGGCTCTGGGTCGGCGTGGGGGCCATCGTGGCAGCGCTACCGCTCTTGCCGCGCGCCGAGCTGGGGGTTTTCTCGTTTCTCAAATACCATGCGGCGCGCGGGATCCAGCTGGAGACCACCTGGGCGACGGTCGCGCTCATCCTGAATCGGATCGGCATCGCCAACGTGCAACCCGAGCACAACTTCGGCGCGTTCCATGTCGCGGGACGCCTCCCCGCGGTGTTTGCCACCTTGTCGATGCCCCTCACCATCCTCTTCGCGCTCGCGCCGCAAGTGGTCGCCATCGTGCGCCGCCTCCGGCAGGGCGAGGAGCGCGAGCGGGCTTTCGAGCACGCCGCGTTCGCCAGCGTTCTCGGCTTCATGATCGCCGGCAAAGTGCTTTCTCCCCAGTTCATGCTGTGGATCGCGCCGCTGCTCCCGTTGGCCGCCGAAGGGCCGGCGGGCGCCTTTTTTGCGCTGATGGTGGGCGCTCTCACCACCGCCGTGTACCCCTACCTCTCGCCAGCCCTCGAGCAGCGGGAGCCGGGTCACGGCTGGGCGCTGCTGGCGCTCGGGGGCCGCAACCTGCTCTTGATTGGTTGGTATTGTGCGTTCTTCTTCCGTGCTCTCGGGCCGCTCAAGCTCGGACGATGGTCACTCGCTCGCGCCCACCGCCTTTCCGCAGCCACGCCGAGCCAGCACGGCAACCTGTGACGGTGGGGTGCGGCCGCACCCATCATGGGAGGATCACGGGAAGAAACCGCCAGGGCGCCAGGGCTTCTCGGTCTTTTTTGTAAAGACTCCCTGCCCCAGATCCCTAATCTCTTGGCGGCCCTGTGAGGGCGCTGGCGTCCTGGCGGTCTCCCTCCATCGTGAGGTGACGAACGGTTAGGGCGCGCGCATGAATCAGGGAAGTCGATAGCACCGCAGGCCGTCCCGAAATGAATGAGGGTTTGAGAGAAATCAACCGCCAAGGCGCCAAGAGCGCCAAGGTTTTCATGGGGTAGGGATGATGCGCTTGATGCCGCGCTGAAGTACTGCGACGTCGAAGTTGATGAGTAAGGCGAGGCGACGTCGAGTTGATTTCAAGTAGGAGAGGGTCCTCTCTCCCAAGTTCCCTGGAGATCTTGGCGTCTTGGCGGTTCACCCTCTCCCATCGACGCAACCGGGCCGAGTCGACGACCCCAGTCCCTTATTGATGGTCCCGCGCACGG
>DATHES010000195.1:0-22231 GCA_035318465.1 Polyangiaceae bacterium
CCTTGACCGTCTGGCGCGGTGCCCCCTGCACGCCCTTCTTGACGCGCGCGGGCGGCTTGCCGGGGTGCTGCCGTCGCGACGGCATGCGTGTGACCGAGCTGGTCTCCACGATCATGATCGACTCGTCGGCGCCGTTGGTCACTTCCGCGCCTTCCTCGTCGTCGTCGCTCCAGGCCTCGTCCACCGCTTCGGCGTGGGGGGCATCGGATTCCGTTTCCGTTTCGTGATTGGCAAGCAGGCCGTGGGGATGGTCGTGCCCCCCGTTGCCGTTGCCATTCCTCACCAGCTCGAGTCCGTCCGACGGCGCGGTTCGAGCGAGCCCGGGGCGCGACGCTTGCCGCTTGGTGAGCGCTCCCCGCACCTTCTCGTCGAGCTCCGGAAACGCGAACGGCTTGTCGATGTACGAATCGGCGCCGTAAAGCGGCGAAGTGAGCTCATTCAGGTTCTCGCCGATGCCGGTGAGCATGATGATCGCCGTGTGCGCGAGGGCGACGTCTTCGCGAATCTTGCGGCACACTTCCCACCCGCTCATGCCCGGCATCATCACGTCGAGGATCACCAAATCGGGCAAGTGCTCTTGCGCGAGCGCCCAGGCTTGTTCGCCGTCGGAGGCCTCGAGGACTTGATAACCCATGGTTTTGATGTGTTGGCCGACGAGCGCGAGCATGCTCGGCTCGTCATCGGCGACCAGAACGACGGGAGTGGCGTCGGTTGTCATTGCGGGGGGGTCCTAGCGTACTGCTTTAAGGGGGGACGGGGATTGGAATACGGCTTGCCTGAGAAGGTCAACCGTTACCGTGATCCGCGATCCGGCGGCAAGCGCTGCGCGCCTCAGGGAGGGATCGGGTGCACGGCTGAGGCCGATTCATGGGCCTGCCGATCGACCGCGGTGGAGTGGACGCGCCGGGGGACCGCGCTAACGTTGATCGAGAGTCCCCCCAACGCTGCGAAAGGAGCCCCTCACGGCGTCGCGCCGCGCGAGAGCAGCTGTGGCAGTCCTACCTACATGGGTCGCGGCGAGCGGTCCGCGTCGGAAGCGGAGGCGACTGCCGAATTCGGGCTTCGTATTTGGGCGTCACACTTGGCTGTCAAAGACTGGCCTAATGGTGGTGGTGCCGCGGAACTTTTCAATGTCGTGGACGTCATCCATCCTACCGTTTCACGACGCAACGCCGAGGCCGAGGCCACCTCTTGTCTGAACACGCGAGTCGAGAAGCCAGTCTGCTTCGCATCGCTCGCGCGGCACGCCGCACCGAGCTTCGGATGCGCGTCACGAGCGCGCTCGATGGGCTTGTGTCCACGTTGGCCGTGTCGCTCGTGGCCGTCGCGCTCGTGCTCACGCTCGCCAAGGTGTGGCCTGGATTCCCCCGACAAGGGGTGCGCGATGTGGTGGCGGGAGCGCTCTTGGCCATCGTCGCGCAGACGATTCGGCGGTCGCTGCGGCGCCTTCCCAAGTTCGCCGGCGCCCTTGCGCTCGACGTGTACCACGGCTTCTCCGACCGACTGACCAGTGCACTTTCGTTCGCGGGCCTGCCCGCGTCCCAGCGCACACCGCTCATGGACGCGGCCATCGACGACGCGTGCCAGCGCACCGATCATCTTTCGCCGCGCAAGGCGGCGCCGTTCTCTTGGCCGCGCGATCTCGCTGCGGCCATCGGGCTCGGGGCGGGCGTCGCCTTCTTGGCACTCTTGCAAGTGCGCCAGACGGTGCCGCTCTCGCAGGTCAAGACCATCCAACCCGTCGTGCTCTCGGCCGACGACATCGACCTCTTTCGCGAGGTCGGAAAGAAGCTCGCCGAAACCGACAAGACGCCGGAGGTCCTGGCCGCTCTCCAGGCTTATAACCAATTGGTGGAAGATCTCGCCCAAAAGCGGCTCGATCGCACGGAGGCCTTCCGCCGCATGCACGAGATCGAGGCGCGCTTGATGGAAGGTCGAGCGCTCGACGCCAAAGAGCTCGAAGAGCAGCTGAAGCGTCGGGCGGCCGCGCTGAAAAAGAGTGAACTCTCCCGTCCCGCCGCGGAGGCTCTCGAAAAGCAGGATTTTGCCAAAGCCGAACGCGAGCTACGCGAGCTCGCCAAGAAGCTGCGCGAGAAACCGGACACCCTGGCCAAGGCGCAGCTCGAGCGCCTGCGCGACGCCATGAAGAAAGCCGCCGAAGGCCAGAAAGAGCGGCTGGCGGCCCTCGAGCAGCGCCGCGAAGAGCTGCGCCAGCAGCTCCTCATGCAGAAGAAAGAGGGCGACGGCGGGATCAGCGAGGAAGAACGGAGCCTCTTTCAGAAAAAAGAACGGGAGCTCGAGCGGCTCGACCGCGAGCTCGAGTCCGAGCAGCGCGCCTCCCGCAAGCTCGATCGGCTGGACCGCGATCTCGAGAAGGCCGCCGAGGATCTCATGCGCGAGCTCGGCCTCTCCGCGGACGACCTCGACCAAGGGGCCGAGGACATCAACCGCATCGCTCAAGAGAAGATGTCCGACGAAGAGCGAGAAGAGCTCCGCCAGCGGCTCGAAGACCTGCGTGAGCAACTCCGCCAGGAAGGGCAGGGGGGCGCACAGCGCATGGCGCGCCTGCGCCGCTTCATTCGCCAGGCGCGCGGTGAAGGGCAGGGCAAGCGACAGCAGAGTTGTCCCCCCGACGATCCCAACTGCAAGCAGGACGAGCAGCAGCAAGACGGCGAAGGCGACGAGGGACAGCAAGGGCAAAAAGGGCAAGGAAAGGGCGACGACGAAGGCCAAACCTTCACCATCGGTCCCGGCGGGCAGCGAATCCTCGTGATGGGCCGGCGGCCCGGGCAGGGTCAGGGGCAGCCGGGGGAGGGGAAGGGTCAGGGTCAGGGACAAGGACAGGAGCCGGGCGGCAGCGGTCAAGACAAAGGTGGACAGTCGGCGGGTCACGGCCACGATCCCAACGTCGCCGGCCGCCCCACCAACCCGAAGATGGGGACGCTCGACGTGCAAGCGGCGGGGATCGATACCGGCCAAGGCGCGAGCCGCAGCGAGGTCATCCTCGGCGCATCCGATCGCGGCTTCAAGGGGGGCGCCTACAAGAAGGTGTACACCGAGTACCGCACCAGCGCGGAGGAGCAGATGCACCGCGATCAGATCCCGCCCGGTGCCAACGACCACGTGCGGCGCTACTTCGATCTGATCAGACCGCGCGAGTAGCGAGCTAGCGAAGGAGGAAAAATGGCAGAAGGTGGCGCGATGACGAGGGGCAAGGCGGACGTCGAGCAGTTCCAAGCGCAGATCGGCCGGCTGCGCGAAGAGATCGGCAAAGTGATCGTCGGTAACCGCGAGGTCGTCGATGGCGCGCTCACCTGCATGCTGGCCGGCTCGCACGCGCTGTTGGAGGGGGTGCCGGGGCTCGGCAAGACCGTTCTCGTGAAGACCATGGCCGAGGCCCTGGCGCTCAAGTTCTCGCGCGTTCAGTTCACGCCCGATCTGATGCCCGCCGACATCATCGGCACCACCGTGATCGACGAAGACGCCAAAGGGGGCAAAGTTTTCGAGTTCCGCAAGGGGCCCATCTTCGCGAACATCGTGCTCGCCGACGAGATCAACCGCGCCACGCCCAAGACGCAGAGCGCCCTTCTCGAAGCGATGCAAGAGCACCGGGTGACGGTTGCCAAGACGACCTACGCCATCGAGGAGCCGTTCTTCGTCTTGGCCACGCAGAACCCCTTGGAGATGGAAGGGACCTACCCGCTTCCCGAAGCGCAGCTCGACCGGTTCTTCTTCAAGCTGAACGTCACCTTTCCTTCGCGCGACGAGCTCCACATGATCTTGGACCGCACCACCGCTGGGCAAGATCCCGTGGTGGAGCCCGTGCTTTCGCGCGACGAGGTGATCGGCATGCAGCGGCTGGTGCGAGAGGTCCCGGTGGCGAGGCACGTGCAGGACTTCGTGATCCGCGTGCTCGAAGCGACGCACCCGGAGAGCAAAGAGGCCCCCGAGCTGACGCAACGCTTCGTCCGATTCGGCGCTTCTCCGCGCGGCGCCCAGAGCGTGCTCTTGGCCGCGAAGATCCGAGCGCTCTTCGAGGGGCGTTTCGCGGCGTCGATCGACGACGTGCGCAAGGTGTGTTTCCCCGCGCTGCGCCACCGGGTACTGCTCAACTTCGAAGGAGAGGCGGAAGGCGTGAAGACCGACCAGGTCATCGAGGAGATCCTGTCCAAGACTCCCGAGGCCAAGGTCTGATGCCCCAACGAGGCTACGCGTGAGCGTCCGCGACGTTCTGCGGCGGGTGTCCGAGCCGATCGCTCGGATCTCCCGCCGCCCCCCTCCCTCGGACGACGACGAGCTCTTCGACGACGAGTTCCAGCGTAAGCTCGAATACCTGGCCATCGTGAGCCGGCGCGTCTTCGCCGGGCGCCTTCGCGCCGAACGACGCACCAAGAAGAGCGGCAGCGGCGTCGAGTTCGCCGACCATCGCGACTATGCGCCGGGCGACGACTTTCGTTCGCTCGATTGGAACGTGTACCAGCGCTTCGGTCGCCTCTTGGTGCGCCTCTTCGAAGAGGAAGAAGACCTTTCCATTTACCTCGTCATCGATGCCTCTTCGTCGATGGCGTTTTCATCCAAACGCAAGTTCCGTTATGCGCAGCGTCTCACCGCGGCGCTCGCTTACGTGGGGCTCGCCAACCTCGACCGCATCACCATCGTCGCCACCACCGACCGCATCGAGGAGCGCATGCCGACCGCGCGTGGCAAGGCGCGAATCTTCAAAGTGTTCCAGTTCTTGCGCGGGCTCGAGCCGGCGGGCACCACCGACCTCGGCGACGCCATGAAGACGTTCGTCGCCCAGCACAAGCGCCGCGGGCTCGTCGTCCTATTGTCCGACCTCTACGATCCGCACGGTTTCGAGCGAGGCATCAACGTGCTGCGCTACAACAAGTTCGAGCCCTTCGTCTTGCACGTCGTCGACGAGTCCGAAGCGGGACCCAAGCTGACGGGCGACGTTCGCATCTACGATTGCGAGACCGGCGAGGAGCGCGACGTCACCGTGACCCCCAAGGTGCTTTCGCAGTTTCGGTCCTCGTACCAGTCGTACCTCTCCGAGATCAGGAAGTTCTGCACCGAGCGGCAGGTCCCTTACGTGCCCGCCGAGGTGAACATTCCTTTCGACGACCTCGTCCTGCGCGTGCTGCGACGCGGCGGGTTTCTCACCTAGGGCGGCCCTTTGCACTTCTACGGCCTGCCCGCGAGCACACTCCTCACGATCGCCGCCATCGGCGCGGCGGCGATCGTGAGTCTCTACGTCTTGAAGCTCCGCCGGCGCCCGGTGCCCGTTCCTTTCGTGCGCATCTGGCAGCGCATCTTGCGCGAGAAGGAAGCGACGAGTCTCTTTTCGCAGTTGAAGCGCATCCTCTCCCTGCTGGTGCAGCTCGCGCTCCTGGCGCTCCTCGTGCTGGCGCTCGGTGACCCGCGCGGCTTCGCCAGCAACAAGTCGCGCAACGTGGTCGTGCTCATCGACGGCAGTGCATCGATGAAGGCGGTGGACGTCGCGTCCGCTCTCAACCCCAGCTACGCGCGCATCGACGCCGCCAAGGACGAGGTGAAGAAACTGGTGCGCGGCCTGGGCGGGTCCGATCGCATGCTCATCGCTCAGATGGACGCCGCGGTGACGCCGCTTTCGACCCTGACGGGCGAGGTCGCCGATCTGGACCAAGCGGTGGCCCTGGTGCGGGCCACCGATTCCCGGGCCGATTTCCCGCGCGCGCTGCGTTTCGCGTCCGACGTGCTCCTCGGCCTTTCCTCCCCCGAGATCGTCATCGTCTCCGACGGCAACCTGGGGGAGCCGCGCGACGCGGCCGGCGCCGTCCACCTTGGCCAAGTGGCCATCAGTTTCGTGCCAATTGGCAAGGGCGGACGCAACGTCGCCATCACCGAATTCTCGGTGCGCCGCTATCCGCTCGATCGTGACCGCTACGAAGTGATGCTCGAGCTCTACAACGCTTCCAAGCAAGCCGAAGAGATCGAGCTCGATCTCCTGGGTGACGGCAATCTCGTCGACGTGACCAAGCTGAAGCTGAACCCGGGCGAGCGTCTTCCGCGCTTTTACCCCAATCTCAGCGGGGCGCGCCGCACCTTGGAAGCGACCATCAAGCCCGCCAACGGGGGCCGCGACGATCTTCCGGCCGACGACCACGCCTATGCTTTGCTGCCCGATCAGCGCCGCATCCGCGTCCTTTGTGTGACGGCGGGCAATACGTATCTCGAGGCGTCGCTGCTTTTGACGACGTACCTCGACGTGACGTACGTCGCGCCGTCCGAGTATCCCGTCAAGGGGCAGACCTTCGACGTCACCATCTTCGACGATGTCACACCGCCGGTCGCCGATGGCTCGGGGAGCGTGCTCTATCTCGATCCGAGAGGCGAATCGTCGCCCGTGAAGGTGGACGCGGCGACGCTCGTCAACGTCGGGTTCGATACGCTCGACAAAAAGAGCCCATTTTTGCGGTGGACGGCCATCGACGACGTCTACGTGGGAAGGGCGCATCGCCTCGTTCCCGAGCCCGGCGACAAAGTCGTGGGAGCCAGCGAGAAGGGGGCACTCCTCGTGACGGGGCGGCGGGCGGGGCGGCGTTTCCTGGCCCTCGGATTCAACCCCCGGGACAGCGACTTCGTCCTGCGCATCGCTTGGCCGCTCTTCGTTCTCAACGTGATGACCGAGTTCGTCGCCGAAGATCCGTCGTACCTCTCCAGCTTCCGCACCGGCGAAGTGTGGCACGTGGCGGTCCCCACACTCTCCGACGAAGTGTGGCTCTCCGCTCCCGGCGCCTCTTCGCCGAAGCGCGTGCCGGTTCAGGATGGACGCGCCGTGTACCTCGGGCTCGACGCGGGATTTTACACGTTGGAGGCGGGACCGCGCGGTGCGGCGGTGAAAGCCGAGTTTGCCGCGAACCTCGCCGACGCCGAGGAAAGCGCGATCGAGCCGGTGGCGGTGCTCACCGTCGACGGCAAGACGACGGGCTCGGTGGAGGGATTCCACGTCGGCGTGCGCAGCGAATGGTGGATCGCGCTTCTTCTCCTGGCGGTGGCCATCACGACCGTGGAATGGGCGACCTACCACCGGAGGATCACCGTATGAGCCCGCGCGCCCAGCGGCTCGCGTTCGCGGCGTTGGCCCTCGTGCTCGCGGCGGCGATGGCCGTCCTCTATCGCCGCTACGTATGGAACTCACCCGACGCCACGCTGGCGTGGACGCGAGGTGCGACGACTTACGTGTTGCGCTCGCCACGCCTGCTCGGACTCTTGCTGGTGGCGCCCTTCTTTCTCTTGATCCTGCCGCGCTCGCTGGCCGACCTTCCCTGGCAGCAACAACTGCTCTCGCTCGGCTTGCGCCTCGCCTTCGTGACGGCGCTGGCGCTGGCCTTGTCGCGGGTAGCGAGGACCGAACGCGCCGAGCACGTGTACACCGTTTTCTTGGTCGACGTTTCCGATTCGGTCTCGTCGGAATCGATCGCCGATGCGGCCCGGTCCCTGCGTCAGTTCCTCGGCGCGCGCAAAAAGGACGACCGGGTGCGCGTGATCACCTTCGCGCGGCGGCCGCGGCTCGTGGAGATGGACGAAGCCGCGACCGAGCCTCCGACGCTCGCGCGACACGACACCGACGCGGCGACGCATTTCGGCGCGGGGACCAATCTCCAAGCGGCTTTGCAGCTTGCCTATGGGCTCTTCCCGCCCGGATACCTGCGACACGCCGTCCTCTTTTCCGATGGCGTCGAGACCGACGGCGATCTCTTGGCCGAGGCCAATCGCGCCGAGAAGCTCGGCGTCAAGCTTTTCACCGTTCCTTACCGCGGCGCAGTTCCCGGCGAGGTCGCCATCCAGCGCCTGCGCCTCCCCGATCGCGTCAAGGTGGGCGAACCATTCGAAATCCACGCCGACGTGTACGCCAGCCGCGCCGGCCAGGCCAAAGCCTTGCTCTACCAGGGCGAAGCGCTCAACGGTCTCGATGGTGCGCGCACGGTCGCTCTGCAGCCGGGCGTCAACGACGTCTTGTTCAAATCGGTGGTGCGGGTCGGTGGTGAAGTCACCTACCGTCTCGAACTCGATCCGCTCGGCGAAGACAAGTTCCAGGAAAACAACCGCGTGGCCGAGACCATCGACGTCCCCGGGCGCCCATCGGTGCTCTACGTCGAAGGGGAGCCGAACCGCGGGTCCCCCCTTGCGTCGGGGCTCGATCGCCAAGGTTTCGATGTCGACGTGCGCGCACCTTCATCGTTTCCCGGCTCGCTCCGGGAGCTCGAACGCTACGATTTTCTCATCGTCTCCGACGTCACCGCCGAGCAGATTTCGCTGTCCTCCCAGGAGCTCATCGAGTCGTATTTGCGCGATCTCGGAGGTGGCTTCCTGTTTGCCGGCGGACCCAACGGCTACGGACCGGGCGGTTGGTACCACACCACGGTGGAGCGCATTCTTCCGGTGCGCATGGATGCCGAGCGGCGCAAAGACATGCCCAGCGTGGCGATGTCACTGGCCATCGATCGCTCCGGCTCGATGACGGGTCTCCCCATGGAGATGGCCAAGCAAGCGGCGCGCGCCACCGTCGATGCCCTCTCAGCCGACGATCTGATCGAAGTCATCGCTTTCGACTCGACCCCCACGCGCTACGTGAAGATGCAGCCCGCACGCAATCGGTCGCGCATCGAGAACGACATCGCCCGCATTCAAGCGGGGGGCGGCACGGAGATCTTCCCCGCGCTCGACGCCGCCTACCAAGACCTCAGCGTCGTCCAGGCGCGCAAGAAGCACGTCATCCTGCTCACCGATGGCCGCGCGTCGTCGAGCGGCATCCGCGATCTCGTGCAAGCCATGGCCGCCGAGTCGATCACCGTCACCACCGTGGGTCTCGGCGCCGAGGTCGACGATCAGCTCCTTTCCCTCATCAAGGACTTCGGCGGCGGGCGATATCACAAGGTGCCCGACCCGGGCAGTCTTCCCAAGATCTTCACCCGCGAAGCCGAGATGATCGCCAAAAGCTCGGTGACGCTCGACTACTTTCCCATGAAGCAAGTGGCCCCTGCCGATTTCTTGCGCGGCATCGACGTGGCGACCGCGCCGCTCTTGTCCGGCTACACCGCCACCAAGATGAAAGCGTGGCCGGCACAGGAGATCCTCGTCAATGCCGACCACGACGATCCGCTCCTCGCACGGTGGAGGGTGGGACTCGGGTATGCGCTGGCGTGGACGAGCGACGTCAAGGCGCGCTGGGCCGGCGATCTCGCGCGCTGGAGCGGATGGCCGCAATTCTGGGGGCAGCTCGTGCACGAGCACATGCGCCAGAAACGCCGCAGCGAGCTACCGATGAAGACCGACGTCTTCGGCGGGACCGCGCACGCCGTGGTGGACGCGTTCGACGCCGACGACCGTTTCGACAACAACCTCGAATCGAAGCTGACCGTACAAGGTCCCCTACCCGGTGGCTCGTCGTCGACGGTGCTCCTCAAGCAGACGGCACCGGGGCGCTACGAAGCGTCTTTTCCGCTCGATCGCTACGGCTCCTTCATCTTGCGCGCCGAGCATCGGCGTCGCACCGAGGATGACCGCGTGGTGCCGGTCGCGGTCAGCTACGGACACGTTTCCAATCCCTACCCGCCCGAATACGCGAGCTTCGAGCCAAACCTCGGGTTGCTCGGCCGAGCCGCGGAAACGACAGGAGGGTCGCGTGATCCGGAGCCGAGCGCCGCGTTCGATCCGGCGGGAGAGAGTGTGACGTTTCACCAGGACCTCTGGCCACGTTTTGTCGGCGCCTCCATCGTGCTGCTGGTGCTCGACCTCTTGGTGCGCAGGATTCGGTTCTTTGATCGCAAGTTTCTTCCGAAGACCCGAACAGTGTAAAGGCGCGGCCCAGCGGGGAGGCCCTTCCGGCGCGAGAACGGCGCGGCCCAGCGGGGAGGCCCTTCCGGCGCGCGCCGGGCCGCGCGTTCAGTCGGCGTTCGGGGCGTGGCGGTGGTACGCGCGCCGTTGTATCTTCGATGTTCGTCGCGAGCAGACTAACTGCGAGCGCGCGACGGAACGGGGGGCGGATGGCGCGGGGGCGGCGGGGCCTCCTTCTCTGCTGGGCGCGCGCCGGAAGGGCCTCCCCGCTGGGCCTTGGCGCGAAGGGGTGGGAGCGCGGGGCGGCGCGGACGCAGTCTGCGACGGCAGGGGCGGCGCGGACGCATTGGGCGACATTCGGCGACGACAGGGGGCGGTTCGCTTGGTGGTGCTGGGGGAGGTAGGCTACGGCGCTATGCCAGGTTGTTGTCTAGGGGCGATTCTCGTTTTCTTTGGGCCGCGTGTTTTGCTCGTCATCGCTTGGTTGGCGACGGATTGGTATGGCGCTTTCGAGTCGCGGATCGTTGCGCTGCTCGGCTTCTTTTTCGGTCCTTGGACCTCGCTGGCTTGGATGTACGTATTTTTCCATCACCGAGGCGACCTCGGGGGCGGCTATGCGCTCCTCTTGGTCGCGGGTGCGGTGCTCGATCTCAGCACGTACGGCGGTTCCCACGCGGCGCGGCGACGGCGGCGCGACATGGTGGCGTCGTAGCCGATCGCCCGCTCCGTCGATTCACTTCGGCGTTCGCGCGAGTCTCGGCGACTCGTCCCGGCCAATCAAGCCGTGTCGCCGCCATCCTTTGCGCGCCAGCCAAGTGCGTGGACGCCAAACGGGCGGGTCTTCGTTGGCCCGCCGGCCGGCGATCGCCCCAAACGCGGCCCCGTCGAGCGAGAACGCGATTCACCGAACGAGCAAGCCGGATGGAGAGCCCCCACATGCCCCGCGACAGGGAGCGCTTGTCGTGTGCTTCCACCAAGAGATGAATGTGGTTCGACTGTACGGAGAAATGGACGACCCGAAACGGCGTACGCGAGGCTCGCGCGAAATCACGGCGCAGCTCGGCAAACAGGACTTGCCGGCGCAGGCTCGGAACGCATCCTTCGGCACGGAGCGTGACGTGAACGGGATGGTGTTCGTGTGGTTCGGCCGCGCGCGATGAGGAACTCCGGCCCGCCCTGAAGTCGGCTTACGCCCAGCGCCTGCTCTCTTGCCGCCCCAAGTCCGCAGCGGAAGTTCGAGTTGCCCCCGCTGTCTCGCGTGCCGGCGAGATAGAGGGAGATCGGACGCCGGACGAATCGTCATCTTGAAAGGGCAATAATAGAGCGCGCATCGCAGGTCGAGGAAATGCGATGAGCGCGTGTTTTCATCTGATGATCCTCCCAATGAGAGCACCGCATGTCGGTTCCGGGGGTGCAAACAAGCTACCCACCGTACCGTCCACTTCAACGGCGCCGACCGACCGCCCACCGACGCGCATCGCTGCCGTACCGAGGACATCCCTGCCACGGACATCCGTGACAGCTGCACGTGCCTGGACGCGTGCCCGGACAACGGACGAGCGCAGTAGCGGAGCGTGCCAAGCTGTCCATTCGGCGCTCATTGCGATGTCCACCGCGCTCACTCTTCTCCCGGCGACGCAGACCGCGCCGCCGGGAGAAGATCACGAACGCCGCACCGTTTGCCGACAATGGCCCCCCGGTCGGAGCGGTTTCATCGCCCATTCCCATTCGACGCTGCGCCTCGCGGATCCCTGCGCCTGGAGCGGACTAACGACCGCGTCCGTGCCTCCCACCCCGGGAAACGGCACCGTGCCGAACCGCGCGACGAACACCGAAGATACATCGGCGCGCTTTACACCGCCCCGCCCCGAACGCCGACTGAACGCGCGGCCCGGCGCGCGCCGGAAGGGCCTCCCCGCTGGGCCGCGCCTTTACCAGCCGACCGCCTTCGCCTCCGCCTTGAGCAGCACGAGGAGCATGGTCGTTATCGCGATGAACAGGAGGACGCCGTTCAAATAGAAATGCACGCCGTTCTCGGTGACGAGCACCGCGATGAACTGGGCCGCACACATGCCGAGCAACGTCATCGCGATCGCGCCGTCGAACGCTCCGAGCGGTTGTGATTTCCCGTCTGCATCCTTCTCGGTGATGACGAGCGGCAGAAAGCAGACCAAATGGATGTAGTAGTTCGCCGGATAAAACAGGACGGGCACGAGCACGAGCGCCAGCACCGCGGCTTGCTCGGGTCGCATGCGGCGTGCGGCAACCACGACGGCAGCCACGTAACAGAGGGCCGCTCCGAGAAATATCGGCATGCGCGCGCGCACGACAGCGCCTTGGTCGTCTCCCCAGCCGGCGACGAGCGAGCGCAAACTGATGTGGTTGGCGTGCGGATCGCTCGACAGTTGCCCGACTTTCGACGCCCAATCGCGCCATGCGTCGGCCGAGAGCACGAGCGCCGAGAAGCCGAGCAGCACGGTCAGTGTGACCACGGCGCCGAGCAGGAGACGAACGGTCCCCTTCTGTTCGGTGCGAATCGTCATGAGGGACGGGAACTTCTTATTTTTTCGGACGTCGTCGACGAGCCACCAGAGCGCGGGAAGCGTCGCTCCGATCAGCGTCAAAGCCGGAAAAGCGCGAATTGTCGCCGACAGCGCGAAGAGCGCGCCGCCGAGGGCATAGCGCTTGCTGCGCACCGCGGCGGCGCCGAGCGCGATGTAAGCGAGCCAGTCATGGCGCAGCGTCGCGCCTGCCCAGTTGGTCCCGTACATGATGAAGTCGTTGGCGCCGAAGATGACCATGCACGCGAGCGCGGTGCGCACACCGAACGTGCGAAAAATGGCGATGAACGCGGCGAGCAGGAGCAGCGGATCGAGCAGCGCCGTCACCAAGAACGCGGTGTTGCCGGCATGGATGAAGCTGAAAAGGAGGTGGGCGATCCCCATCCAGACCGGCGTCGCATTGCCTCCCATGTCGTTCATCATCTCGAGGTACTGCGGCGTCCCCATCGACTCCCGAAAATAGGCGGCGTCACGCTTGTACTCTTGCCATCGCTCGGGGGAAAACCTCGACTTCACCGCGGCGACCCCGGCGCGCTGATCGCCGACGGTGCTTCCCTGCAGATCGCCGAGGTCGCGCATGGGCAGCGTCTGCAGCGAGTCGAGGTCGACGCGCTGATCCTCGACGTAAGCGGCAACGTCGGCTTCGTACATGCCGCGGTAGCCGAGCTCGGGGAAGTATTTGGCGGTCGGGTAGTACTGGCGCAGATCGAGGAAATGGACGAACGTCCACTCGTGCCGCTTGTTGTCCCAAAACTGGGCGTGGCCGAGGTTGTAGAAGGCCATGAAGCTGAGCGCGGCCGAGACGGCGAGCGCCCCCAGGGTCGCCCCGCGATGGGCCGGGATCTTGGCGGGAAAAAAGCTTTCGCGCAGGATGGCCGCGGTGGCGACCAGCGCGAAGGTGCATCGCACCGTCGAGATCTCGCGGTTGCCGAGGGGCCAAGCGTCGCCGACGGCGTCGAAAAAACCGTACGCGGCGAGCAAGGGTAAAGCCACGAGCGGGACCCACGACCACCACGGCGCGCCGCGGTAGGCGAGCACGACCAGACCGATGAGCGCAAACCCGAAGAGCAGCGTGGCGTCGCGCACGTGCCGCTCGAGGGGGGCGCCGCCGACTTCGGTGACAGCGGGGGGAAACCGCGCCGGCGATTCGCCGAAAACCTGCAGCTCGCTCACGGCGAAAGCTCCGTCTCCCGTCAGGGCGGTGAGACGAATGTACCGCGCGCTCGCCTGGAGCCCGCTTCCGTAGCGCGACCGCATGCCGATATCGACGACCGGGTTGGCCCGGAAGATCATCTCGTAGTGAACGCCATCCTTGGACCCGCTGACGTCGTAGACGTCGTTGGAGTCCGCTTGGAGCCAGACGGCGCCGATCTTTTGTTCCTGCCCCAGGTCATAAACGACGGACGACTCCGGCGAATCGAGTTGCGCGGTGACGGTCGTTTTCCAATAGCCGCCCGGCCGCGAGGCGCGGCCGTCGGTGAGGACGTGCGCTCGGCGCGCGCGCTCGGCAGAGATGGGCGAGAGACCGGCCAGCAGATTGTCGGATGAGGACGCCGCCTTGCTCGAGCCGCTCGAGAGCACGCCAACGACGCACGCCAGAACGACGAAAAGAAGTCGCCAGCAACGGAGCCGCGCGGCCAAGGCCTCGCTCACTCCTCGGCGCCGTGTTTCACGGCGACTCGTTTGCCGCGCGGCTGGTCGATGGCTTCGAGAAGCTCGCCGAACCACGGCTGCTCGAGGTCGAGCGGTTTACCTCCTTTGATGCGGGCAAACTCGATCGCACGGAGCATGCCGCCGCGATCCTCGTCGTGCCCGATCACCCCCGCTTGGCCGCGCAGCCCCGAATCGACGGCAAGGTCGACCATCCCCTTGATGAGGCGCAGATCGTCGCGACCGGGGGCCGCCGCGCGCGCGAAATAGCCGCTCTTCTGGACCAGCGTTTTCTCGGCGCCGATGAGCTTGGCGAACTGCTTGGAGAACCAGTTGCCCACGTTGACCTTGTCGAGCTTCACGTGTCCGAAGGCATCCTTTTCCACGTTCTCGCCGCGGGAAGCCATTTCCGCCACGATCTGCTCGACCGACGCGCCCTCGCTGACGAAGATGTTCACGCAGTCTTTCTGGTCCATCTTGTGCTTGAGGCGTTTGGCCTCGGCGGCAATATCGAGTTCCATCTCCGGGACGTAGACGGCGTCGACATCGACGTGCGAGCGGGCGAAATGGAAGTCTTCCACGAACGCGAGCGATGAAAGTCGCTCGCGGTAAAGTTTGGCGGTGTAGGCGGTGAGCCAGCCGCAGTTACGCCCCATCACCTCGTGCACGAGGAGCATGCGCGGATTCGAGCTGTGCTCGTTGACGACGTTTTCGAAGAAGAGGGCCCCCTGTTCGGCCGCCGTCCACGCCCCGAGCGATTGGCGAATGGGGTAGACGTCGTTGTCGACCGTCTTGGGCAGTCCCACCACCGTGAGCGCATAGTCGTTCTTTTGCAGGTACGCGGCGAGATCGGCGGCGGTGGTGTTGGTGTCATCCCCCCCGATGGTGTGCAAGATGGTGACGCCGTCCTTGGTCAGCTGCTTGGCGGCCACGGCGAGGGGATCCTCCCCTGCCTTGACCAGCCCGCGCTTCACGCAGTCGTCGACGTTGGTGAGCTTCACGCGGCTGTTCCCGAGCGGACTCCCCCCGTGGCGGGCGAGCACGGCGGCGCGCGCGCGTACTTGGGCGGTCGCCTTCACCGATTGACCGAGGAGTAGACCCTTGTAGCCGCTCAGATAGCCGATGATTTCGGTCTTCGGCGACAGCTCGGTGTACCGCTCGATGAGCAGGCCCACGGAAGCCGACAAGCACGGCGCGATGCCGCCAGCGGTGAGGAGCGCGACTTTGTGTTCGGGCATGAGGTCCTTCCTTGCTCATAGTCCTTGGCGCGGCCGGGGCCAAGGGGGGAGCGGGATCACTGCTTTTCCTGCTGCTCCGCGATCCACTGGTCGATGTTGCGCTCGAGGATGGACAGGGGGACGGCGCCCGAGCGCAGCACCACCTCGTGAAAGGCGCGCAGATCGAAACGGGCCCCGAGCTTCTGCGTAGCGCGACGCCGCAGGTCGAAGAGCTTGAGCTGCCCGATTTTGTAGGCGAGCGCCTGACCCGGCATGATGATGTAGCGGTCGATCTCGTTGATGATGTCGAGCTCGGCCTTGGGCGCGTTGTCGCGGAAGTAGGCGATGGCGCGTTCACGGCTCCAGCGCTTGGCGTGCATTCCGGTGTCGACCACGAGGCGGACCGAGCGCCACATGTCGTACGTGAGCTGCCCGAACTTGGCGTAGGGGTCGTCGTAGAGATCCATTTCTTCGCCGAGCGACTCCGAATAGAGCGCCCACCCTTCGATGAAGGCCGTGAACGATCCATGTTTTCGAAAAGCAGGAACGTTCGTTTGCTCCATCGCCAGCGCGATCTGCAAATGGTGTCCGGGCACCGCCTCGTGCACCGAGAGCGCCATCATTTCCCACTTCGGTCGCGCTTCCGGTTTGAAGAGGTTGACGAAATAGGTGCCAGCGCGCGACCCGTCCTCGGCCGGCTGGCGATAGTAGGCGGTGGTCGTGTCCGGCGCGACATTGGCGGGGATCGCCTCGAGACCGAAGGGCATGCGAGGGAGCGTGCGAAAGACGCGGACCAGCCGCGGCTCGATGCGTTTGACGATGCTGGCGTAGCCGTCGAAAAGCTCCTCGGCCGTTTTGTAAAAAAACTTCGGGTCTTGCCTCAGGTAGGTGAAAAACGCCGCGAGATCGCCCTGAAAGCCGACCTTCTTGACGATGGCGTTCATCTCCTCGCGCAAGCGTTTGACCTCGGCGAGCCCTGTTTCGTGGATCTGGTCGGCCGAGAGATCGGTCGTGGTGTGACGCCGGATGTGGAAGCGGTAGATCTCTTGTCCATTCGGCCACACCCCGGCGCCCACCTCGGCGGTCGTGGCCGGCAAGTACTCGCTCACGAAGAACGCCTTGAACTTGCGGAAGGCCGGTACGACTTGGCCCATCAGCGCGCGCTTGGCCTCGCCCCGGAGCTCGTCGGCGGTGCGCGCGGGGATCGTCGTCGCCATCGTGCGAAAAGGCTTGAAAAAGGGGGATTTTTCGGGGTCATCGACGATCTGCCGATCGAGCTGCGCCGTGATGCGCTCCATCACCACCCGCGGGTAGACGAGCTTTTTGGCGATCGCCTCCCGCAAAAGGGCGATGGTCTGTTCCCCCCGAGCGGGGAAAGCCGTCAAACGGCCGATCCAATCGCGGTAGTCACTCTCCGTCCGGAAGTCGACGGTGTCAGCGACTTCGTTGGCGGTCTGGATCCCCTCGCGCTGATTCAGGCCGAAGTAGTGAAGACCGAGCCGGAGCGACGCGCGCGCGTTCTCCTCTGCCAGGAGAAAGATCTCGTAGTTCTCGCGGTCGCTGGGCGAGAGGGCGGCACGGTCGATTTGCGAGAGCCGCGCCAGGATCGCGTCGGTGGACAGCTTGCGGCGTTCGTAGGCGGCCGGGCTCTCGTCGCGCCACGCGCGCGCGTAGCGCTTGTCACCGAGCAACGTGGCGTACTCGGGATCGTCGCGCAGCGTGTCCTGCCATTCCTCTTCGAACAGCGCGGCCAGCTTGGGGTCCGACCTCGGCGTCGTTTGCCGATCGGTGGCCACGCGCGTCTCGGCGCAGGGCTGCTTGGTGGCGGCGCACGCCGCGCTCATGACGAGCGCGAGCACGCCGGCCCGAGCGATCGCCCTCACGGCTGCCCCGCCTTGACGACGCCATCGCGCAGCAGTTGCGCCGCCGTCGCGCGCATCGCCTTTTTCTGAGTTGCATCGAAGAACACGGGTCCACCGCTGCGGTCGTAGCTCATGACGTTGTCCACCACTTTGCTGTGTCCATTCCCGAGAAAATGACCGAGCTCGTGAGCGAGCACGGTCCGTTTGGCGTTGGAAGCGACGGCTACGAAGCGTTTTCGCGCCGGCGTTCGCCAGCAGACGCCCATGCGAATTCTTCCGATCTCGTCGATGTCGAGCAACGCTTTCACGAAAAAAACGTTGATGGCGCCGTCGACGAAATGCTCCCCGAGCGCGTCGCGATCTTCCTTCGTTTCGAGACGCGCCGACGTTTCGGGCAGCGCCTCGGCCCACCGTCGCTCGAAGCGAATGCCGAAGCCGGCATAGAGGCGATCGACCGCCGCCCATTGTGCGTCGACCCACGTGTCGTCGACGACGCGCTCGCCGTCGACGGTGACGGCGCCCACCGCGACGGTCATCGTCAGCACCGGCTCTTCCTCGGCTTGCGCACCTTGCTCACCCCAAGTCGTGACCGCGAAAGCGACCATCGCGCCGCGGGCACACCGGCGTGCGCGCTTGATCAAAACGGCGACGAACGCGCATGAAACCAAGACCTGCGCTTGCAACACAACTCCTCTCCAGAAAACTCCTGAGCTCATCGCGTTTTCGGTGAGCGCATTAGACACTTCATTGCGGGCCGCAGACGCTATCGCCTCTCCGTTCCAGGTGGAAGTGCGACCTCCGGCACGAGTGAACCCCATGGCTCCATGCACGATCGAACCACACGCTCACATGATCGTGGTGTCGCGGGGGCAGCTGTGATCGTTGTGCACCCATGATCCTCGTGTCGCGGAAACGATCGAAGATGTGATGAATCCATGATTTTCTTTGCATGACGCTGAAGGCCGGCGTATTTCACCGGTGGCGCGGACGGTCCGCGTTTCAATTGTATGGAGCTTAAACCAATGAAACAGAAGACCGGGGTCTTCGCGGTTCTTACCGCGGCCCTTCTCCTTGCCACGACGGCGGGAGTGGGGTGTGGAGACGACGACGATACGACGACGACAAGCGGTGGCACTGGTGGATCCGGTGGCTCCGCAGGATCAGGAGGGGGCAAAGCTGGTTCAGGTGGATCGACGGGTGGCTCTGGCGGAACCGGCGGTACAGCGGGCGCCGATGCTGGTGGGAAAGGTGGCAGCGCGGGCGCCGCCGATGCGGGAACGCTGATGTGCGGCGCAGCGACTTGCAGTCCGATCACAGCCATCGGGTTCGGAGTCCTTCCACCGTGCTGTCCGATGGGCGGGGGAGAAGGCCCGAATGCGTGCGGGGCACAGGCTGCCGCTGGCGTCTGCCTTACGACGACGCCGGGCACCGCCGACCCAGTCTGTCCGATGGTGACCTTGATGGGGTTCCCCCTGCCGGGTTGCTGCCGGACGAACGGCACCTGTGGCGTGAATCTCTCGATCCTCACGCTGGGCTGCAACGATCCGTCGATGGTCCCCGGCGGCAGCGGCGGCGGTGCACCGTGCGGCGGGGACAGCGGTCCGCCTCCCGTTGACAGCGGTGGCACCGACACAGGTCCGACGGACACGGGCCCTGGCACGGACGCGCCTCCGGCCGACACGGGCCCCGGCACGGACGCGCCTCCGGCCGACACGGGTCCCGGCACGGACACAGGTCCCGCTGACACGGGCAGGGGCGATACCGGCGTGGATGCGCCTACGACCGGCTAACGCCAAAGAGAGCGGTACGGCCCTCGTTCAGAGGACCGCGCCGCACCGCAGTGAGAAGACGCCGAGCTTGGGCCCGAGGTCCAACGCTCGGCGTCGTCTCATCGACGCCGGCGGCGCGCCTCCGTCGCGCGCGTGAACGTGATCGCGTCCCCCGCGCAATGGCGTCGTAGAAGCGCGCGGTCGTCGGCCGGACGGCTTTGACTACGCGCGCAGCGCCAACACGACGACGTCTTCGGGGACGGCGCTGCGCGGCAGGGCCGAGATCGCGCCGCGCCGACTGGCCACGGCCTTGGCCACGTCGAGGAGCGATTCGGTCGCCACGGGTTCGCGCGCAGCACCGCGGAAGACTTGCGCGAGCACCAGCCGTCGGTACGTCGATTCGGGCATTCGCAGCAGTCCCTCGGCGATCCACACGATCGGTCCTGACCGGCGCGGGGGGAGCACGAGAACCACCGGCGCACTGTTTTCCCACTGCCCTTCGCGCAGCGAGAGGATGCCGCGAATGCGATCGAGCGTGGTCTCCTTCTGTCCCACGCTCGGGTGAACGACCAGCACGTACTCGTCCGCGTGCGCGAGCCGCGCGCACCCGAGTCCGAGGCCGACGGAGCAGGCCAGCTGGGAAAATCGTCGTCGAGAAATGCTTCGGTCAGCCATCGCCATTGCCTACATGCCGAACGCGGCTTGGAGTACGGCCCCGTTGATTTGATTCTCGAAGTCGCGCCGGTACTCGAGCTTGAGAACCGCCTGATCATTCAGGCCATAGCGAATCCCCCCTCGAAGCTCCAGCAGCCTGGTGGCGGCACCGGAGATGTTGAAAAAGGTGTCGCCCACCGAGCGATCGACCCCCTCGATGCGCGCGTAGGGGGTCCACTGTTCGAAGCTCACGCCGATCTGGCCGAAGCCGCCGAGGAGATGGCTGCTCACCCCGGTGTCCCGCCCCTTGTGCACCAGGTAGTACCCTTCCGCGTGCGCTTCGACGGGGTACGACGCGTAGACGATGTGCGCGCCGCCGATTTGCTCGTCGACGGCTTCGGCGAGGAGGACCCGACCTGTCCCATCGGTAAAACCCGGCGGGATGCGATCGAGATAACCAGAGACGCCGACCTCGAATCCGGGCAAAAAGCGCGGCATGAGACTGAGCTGACCCACCATCGACTTGAATGCGTTGCGGTCCTGGGTGCTAAGGACATCGTCGGAGAACTGGCCGCGACCGTTGCCGATGCCGAGGGCGTAGTGAAGGTCGAGCTCGCCCATTGCAATGTCCCCCAGCACCTCGATGCCGATTTGATGCGCGGGAAGGAGACCACCTTCGTCTTCGAAGGAGAGCATCGTGGGGCGTGCGGTGGCGAGCTGAAAGAAGAGCGCGTGATGGTAGGTCTGCATGTAGCGACCCAGCATCAGATGGTCGCGGCCGAACCGCACCTTGAACCAGCGCTTGGGGTGCCACTCCAAGTAGATGCGTTCCAGGTCGAAGACGGTTCCCTCTTCACCGAGAATCTCGAGAACGTTCTCCGAGAGGGCGCTGAAGTCCTCCGAGAGGTCGCCCGTGATGAAGAAATCGGCGCCCCCGATCTTGAACGCGGGGTCCTGATGTTCGGTCAAGACGAAGTTCACGTCGGAGTAGAGCTTGAACTTGAACGTCGGCACGAAGGTCCCCTCTGGTTGTGCGCTGTCGAATTTCGAGGAAACGCTGGCGGCAGCGGTCCCCGCCTGTCCCGATGCCGGCGGCGGCGCGGGTTCCCCCTTGGGAGCGTCGGGGACCGGGTCGATCGCGGGGGCGGCGGGAGCCGAACCGCCGTCTTGCGCTCCGGCCGGTCCCGCGGTGGAGAGGACGAGGGCCGCGACGGCGACCCTCGGGAAAGTGGTTGCACGTTCCAATCGTGAGTCGGACATCGTCATGTCTCCAACGGGCTATTTGCACGATGACGCAACGCGAGGATCGTCCTATCGTCTCGCTGTTCTGGACTGAACTCTCGGACGGCTTTCAAGACGCCGGCGACGATCTCCTCCACCGGCTCGCTGCGCCGCTGTTCCACCAACTCGCGCAGCCGGTCGGGGCCCAGCATCGCCCCGCGCGAATCGCGCGCTTCGGTCAGGCCGTCCGTGTAGAGGACGAGCAGGTCGCCTTCGCCGAGGCGCAGCTCGGTCTCGTCGATCGAGGCGGCGTCGAGCTCCGGCTCGAAACCGACGAAGGGGCCCGGCGCGGGCACGAGCAGAGAGCGATCGGCGCCGCGACGATACAAGATGAGGTCGAGGTGGCCGCCGCCGAAACGGATGGAGCCGTCGCTGTGGTAGCGGAGCACGAGGAGCGTCGCGTAGCGCGATTCACCCAGGCGCTCGCTGGTGTTCTCGTGAACGACGCGGTTGATCGCGCGGATCGCTTCGCGCGGCGCTGCGTCCGGGGTGTGCCGCAAGAACGTCCCCAGCCCACTCTGGAGCATGAGCATGGTGAGACCGGCGGGCAACCCATGTCCGACCACGTCGCCGATGCAGATCCAGCCGCCGTCGTTGGTCGGGATCACGTCGTAGTAGTCGCCACCCACCTCGTCGGCGGGGATCATGCACGCAGCGACGTCCGCGCTGGGGAGCGCTAGGCGCTTCGGCAAGAGAGAAGTCTGAATGCGCTCCGCCAACTCGAGCTCGCCCTCGAGCCGACTTTTTTCGTCGATTTCCTTGCCCAAAAAGGAAGACGCGGCCCAAGCCACCGCGAGCGACGCTGCCGCGATCGCGCCGAGCAGCAACCAAACCTTGCGGACGGCCAGGCGCGCCCTCTCGTCCGAAACAACGAGACGGAGCGTCCCAATCGGCCGCCCCTGGGCATCGCGAACGGCGGCGGAGTAGGGAACGGCGACGATCGATCCTGGTTCGCCATCCCTGCGCCACCCGGCCACCTTCGCGCCCGAGGTGTCCCGTGCTTCGACATCGATCAATTCAGCGAGACGAGGGGAGAGCTCGTCGAGCGTATCCTGCAGGAGCGCGCGGTCGTCGAGCGCCAGCGCCGCTTCGCAGCTCGAAACCAGGAGTGCTCCAAGGTCACGTCGATGCGACTCCGCAGCATCCTCGAGCGCATGGCGCATCAACAGAGCGGCGATCACCATGGCGAGCAGCACGGCCGAGGCAGAGGTAACAAAGCCGGTCCGCTGCGCAAACCGACGCAGGCTATGGTGCGAGACGTCCGTTCGCGACGGCGACGACGACATGCTCCCCCTTTTTGACGATCGCGGTCCTACACACCTACCACGCTGACGTTGCCCCAGGTGCGCGCGACGATGCGGAGCGCGCGAAACGACGTCACCTGCCACTGCAGATCCTGCCGGTACTCCACGGTCACC
>DATHES010000196.1:0-3355 GCA_035318465.1 Polyangiaceae bacterium
GGCGCCCGAAAGGCTGGCGGCGGAAGGTCCGTTCGCCAAAGCGGCACGCAAGGGGCTAGCGGCCGCTCGTGAGGCCGCTGAGAGCAAAGGCTTCCTGGCCGGCGACACCGCCACGCCCGCGCCCAAGTACGAGTTCACCGAAGCCTTCGTCCAGAAGCTAGCGCGCGCGCTCCACGACTACGACATGGAGCCGGTTGCGCTTCGGCTCGAAGACCGCTGCGACCCTCGCAACGACAAGGCGGCGGTGCTCGAGCGCATGTGGCGGGACCGAACGACGCCGGAGAAGAAGGCCGAGTACGCATGGGTCGCGGCCATCCTGCTGCGGCGCACGAAGGAGCTGCCGTGAACATCGTCCAAGCGACCGCGTCGCCCAACCCTGGCGATCTCATCTTTCAAACCGGAGCCGGCACGCCACCCGGTAGCCCTAGCCCTTTCCCTGTCCCGGACGGCTCGATCCGTTTCCGTCTGGCCGACGGCACCGAGGTGCTGCGCATCGATCCGGACGGCACTGTCCGCGTGCGCGGCAATATCGTCGACTCCGACAAGTCCGTCTACCAGGGCTTTCGCGCGTGGCTGCTGCATGCGCGGTACACGCCGCCAGCCGGGCCAGTGACGCCATGATGCGCGCGCTCCTGACGTCGTCGCAGCTCGCCCTCGTCGGCGTAGCGGGCACGCTGGCCGATGATGCCTACGGGCTCGTCTCCGCGTCCGCGATCGACGCCGCGGCGCCGGTCGTCGCCATCGCTGGTCTCGTCATCTTCCTCGTGCTCGGCGTCTTGGAATGGCGCGAGCTGCCGCGCGGAAGGAGACGGCTATGAAGCCGAGCGACGTCCTTCGGAAGGCGACCGAGAAGATCGCGACGCCGGACAAGTGGACGCGCGGCACGTTCGCGCGGACCGCGAACGGCCTAGCTTGCTCAAGCTGCGACGACGCCGCGCACGCATTCTGCCTACTCGGTGCGATCATATCGGCTTCGCCCCTGTGCAACACGGAACCATCTCAGCAGTACGTCTTCCGCGTCATCTCCGACGACGATATTACGCATTGGAATGACGCTACCGGCCGCACTCACATCGAAGTCCTCGCCGCTCTGACGAAGGCCGCTGATCTCGCTGAAAGCGAGGGGCATTGAGACGCGCCGTCATCGTCGTCTGCTGCCTCTTCCTCGCGTGCGACCGCGCCGACGAGCTCCTGGCGGCCGCCGTGTTGGAAGCGCTCGCCGATAAGCCGGTGAAGCCGGGCGAGCACGCCGCCGACTGCGCGAAAGGCGCCGATCGGATGGCTGCCCCGCACATCCAGATGCTAGTGCACTGCCGTCCCGTCGACGCGGGGAGGCCGAAGTGACGGTCGTCGCTGACCGCCAGGCCTACCAGGCCCTCTACGACGCGCTGCCGACGCGCTACGTGCAATGCCGGTGCGGTCGCGCACAGGACGGCCGCATCGGTCTCGCGGGTCTCCGGCGCGCCGGCTGGACGTTTGAGCTCGGCGTGTCGCGTCTTCGTTGGCGCTGCCCCGATTGCTCACCGGGAGGTGTCCGTTGATTCGCAACGCCCGATGGCGCTTTCTCCCGCGCTCGCGAGCCGTGCTTGGACCGGTGGTCTGGCAGTGCCTCTGCCGCTGGGACGCCGGTGCCGCCGCCGTGGTGCCGCGCGCGTCGGGCCGATGCGCCGAACTCTTGCGTCGTGCGGGGACCGCATGACCGACCGTAGCCTCACGGATCGGCAGGCTGCGGTCCTGACTTTCATGATCGCTCACTTCGAGCGTCATGGCTGCGCGCCAACGCGCCGGGAGCTCCGCATGAGCTTCGGCGTCACGTCAACGAACTCGATGACGGGAATCGTTTATGCGTTGGCCGACAAAGGGTTCGTGCGGCTTGGGGAGAACGCGACCTCACGCACCACGCTCGTGCTGCGGCTTGCGGACGGATCGCGCGTTGTGCCGCGCCTAGTTCGTCTCGATGTCTGCGGGGAGCCGACGTTATGACGGACCGCGACATCATCGCCGCGCTGGTCGAGTGCCAGGTCCTTTCCGACTGGGAGGCCGAGGCGTTCGCATCCATGCAGGAGTGGCTCGATGGTCACAAGGATCGCGGTCTGTCGCCGAAGCAGCGCGATGTCGCGAAGGCGGCCGCGATCGCGAAGGGCCTTTGGGTCGAGCCGTCGTGCAACCTGTTCAGCAGCGGCAAGGTCCCCATCGGCATCCCGCCGAAGAAGACGCGCGGCGAGGAGTTCGCCGCAACCGTACTGGCCACGCGGCCACTGTGCCCACCGGGGAGGCGCGTTTGAAGTCCGCGCCCGTTTCCTCCTCGCAGGTTCTCTCCGCGCTGCGCGATGGTCCGTTCAGCGGCCACGCGTTCGCGTTCCTCCGAGAGGTCTCGAATGGCACGGGCTGGAGCGGCATGAAGCAATACGCAGACGCGCTCGTCGTGTCGTGCTGGCCTTCGCGGGGTATCTGGATCGGCGGTGTCGAAATTAAAGTCTCGCGCTCCGATTGGCTTCGTGAGCTGAAGAAACCGGGGAAATCAGCTCCCATCCAGGCGTTCTGCCAGCATTGGTGGGTCGCGGCGCCACCCGGCATCGTCCAGCTCGACGAGCTGCCGAAGACGTGGGGGCTTTACGAGGTGACGGGGAAGAAGGCGAAGGTCGCGCGTCCGGCGCCGGAGCTCAAGCCAGTGCCGCTGACGCTGGAGTTCATCGCCAGCATCCTTCGCAACGTCGGCGTGAACCAAGACGCCACGCGTCTCGATGGTCGCGCGGAGGCGTACGAGGCTGCGCGTGCAGCGTACGACACGGCCGCAGTCGATAAGCTGCGGGAGGAATTGACGCTGGCGAAGCTTGAGCGGGCCAGGTTCGAGCATCAGCTCGAGAGCAAGACGGACGCCTACGAGGAGCTCGTCCACAACGCCAGAGCGTTTGAGCTCGAGGTCGGGCTCCCAGAGGGCCTGGTCACGTCGCGATCGCGCGAATGGCAACGACCTACGGCGGGCGCCCAGTTCAAGGCAGCGATGCTGCTCGCGGAGCGTCCGCCGGCTGTGCTGGCGAAGCACTTCCGCGACGTAGCCGACGCGCTCGACGGTGTCGCGAACGCAACGAAGGGGGCCGCGTGATGGTCGCCAAGAAAACGTGCACGAGGTGCGGCTCAAGCAAACCGTTGTCCGCGTTCGGGCAGCAACGCGGTGCGCCGCGGGCGGCGTGCAAACCATGCGAGGCCGACCGGACTCGCCTATACCGCGAGCGCGGCGGCGCCGTCGGGCGAGTCGCCGATGCCGGCGGCATGTCGCACCTGAAGATCGGCCGGCTCCTAGGCATTCCGAAGAGCACGGTGCAGGTTATCGAGCGGCGCGCGATCAGGAAGT
>DATHES010000197.1:0-4699 GCA_035318465.1 Polyangiaceae bacterium
TATCCCAGCCTCATTCCGGGAGGATCTCTTGGCGATCGGCGACAGAGACAACAACGCAAAAGCAGCTGCTGGCGAGGGCTCGAAGTCCGACAAACGGAAGCAAAGCCTCTATTTCCCAGAGGAGATGCTCGAGGAAATCAAGGAAGAGGCGGCAAGGCTCGATCGGTCGTTGTCGTGGATTGTGCAGCGGGCCTGGAAGATCGCGCGTGTTGAAATCAAGCGACTTCCGAGCGTCGATGACATCCTCGAGGACGAAGAGCAGGAGCAAACCGCCTGACCCTTCCTTGAAGGGACTGGCTCGCGAATCGTTCGTCTACGCGGCGGACGGCACGCGGCTTTATGTGCGTGTACGCTCACCCGTTGACGACGGCCGAGCGGAAAACCATCCCGGAGGGGCTGAAGGGAGCGGTGTGCACACGCAGCTCACAACGATCCTATGCGATGGGATCTGCTGCGACGGGTACATCTGGAAGTACCTCTGGGATGACCTGTCCGAGGTGACCCGGCTCTGCCACTGGAACTACCGAGGTCACGGCCGATCGGCGATTCCGAGCGATACCAGTCGCATCGACATTCCCACGCATGCCGACGACCTCAATCATGTTCGCCGTCATATCGGTGACGGTCCGGTGGTGCTCATCGGGCACTCCATGGGGTGCCCCGTGGCGCTCGAGGCGTACCACGAGAGGCCGGAGCAGGTCCGCGGGCTCGTCTTGCTCTGCGGCAGCAGCGGTCACCTGACGCAGAGCTTCCACGGCAACGACTGGCTCGCGCGCGTTCTCCCGAAGCTCATTCGCTTCGCCGAGTCTCGGCCCGGCCTGAGCCGCGGCCTGTGGAGCCGTATGCCCGTGAAAACGGCGCTGAGCCTGGCTTTTGCCGCCGGGGAGGTGGACAAAGCGTCGCTCGCGCCCGAGGACCTCTTGCCCTATTTCGAGCACGCCGCGGACATGGACTTTCTCTTGTTCCTGCGGATGCTGGAGGCAACGGGCGGATATTCGGCCGACGCTTTTCTCTCGACGGTCGAGGTGCCGGTGCTGGTCGTGGCCGGTGAAGGCGACAAGTTTACGCCGCACCGGTTGGCCGAGGAGATGGCCAAGGCTCTGCCGCACGCCGAGCTGGTGATGCTGCCGGGCGCGACGCACGTGGCGCCCCTCGAGCAGCGCGAGGTCGTCGCCGACCTCGTGGCGCGATTTCTCGAGGCGACATCGCCGAGGCCAAGCGCGTGAAGCGAAGCGCCGTCCTTCTCTTGGCGGCGGTTCTGGTGGTCGCGACGCCAGCTGGTGCCGATCTGCGCATCAGCGAGCTCAAATGGTCGGGGGTGCGCGCGTCGATGCCGCTTTTTCGCGCCGTCGTCGCCGGCGATTTCAACGGCGACCTCGAAGCGCGCTTTGCCATGCGCGTCGATCCCATCGTCTACAAACCGCGCCTCGCCTTTTATCGGGTCGCGACCGCGCTCGGGAGCGGCCTCGTGCCGCGCTCGGAGGTGTACCAGGTTCGGCTGGCGGAGATCCTTCGCGCCCTTGCGCACGATCCCCACGGGATGTCGTTTTTGCGCAGCGGCGTCACAGTGAACAACGATGGCACGGTGACCGTGCTCATTACCGAGCCGGTCGTCGGTGGGCACGACGTCGACATCGTTTCAGGGGCGGAGGTGGCCGCGTGGCGCCGCTGGGCCGAGGGGCGCGAGGCTGTCCCGCCCGATCGGCAAGACCTGGTCCTGGCTTATGTGGAAGCGCTGGTTCTCGACTTCGTGACCGCTACCGTCGGGCGCCGACTGGTGACGGTCGATTCGAGCAAGTCGTCGCTGTATCTCAGGGAAAACAGCGGCGCCTTCAACGAGCGTGCCGACCCGCGCGGTCTCGACAGCATTCTCACGCAGCTCAAGCGCGTGAATCGCTTTCCCAAGCGGCTCATCGATCGCCTGCGCGCGTTCGATCGGGCGGAGGCCGATAGCACGCTGCGCGCGGGCGCTTTCACGAGCTGGCTCGTCGCCACCCGCCCTCTTTCGGAAATGATGGAGCGACGCCGCGCCATCGTGAGTCTCGTGGACGCGCGGTTGGCGGAGCTCGGCGAGGCGGGACTCGTGCTGGTTCCTTAGCGCGAACGGCGCGCTGCCCGTGGCGGCGTCGCACGCTCCCGACAGCGAAACGGCCTGTCCCCAACGAGAAGGGCGTTGGTTGTGGTTCCCCCGGGCTTTTAGTAAGGACGAGCGGGTGAGCGCTTCTTCGCTAGAGCACCTTCCTGAGCTCATGGCCATCCTGGCGCACGACATGCGCAATCCGCTTTCCGCGCTGCTCACCAACATCCACTTCGTCCAGTCGGTCGCTCGAGGCAGCGCGCTCGAGATCGACGAGGCGCTCGCCGATTCCGCGTTGTCGTGCACGATTCTCAGTCAGGTCATCGGCAACCTCGAAGTGCTGGGACGCGCCTTTGCACCGTCGCACCTCGCGCGGGCTCCGGTTGGTACGCGCGAAGCGGCGGGCCAGGCGGTGGGGCGGGCGGCACCGCAAGCGACGCTCTCCGGTATCAAGATGGCGATCGCACCGGGTTCGTTCGGTGCGACCGTGCTCGTCGAGCCGATGTTCTTCGGACGCGCGCTCGACAACCTGCTCGCCAACTCGCTTCAGTATTCGCCGGCCGAGGGAAAGGTGACCATCGAGCTTCTGACGAAGCTGGATCGGGCCGGGGTACGCGTGACCGACGACGGGCCGGTGATCCCGCCCGAGTTGCGCGAGCACGTGCTCACCGACATTGGGCAGGCGACGGCGAAGAGGCGGTACGAGGCGCGCTGTGGGCGGGGGCTCTGTCTCTACTGCGCGGCCGAGGCAGCGCGCATCGCCGGCGCCGAGATCGTCATCGGCGAACGCGAGGGCCGCTTTCTCATCGAGCTGTTGGCGCCGCTGGCGCCGGCCTAAAAACGGGCCCCGGCTTGCGCCAAGGCGCGACCTGGGTGATCTTCCGACGGTGCAAGCAGCGTCCGGTCCGACTACCCCCATGGCGCGGCAGATGGCCAAGCTCTTGGCGAGCAGCGATCTCGACGAGCTGCGGGAAGTGATCGCGCGGTGGGTCGCCGAGGCGCCCACGGAGCGCATTCGTCAGCAGTACCATCGGTTTGGCGCCAAGCTGATCGAGCTGAAGCAGGCGCTCGCCGCGGCCCCCGAGCAGCCGTCGGAAGAAGAGCTCGAGCTCGCGCTCACCATGATGCTGAAGCTGGCCGCCCAGGCGGGCCCCGACTCCGGCGCGGCTGGCTGAGATGGAGCTCCCTTCCGCGCTGGCCGCGGTCGTCGCGCGCGGTGCGCGCCTGGCGCGGCCCCTCGCAGCCGCCGAGCGCGGTGCGCAGCGGGGCTCCTTGGAGGAGCTCTGCCGGCGCGCGCTGGGGGATCCCATCGGTACCCCTCATCTTGCGTCGATGGTCGGGAGCCGATCGCGCGTGGCGGTCCTGGTGAGCGACGCTACGCGCGACGAACCACGTGCCGCGATGTTCGCGGCGGTGCGCGAGAATCTCGCGGTCCTGCCCGATGCGGCCTTCACCCTCGTCATCGCCAGCGGCACCCATGCGCCGCGCGGACCCGAGACGGCGCTCGATCCGTCGACCCTGCGCCGTTTCGCGGTCGTCGTGCACGATGGGAGTGACCTCTCGGCCTGCGTTGATCTGGGAACGACGCCGGAGGGCACGCGCGTGCGCGTGAATCGCGCTCTCATGGAGACCGATCTGGTCGTGAGCCTCGGCCGCGTGCGTCCTCACTATTTCGCCGGTTACTCGGGCGGCGTGAAAGGGGTTTTCCCGGGGTGTGGGTTCTCCACCGACGTGCGACAGAACCACCTCCTCAAAGCCGACCCCACCGCCCGGCTCGGCACGGTTGCCGGAAATCGTTGCCGTGCCGACATGGAAGCCGCCGTCCATCTCTTGCCAACCCCGAAGTTTCTGCTCAATGTCGTCGCCGATTGCGACAACGGAGCGGTCGATGCCGTCGCTGGCGACATGGTTCTCGCTCATCGGGAGGCGGCTCGTCGTTCGGCGCCATGGTTCGAGGTTCACGCGCCGCGCGGCCGCGTCGTCGTCACGAGTGATCGCCCTCCGGTGACGAGCTCCCTTTACCAGGCTGCCAAGCTCTTACCCCCCGCTGGAGCGGTTCTCGAGGAAGGGGGGACGGCGATCCTCGTCGCCGATTGCAAGGAAGGCACGGGACCGCTCGACATCGTCAACCGCGGCATTTACGAGCTCGGCGTTCGAGCGGCGATGCCGAGAAACCACATCGTCCGCCTCGTCAGCGAGCTGCCCCCCGATGTCGCCGAGCGCACCTTCGCGCGCCGCGCCGAGTCGATCGAGAGCGCTCTCCGAGACGCGGGCGTCGATCCGACCCGTTCGCTGGAAGAGGTGGTGGTGCTCTGGCGCGCCGGGGAGATGATCCCCGTGCCTTGAGGCCCGCCTGCGTCGGCTGCGTCCGTCTTTGGCAGCATCCGATCGGCCATGGCAAGGTGGGGCCACGTAACGACTTCCAGCGAGACCGGCGCAGCCATCCGATCGGTCGCTCAGCGCTCCGCCGAGGGCAAGGTGCCTTTTTTCGTCTCGCCGTGCGCGCGCCGATGGCGAGCTGCGGCTGGTCGCGCTACGTTCGCCTCGATGCCGGTCGAAAATGCCACCGTGAGCGTGAAAGGGCGCGTCCTTTACCTCACATCGGATCCCGAGCTGCTCAAG
>DATHES010000198.1:0-53478 GCA_035318465.1 Polyangiaceae bacterium
CCAAGCCATGGTCACGCACGTCACCTCCAAAGGGGCGTATGTCCTGCTGGCGCTGTGGGACGAGTCCACGACCACGGCCAACGATCTGCCCACCGAGGCGACCAACGCCGTCTGGAGAAAACTGGCGGACATGTTCAAAAATGAACCGCGCGTCCTCTACGGCATTACCAGCGACCCACGCAACGATACGGACGACATGGTCTGGACGGCGATGAACACCGCCGTCGCGGCCATCCGTGAGGTAGAAGCCGGGGCGGGCACGCCGCAGCACATCATCTCGGTGCAGGGCACGCAGCAATGGGCCCGCCTCCTCGATTACTACATCACCCATCCCATCACCGCGGGCGGGGGCCAGAACATCGTCTACGAGACACACGTCCACAATCCTTCGAGCGACTTCAACGCGCTCTTCGAGATCCCGGGACAGACTCTCCCCGTCATCATCGGCGAGTTCGGAGAAGAGGACGCCGATGCCCTCATGCAGCGCGCGGAGGCGGCGGAGATCTCCTACGCGGCATGGACTTTCCACGGGCGCTGTCCGCCCAATCTGCTGGTGGACAATTCGGGCGGCGGCTGCGGCGTGGGCATGGACTTGGTGCCGACCGCGTTCGGCCAGCTGCTCAAGGACCGGTTGGCCACGCCGTGGTGAGGGCGTCACTGCGCGCCGTCCGCCGGAAGCCCTAGTCTCGGGCGGCCGTGACCGCGCTGCGCCGTTCATGGCAGTGCTACGCTCTTCTGCGCGTGGATCCCATCGTCTTGTCGCTCGCCGGTTTCGGGACCGCGCTCTCGGCGCCGTTTCGCGCCCTGCGCGCTCAGCGCTTGCTGCCAAAGGGCAGCCTGGTGCTACTGACCCTCGATGGTCCGGTGGTCGAGATCGCAGATCGGCCGCGGTGGTGGCGCCGCGTGCCGTCGCGAGCGACGTCGCTGGCCCGCGTGCGGGACCTCGTCGCGCTGGTTGCGTCCGATGCGAAGGTCAAAGGGCTCGTCGTCGAGATCCGATCACTGCACGCCGGCGCGGCCACCGCGACCTCGCTCCGTCAGGCGTTACTCCGGCTGAAGGAAAGCAACAAAGCGCTGCTCGCCTATCTGCCCATGGGAGGCGGATCGCGCGAGATGCTCGTCGCCTCGGCGGCGGACAGGATCGTCATGGGGCCGGCAAGCTCGATCTCGCCGCTCGGCGTCGCGGTGGAGACGCGCTATTTCCGCCGCGCGCTCGACCGTATCGGCGTTCTGCCGGAGATCTTCGCGCGCGGCGAGTTCAAGACGGCCGGTGAATCGCTGGCCCGTGATTCCATGTCGGCCGAGCAACGCGAGCAGCTCGGCGCCATTCTCGACGTGGTGGAAGGGGAGCTCATGGCCGCGCTCGGCGAGGGGCGCCGCCGCTCACCCGAGGATGTGCGAGCGCTCGTCGACGGCGGTCCCTACCGCGCTCCCGATGCCGTCACCCGCGGCCTCGCCGATGCCACCGGCTACGACGACGACTTGCCCAAGCTCTTCGCCGCCGACGACGGCGAGCGCGCGCGGATGGTGCCGGCCAAGAGTTACCTCTCCGTTCGTCGCGCGCCACCGTTGCGCCGTGGGATCGGCGTCATCAAGTTGCGTGGCCCCATCGTGTCCCGAGCACCGCTTCCCCTCGGTCGAATGGCCGAAAGCGAGCAGCTCATCGCAGTCCTGCGTGCCGCGGGCGAAGCCAGCGCCGTGCGCGGCGTCGTCATCCTCATCGATTCGCCCGGTGGCAGCGTGCTTGCGTCCGACCGCATCTACCACGAGGTCGTGCGCCTGGCCGAGAAGAAACCGGTCGTCGCCTACTTCGCCAACGTCGCGGCCAGCGGTGGCTATTACGTCGCCGCCGGCGCGCACGCCATCGTTGCGCAACCGAGCACGATCACGGGCTCGATCGGCGTCGTCGCCGCTCACCTCGTCCTGTCGCCTCTGCTGGACAAGCTCGGCATCGTGACCGAGCTCGTGAAGCGCGGCGCGCGCGCGGACATGCTGTCGGCCAGTCGGCCGCTCGACGCGGGAGAACGCGAGGCGATGCGCCACGAGATCGAAGGCTACTACCAGGACTTCGTCGCTATCGTGGCGCGCGGCCGCAATCGACCTGCGGAGGACATCGAGAAGCTCGCGCGCGGGCGCGTCTACAGCGGCTTGGAAGCTTATCGGCTCGGCCTCGTCGATCGGTTGGGCGGCTTCGATACGGCCCTCGACCTCGTTCGCGAACGTATCGGTGAAACACGCCCCCTCGCCGCCGGCCTGATCAAATCGCCCCGCGCGATGCCGAAGCCGCCCGAGCTAGCGCCGCCCTTCGTCGAGGCGCTCGACGCCGCCGGCCTCGGCGAGGCAAGGGCGCTGGCGACGCTCGCATTTTCGCTCGGAGCGGGGGAACGGGTGCTGGCGTGGAGCGAATTGGCAGGCCGCTGGTGAGGGGCGCGGCGAGCGCGGTGCTCGGGAGCGTCGCGCTCGCGGCGATGGGTGCGGCGTGCAGCACCACGCAAGCACCCGACCCCGCGGCGGGCGCGCGCGAACCGACTTCCGCGAATGCGAACGCAAACGCGAACGCGAGCGCGACCACGAACGCGAATGCGACCACGACCACGACCACGACCACGAACGCGGACGCGGAGGCGGGATCGGTCGGGGCTGGGCGGCTTGCGCCGCTCACGGCGGAGGGCGAGCTCGTTCACCTTGCCGTCGCGGGTTTTCGCGATGCGGTCGTCTCCCTACCCACCGGGGCGACCGGGCCGCGGCCCATCCTGCTCGCGCTGCACGGCAACTTCGATCGGCCGGAATGGCAATGCGAAGTCTGGCGCGGTGTGACCCGCGCACGGGCGTTCGTGGTTTGTCCGCGCGGAATTCCGCGCCCCGATGCGCCGCGGTCACTCGATCGCTGGACCTACGGAAAAGGGCCCGCTGTCCGCGCCGAGGTCGAGGCCGCGCTCACCGCGGTGCGCGCTCGATTCGAAAGGTACGTGGCGAGCGGCCCCGTTCTTTACACCGGCTTTTCGCTGGGAGCCATTCACGGCGTCGGGATCGTGGCGAGCGACGGTGGCCGCTATCCCCGCGCCGTGCTCGTCGAGGGTGGCCACGAGGGCTGGACGACGGCGCGGGCGAAAGCGTATGCCGCGGCCGGAGGAAAGCGCGTCCTTTTCGCGTGCGGTCAACGCGCTTGCAAAACGGACGCGGCGCTCGCGCGCAAGAACTTGCAGCGCGAAGGGGTCGAAACCGAGCTCGTCTTCGGCGGCGAGGTCGGACACACCTACGACGGCCCCGTCGCCCGGGAAATCGCGCACGCCTGGCCCTGGCTCGTCGGGGACGACCCCCGCTGGACGGACGGCGAGATCAGCGGCGACCGCACGCAAGACAAGTAGTTCCGAGCGGGGACCCGCCCGCCCGACATGGTTATCGTGCGTCACCGCTGGTCACCGAGCGCCGGAGGCGATACAGGGTGCGGGAGAGGGACGGCTCATGACCAAGAGAAAATTTGCCGACAAGCGCGTGGTGATCACGGGGGCTGGCAGCGGTTTGGGGCGCGCGCTGTCACTTCGTTTCGCGCGCGAGCGCTGGCGCGTCGGCATTGCGGATATCAACGTCGAACGGGCGGAGGAAACGCTGAAGCAAGTGCGGAGCGCGGGGGGGGACGGCTTCGTCCAGCGCTGCGACGTCGCGCTCGTTCAAGACTTCGAAGCGCTCGCCGATCGCGTCAAAAAAGAATGGGGCGGCATCGACGTGGTGATCAACAACGCCGGGATCGCCTCGGCCGGCACCGTGCACGCCACGACGCTCGCCGACTGGGAAGCCGTCATCAACATCAACCTCCTCGGCGTCGTGCGCGGATGCCACACCTTCGTTCCCATGCTCCTTTCTCAGCACAGTGGACACGTCGTCAACATCGCGTCGTTCGCCGCCATCGCTTCAGCCCCGGGGATGGCGTCCTACAACGTCGCCAAAGCCGGCGTCTTCTCCCTCTCCGAGAGCTTGCGAGCCGAGGTGTTCGACGAAGGGGTCGACGTCACCGTCGCCTGCCCCGCCTTCTTCCGCACCAACCTGCTCGAGTCCTTTCGCGGGCCCGATCCCAAGGCCAAGGTCACCGTGGCTCGCATCATGGAGCGCGCCACCGTCACCGCCGAGGACGTGGCCAACGACATCTACGAAGCGACCATGCATGGCCGCTTCTTGGTCATCTCCCACGCCGACTCACGCTGGCAGTACCGCATGAAGCGCGCCGCGCCCGAGCTTTTCTACCGCGAAGTGCGCCGGATGATGAAAAAGATGGTAACCGGGAGGACCAGCGCCACCGGCGCGGCACGGTAAGGGTGACGCCATGAAATGGATGATCTACGGAGCCAACGGGTATACCGGCGCGCTCATTGCGCGCGAAGCCAAAACGCGCGGCCTTTCTCCGGTGCTGGCCGGCCGCCGCGCAGACGCAATCGAGCCCTTGGCGCGAGAGCTCGGCCTCGAGCATCGGATCTTCGCCGTGGGTTCCCCCGACGAGATGGCCACCCACCTCGAGGGCGTGCGGCTCGTACTCCACTGTGCCGGGCCCTTCGCCACCACCAGCGCGCCCATGATCGACGCTTGCCTGCGCGCCAAGGCGCATTATCTCGACATCACCGGCGAGATCGGCGTGTTCGAGCATGCGCAGACCAAGAACGCCGAAGCGCAAACCGCGGGCGTGGTGGTGTGCCCCGGCGTGGGGTTCGACGTGATCCCGACCGACTGCGTCGCCGCGGCGTTGAAAGCAGCGCTGCCCGACGCCGATCACTTGGCGCTCGGGTTCGACTCCCAATCCTCGCTCTCGGCCGGCACCGCCAAGACGACGGTGGAAGGGATCCCCCATGGCGGCAAAGTGCGCAAAGAGGGCAAGATCATCGACGTGCCGCACGCCTATGCAACGCGGCGCATCGACTTCGGCCAGGGGGAGAAACTGGCCATGACCATCCCCTGGGGAGACGTGTCCACGGCGTTTTACACCACCGGGATCCCCAACATCGAAGTGTTCGTGCCGAGCTCACCTCTCGTCATTTTCGGCGCCAGGCAAATCAACCACTTTCGCTGGCTGCTCGGCTGGGGGCCTCTGCAAAGCATGCTCAAGTCGTTCGCCGCCAAGTCCAAAGGTCCGAGCGCCGAGCAGCGCGAGAAGCTCCTGACGCACGTGTGGGGCGAGATCACGAACGCGCGCGGCGAGAAGAAAACCGCGCGCATTCGCACGGCCAACGGCTACTCCATCACCGTGACTGGCGCGCTCGCGGTCGTCGAATACCTGCTGAAGAACGGCCCGCCCGCGGGTGCGTACACACCCGCCAAGCTGATGGGCGCCGATCTCGTCACCAAACTCCCCGGTTCGAGCGCACTCTTGATCGTCTAGCGCGAACGGGGCTGGTCCCCATTGGGACTGGCCTCGCGCTCCCAGGGCACCGCGAAGCGGTGAGCGCGGTGGGGATGACGCCACCGCCTCGTGCTTGCATCAACCGTCTTCGGGCAGGCGCTGCTCCGATTCGCGCCTTTTTTTCATCCGACTGCACGTCGCCACCGTGATCGCCGCCATGTGGACAATCGTCTCCACCGGGCTCGTTTGCGAGAGCACGGTCACCGGCTCGCGCATGCCGAGCAAGATGGGCCCCACGGCTTCGGCCCCGCCGAAAGCGGTCAGCAGCTTGTAGGCAATGTTGCCGGCGTCGAGATCGGGAAAGATGAGCACATTGGCCGGACCCTTGAGATCGGAGAACGACCAGTCGCTTCTCAGCTCGGGAAAGAGCGCGAGGTCCGCTTGCATCTCGCCGTCCACCATCAGCTCGGGGCGGAGGCGCTTGACGATCGCGGTCGCCTCCGCGACCCGGCGCGGGCTCGCTTCGGAGAGAACCGAACCGAAGTTGGAAAAAGAGAGCATCGCCACGCGTGGCTCGATGCCGAGATCGCGTACGGCATCGGCGGTGGTGATGGCGATCTCCGCCAAGGTCTCGGCGTCGGGACAGATGTTCACCGTCGTGTCCGCGCAAAAAAGAACATCATGGCCCTTCAGCATCATGTACATGCCGGCGGCGCGCCGCACACCCGCGCGAAGCCCGATGATCTGCAGCGCCGGACGAATGGTATCGGGGTAGCTCGCGTTGATCCCGGAAACGATGCCGTCTGCATCGCCGGCGTCCACCATCATCATGCCGAACGCGCGTCGCTCGCGCGACATCAGCTTTTGTGCGTCGTAGCGGGTCATCCCCTTGCGACGGCGTTTCGCCCAATAGGCTTCCACGTATTCTGCGAGCCTCGGGAAGTCGGGAGGCCAGACGATGTCGGCCTCCGACAGATCGAGCGTGAGCTCGCGGGCGCGGGCCTCGATGACCTCCGGACGACCGAGCAAAATGGGGCGGCAGATGCGTTCGTCGGCCACGATCTGGGCGGCGCGCAGAATCTTGTCGTCCTCGCCCTCCGGAAAAACGATGCGAGCTTCGGTCGCCTTGGCCAGCGCAAAAATCTTGCGCATGACTTGTCGCGACGGATTGAGCCTCCGCTCGAGACTTTCCCGGTAGGCCTCGAGATCGAGCGCTTGCTGAGCCACTCCGGTCTCGATCGCCGCACGAGCCACGGCGGGTGCCACCCACAGGAGGGCTCGCTCGTCGAACGGCTTGGGAATGATGTAGTGCGGCCCAAACGTGATGGCCTTGAGTCCGTAGGCTTCGACCACCTGCTCGGGGACGTCTTCTCTCGCTAGCTCCGCCAGGGCATGGGTGGCGGCGAGTTTCATTTCGTCGTTGATGGCCGAGGCGCGGACGTCCAGGGCTCCCCGGAAGATGTACGGATAACCGAGGACGTTGTTCACCTGGTTGGGGTGATCACTGCGACCGGTGGCCACGATGGCGTCCGGCCGCGCGGCGACGGCGGTCTCGTACGGAATCTCGGGGTCGGGATTGGCGAGCGCGAAGATGATCGGTCGCGGCGCCATCCTCTCGAGCATGGTCGGCGTCACGACATTGGCCGCGGAAAGGCCGATCAAGACGTCCTTGCCGGCCGCAGCTTGGTCGAGGGTCCGAACCTCGGTCTCGACGGCAAACGCGCCCTTGTAAGGATCCATCTCGTTCGTCCGTCCAGCGAAGATGATGCCGACTTTGTCGAACATGGTGATGTTCTCCCGTCGCACGCCGAGCTTGATCCAGAGCTCCATACAGCGAACCGCCGCCGCTCCCGCGCCCACACAGAGGATCGAGATTTCGTCGATCTTCTTCGCGCAAATGCTCAGCGCGTTGAGGAGCGCGGCGCCGGTGATGATGGCAGTGCCATGCTGGTCGTCGTGAAAAACGGGAATTTTCATGCGCTTTTTCAACTGCTCTTCGATGTAAAAGCAGTCCGGCGCGCGGATGTCTTCGAGGTTGATCGCGCCGAAGGTCGGTTCGAGCGTCGCCACGGCCTCGATGAAACGATCGGGGTCCTCGGCATCGAGCTCGAGGTCGAACACGTCGATGTCCGCCAGACGCTTGAAGAGCAGCGATTTTCCCTCCATCACTGGCTTGGCCGCGCGCGGCCCGATGTTGCCGAGTCCGAGAACGGCCGTCCCGTTGGTGATCACGGCGACCAGGTTGCCCCGCGCCGTGTAGGTATCGACGAGCATGCCGTCGCGCGCGATCTCGCGGCAAGGCTCAGCCACGCCCGGGGAATAGGCGAGGGAGAGGTCACGCTGGGTGGTGCATGGTTTGGTGGGAACGACCTCGATTTTTCCGGGTCGTCCCATCGCGTGGTACTCGAGTGCGTCGCTGCGGCGGATCACAGCGCCGGAGTGTACTCCTCTCCCGCGCGCCGATGCGAGGGGTGACCGTTCAATCCTTCGATGGAGGAGTGCTTGCTCCCGCCTTGCGCGACCCCCGCGACTTCGGTTGTGCCCGCGATGGGGACGTCGCCGATACGGCGCCCGGAGCTGTTTCGCCTCGCGGCGCGGAAGGTGCCGCAGCGCTTGCCGACGAGATGCGTGCGAGCCCCGTTGGCGACTGCTCTGACTCGCCGCGAAGGGCAAAGAACGACGCTGCCACCGTCGATGCGAAGAGCAGACCGAGCGCGATGGCCACGCGGCGGCCGGTGAGGCGGGCAACCGACGATCGCGGCAGGTGTCGCAACATCCGCTGCAACGTGCGCTCCGCCCAAGCCCTCCCTCGATCTCGGAATCCCAGGTCACGGAGGACGCCCTTCGTCGCCAGCGTGCCCGCCACGGTGTCGAGCATCGCCATCAAGTCGGCGGCCGTTTGGAATCGGTCCTCCGGTTTTTTGGCCAGTAGCTTTTGGAGCATCTCCGCCAATTGCGGATCGCCGTGTTCGACCACATCGGGCGGAAGCGGCGGTGGTGGGTCCATCACTTGCTGCCGCAGCAGCGTCGCCGCGCCGCCCCGAAAAGGGGCGCTTCCCGTCAAGAGCTCGAAGAGAACGACACCGAGCGAATAAAGATCGGAGCGCGCGTCGACGGCGCGCCCGAGTGCCTGTTCGGGGGACATGTAATCGGGCGTGCCGATGACCGTACCGGCTTTGGTCAGCGTCTGAGCGACGTTCCCGTGGCCGGCCGAAAGCACGTCGTCGACTTTGGCGATCCCGAAATCGAGCACTTTCACGAAGTCGGGGTCCCCGTCGTGATCGACGAGCATGATGTTCTCCGGTTTGAGATCGCGGTGCACGATCCCCTTCGCGTGCGCCGCCGCAACCCCGGCGACGACCCCTTGCATGATTCGGATCGCGCGGCGCGGTTCGAGCGAGCCGTCGTCGAGAACGGTGCGGAGACTGCGCCCGGCGACGAACTCGAGGACGAGAAAAAAGGAGCCGTCCGGCATTCTGCCGAAATCGGTGGCGGCGGCGACGTTGCGATGGGCGATCTTTCCGGCTGCAATCGCTTCGCGCTCGAATCGCGCCACGGCCTCGCGCAGGCTCGACATGCTGGCGTGCAGCACCTTCAGCGCGAGGGGCTTGTGCGTTTTGACGTCCTCGACGCGGTACACGGCACCCATCGCGCCTTCGCCAATCCAACCGACGACCCGATAGCGACCCGCCACCACGGTGCCGGGCGCGATCGTCTGCACGGGCGCCTCCTTGATCTCTCGAGGCGACACGGCCGGCGTCGGCGACTCCCCACGGCTCATCGCACCAGCGTACCGCGCCAGGCGACGGAGTCCGAGGTGGGATGTGGTGCGACATTCCACCGGGACCCCCGCCACGTGCGAAGGGCTTCTCTTCGAGAACAAATTTTCTTGCGGCGGGGGCGAGGTCACGCGCTGCGCGGCGTGCGGTGAGCGCGCCCGATTCCGCAGCTACTTGGCGCCGAGCGACGGCAAGGTCGTGCCCGGCGCCGGGGCTTGTGGCGCGCCCAGCGTGGGAGCGGTGGGTGCGCCGAGCGGCGATGCGCCGAACGCCGGCAAGGGAGGCGCACTGCCCGGATAAGCCGCAATGAGGTTCACGTCGTATTTCTGGTACTGGTGCGCCACCGTCTCCCAATCGGGCGGCACGATGGCGTGCTCCACGCAGCGGATGAGATCTCCTGCACTTCGCTTCTTCATGGATCCGCTGCGACCTGCCCAGAGGTGCATGCTCTTGCGATCGAAGTCGAGCGTAAGCACGAAGCTCACCGTGTAAGGACTGACGGCCGGCGGCGCGCAAGCGACGTTGTCGCGGATGGCCCTGGCCAGCGCGTCTTCGAACGGCGGGAGCCGATCGCACCTTTCGCTCGTGGTGCGCCCTCCTCCTTTGGGGATGCAGCGCGCTGTCTTCGGATCGGCGAGGGCAATGCGTTTCGACGGCGTGGGCTCGGTCGCTGCAGGGGGCGGTCCTGCCTCCGGCGAGATGACGACGGCGGATGTCTCGGGGCGGGAGAGCGGCTCGACCGGGGCTGGTTTGCTCGGCTTGGGACGCCTCAGCAAATAGACCGGCAGGGCGACGAGCACGAGCAGCGCAATGAGGCCGAGAATAGCCGGACTCCGGAGCGGCCTTGGACCGCTGCTCGTGCCCAGGTGCCTGAGCGGCGCTGGGTTTCCCGGAGGTAAGGTCGGCACGACGTACTCAGTCGATGAGCGTGCGGCCCGGTCGTTTGGGCTCGGCCTTGACGATGGTCACACCGAGCTCGATCGATTCGGGGAGCATGCCCGCGACCTGTGCGGCGACCTGCTCCACGACCTGCCTCGCCTCCTCGAGCGACGGGCCCACCATGGCGACGGCGAACTTGAGGGGGCCCGTTCGCCCAGCGACCACCGGAGACAACGACAAGAGCAGCATTTCCGTCAGCTCCACGACGCGTTGCGCCGCCCTGCGCAGGGCGAGCATCTCGAGAATCGTCGGCCGTTCAGATACCAGTCGATTCGGTCCGCGCAACTCGTAACGGGCGACGGTCATCGTGGCTTCCGCCCACTCGGAGAATGCCGCTTCATCGTCGAGCCCGGCCAAAAGGTGCGTCCGGGAGAGAAGCCCGGTCAGGCCGTCGCGCTTTTGAAGAAACGCTTTGGCGCGCTGGTGGTGGAGCGAGTCGGGTTGAAAGCTCACCAGCTTGAGGCGAAGCTCGCCGGCCTGCACCTCGCCGCCGTGCATGAGGGCCACTTGCGTTTTTCGCTCGTAGCTGTGGTCGGCGTAGGTGCCGTTGGTGCTTCCGCGATCTTCGACGATCCACGAGCCGGCTTGCCAGCGGAGCGACGCGTGTGCGCCGGAGACCGTCGCTTCCGGCACGAGGATATCCTGATCGCCGCGGCGGCCGAATTGAATCGTGGGTTGCGTCAGCTGAAAGAGGTGCCCCACCGTTTCCGATGCATTGGTGGCGTACGTCACCAGCAGCGATTGTGCTCCGGGTGCGAATTGCTGCGCCGCGGAGCGGCCGAGCGGCGCGCCCGGATCGAGCCGATCGCGCGGCACCTGGATGGGGCTCGTCGTCAACGTCGTCGGGTTGAAGAAACGCAGATGGCGCGCCGTGGGGCGCATCGCGGCGTCTTCGCTGAGGCAGCGGTAGATCTGCTTCACCTCGTCGACGGAGAGGCCGCTCGGCACGTCGAACATGATCTGCGGCTTCATGGGCCGCGATCGCGGCTTCGATCCGGGTTCGGGCACGCGGCACGTCCACATTTCCCAGAGCGTGAGTCCGAGCGCGTAGACATCGTCTTCGGGGCTCGCGCCGCCGGAACGCAGCCGCTCGGGGGACATGTAGTTCGGCGTGCCGCCGTCGGGAGGGGCGCCGGGACGGCGAGCCGAGACGCGGGCGCGCTCCTGGGCAAAGCCGAAGTCCAGGATGACCGCCTTGTCGTCGGTGACCATGACGTTGCCGGGCTTCAGATCCCCGTGGACGAGCCCCTGCGCGTGGATGGCGGCAAGACCCGCGCACACCTCGCTCGCAATCTTGCGAAACTCATCCTGTTTGTAGCCACCTTGCGATTTTCGGCGCCGAATGTGGGTGTGCAGCGTTTGCCCGGCGATGTGCTCCATCACCAGGATGGGGCCGAAGGGGCTCGGCGCGAGGTCGTGAACGCGGCAAACGTTGGGGTGGCTCACGGAACGCGCATGCAGCAGCTCCTGGCGCATCGCCTCGTCATCACCCGGCATTTTGGCTTCTTCGCGGACGATTTTCAGCGCGACGGGCTGCTGCGTGCTGCGGTCGAACGCAAGAAACACCTCCCCCATCCCTCCTTTACCGAGGCTCTGGCGAATCTCGTAACGATCGTTGATGACCGATCCTTGGCTGATCGGCGGGATGCTGCTTCTGGAGGTTTCCGACATCGACGAGCGGCCTTCTTCATCGTGAGCTTTCCTCGAAGAGGGCGCCAACCCAGGGTCGTCGATCTCGAAGCTTTCCGCAATGTTTGAGTCGCACGCAAGGTGTCTGCTATCCGGGGGCGAAAAGGTTCGGCGCTTCGACGGCCGAACCGACCCGGCGCGATGGCGCGGCTCGTTCGGGGCGCTTACTCGCCGCCATCCCCCGCGCAGACGCCGCCATCGGTGCATCCGTTCGGGCATGACCCCGCTGGCAGCCACTGCCCAGCAGGGCTGCACACCTGCGTCGCCGTGCCTGCGCATTGCTTCGCGCCCGGCACGCACACGCCGCAGATGCCCGCCGCACAGACGTAGATGCAACCGGCGTTGTCTACCCACTCGCCCTGGTCGTTGCAGAGCTGCGCCAGTTTGGGCTCCTTCTCGTCGCACCGGAGGCTGCCCGGCTTGCATTTGCCGCTGCAAGCGCCGCCACGACATACGAAGGGACACACCGCGCTCGTCCACTGCGCGCTGTTGCCGCACGTCTCCAGAGTATCAGCCGTGCACCGCATCGTTCCGGGGTTGCAAACGCCGCGACAGTCTTGATCGGCGCAGACATAGTCGCACGTTCGCACCGCCGTCCAATCGCCGTTCGTGCACGTTTCGAGCTGTCGGTCGTTGCAGCGGGTGTCGCCCGACGTGCACGACCCTCGGCACTGCCCGAGATCGCAAATGGCGTTGCACACGGGCCCATCGTCGGTCCAAACGCCGTCGGGGCCGCACACCTCGGGTTGCCGTCCCTTGCAGCGCCGCGTCTGCGGCGCGCATACGCCGGTGCAGGCGTTGCCTTTGCAAAGGAAGGGACAGGTCGACGTATCTTGCCAGCTTCCCTTTTCGTCGCACGTCTGCAAGATCGTCGCGGTATTGCACCGCGCGCTTCCCGGCGCACACACGCCGGCGCATCCAATGGCCGCGCACACGAACGTGCACGGCGTGGCGCTGCTCCACGCACCACTCGGCCCGCAGGTAGAGAAAAAATTGCCTTCGCATTTCGTCATCCCCGGCTGGCAAATTCCGACACACACTCCCGCCATGCAGAGAAAGGGGCAGGTCACGTCGGTGTGCCATGATCCCGCCCGGTCGCACGAAAGCAGATCTCGTCCCATGCACTTCTTCGATCCGGACGCGCAGCCGACATCGACGATAGCCCGATCCTCGCTCGCGTCGATGGGCGGACCCGCCTCCGGCAATGACCCCGGATCGGGCCCGCTTTCGGCTTCTCGTTCGACTGGCCCCGCATCGCCGTTCGACAGGCGAAAATCACCGAGCACCTGCGTGCATCCGGCCAGAAGGCTCGCGGTCGATACGAGAAAGCGGAGCGACGGGCGGGAGTACTTCATGACGGCCACTGCGAAATCGCACTGAGTCGGGGAACGGTCAAGGCGGGGGCGCACAGATGTTGCCGGGGCCGCAGATGTCGGGGGCGGTGCACAGGCCGCAGTCGACGGTACCACCGCATCCGTTGTCGGCCGTGCCGCAGTTCTGTCCAGCGGTACAAGCGGCGGTAGGTGTTCTCGGGGTGCAGCCGCATTGATTCGCAACACTGCCCCCGCCGCACGTTTGCGGTGCCATGCACGTCCCGCAGGGCATCATCCCGCCGCACCCGTCCGGCGCCATGCCACAATTTTGTCCGGGCGGGCACGTTCCGATCGGGCAGCCGCAACGGTTCATCGTTCCGCCGCCCCCACATGTTTGCGGCGCCATGCACGTCCCGCAGGGAATCATCCCGCCGCACCCATCGCTCGCCGTGCCGCAGTTCTGTCCATCGACGCAAGCTTGGTCCCGCGTCCTCGGCATGCATCCGCATTGATTCGTCACACCGCCGCCGCCGCACGTTTGCGGCGCCATGCACGTCCCGCAGGGCATCATCCCGCCGCAGCCGTCCGGCGCCACGCCGCAATTTTGTCCGGCCGGGCACGTTCCGATCGCGCAGCCGCAACGGTTCATCGTTCCGCCGCCCCCGCACGTTTGCGGCGCCATGCACGTCCCGCATTCGACCGTACCGCCGCACCCGTTGTCGGCGGTGCCGCAGTTCTGACCCCCCGTACAAGCTTCGGTCGGGGCTTTCGGTGTGCAGCCACACTGATTCGAAGCGGTGCCGCCCCCGCAGGTCAGCGGCGGCACGCACGTTCCGCAATCGACGGTGCCGCCGCACCCGTCGGGGGCCGTGCCGCAGTTCTGACCGTTGCTGCAGGCTTGTTCGCGCGTCCTCGGCGTGCAGCCGCAATGGTTGGTCGAGCCACCGCCGCCGCAGATCGCCGGCGGAGCACATGTCCCGCAGTCGAGCATGGCGCCACATCCGTCGGACGCTGGACCGCAGTCTTGCCCATTGACGCACGCTTGCTCACGCGTCCTCGGCGCGCAGCCGCACTGATCGGACACGCCACCGCCGCCGCACGTGCTCGGCGCCGAACACGTTCCGCACGGGACCATGCCCCCGCACCCGTCTTGCGCGGTGCCGCAATTTTGCGCTCCGCAAGCTTCGCCCGGCGTTTTGGGCGTGCAAATGCAGTCGCCGTTGGCGCAGGTCGCCGGGGCGGTGCAAGCGGTGTTGTCGACCCAGTTGCCATTGTCGTCGCATGTCTGCGGCCTGGCTTGATCGCACCGCTTCGTGCCGGGCCGGCACGCCGTACACGTCGTGCCGATGCAGACGGCGGGCGCGCAGCTCATGTTGCCGCCCCAGTTTCCGGTCAGGTCGCAGACTTGTTGCACCGTGCCGTCGAGACATCGGTTGGCGCCCGGCGCGCAATCCGCGCAGACCGTTCCGAGGCAAGCCCCCGACGCACAGCTGACGTTATTCGACCAATTGCCGGCCGAGTCGCAGGTCTGCTGGGTCGTCGTGTCGAGGCAGCGCGTGTCCGTAGGCCTGCACGCGGTGCACGTTTTTCCGAGACACACCCCCGGCGCGCAGGCCTTGTCGCCCGTCCAACGTCCATCCACGCTGCACGACTGCTGGGTCGCGCCGTCTTTGCAACGCGCGTCGCCCGGCGTGCACTCGGCGCAGGCGTTGTTCATGCAGATGGGCGGATTGCAAACCTCGCTGTCGACCCACTTGCCTCCAGCCTCGCACGTTTGGACGTTGTTGCTGCTGCAGCGCTTGTCCCCGGGGTTGCACTCCCCTTCGCAACTGCCGCCCGCGCAGACGAAGCGACACATCGTATCGCCGCCCCAGTTGCCGCCGCTGTCGCATACCTGGGTCGTGCCGAGTGCACCGGGGTTGCAGCGCCGCGACCCGGGCTCGCACGTGCCGATGCACACGGTATTGCCGGTCGCGCACACGAACGGGCACAAGTTGCCGCTGTTCGTCCAGTTGCCGCCCGCATCGCACACCTGAGGCTGTTTTCCGGTGCACCGCTTGGCGCCCGGCGCGCAGGAAGAGCATGCCCCTGCGATGCAGGCGGTGGCGCATGTCATATCGCTCCCCCAATTGCCGTTGGGATCGCACGTCTGCAGGGTCGTGGCGTCGCGACACTGCCGGGCGCCGGGCGAACACACCGTGCACGCGCCTGCACGGCATACGGTGTCGCAGGTCAGCGCGTCCTGCCAATTGCCCTGCGCGCTGCAGTTCTGGAGCGTCCTGTTGTCGCCCGGTTTGCACTGTTTTGCGTTGGGCGCGCACTGCGTACAGGCACCGCCCACGCAGGCAGTCGCGTTGCAAGCGGAACCGTTGTTCACGAGATGGCCGCTGGCATCGCACAGGATGGGCTGGTTGCCCGCGCACGATCTGGCTCCGGGGCTGCAGTCCGAGCAGACGCCGTCCATCAAGCACGTCGTGCATTGCGCAGCGTCCTGCCAATTTCCGCTGCTGTCGCAGGTCTGCGACCTGTTGCCGCTGCACCGCTTGGCGCCCGGCCGACAAACGCCGGTGCACCTGCCGCCCGAGCAAACGTTGGGACATGCGCCGCCCGCTCCGGCCCAATGCCCGCTCGCGTCGCAGACTTGCGGCTGATCGACGCTGCAGCGTCGCGTCTCCGGTACGCAATCCGCGCAGGTGTCGTTGACGCACGCATTGCGGCAGGTGGCGACGGTCTGCCAGTTGCCACTCGCATCGCACGTCTCGCTCACGTTGCCGTTGCAGCGCGCGCTTGCCGGCGTGCACACGCCTCGACAGGTACCGCTCGTGCAAACGTACTGGCACGACGGCGCGCTCACCCACTGGCCATCCTTGTCGCAGCTCTGGGGAACTTTGCCGTTGCACTGGGTGGCCCCCTCCTTACAAACGCCACAGACTCCTTGGCCCACGCAGACCACCGGGCACTTGGTTTCGTCGTGAAAAAGCCCGTCCGATCCGCAGGTCTGCGGCGTGTCGCCGCTGCATTGTTTGGTACCGGGCTGGCACCTTCCGGTGCAGACCCCGTCCGCACAAACGAAGGGACAGGCTGCCCCCTCGTTGGCAAAGTGCCCGTTCTTGTCGCATTTTTGCGGCTGTGTGCCGGAACACGTCATCGCATCGGGAACGCAATCGCCACATAGCCCGCTGCCGAAGCACGCGTTCTGACAAGCGGTGCTCGACTCCCACTGCCCTTGCGTGCCGCACGTCTGCGGCATCTTGAGATCGCAGCGTTTGTCCCCCGGCAGACAGACGCCGGCGCAGCTTCCCGCGGAACAAATGAATGGGCAATCTCGGCCGCTGGTAGGGTTGCCGGTGCGGTCACAAGTCTGCGGTGTCGTCCCGGTGCACTGCGTCGAACCGGGCACGCACGTACCGCCGCATTGTCCCGTCGCGCAAACGAAGGGGCAGACTTGCGCGTCGATCCAGTTCGCCTCTTGGTTGCAGACTTGCTGCGTCGTCCCATTGCATCGCGTCGTCCCCGGTGCGCACACGCCGGCGCAGGCCGCGGTCGTCGCGTTGCACAGGAAAGGACACGGTAGACTCGTCCACTGGCCGTCCGATCCGCAGGTCCGCAGCGCGTTTCCTGCGCACTCGGACGTGCCCGGGACGCAAGTGCCACCGCATTTTCCGGTCTTGGTGTCGCAAACGTTGAGGCACGTTTGCTGATCCTTCCACTGGCCCCCGACGCACGTCTGGGCGGTGTTGAAGGAGCATTGCGTCGAGCCGTCTTTGCACGCGCCGGTACACGCTCCGTGATCGCAAACGTTGGCACAGGCCGACCCTTCGTCGATCCAAGCGCCCTTCGCGCTGCACGCCTGGGGCTGATTGGCTTTGCATTGTTTCGCGCCGGGCGCGCAGATGCCCGAGCACATGCTGTCTTGGCAAACGAAGGCACAAGCCGCGATGTCCTGCCAGCCGCCCTGCGCATGGCACGTTTGGAGGTTCGTCTCCTTGCAGCGCATGGCCCCCGGTGCGCAGCTTCCCTTGCAGCCGTCCTCGGCGCAGAGCTTGTCGCAAAGAATGGGGGTCTCCCACGTTCCCTCGGGCGAGCAGGTCGAGCTCATGCCCCCCTGACATCGCTCTTCACCCGGTCTGCAGATCCCGGTGCAAGCACCGCTCGTGCAAAGGTAGGGGCACATGGCTTCGATCTGCCAACTGCCGTTGGCGCTGCAGACGCGAAGCTCCTGTCCGATACACGCTTTTTCGCCGGCGCGGCAGGAGGGCCCACTCTCCGATTCGTTGGAGGCGTCGCGCACGTCGATGGCGCCCCCGTCGCTTTTCCCGATGTCGGGCGATGCGTCGTCGACCCTGGGCGGCGCTAGCGATTCGAAATCGCCGAGCATGTCGACGCAGCCCGACACCAGCAGGGCCGCCCAAGCAAAGAGAAAGAGACGCACGTAGCGTCCAAGTTTGCGGATCGGCATCGCGGAACCCCCAACGATCAAGTGGCGGTTTGGCCATGCCATCGATCTTTGAGGGAGTCCACGGCGGGCGATCATTCGCTCGCCACCGGGTGTTCTGTGTACGTCCAGCTCAATGCGCTATGAAGATACGAGATCGTTCTGCTGGCAACGAACGAAAGACCGTCGGGGGCGGCTGAGTCGGCGATTCAGCCTTTGGGCCGGGGTTCGGCGCTCGCGCATCAATATCGGTACTTCCAAATGAGATCGAGCTCGGTTCCCCCCCGGTTGCCTAAGGTCGTCGCAATGGACCAGTTGCGGCGGAAGCGCCAGTCGAGCGTCACGAGCACGCGATCCTGTTTTTCGGTCGGGATCGGAGCGCGCGTTCGATAACTGATTTGTGCGGTCACCCGCGGCGACAGGCGAACCGCCACCTCCGGGGTGGGACTCTGCGCGTCGCTCGTGACGCGGGTGGTGATATCGAGCGGCGAGACGCTGGCGAGCACGCGGTTGACGCTGGTGCTGACGGCGCCGCCGGCGAGCACGGTGCCCGCGGTCGCGGCAGCGGCTTGATTCTGCTTATACGACGGACCGGGGCGAGGATTCGATTCGCTGGTCGTACCGAAGAGCAAGATGGCGACGATGTCGCTCCGCGAACGCGCTGGCTCCGATCGCAAGCTCAAGAGTCCCGTGCGCAGCGGCCCCACGAAGTCGGCGTAGATACGCGTACCGTCGGGCGCGTCCCAGCGCGCGGTGACGGCGACGTTGGGGTTGCCCGGCTCGTCCCCCTCGAACTGGGCGGTGCCGTGCTCGATCTCGAAGCGCTTGCCGAAAACTTCGACGGCTCCGCTGCGAAATTCGATTTCTCCGGTGACGTGAGCCTTGTCGGTGAGGGTGACCATCGGCTGACCCCCCAAGGTGAGCTCCATCATGGATCCGCGCCTGAGCACGACTTCCTGGCCGAGGTAGAACGTGACCTGCCAGGCCAATGCGTCCTCGGCGCGCTTTTCTTCGGGAGGGCCAAGGAGCACGGGGACGAGCTCTTGGCCCCCGCGGCGAACGCCCACCGCGATATCGGCGTTGTCGGACAAGCTTTGCAAATCGCGCCCGGAAGACTCCGGCATGTCGGCGTGGAAAATGGGCACATCGATGTCGAGCTTCACCGTGTGCTCGTTCGACATCTTGGCGTGAAGCATGAGCTTCCCCCAGGCGTCACCAAGGGAGACGCCCTCGATGGTGAGCGGGACAGCTTCTCTCTCGGCAATGCTCACCTCCCCTTCGGCTTTTTCGAAGGTGAGCCCCTTGAGCCACATCTTGCCGGAAGCCGTGAGACGCCCCGTCACACCGCTCGCCGAAACGTTGGAGACTTCGACCTCGCCGCGCTTGGTGACGCCGATGTGCGCGCTCGCTCGACGGAACTCTTGTCCGATCTCCGCCACGAGCAAGCTGCCGTCTTGAAGATCGAAAGCGCCGTCGATGAAATTGGCCGTTTCGTCCCCTTCGGCCCCCTGATGTAAATGCAGGGTGCCGTTGAGTCGTCCGTCGAAGTGGCTGAAAATCTTGCGTAGAAAGAGCGCGTAGAGCGCAGCGGCCCGCAGATCGCGCGCTTCGAGGAAGAGATCGAGCGGTTCTTTCCTATCGAGCTCGGGGAGCAGCGGGGAGGTCCAATCGACGCTTCCGGCGGCGGTGGCCGACGCGCCGCCCACCTTCTGATCGAGCTTCGCGCTGACCACCACCCGCCCCTTGGCCACCCGGAGATGCGCCATCGAGCTGGGGAACGTCGCCGTGTCGAGGGTCAGATTGGTGGCATCGATTTCCGCTTCGATCTGAGGGTCGCGATTCAATCCGCGGAAGGTGAGCGTGCCGCTCGCAAAGCCCCCCACGACGTTGTCGGACAACGCCGGCACGCTCGCCAGCGGGAATTGGTAAAGCCGAGCGCGACCCGTCGCCTCCCAAAATGGTTCTGCGCGGTGCTGACGCTCGGCATCGCCTTCCTCGGCGGACGCCGCTACGCGATCGCGCTCGGCGCTCGGCGCTCGTGATGCGGCGCCGAGCAGCTTCTCGAGACGGGCGTCGATCTGCGTGCTCGCGTCGAAGACGACGCCCTGGGGTCGGCTGGCGCGAACGCGGGCGAGCGCCCTTTCCCCGTCGTAACGGGCTTGTGCATCGACTTCGACCGGTAAGCCGAGCCCTGCGCTGGCGGGCTCGATGGCGTGCCCTTGTACGTTGACGCCGACCACGGGAGAGCGGATCGAACCGGTGAGCGTGCCCGTCCCCTCCACGTCCCCGCGCCAACCGGGCAACCGCAGAGCGGCGGGGTAGAGGGCGAGGCTACGTCGCGGCAAGGCGATCTCGGCCGTCATCGGCAGAGTCCACAGCCGATCGAGGGCGCGCTCTGGGCTGCGCCAGAAGTCGGCCAAGCGGAGTTCGGTGGCGGACGCGGAGAGTCCCACGAAGATACCTTCGGTATCGATGAGCCGCGCCGTGAGCTGCCCCTTCGGCTCGTCTCCATCGACGTGCAGGGCAAGCTGGATGTCGACGCCGTCGGTCGTGCGGCCCACCCGCAGCGCATCGGTCCAGAAAAGGAGGTCGACGTCGGGGGGGGCGGCGTCGGAACGCGCGTTGCTCCCTCCGCCCTGCGCAGGCCCGTCGACGCGCGAGAGCACGACCTTGGCTCGGGCCGAACCTCCCGCTTGGCCGATCGGTTTCAGCACCGCGGCGAACTGTTCGCTCAAGCGCCCGAGATCGACGGCGCTGTCGATCTGGAGCTTTCCTCGGGCATTCTCCCAAGAAGACGTGCGCAGCGCGGAGCCTGCCAGGGTGGCGTCGTTGGTGGTGATGGTTACCGAGCCGAGCGTGCCCCAGAGGACGTCGACACCTCCCGAGAAATGTCCTCCACCGATGTCGGCTTCCCCCTGCGCTCCGACGGCCGAGATCTCTCCGAGCCGCCCCTTCTCGAGACGCATCCGCGCATGCCCACGCTCGCTGCGGGCGGTGAGCTCGGCGTCGATGTCGAACGAGAGGCGGCCGCCCACGATGGCGCCGGGCAAAAGAACGGCGCCCATCTTTTCCAGATCCACGTCGGCCGCGGCGAGCCTGACCTTCAAGCTCGAAGGAGAGATGCTGAGCGAGCCGGCGATCGGTTCGCCCGCGCCTTCCACGGAGATCCCTTGCAGGTCGACGCGATCGTCGGTGACGGAGATGCGGTGCACCTTGCCGAAGACGGCGACGTCCTCGCGCGCCGCGGCGAGCTCGAGGTCGCGTACCACGGTTCCGCTCGGCGAGGTTTCCACGGATGCTTGCGCGCCGAGCTTGGGCCCGTCGTTGCCCGAAACGGCCGCCACCACCGAAAGGCGCGAGAGCGGCCCTTCCGCTTTGGCAAGGAGATCGGGAAACATGAGAGGACCGGCGTGGAAGTTCTTGCCTTCCAGCGTGGCGTCGATGGCAAGCGCGTCGAAGGGCCCGCGCACCGTGCCGCTGATGTGACCTTCCTCGAGGGCGACGCCGGGGCGCGCAAAATGGGCAGTGGTGCCGTCCACCGAAGCGCTGAGGCGCCCGCCCACGATCGACCCTTTGGCCCGCCACGCGAGCTCCCCGTTTCCGATGGACGCGAGCCACGGTACCCGCTCCATCGCCGGCGCCCGCGCCGACCAATCGATGTCGACGACGACCGGACCGTCGTTGGGACCCGGGTGCACGTCGACGTCGATTTCGGAGGCGAGCACGGGATCGTGAAGCTCGACTTTTCCCACCAGGCTCGAGCCTGCGAAGCTGGTGATGACGGACGCCGGAGGTACGTCGAAGCTCGCGATGCGAAAGGGCTCGGTCGTGGCCACGACACTGCCTTCCACGCCGCGCACGCGATCCACCCCGAGGTTCAGCGTCGCCGAGGTCGATATCGCCGTGGCAGGTGCGCCTTCCGCAAACGATCGCAGATCGACGTTGCGCGCCTCCACGGCGAGCGTGGTGCGAACGCCCCCCGCCAGGCGCAGTTGGCCGGCGAACTCGGCAGTGCCCGTGCCTACCTGTGCCGAACCTCGGGCAAAGAGGTTGGAAGGCTCGCCGCGCGCCTGAACGTGCACCTTGACGTCGTCCAGGATCGGCCACCACGGCAAGAAGACGCGTACGGCCTCCGGGCGCGCGCGCAGCGCGTCACCGCTCAAATGGAGCTCACGGCCGTCGAGCCCGCCGCGCAGATTGACCTGCACATCGCCCACGTTGCCGTCGAACACGCTCCACACCGAGATGTCCTTGCCGGTGGTGGACGGGAGCTCGATGCGGATCTCGGAGGTGCCCACGGCGGGTTTGGAGGCAAGCCCACCCGCGTGCACCGAAAAGCGGCGAATGCGAATCGACGTGCGGTCGGTACCCGCCAAAACGGAGCCGTAGACGTTGGCGAGGTCGACGTCGAGGCCTTCGAGCCCGGCGATCCCTCCGCGGGCGTTCACCTTGTCCAGCTCGGCCTCGGGGAGCCAGACGCGCACGCGCTTGCCGGGCCCCGATGGTGCCCGAGTATCCGCGGCCGGGCGCGGTTCGAAAGCACGCGCCAGCGTCGGTATCCCCTCGTCGTCGGGGACAATCGTGGCCTCGACGAGGTCCGCGTGAGCATGTGGGATGTCGATCTCGACGGAAGCCGAACCGCTCGTCAGCCTCCGCGCGATTTCGACGAGCGACGATCGACCGCGCAGACCGAAGACGGTGAGCACGCGCGCTCCGCTAGGATCATCGACGGTGGCGTCCGCGCCGTCGAAACCTCCGGCATCGATGTGATCGATCTTCAGGATGGTGATGCGGCCGTTGAACGTGCTCGTCAAAAGGTCGCTCAACATCCGCGCCACGAATCTCCGGGCCGGGCGCACGTTGGCATGAAGCACTGCGCCTCCCACGACGGCGCCGCCGAAGGTGACCGCCAGGATGACCGCGCCGATGACGCTATGCCCGAACGAGCGCGGCGCCCGCATCGAGGACGACGGGCGGTCCTTCACCGGCTCTCGATTCCGATCGAAATCGCGAACGGGCTGGAGGCTACTTTGTTGGCCTCGGCGGCGTTCGGGTCGAACGTCTGCGCGCCGGGAATGGGAAAGCCGATATCGAGGCCGATCGCGCCGATCGGCGTATTGTAGTGAACGCCGGTGCCGCACGAGAGATGCGGGTAGAGCAGGCGGATATCGAACCTGTAGCGCGAGACGTCGCTGGCATCGCAGAAGACGACGCCGGCTAGGTCACCGGACAGCGGGAATCGGACCTCGACCGATGCCTCCCATAGCGAGAGACCGCCGATGGGAAACAGCTCGTCCACGCCCTTGAGAAATGTGCTCACGTCGCCCTTCGGCCCCACTCCTCGATAAGGATAGCCTCGATTGGAGTTGGGGCCGCCCGAGTAGAATCCGCGGAAAAAGGCGAGCTGAATGTCATCGGCGCTGCTGTCGACGCCGGGGCGGAAGCTTTCGCCGTAACTCGATGGAAACGGATAGAGAAACCCGGTCGTCGCGCGCAGGGCCAGGGTCCAGCGCCGGGACAGCGGGATGTACCCGAGCACCTCGGGCTGAAGGCGGAGATCCCGCGCAAAGAGCACGTTACCTTCGCGGAAATTCGGGGGCACGGGCAACCCCGAGAATTGAAAACTGTTGCTCAAGAAGAGGCCCGAGTGGGGACGAATGGGGTCGTCGCGAAAGTCGAGCGTCGTCTTGAGATCGAGGTACGAGAGCACGACTTTGTGCCAGTTCTCCGATTTGGTCCCGTAGTCGAAGGGAAAGCTGTTCTGGAAATTGTAGAAAATGTTGGCGTAAAAGCGCCCGAAAGAGCGGTCCAAGCCGTAGCCAAAAGTGAGGTCGAGGTAACCGGGGACGAACGCGGTGTCCTCGAGTTCCGGCAAGATGACGGGGTAGACGTTGATCTCGCTGCGCACGGTGCCGCCCGTGCGCGCTTCGATCACGCCGGGCTGGCGAAGCTCGGCGCGCGCGCGTCCTTCGAGCAGAACCTCGGTCGGCTTCTGCAGCTTCGGGAGACGCGTCGGATACAGCACGATGCCAGGCCGCAAATCGATGTTGAAACGCCTGAGACCTCCCAGAAAATTGCGATCTTCCCAGCCTGCGAGTCCGTGCACGCCGGCGCGGATCACGTCGAGCTCGATGCCCCCTCCCACCTTCAGCGCGCGCAATTCGCTCGGCGTGACGATCACCTTGACCGGCACCGTGGGCGAGTTCGGCTGGGAGAGATCGGGCTCCACTTCCACTTCGGAAAAAACGCCGAGGCCGAGGATGGCGCGTTTCGAGGCCTCGAGCTTTTCGGTCGAGTAGATTTCCCCTTCGCTGAGATCGAGCGCGCGCCGCACCGGCACCTCGGGGAGCGAGCCGAGGCCGGTGATGGTCAGGGCGCCGAAACGGGCCACCTGTCCCGCCGTCACGTCGAAAAAGACGTCGGCCACATGCTGCGACAGATCGACCTCGACGCGCCCTTCGACTTTGGCGAAGGCATAACCGCGGTTGGTGAAGGCGCGAAGAAGCTCGTCTTCCGCCGTCTCGTAGCGTTCCTCGTCGAAGTTGCGTCCGCTGCGGAGCCGCCGGCGCACGGCGGAGAGCGCCGCGGCCGCATCGTCGATGGGCAGCGTCGTGAGCCCCTGGATTTTGATCGTCCGCACGGTGACCGGCGGCCCTTCCTCGACGACCACGCTCACCCGGACATGAGACTCGTCGATCTTCTCCACTCGGCCGGCGCGGGCGTGCGCCTCGTAAAAACCCCTCGCCCGGTAGAGACGCTCGACGCGCACCAGATCGCGCTCGAGGACGTAAGGGTCGAAGAGCTCGTAATCGATCACCACGCCGCGAAACAGGCCGAGGAACCGAGGCGTGGCCGCGGTCGCGATCTTGTCCTCGATCTCCGCGTCTTCGACCTTGCTCGTGCCCTCGATGTCGACGCGGTCGATCGCGTAACGGCCAGGAGGAATGCGGGTGCAGCCGCTCGTGGTCCCGAAAGCCACGCCAGCCGCCAAGAGCGCCGGCGCCTGTCGGCCTCTCGCCAGCGAGATCACGAGGGTCCCCATGCCAGGGCGTTTCGTGCCCCGGGGCGGGTCAAGCTGCAACCGATCGTGACTACTTCTTCTTGCCGCTGCCGCCGCCGCCGCCCTGCTTCATCCCGGGGAGCGTGCCCGGCTCGGGCGGGGGCTCGACGTAGGTCATCTTGGCGAAGGTCAGGATCCCGTGGGTGGGGTCGGTCTCCACGCTGCTCGTCGCCTTCGTGAAGGAGACGGCGAAATTGCCGGAGACGGTCACCTTGGCCCCCACGTTGGGGACCGGGTTGGGGATAGCGACGGCCCAGAACTCATCCATGACGGGCTCGTTGTCCTTCGGGTTCTTGGACGGCGGCTTCGAGTACTTTTCGACGGCGTCGAAGATTTGGGCGAAGTTCGAAGCCCAGCCCATCACCTTGATGGCGTCCTTCTGAGTTCCCCCCTTCTCGTCGGCGATCCAGAAGGCGGGAACCGGCGCCTTGCAGTCTTCCTTGTCCCCTTTGCCGGTCTTGTGCACGGCGCACGCCGGTGCGTCCGGGAGATTGGTCTGGACGATGTAGCCGGTGATGTTGAGCTCTTTGGCGTTGACGTCGGGGTTGTGCACGCGGCTTCGGAGATGGTGCATCGCGCCGTAGACGGTGTACCCATCGCCCACCTTGATGGGCTTGTTCGGAAGGGAGGGCACGGCGGGGAGGCTCGCCTTGCGCCCGCTGAAAGCAGGCGTCGGCTTGTACGGCTCGTCCGTGGGACCGCACCCTGGCGTCATGGCGAAGACCGCGACAGGGAGCACGCAGACGAAGCACACGGGGGCAACGCGGCGGACTGAGATCCTCATAGACGTTCTCCGGCAGGGGGAACCCTCGGCGCGAGCGGGCTTGTCCGCCCCGGTCCAAGGGTAGTCAAGGGCTAACACGCGCGTTGCTCGAATCGCAAGGCCATCCCGCAGGATCCAGCTGCGTTCCCCCTTTTTTTTTCCCCTCCACTCCTTTCTCAGCGTCGCTTTCTTGCTTCGCCACCCTGTTCGCGGTCGAGCCCTCCGGGCTTTGGGCACCCGTCCCAGTCCCGAGGACCACATGCGCGCGTCCGTGCGCGTGCAAGCGCCGCCCAAAAGCATATCGGTCTTTCATCCCCCTTTCATCCCGTCACCGAGCGGGAATTTTCCACTCGAGCCGTCCGTCCAATCGCGGTAGCGACCGCGGTGGTGCTAGATTCCCCGGCCGTGACTCGGGACGACCTGATTCTTGGAGCGCCGTACGAAACGTCGAAGGTGCTGTCGATGATTCTCGCTGGGGGCGAAGGCAAGCGGATGGGACCGCTGACCATCGAACGGGCCAAGCCTGCTGTCCCTTTCGCGGGCCGGTATCGCGTCATCGACATCATCCTCTCGAACTTCGTCAACTCCGGGCTCTTCCGCATCAAGATCCTGACGCAATACAAGAGCGCGTCGCTCGAAGAGCACATCGCGCGCGGTTGGCGGCTCTCGCCCATGCTCGACAACTTCATCGAGACCATCCCCGCCCAGCAGCGCACGGGCAAGAGCTGGTTTCGCGGCTCGGCCGATGCCGTCTACCAGACGCAGCACGTCATCACCGACGAAAACCCCGATCTCGTGGCGATCTTCGGCGGCGATCACGTCTTCAAAATGGACATCCGGCAGATGATGCACGCCCATCTCGCCAAAGACGCCGACCTCACCGTCGCGGCCATCCCCGTCCTGCGCGAAGAGGCGCACGCCTTCGGCGTCATCCAGTGCGACGACGAGGGGCGCATCATTGCCTTTCACGAGAAGCCGGCCGACCCGCCCCCCATGCCGGGGCGCCCGGACTTGGCGCTCGCCTCGATGGGCAACTACGTCTTCAAGACGGACGCGCTCGTCGCCGAGCTCGAGAGGGACATGTCCGACGCCTCTTCCAATCACGACTTCGGTCGCGATGTCGTCCCCGCCTGCGTGAAGGCCGGGCGGCGCGTCTTCGTCTACGACTTCGCCACCAACGTCGTTCCCGGCGAGAGCCCGCGCGAGCGCGGGTACTGGCGCGACATCGGCACCGTCGACGCTTACTGGGCGGCGCACATGGATCTCGTCGAGATTCACCCCATGTTCAACCTCTACAATTCGCGCTGGGCGCTGCGCACCGGCATCAGCCACGATCCGCCCGCCAAGTTCGTCTTCCGCGACGAGGCCGCGGCGCGCGTCGGCGTCGCCACCGACAGCCTGGTCTCCGACGGGAGCATCATTTCCGGCGGACGCATTCATCGCAGCGTCCTTTCGCCGCGCGTGCGCATCAACTCCTTCAGCGAAGTCGAGGAATCGGTCCTTTTCGAAAACGTCAACATCGGGCGCTACGCGAGGATTCGCCGATGCATCATCGACAAGGACGTCGACATCCCCCAGGGCATCTCGATCGGGTACGATCCCGAAGAAGATCGCCGTCGATTTTACGTGAGCGAGCAGGGCATCGTGGTCATCCCTAAGCGTGCCAAGCTCGACGAACCCGACATCTGACCTTGGCCGGCGCCCCATGCGGAAGAGCGAGCAAAAAAAAGGCCGCACCATCGTCGTGGGGGATGTCCACGGATGCCGGGAGGAGCTCGAACATTTGCTGGACCTCGTGCGCTACGGCGAATCCGACGAGCTCTTTTTTCTCGGCGATCTGCTGTCGCGCGGTCCCGACCCCCTGGGCGTTCTGGCCATCATGCGCCGTACCGGTGCGCGCGGCGTGCGCGGCAACCACGACGACGATCTCCTCACCTGGCATGCCGCGACGCAAGGAGGAAGCGAGAGGGTCCACCTCGGGCGCGCCAAGCGCAAGCTCGCCGAACGGCTCGAAACCGCCGATTGGACCGTGCTCGCGTCACTCGACCTTTGGATCGATCTCCAAGAGCACGACCTTCGCCTCGTTCATGCCGGCATCGTGCCGGGGGTACCCATGGAAGCGCAGTCCCCGAAGGCGCTCCTTTCCATGCGCTACCTCGGTCCGCACAACGAGCCCATCGAAAAGATCGACAACCACGGAGAGCCGGCGGAAAAGGACGGCGTCGTTCTGTGGGGAAGACGCTACGTCGGACCACCGCACGTCGTTTTCGGTCACAACGCGCAGCGCGAACCTCAGCTTCACCCCTGGGCGACCGGCATCGACACCGGTGTCGTCTACGGCGAAAAGCTGACGGCGATGGTGCTCGAATCCGGTCAGCCCGTACCCCCTGCCGACCGACGGCGCGAGGTGCTTTTCGCGGTGCAGGCCAAAGAACGCTATTACATCCCGCCTCCCCGTTGATGGCGAGGGGGGCGCTTCGACCGCCCTCGGCCGCCGCCCTACGACACGACGCAAGCCCGCGACCATGAACGACGAGTTGCGCGATCCCGCCAGTGACCCGCCGCGATACCCACAGCTTTCGATCGACGTGACCCGTGAGGACGCCGACGAGGCGGCGGCGCTGCTCTTCGAGCTCGGCGCGGACGGCGTGGAAGAGCGCGACGAAAGCACGCTCGCCCCGGCCGGCGCGCCAGGCATGACCACGCTCGTCGCCAGCTTCGCCGTTCGCGCCCTCGCCGATGCGGCGGCGACGAGCGTCGACAGCACGTGGTCGCCGCGCGTGTCGGAGCTGGTCGGCGATGCTTGGCGCGACGAATGGAAGAAATACTTCGTGCCGTTTCGGCTCACGGAACGGGTCACCATTCGTCCGCCCTGGCAAGCCTACACGCCGGTCGATCCGGCCGAGCGCGTCCTCGAGCTCGAGCCGGGGCGAGCCTTCGGCACCGGCCTGCACCCGACCACCGCGCTCGTCGCGCGCGCGATCGAAACCGTGTCCGACGAGCTCTTCACGCGCGCCGGGCGGCCGGCAGCGGTCCTCGATGTCGGAACCGGCAGCGGTATCTTGGCCCTGGTCGCGCTGTTACTCGGCGCGGCGACGGCCCGCGCCGTCGATCTCGACCCCGACGCCGTGGCCCTCGCCGGAGAAAACGCGCGCCGCAACGGCTTGCAAGATCGGCTCGAAGTCGATGCAGCTCCGCTGGAGGCGCTCCACGGGAAGTTCGACCTCGTCCTCGCCAACATCGAAGCCTCGGTGCTCGTCGCGATGGCCGAACCCCTCGCCCGACGCGTGAGAACGGGAGGCATCTTGGTCCTGTCCGGTATCCTGCAAGTGCGCGCGCTGGAGGTCCGCCGCGCGTTCGCCGCCTTCGATTCCGTGGCCGCGCCTTCGCAAGGCGAATGGGCCGCGCTGCTTCTCAGGGCAGTATAGCGGCGCTCGACGGGGGTGCCGAGGCTTGGGAAGCCGGCATCCTGCGCAACCCGACCATCACCGCCGCGCTGAGCAGCGCGCCTCCGAACAACTGCAAGGCGGTGAGGGTCGCCCCGAAGAGCAGGACGCCGAAGGCGATCCCCACTGCCGGTTCGAGCACGACGACGATGTTGAGCGTGAAGAGCGACACGTGGTTCGCGGCGTAGTTCATCAGGCCGTGCCCCATCAGCGTCGTCACCACGACGATGCCGCCGATCCACTGCCAGGTCGCGGTGGGGTAGCCCCAGAGCGGCACGCCGGCGGCGAGGGCAACCGGCAGCGCCGTGGCCGCACCGACCAGCATGACCGCTCCCAGAAAGACGTCCATGGAGAGCGCCCGGCGCGCGCGGCTCGTCACGACGTAGAAGACCGTGATGCCCACGCCGGCCGCGAGGCAAAGGGCATCGCCCAAAATCGCCCGCGGGCTCAGCGCGAAATCTCCGCCGGCAATGAGAGCCATGCCCAGCACGGCGAGTACGACCGCGGCCATCACGTGACGCGACAAGCGTTCACCGAGCCGCGCCGCGAGGAAAGCGGCCATGACCGGCTGGAAGACCAGCAAGAGCAAGTTGGACGCGTAGTCGGTCAGGTCGAACGCCTTCACCCACGCGAGAAAGTGCGCGCCGAGCAAAACGCCGCCGAGCGCGATGGGGCGCGCCTGCCGCCGCAGCTCGGCGAGGTCGAGCTTCCCACGCAGCGAGCCAATTCCGAGTGCGAGCAGCGCCGTCAAGGCGGTGCGCCAGAACACCGCGGCGTACGCGTCGACGTGCGCCATGACGAAGAAGGGGGCACTCGTCGACATCGCCACGAGGCCGGCGAAGAGCGCGAGGTATCCCCGTCCGGAAGTTGGCACCGGCCGCAGGGTGCCGTCCCCGTGCCCATCCTGCAAGGCCGTGTCGGTCGAATCGTCTCCTTCCGCTGTAATGAGGACCCCAGTTACTTTCTTGTCGCCCGACCTTCGAGGGATCCGTCATGCGTCGGAGGGCAAAGGCCGACGCGTGTGGCAACGCTGAAGCGGTGAACCCGTCAGCAAAAGGGCGAAATGTACCGGACGATGAGCGCGTTTATCGTCCGCTGTTACGCGTGAGATTTGTCAATAGTTGTGGCGGCTTGCACAGCCACCTCGAAAAAATCGAATCGCCGAGTTCCCAGCAATGAATAACCGACGCAAAAGCCCGTCTATGAGGGCCAGTCTCGCATTCGTTACGAGAAGCACCGGCCTCGCGATCCTGAGGATACGACTTGCGTCTTCTCAGGAGGGTGCCTAGAACTCGGCCCCCAAGCGAAGCGTTTTTTGTCACTGCTGAACGCGTCGTTCTTCGCTTCGAATCTCGCACGCTGTTTTCACCTTCGACACACCTCTACGCTTCGACACACCCTGATTGAGGAGGAACCAATGAATGCACCGCTGAGACCTACGTTGCTCGTTTTGGGGGCACTGAGCCTCGGAGGGTTCGTCGCTTTCCAGACGACCGGCACTGCCCACGCTCACCCTTCGACACTCGGAACGTTGTCCATCGAAGCCAACAAGGACGGCGGCCACGCAGTCGAGCTTGCGAACAAGGATGGTGGTCACGCCATCGAGCTCGCTAACAAGGACGGCGGTCACGCCATCGAACTCGGCGGCAAGGACGGCGGCACCCACGCCATCGAACTCGGTGGCAAGGACGGCGGCAACCACGCCATCGAACTCGGCGGCAAGGATGGCAGCAATCACGCCATCGAACTCGGCGGCAAAGATGCCGCCAACCACGCCATCGAGCTCGGCGGCAAAGACGCCGCCAATCACGCCATCGGGCTCGCCAACCAGTAAGACACCATCTTGGTCGAGCGCCTCTGCTGAGCGCAACGGCGCTTCCAGTTGCGGTGGGAGTTGGGAAGAAGGGAAAACCTCCCTTTCTCCCGCTCCTATCCGCGGCCTCGAAGGGCAGCGGCGTCGGCGTTCAGGCGCTGCTTCGGCGTCGTGATCCGGCGCCAGCGCGGGGTGCGCGCGTTGGCGTCTGCACGTGACCGAGGATGACGGGCCAAGGCGCCCCGGTGACTGCGGGAAGAGACGACGGAAGTCCCGCCGCAGTGCGCGCGGCAATGAGCGCCATCGCTGCCGCCTCGTGGTGCTCGGGTGCAAACACGCCGTCGGCGGCGACGCGGACCCATGCTTCGGAAAATCGCGCCCGCACTTCGGCCGCGAGCACGGGATTTTTTCCGCCACCGCCCGAGAGCAACACGTCGCCGAGATCGGCCGTGATGCGGCGATCGCGCTCGACGGAGACGCGCAGGATCCGCGCGGTTGCCGCGAGCAGACTCCGAGCAACGTCTGCCGGACGCGCCCGACGGTAGCGCCGCAAGAGCGGCTCGAAGAAGTGCCGCCCGAAATCCTCGCGACCGGTCGACTTCGGAGGGCGGCGTCGAACGAAAGGGTGCGCCGCGATGTCGGCCACGAGCCGCTCGATCACGCGGCCCGAGCGACTGAGCTCCCCGTTGCGATCGTAGCCGAGGCGCCCCTCGGTGGTGCGGCGCGCGAACGCGTCGGAGAGCATCATGCCCGGCCCGACGTCGTAAGCGAGCACGTCGCCGAGGTCCTTCGTCACGTAGGTCAAGTTGCAGATTCCGCCGAAGTTGACGACCAGGCGGGGACACGCGGAGGCCGGCGTAAAGAACCAATGGGCGAAGGGAACGATCGGCGCACCTTGCCCGCCCACTGCGACGTCAGCGCCGCGCAGGTCGCCGACCACCGGGATGCCGAGCGCTTGAGCGAGCACCGCCGACGAGCCGATTTGCAGCGTGCAGGCGGGACGCGCGGGAGGCGGCGCGTGCCAAAGCGTTTGCCCGTGCATGCCGCACACTGCGGCACGTCGCCATCCAGGCAGGGCCCGCACCGCCCGCGCGTAGAGGCGGGGAAGGATGAAGCCCAGCTCGGCGATGCGCCGCACATCGAGCTTGGCAGGCCGAAGCAAATCGTCACGCACCGCTGCCGGAAACGCGCGGTGCACGTGAGCGAGCACGCGGGGCGTGTGACGACGAGAAACCGACTGGAGCTCGAGCATCACGGCGTCGATCCCGTCGGCGGACGTGCCGCTCATCACGCCGACGGCGATCACGACGCCCACCCATGCGCCTCCAGAATGAGGTCGATCACCTCTTCCAGCGCATGATCGCCGCCCCTGGCGCGGGTGGTGTATCCGGCGACCGCGAGCACCGACTTGTGCGCGTCGGCGACGGCCATGGGAAATCCCACCGCCTGTAAGATCGGCACATCCTCGCGCCCATCGCCGATGTAGGCGATGCGTTCGGGTGGCATCGCGTAACGCTGACGAAGCTCCTGGAACGCGATCGCCTTGTCGGCCACCCCGAGCCAGTCGCACGGCACGCCGAGGCCCTCCATGCGGGTGCGCGTCGACAGCGTCGCGTTGCGCGACAGTGGCACGACCGGGATACCGCGCTGGCAGAGTCGTTTGATCGACTCGCCGTCGCGCACGCTGAAAACCTGCGTCCATCCCGCGGCAGGCCCTGCCCACGCCGTCTTGGCATCGGTCAACGTGCCGTCGACATCGACGAGGAGCAGCGCGATATCGGAGAAGTTCAGCGCCATTCGTTTCCTCCGATTGTTATCACAGCCTGGCGGTGCTAGGCGCTCGGCGTGCTGCGCGTCCCCGTTTCCGAGCTGACGCCCGGGGAGACCACGCTCGATCCGCAGGCGTCGCGCTACGTGGCCCGCGTTCATCGCGCACGCGTCGGGGACGACCTTCTGCTGTTCGACCCAGTGCAGGCGCGCGAAGCGCCGGCGACGGTGCTGGCCGTCACCCGTTCGAGCGTGCGCTGTCGGGTGGGCGAGGTACGGGCGTCGTCGCTGCGCGCGCAAAGATCGGTGACCCTGGTGCAGGGCATCGGCAAAGGGGACAAGCTCGACGCCATCGTGCGCGACGCCACCGAGCTCGGCGCGACGCGCGTCATCGCGGCGGAAACGGCGCGCGGCGTGGTCAAGCTCGGCGAGCGCGCCGAGGAGCGGATGCGCCGCTTGCGGCGTATCGCCGTCGAAGCGGCGCGTCAGTGCGGGCGGGGCGACGTTCCAGAAGTGATCGGCCCGCTGCCGTGGAGCGCGGCGCTCGATCAAGCGGCGGATCCCGTCGGCCTTCTGCTCTGCCTTTGGGAAAGAGCCACCGACCCCGTGGGACCAAGGCTCCGCGCGCTGGGCGTCGCGCAGCCGCTCGTCTTTGCGGTGGGCGCCGAGGGGGGGCTGGAGGATGCCGAAATCGACGCGGCACGCTCCCTTGGCTTTGCGGTCGTCTCGCTGGGACCGTTCATTCTGCGGACCGAGACCGTCGCCGCCGCCATTCTCGGTGCTGCCTTGTTGACCTCGGCGTAGGGCCCTTGGCTTTCGGTTCCGACTCGCCTACTGTGCCGGGCACCTGAGGAGACCGCCAAACATGCGATGCTTATTGCCTGCCAGTCTGATGGCCACTGCGTTCGTTCTTGCCACCGTGGGCGCCTGTAAAAAAGAGGAGCCCCCGCCGCAGAATCCCCAGGCGTGGCAGCAAGGACAACCTGGCTACGGACAGCCCGGATACGGGCAGCAGCCGGGCTATCCGCAGCAGCCGCAACAACCGGGCTATCCGCAACAGCAGCCCGGATACGGACAGCAGCCTGGATATCCGCAGCAACAGCCGGGCTACCCGCCGCAGCAACAACCGGGCTACCCGCCGCAGCAACAGCCGGGCTACCCCCCGCCGCAGCCGACGAGCGCGCCCACCGCGGGCGGCACGGCCGGCATGAACCCCACGCCTCAAGGACTCCCCTGCACCTCCGACGCTCAATGCGTCACGCACAAGTGCAACACCGCTGCCGGCAAGTGCTCGTGGCCCTGCCAGGGTCCAGGCGACTGCGCAGCCGGCATGCAATGCCTCACGCCCATCTGCGTGCCGATGGCACCTTCCGGAACGCCGGGCGCCTCACCAGTGAGATAGCCTTGGCCATCGACGGGCAACTCTTTCGCGCCGTCCTCGGCTCCTTTCCTACCGGCGTTACCATCGTGACCACCGTCGGCAGCGATGACTTGCCACGCGGCCTCACTTGCAACGCCATCTGCTCGGTGTCGGCCGATCCGCCTCTTCTCCTTTTTTGCATCGGGAAGAAGGCGGGGTCCGTTGCGGCGTTTCTCGAGCGCAAAGCGTTCGTCGTCAACTTCCTCGCTGCCGGGCGCGGCGAGCTGTCGACGCGTTTCGCTTCACCCGTCGAAGACAAGTTCGCCGGAACCCAGTGGCAGCCTTCTACGCTGGCCGGCGGGTCCCCCATCCTGACCGAGGACAACGTCGCGCACGCCGAGTGTACGTTGTCGCAAGTCGTCGACGCCGGTGATCATCACGTGCTCATCGGCCTCGTGGTCGGCGGGAGCGCCAGCGGTGGCAACCCGCTCATGTACCTGCGCCGCACCTACGCAGCTTGGCCCGATCCCGAGCCAGCGCCGCGCGGCGAGCAAATCCACGGCTAGAGCACAGGCGGCAAAGCCGCCGTGCTCTAGCCTCATTTTGTTATCGGGGGCGCTGCCCCATTTCGCCCCCGCCCCATTCGTCACAATGGGCGATCATGAGAGAACCGCCAGGACGCCAGGTTCTCCGGTGTTTTTGCAAAAAACTCACTGCCTAAGGGCCTGCGCTCCTCAAGCAGGCCCGTCGCTTCGCCCGTCGCTACCAGACGCTACACAACGACGCGGCGCTGGTGGCGATTGGATCTGCGATGTTGTGGCTTCCGATCTGTCCCGCTCCCGCTCCCGGTCCCGCTCCCGCTCCCGCTCCCGATTCCCATGCCTTTCGATCACGAGCGCCTCGAAGTCTAAAAAGTCATCGCAGTGGCAAGGAGACCCTTGATCGCGGTATGGCCATGCTCGTCAAGTTGGCCAAGGTCTCCTCCAGGACGGGTGAAATCGGGTGCGGGACCGGGAGCGGGAGCGGGAGCGGGACGGATTCAGAGGCGGTGCCCTAGATCCCTATTCTCATGGCAACCCCGGTGACGGCGCTCTGGTGGTCTCTCTCATCGGGATGTGACGAATGCTGAGGCTGCCCCCGCCCCGCCGGAGCAAGTCCGGAACGAGGCCCCACCTGGGCCTCCGGTCCCGCTGCCTTACGTTCGTTCGAAAGACGGGGCGCTATTCGCTCTCTTCGCGGTACACCGGCACCGCTTCACCGCGGGGCGGGGCGAGCTCGCGCACGTCGGACCGTTTGGGTCGCGGACGCTCGGTGCTGTCGAAGCGGCTGCGCGCGCTCAAGATCTCGTCCCGGTTGGTGTTGGCCCAAGTGGCGAGGTCGAGAACGGACGCGAGCAGCGTGCGACCGAGCGACGAGAGCGCGTAGTCGACCCGGCGCGGTGACGTCGTGCTCACCGTCCGAATGACGAGACCATCGCGCTCCAGTCCGCGCAACGTCAGCGTGAGCATCCGTTGCGAGATGCCGATGTTCGCGCGGCGCAGCTCGCTGAACCGCTTGGGACCTTCCCGCAGTAGGCACACGACGAAGACGCTCCAGCGATCGCCGACGCGGCTCAACACCTCGCGTATGACGATGCAATCGTCGAGGGACATGCCTACGTCCTCCAGCAACATCATGGTGGGTTCCTCCTTGCGAGTAGCTCGCGGCCGGACTTATTAAGATAGCCACAGTTTCTAGCCAAACCCAAGGGACAAACCGCAATATCGTGAATCGTGCAGAGGGTCGAACTTTTCTCCGCCCGATTTCCCGCGACCGCTCCACTCCATCATCGGTTGCGGAAATTTCGCCAATTTTCGCGCACGTCGAGGCGTCGTCCCGCCCGAGAATCGTCATCGGCCTCCCCCGCTGAGCCAAGCGGAAGCGATGAGCGCTTATTTGCAAATCGCCCCGCGCGCGGACCCGCGCGAAAAACCTATCGTCAATTCAGCGAGCGTCGCCCAGGAACGCCGGCGGTCAGGCTTCCATGGTCTTGACGTTGCCGTCGACCATGAGCTGCGTGCCGGTGGCCTTCTTCACGGCTTCTACCGTGGTGTCGGGGGCAATTTCCTTGAGGAGGAGCCCCTCCTGGACGACCTCGATCACCGCCATCTCGGTGATGATGAGGTGCACGCATTTTCGACCCGTCAGCGGCAGGGAGCAATGCTCGAGGATCTTCGGGCTGCAGTCCTTGGCCGTATGCTCCATCGTCACCACGACGCGCTTGGCGCCGGCCACGAGGTCCATCGCGCCGCCCATACCCTTGACCATCTTCTTCGGGATCATCCAATTGGCGAGGTTGCCCTCGCGATCGACCTGGAGCGCGCCCAAGATCGTGAGATCGACGTGCCCGCCGCGCACCATGGCGAACGAGTCGGCGCTCGAGAAATAGGACGTGCCCGGCAGCTCGGAGACCGTCTCTTTGCCGGCGTTGATGAGATCGGGATCCTCTTTGCCGGCTTCGGGGTACGGCCCCACGCCGAGCATGCCGTTCTCGGAGTGGAGCACGATGGAAATGCCGGCCGGGACGCAGTTGGCGGCCAAGGTCGGCATGCCGATGCCGAGGTTCACGTAATAGCCGTCCTTCATCTCCTTGGCCGCGCGGCGCACGATGCGATCGCGCTTGGGATCCGGCTCGAGCGCGCCCGCGCCCCGCACCGTGCGACGTTCGATGCGCTTCTCGTAGCTCTTCCCCTGGAAGATGCGCTGCACGAAGATGCTCGGCGTGTGCACGAGATCGGGCTCGAGTGCGCCCACCGGAACGATCTCTTCGACTTCCGCGATCGTCACTCGCCCGGCCATGGCAATCATGGGGGCGAAGTTGCGCGTCGTCTTTCGGTAAACGAGGTTGCCGAGCGCATCCCCCTTCCACGCTTTGACGAACGAATAGTCGGCGGTGAGCGCTCGCTCCATGATGTAAGGACGGCCGTCGAACCAGCGCACCTCTTTGCCCTCGGCCACCGTGGTTCCGTAGGCGGTCGGCGTGAAGAACGCCGGAATGCCCGCTCCGCCGGCGCGCAGCCGCTCCGCGAACGTCCCTTGCGGCACCAGGTCGACCTCGAGCTCCCCCGAGAGCGCCATCGTTTCGAAGACTTTGTTCTCGCCCACGTAGGTCGAGATCATCTTCTTGACTTGCTTGTTTTTCAGGAGATGACTGATCCCGAAGTCGGTCACGCCGGCGTTGTTGCTAATGCAGGTGAGATCGCGCGCGCCTTGATCGCGCAGGGCCAGGATGAGGTTCTCGGGGATGCCGCACAGGCCGAAGCCGGACAGCATGATGGTGGCACCATTGGCGATGTCCTTGACGGCATCCGCGGCACTCTTGACGACCTTGTTCATGGCTCGATACCCGTTCCTCTGAGCGGCGCCTTGCGAGCTTCCGCGCCGGGGAAACCTATCACCACCGCGCCATATTTGGCTACCGAGCCGACTGTTCCGACTCGACTGCGCTCGTCCCGGAGGGCCGTCAGCCAGGCGACCCGACGAGCTGCTCGCGCAAACGCTTTTTTTCGACCTTGCCCATGGCGTTGCGCGGCAGCTCTTTCACGAAGTGCACACGCCGCGGGACCTTGTAGGAGGCGATCATCGATTTCAGCCGCGCGACGATGTCCTTTTCGCTGAGCCTGCCCTTGGATTTGAGAACCACCACCGCGGTGACCGCTTCGCCGAAGTCGTCATGAGGAACGCCGACGACGGCGGATTCCTCCACTTCCGGGAAAGCGTCGAGGAGAAGCTCGATCTCCTTCGGATAGACGTTGTACCCGCCCGTGATGACGATGTCCTTGCTGCGCCCGACGATCGCGACGTACCCATCGTCGCTCAGTGTGCCGACGTCGCCCGTCTTGAAATAGCCATCCTCGGTGAAATCTTGCCGCGTCTGCTCGGGCATCCCGAGGTAACCGGCGAAGACGTTGGGGCCGCGGATCTCGATCCCGCCCGCTTGGCCGCGCGGGATCTCGCGTCCATTTTCGCCAACCACGCGCAGAGCGATACCGGGGAGCGGTCGTCCCACCGTTCCCGCGCGGCGCTCCCCACGGTAGGGGTTCGAGGTGATCATCCCGGCTTCGGACATGCCGTAACGCTCGAGGATGGTGTGACCGGTGCGCTCGGCGAAGGCGCGGAAAGTCGCTTCGAGCAGCGGTGCCGAGCCGGACACGAAGAGGCGTATCTTCGCGCAGCGTGCGGGCGTGAGCTGCGGCTCCGCCAGAAGGCGCGTGTAAAACGTGGGAACGCCCATGAGCACGGTGGCGCGCGGCAGCGCGCCGAGCACCTGCTCGGGATCGAACGTGCGCTGGAACAGAAGACGCGCGCCCGCACAGAGCAAAGGGTGGAGCGCAACGAACAAGCCATGCACATGGAACATGGGCAGCGCGTGGATCAGCACGTCGTCGGCGGTCAGCTGCCACGCTTCGCAGAGGACGTCGGCATTGGATGTCAGATTGCCATGCGTCAGGATCGCGCCCTTGGAGCGACCCGTGGTGCCCGACGTGTAGATGAGCACCGCGGGGTCGTCGTGGGACACGGCTTGCGCGGCGAACGCAGTCGTGGCTGGTGCGCCGACGGCGGTGGTCACGGTCGTGCCTTTCAGCGCATCGGCCAAGGTTCCCTCTCCGCGCGCTCCGAGCGTGAGCACGCGCCGAACCTTGACCGCGCTTCCGAGGCGCTCGAAAAGCGCGGCTGCCTCGGGTCGACAGATGACGACCTCGGGCTCGGCGTTGCTCAAGAAGTACGTGAGCTCCGCCTCTTGGTACGCCGTGTTCAGCGGAAGAAAGCAGAAACCCGCGCGCAGCACGCCGAGATAGAGAAAGACAGCTTGGGGCGACTTGTCGATCTGCGCGGCGACCCGCGCGCCCGGCGAAAGCCCGAGCTCCCCGAGGAAAGCTGCCACGCGCGCCGTCGCTCGGTCGAGATCGCCGTAGGTGTACAGCGCGCCATCGTCGTCCTCGAGAAAACGGCGTTCGGGCGCTCCTAGAAAGCGGGCAGCAAAGTGCTGGTAGGCGTTCATGGGCGCCGCGATCACTCTCGGAACACGAAACCGAGGTTCAAATTCCACTGCGCGAGACGAACGTAAAAGTTCGGTTCGGCGTCGTGCGTCACTTTGTGCTGGATCCAGCCGATCTCCGCGAACAAGCCGAGCTTCGGCGTGAAATGAACGGCGCCGCCGCCCATGATCCCCACGTTCCAACCCAGGCCGGCAGCGGAGACCCCCGCCGCGTCCGTACCGAGAATGTCGAAAGTCAACCCGATGGGAACCCCGAGCCAAAATTGAAAGTTCGTCGACTGGGTCGTGATCGGCAGGCGAGCGCGGATGTAGAGGTCGGCGTCGATGTAATAACTGCGACTCGGTGCCGGCGACACGTCCGGGCGCCAGGCGCCGAATTGAAAGAGCGGCCCGAGCACGAGAAAGCGCTCGATCGGCACGTCACCGCGCAGGTTGAAGCCGAGTGTCGAGGCGAGGGCGGCGGAATTCGGATCGAACTCGACGTCGCCGGCGAATCCGTAATGGAAGCCGAGCATGAAAAAGGACCGCTCGTCGAACGGCTTGACGGGAGGAGGAAGCGGCGGTTCGCGAATGGGCCCCAAGGAACCGCGGGCCGCGGATTCGCAGCGGCGCCCACCGACGCACACCTGATCATGCGGACAAGGGGGGTTGCAGAGCGAGACGCATTGCCGCCCGTGACAGAGGTACCCTTCGCGACAAGGCGGAAAGCATTCGCTGTCAGCGCCGGAAGGTGCGGGTGCAGCGGGCGCGATCGCGGGTGGCGGTACCGGCGACGCAGGGCCGGACACCGGCGCAGGCTGGAGACCCTGCGCGAAAACCGCTGGCGCAGCGGTCAAGAGTGCCTCCACGACGAGCGCAACGTGGAGGCGGGTTCGGTACGCACATTTCATCGCCGCTGACTATAACAGCGCCGAGCGGCGGCGTGCCCATGTGGACGCGACACATGGAGGTCCCGCGGCGATCGCTATTGCGTTAGAATTGCAAGAATGGATGGCTCGCGCGGACTACGACTATCGACCCTGGTGCTCACGCTCATCAGCGGTCTCCTCGCGGCGCTTCCCGTGCGGGCGGCGACGCTGACCGTAGGCCCCGGCAAAATGTACGCGAAGCCATGCGCCGCGGTCGCGGCCGCGGCTGACGGCGATACCATCGAGATCGACGCCGCGGGCAACTACGACGGTGACGTGTGCAGTATCCCCAAGAGCCGCCTTACCCTGCGCGGCGTGGGAGGGCGCCCGAAGATCGACGCCGCCGGTCAAAACTACGGCGGCAAGGGCATCTGGGTCATCAGCGGCAATGACACTACCGTCGAGAACATCGAATTCTCCGGCGCCACGGTGCCCGACAAGAACGGCGCCGGCATTCGCCAGGAGGGGAGCAACCTCACGGTGCGCGCCTGCTACTTCCACGACAACGAGGACGGCATCCTCAGCGGCGGCGGCCCGACCACGGAGATCGTCATCGAGTACAGCGAGTTTGCCAACAACGGCTTCGGCGACGGATTTTCGCACAACATGTACATCGGACACGAAGGCCGTTTCACCCTTCGCTACAGCTATTCGCACGCATCCAAGGTCGGCCATCTCGTCAAATCCCGCGCCGCCGAAAACTACATTCTCTATAACCGCCTCTCCGGCGAGGATGGGACCGCCAGCTACGAACTCGACCTACCCAACGCGGGCACGTCGTACGTCATCGGTAACGTCATCGAGCAGGGCCCGGCAACGCAGAACCCCGGGTTCGTGACCTACGGGGTGGAGGGCACCACCGCGGAGAACCCGGGGCATGCGCTCTTCGTCGTGAACAACACGTTCGTCAACGATCGCACGGCAGGCAGCACGTTCATCACCGTCGGCGGCGCGATCACCATCCCGGTCGTCATCACCAACAATATCTTCTTCGGCGGAGGCACAATCACGAACCAGGCGAACGCGGTCCAGCAGACGAACTTCGCGCAAGGTGACCCCAAGCTGATCGATCGGGCCGCGTACGACTATCATCTTGCGCCTGGCTCGCCATGCATCAATGCGGGGAGCGATCCGGGAATGGGCGCAGGCTTCGCGCTCACCCCGTCGCGTCACTATGTCCATCCAACGAGCGCCGTCGACAGGACGATCGAGGGAGCCATCGACATCGGCGCCTATGAATTCGGCCTGCTCGTGGACGCCGGAATGGACGCCGGAGGCGACGCGTCCGATGCCGGGGCACCTCGACCGCCCGACGCTTCGGACGCTGCCATACCCCGGCCGCCCGACGCTTCGGATGCTGGGTCGTCGCCACCGGCCGACGCTTCCGATGCTGGGATGCCGCGGCCCTCCGACGCTTCGGACACCGGATCCTCTCGACCGCCCGATGCCTCCGAGGCGGGGCCATCGTCACCGCCGGATGCCTCGGATGCTGGGTCATCGCCACCGCCCGACGCTTCCGATGCCGGGGTGGCCCCGCCGCCCGACGCTTCGACCGGCCCGGCGAGCGAGAGCGGCGGATGCGGATGCCGAATTGCGCGCCAAGCCGATCCTTCGAGCGCCGCGCTGGCCTTCTTCTTGTTGGCGCTGATGCTTGCAGGCGGACGGCGTCGTACGCACGGGGCCCGGCGCGGCCAACCTTAAGTGTGCAACCGCCAACACGGCGCGTCAGCCCACCCACGCTCTACGCGAAGGATCTTAAATATTTCGAACAGTTAGGAAGTGGCACCGTCCATGCTCATGGATCGGGCATGCGCCCGTTCCTCCGCCCCGTTTTCCTCGTTTCGCTCCTTTCCTTTCCGCTCGCCGGCTGCTCCGGTTCCGCCGATTCCGCAGCGCCCACCCCTCCACGAGCGGCGGCTCCTGCGGCCAAGGCCGTCTCCGCTCCGCCCGTTCGTTCGATCGACCTCGACCGCGACGGCAGCCTCCGCGAGACCGAGCCTATGCAGGCGAAGGAGTTCTTCGTTTGGGCGCGCGAAGGAGAAGAACGCACCGTCACCTACCGCCTCGACGCGCAGGGACGCGCCATCGAGGAGCTCGAAGGCATCGTCATCGCGACGAGCGCCGGCCCTTGGCAATGGCAGGCGGAGGATCGATCGGTCCCCACGGCTGCCTGTGAGTACCAGGACGACGAGGGGCACGTTTTTGGGGGGGACGCTGTCGAGCCCGGCACCGCCACGCGCGCCTCGCTCCGCCACCTTGCCAGCGGCGCCGAGCAGATCATCGTCGATCCCGGTGTCGAGCTCATCGGAAATGCCGACATCAAGCACGACCTCGGCGTGATCGCTTCGATCGGCCCCTACGTCTTCGTGGAGGAGGCGACCTATGCCTACGCGTGTGGCGCGCACGGCAATACCGGTGTCTCGATGCTGATCTGGAACGCCGCCACCGGCATGACGGTCGCCATGCCCACCGATCTCGGGCAGCTCGACGCGGCGCGCGCGGCGGCGATCGACGCGCTCACCGACGAGGAGGACGACACCTTTGCCCCCACCGACGACATGCTCGAGCTCACCGAGATCGTGCCGAGATTTTCCCCCGACGGCGCGCTCACGCTCGGCCTGCAGTACACCGCGCCCACGTGCTACGCCTGCACGCGCGGCGGCTGGGGCTCGTACACGAAGTCGACCGTCGTCGACGCGCCCGCCGTTCCGGCGCTACTCGCCCCTTTCGCGAGCCCCCCGCCCGCGGTTCGCACCTTTCTCCGCGCGCACCCCGAGGTCGACGTCAAAGGGTGGAGCGCGCGCTGAGCCGCGCCCTCACGGGAGCTTGAACACGTAGAGCTTGTTGTCCCCCGCCGTCACCAGGCGATCGTGCACCGCGATGGGGGTCGAGAATCGGCGCAGACCGGTCATGGCTTGGCCGGCGCCCGCGTCGCCGCCTGCCGGAGGGTAGACCGGTTCGCCGGTCTCGACGTCCCAACCGTGCAGACGATTGCTCGCCTCGGCACCATTGGTCCAGACGATGGCGTCGGCGCGTCCGTCGGTCGTCGTCACGGCCGGCGAGCCTTGCCCCTGGCTCGGGCGACACCACGCTGTCTCGATCGCCGGCGGAGAGGATGCGGTGATCTTCACGGTCACCAGATCGCCAGCCTGTCCAGCGGGGCAGTTGGTTCCGACCCTTCCCATGTGACCGTGCAGCGTGACGAACGTGCCGGCCGCGGTGGTGACGGCACTGGCGGCGTTGATGATGGCGCCGTTGACGATCGTCGCCTGGGCGACCCCGTTCGCGGCCGCCGTACCGACGCCGCCGAGATGATTCCGATCGAGCAAGTAGATGATGCCGTCTTTGCCGAGGGCGACGACGAGCTTCGACGGGGTCGCGCCGGGAACGTCGACGAGAAGCGGACCGGTGCCCCCGAGATCGAGATCGGTGGCATCGAGGTCGCGCCAGTTGTTCGGCGCGAAATAGTCCTTGGCGTCGGCCGAAAAGACCGCGCCCGCCCGCAGGCGAACGATCGCCTCACCGCCCCCCCACGTGGTCGCCCCCGAGGTGTTCCCGGTCGCCGCGAAAATGTCGGTGCCGTCGGAGACCACGCCGCCGACCGCCCAGATGCCGCCCCAGCGCGCGGGCGTCGCCCAGGCTTTGACTTGCGTGGGGTCATCTTGCAGGACGGCCACGATCCAGCCGTGATAATTGCCGCAATCTCCGGCGTGGCCTCCGTAAGGCACGTAGAGCGTCCCGCCGACGGCGGTGAGCGCGCCGCGTTGATTTTGGTAGGGGGCGACATTGAAGGTCACGCTCCCCGATTGGAGCCCGCTCGGGTCGACCGGCCAACCGGCGCGCTCGCTGCCATCGTCGAGCGAAAGCGCGTGGATCTGGTGCCGCTCGATGGTGCGTGCGCCTGCATTGCCGGTTCCGATGACGGCGCCGACGTAGATCGTGCGCCGTCCGAGATCGAGATAGGGCGTACCGGTGATGCCGAGCGGCCGGACATTGCCGCAGTTGGCAGGATTCAAACCCGGAATGTCGGCCGCGGGACCGACGTTCTTGGTCCACAGCGGCGCGCCCGTCGTTGCGTCGAGCGCGTGAACGTTGTTCTTCTCGGTCACGACGAGAAAAGCCGCCGCACCGCCCGGCCCATTTTCGACGTAAAGCGGTTGGGCGTACACCTGACCGTCGACGGTGCCGTCGAAGGCCATATCGCGCTGCAGGGTGGCCGCCGCCGCTTTGGTCAATCCGGGTTGAACGTAGACGCCATCGCGTGTCGCCCGACGATGGTGCTCCACCACCGAATCGCCGACGTTCGTAGGTCCCGAGTCCCCGCCCGCGCCCCCGCCGGAGCCGTCGTCGCCCGGCGTCGACGTGTCGTCTCCCGCATCGCCCGGCGGAACGGAATCGTCGCCACCGCACGTCGCCACGACGAGGCACCCCGCGACGACGAGCGCCTTTCGAGTCGATGCACGCATGCCAAGCTCCTCTCTTGCCGCTCCTGGCGGTTCACGCATCGTACAAGTTAACGCACAGTACAAGCTGTTAATCGATTCTAGCCGCATGGGGCGCGCGATCATGAGCTCCGCGAATCCTGCGTGCTACTTTGGGCGTATGGGCATTGCTCGCGCGTCGATCCTCGCCGTTTCGCTGGCCTGCGTCGGGGCGTGCGGCGGTTCGGACCCGTCGGACGGCGTGGGAGAGGGACGCGACGCCGCGGCCGACGCAGCCACCGACACCGGCACCGGGGAGGCAGAGCCGAATTGCGGCGATCAAACGCGCGCCGCCGTCTTTCTCGTCAGCGCGGGCGCCGAGGCTGCGCGAGCCGATCTCAGCTGCCAGACGGACGAGGACTGCGTGGTCGTGTGGACCACGACCGACTGCTCCGATACCTGCAGCGTTCTCGTATCTCGTGGGGGCGCAGAGAAAGTCGAGGCCGCCATCGACGCGGCCAACGCCACGGTGTGTCGCGGATTCTCCGAAGCGGGTTGCAGGATCGTGACGCCCCCTTGTTCACCGCCCCCACGTTGGGCTTGTCTCTCGGGCACGTGCGGCGTGCTCACTGAATAGCGCGATTTTCAGCGCCGCGTTGGCCGTGAATAAGAAGCGTGCCATGCTCGCCGCGCATGAAAGCCCGGCGGTGGACGTCGAAACCAGTGACGACGCCGGCCAAGATCGCGGTGCCTCGACTGGCGGAGACGTATCCCCGCAGCCGTCTTTTTCGCGCCCTCGATGCCGCTCGGCGAAAACGGGTGGTGTGGCTCGCGGCGCCGGCGGGGGCGGGCAAGACATCGGTGGTGGCGACCTACCTGTCGACCCGACGGGTGCCGGCGCTTTGGTACAACGTCGACGCGCGCGACGCCGACGTCGCCAATCTCTTTCACTACCTGACGCTGGCAGCTCGCGCCGCGGCGCCGCGGAAAAAACTCGATCTGCCTGCCTTCAGCGCCGAAAACCAATTCGGCGTGGCTGCGTTTGCACGCGGCTTCTTCGAAGCGCTGTGCCGCGAGCGACCGGTGCCCTCGTTCATCGTCCTCGACGACTACCAGGAAGCGGCTGGAGCGCTCTGGGAGGACGTGATCCGCGAGGCGATCAGCGCGCTGCCGAAAGGGATCGTGGCGGTCATCATCAGCCGAGCCGAGCCCCCGCCCGCCTTCGCGCGCCACGTGGCCAGCGGTGAAATCGCACTCGTCGGCTGGGACGAGCTGCGCCTGACGCCGCTGGAGACGACGGGTCTGGTGCGCCTTCGCCGCCCCGACTGGCGCGGTCGCCAGCTCAGCGATGTTCTGCCCTGCATCGTCGCGCTGACCAACGGCTGGGCCGCCGCGCTCACCCTGCTTCTGCAAAACCAGCAGCTTGGGACCCTCGATGCCCGCGGCTTGGAAGCGTCTTCGGAACGTCTCTTCGACTACTTCGCCACCGAGATCCTCGACAAGGCGACCGTCGCCCAGCGCGACTTCCTCCTTCGAACGTCGGTGGTTCCTAGCCTCACGACGGCGATCGCGACGCGCCTCACCGGAGCACCGGACGCAGCGCGGATCCTCACCGACCTCGGGCGGCGCAGCTTCCTCACCCAACGCCTCGGCGCTTCCGGCGCCTATCGATACCATCCGCTCTTGCGCGGATTTTTGCGGCGGCGCGCGGAGCGCGACCTGGGAGCGGCCACCCTCCACGACCTGCATCGAAAGGCGGCCGACTGCTTCGTGGAGACCGATCTCATCGACGAAGCCATGGAGCAGCTCGAGACGGCGCAGGACGTCCCCATGCGGGTCAAGCTTCTGCTGCGGGTCGCGCCCTCGTATTTCGCCAAAGGCGGCGGTCGCACCGTCGAGGCGTGGATCGCGCGCCTCCCCGAGGAGGTGGTGGAGCAAGATGGTTGGCTCCTGTTTTGGCGAGCGCTCTGCTGTCTCGGCCACTCGCCGTCAGAGGCTCGCGAGCTCTTGGAAGCCGTCTTTGCGCGCTTCACCGAGGAGAAGGACGCCGGCGGTCTTTATCGGTGCTGCGCCACCGCTACCCAAGCCATCCTCCACGAGGGGATGAATTTCCTACAGCTCGATGCTTGGATGTCCCGCTTCCAGCAGCTGGAAGCGTCGGGACTGCCCTGTCCGCCAGAGGTCGAGCCGACGACAGTCACCGGCATGTTGATGGCGTCGATGTTCGGACCCGCCGACGCCGCTGTCCATCGTGATTGGGCCGACCGTGCGAGGCAGGTGACCGCCCGCTGCAAGGACGGCGGACAGCGGGTCATGATCGGCGGCTATCTCGCCGTGTACTTCGTCTTCCACGACAGCCCGGCCCAGGCGGCGACGATTTTGCAGATGATGCGCGCATCGGCCAGCACGAAGTCGTCCGCCGTTGCTTCGCTGACGTTGCTCCAGGCGGACGCCCTCTGTGCGTGGGCACGCGGCGAGACCGAGGCGTGCATTTCGCTGGTGCGGCAAGCGCTGGCGCTGGCCGAAAGTACGGGCATCCCCGCCTGGAACGACTACCTCCTCGGTCTGGGCGCGGCAGCGACGCTGGCGTCGGAGGATCTCGACGCGGCCCGTGAGTTTTTGCAGGGACTCGCCCAAGCGGCAGAGCGCGGCGCCAACTATCCCGTGGGCAGCTTCCACTTCTACGCCAGCTGGGAAGCGTTCCTGCGAGGCGATATCGCGCGCGCCCTCCATTCGGCCGAGCTCGCCTACTCCTTCTCCGACGCCCTCGGCTACCGGTTCGCGCGCGCCCTATCCGCCGTCGGGCTCGCCTTGCTGCATTGGCAAGCAGGACAAGGCCAGCAAGCGCGCGCGATGATGGAGCTGGCAAGGCGCCTGACCGAAGAGGGCCGCTCCGTTCTCCTGCTCTATAGCTGCGAGCTCATCGAGGCCGACGCGCTCTGGGACGAGGAACGCCCGCGCGCGCTTGCCGCGCTCGAGCGGGGACTCGCTCTCGGACGGGAACGCGGTTACTTCAACGGCTTCTGGGTCAGCAACACCATGGTGGCGCGGCTCGCCACGCGCGCGCTCGAACATCAGATCGAGCCGGAATACACGCGCACGATGATCGTGAAACGCAGGCTGACACCGGCCTCGGTGCCGGCGAGCATGGACGCCTGGCATTGGTCTTACCGATTGCGCGCGCTCGGTCCCTTCGAGCTTTGGCGCGCCTCCGACGGCGAAAAGCCCTCGACCGACGAGGCCGACCGAGGCAACGGTCGGGGCGCGCCACCCGGTCGGGGCGCGCCCCGAGGAATGCCGCTTCGCCTTCTGCAAGCGACGCTCGCTCTGGGAGGTCGAGGCGTACCGGACGTTCAACTCATCGACGCGCTGTGGCCCGACGCGGAGGGTGATGGCGGACGGCGCGTGTTCGACACGACCTTACATCGCCTTCGAAAGCAGCTCGGCGATGATGCGGTCCTGCGGCTGATCGATGGTCGGCTCCATCTCGACGAGCGCCTCTGCTGGGTCGACATCTGGGCCTTCGAAGAAACGATCGCCAAGGTCAAGGGGGCCGTCGAAGGCGCCGTGACGACCGAACTCACCGCTTTGTCCCGCCGCCTGCTGGACCTCTACCGCGGGCCCCTTCTCGCCGATGGCCCAGCCGCGAACACCTTCCTCCGAGGTCCCAGGAGCAAACTCGCCGCGAAGTTCTTGCACGCCGCGGAGACAATCGGAAAAGCACTCGAAAATAAAGGTCATTTTGCCGATGCATGCGAGCTCTACCAGCGGGCGCTGGAAGGAGAGCAGGGGGTCGAGCTTGCCTACGCCGGCCTCATCCGCTGCGCGCTCGGCGAGGGCCGGCGCGCCGACGGCCTGCAGCTATTCGAGCAGTGCCGCACGCGCTTGCTCTCTGATTTGGGGGAGGAACCGGGGACCGAGCTCTCGCGTTTGCGCGCGCGGCTCTCGGAGCCGAGCGGCAGGCCCTAGCACCCATTTTTCCGCGGTAAGACCGTTGTAAGACGCGGCTGGGCATGCTCGAGAGATGCACACGAGCCACCTCGAAGGGAGCTGCGCTTCTGACGCCGTCTCCGTGTCGTCCACCGCCACCTCGTTTGCGGAGCTGTTCAAGAACCTGCGCAAGCAATTGGTTGGCAAGCAATCGTGCCTCAATGGCGCGGGCTTGCGCTGCACCGATGCCGCCATTTCGCACTGGGAGCGAGGTCTTCGGCTGCCGCGACCCAAAACGATGCGCAACGCGGTCGAGGTCCTCATCCGGCTCGGGGCCACGCCCCACGACATCGAGCGACTGAAGTCCGCCTGGACAGCCGAGTACCTGGGTAAGAAAGTCGCCGCCCGAAGCAGCCCGTCCTTACGGCCAGGATCGGCGCACCCCGGCTGAGAGGATTTACAGGGAGCCGGGGAGACGGGATCCTCCCCGTCTCCTCGCCTCCCTGTAAACCAATCCGGAAGACGTCCCGGAGACGGGCGGCGTGCCTTGCCGGCGCTTCATACCAACGCGAAACCGATGGCGCCGTTGATGACGGGCCGCGCGGCATCGAGCGCGGCGTTGACCGCCGCCTCGGCGGCCAGCAGCTCCATGCCCGAGGAGCAGAGCAGAACCGATCGCGTCGCGCTTTTCTGCATGTCGAACAGGAGTGACGCTTGCTGGGGGGCGATTTGCCCGCGCAGACGCGCTGCCTCGATGGTCGCGATGGTCAGGGCGATCTTCTTGAACTCGCCTTCCGCGTAACCCTCCACGTCGGGGGCCTTTTCCTTGAGCACCTTCCACGCGGCCTGGAACATGGTCGTTGCGAGTGCCTGTACGTCGATGGCCATGGGTGTCCCTCCTATTCTTGCGTACCGCGGCGCTTGGCTACCTCGAACTTGACGATGGCCGCGCAATTGATCTCGATCGCGGAAAGCGCGGGGGAGGCCAGGATACTGGGGAGCCCGGCGTCTTTGGAGCTCTCGTGCAGCTTGCGCAGGTTGTCGACATTGGTCGCCAGCTCACCCACGAGCGCCACCGTGATCTCGTTTTTGCCCTGGGCCAGTGCCCGCAGTTTGAGCGTGGCAACGCTCGCCTTGAGGTCGTTGTAAAATCCGACGTTGGCAGCATACGTTCCTTCCGGTTTGCCGGCGAGGCTCGTCACCCTCTCCACGAAGGCAACCATGCGGGTGTGGATCTCGCTGGTTCCATGGTCGATGGCCTCGTCGTAGGGACTCACCAGCCGTACGGGTCCACAGGCGACCCATGCCGCCATCAGGGCGATGAAGAGCGCCGGCTGAAACCGCGCCGCGATTGGGCGCGAAGCCCGGCGTGGTGGGGTCTCGCGCATGACGGATCGAGCCTGGGAGCGTCCGTCAACGACCGCCGGGACAGTGGGCGTCATGGCATGAGTACTATCACCACTCCCGAAAACGCATCTTCCCATCGTCGCGCCGCCTCCCCCCGAAGCGGCCGCACTTGCAAGGTCGCGTCGACTCGGGCTATGCCCGGCTCTTCGAACCGTGGCCATGGAAGAAAGCCCGGAAAAGGCATGCAGGTCGTGCGGTGCATTCACGCAATACGGCGTGCACGCTACGCTAGGTTCCATCGGCTCGTGCGCGCGCGGAATGATCAGCTACCCCGTGCCCGCCACTGCCATTTGCGGCGAGTACCGTGCGCGCGGCACCGCTCACGAGCTCGTTCCGTTGAAGGCGCCCCGCGCCGCCCCCCGCGAGGCCGGCGTCACCGTCGCCGTTCGCCGTCCACCTTTGCCCGAGGAGATCGAACTCGACATGGACATCCATACCTTTCGCACCGTCCTGCAAGAGGTGCTGCGCGAAGAGCTCGGCATCGGCGAGGCTCGCATTCACCCGAGGTTCCAGGGCGGGGAGCTCATCTTGAAACCCGGCAAGGAAGGAACGGCGGAGAAGCGGGTGCCCCTCGAAACCTTCTTTCACAAGATCGTGATGATCCGCGACAGGCTGCGGGTGCTCGAGCAACGCGTCAATGGGCACACCCAGCTCGCCGACGAAGACAAGGTGATGATGCAGCAGTACATCACGGCCTGCTACGGGACCCTCACCACGTTCAACGTGCTCTTTGCCGACCCCACCGACGGATTCAAAGGGGCCGCGGGCAAGGATTGATCGAGGCTATCGCGGCGTGGGCGCGGGAAGCGTTCGCGGCATGATCAGCTTACTCGGGTTCGTAATGCCCCCCCCGCCTCGCAGATTCCCGGGCTCGAGGAGCAAGGTCAATCGCGCCAGCGCGTACGGGATGGCCGCCTTGGAATCGGCGTAGATTTGACCGTGCGCGCCCGCTTCGATGCCGAGGCCGAGTGAGTGGAAGGGGCGCCATTCGCCGCCGACGCGGGCCGCGACAGCACCGCCGACCCGCGTCGCGACATCCTGGATGATGGCGACCGCGACCGTCATCCCGAGGTACGGCCCTTGCGACCCGAGAGGAAGGAAATCCATCCGCGGTCCGAGTGAATGAGCGTGGAATGCCTTCTGCACGACGGCACCGCCGCTCTGACGCTCGGTCGGCTCGATCGGGTCCTTGAGTGCATGCAGCCCCGAAGCCCCGGCCCGGTACTCCCCCTCCTCCCACTGGCCCGTGCGCGTCCGTCGTAGCTTGGTCTCGAAGCTGGTAAACGAGAGCGATAAGCGAAAGCGCGGTTCGAGCTCGGTCCCAAACGCGACCTCCACGAAAGGGCCCGACAGACTGCGGCTCGTGAGCTCGGGGTGCGTCACCGCGGCGTAGGCGTACCCAAGCCCGGCCGTGACGAGGAGTGGGCTCAGCGTCGCGCCGATGGGACCGGCGCGCGACGTGCCTTCATCGCTTGCACCGACGTCGGTGCTCGGGCTCTCGGGCGAGGGCGCATTGCCAGCGCCAGTCCCTTCCCCCGCCGCCCGCTCGGGCGCGGGGGACGGCGTCGCGTCCTTGGGCACCGTCTCGAGGGGCGTGTCGTCGCTCGATGGCGGCGTGGTAGGCGGTTCACCCGCCGTGCTGCCACTCGGGCGGCGCGTGGCATCGCTCGGAGGGTCCCCCTGCGCGAGTGCCTGCGACGCCAAGGCAGCCACCGACGCGCACAGGGCAGTCCCGATGAACACTTTCAATCGCATGGTGCTCCTCAACAGGGGCGCAGATCGGGTGGACGCGCTTGGTAGACGCGGTGACGGCTTTCGTTTGTACAGGAGCTCGACGCGCTAGCCGCCCCGCCGGCAATGCGCCTCTGGCGAGCCGCTCGGGCGGCCATGCCGTGCCGTCACCGCGCTGGTGCCCGTACGCCGCTTGTGATGCGGCGCGCCGGCGGCTAAGCTGCCGCGCTCGGCAGAATCCCGCGGGGGGCGTGCATACCCCGCAAAAGGACGGAAAAAGGAACAGATGCTGCTCGGTCAGATCCTCTTCGTGCTCGCCGCGACGGCCATCGCCGGCGCCACCTTGGTCGGCGTGGTCCTCGGGGTCGGAAAGCTCGTCCTCTACAAGCTGACCGGGCGGCGATTCGGTCCGAAGCCGCAGATGGGCTCGAACGAATGGATGGAGCACGAATCGGCCAGCACCGTCGACCTCACGCGGCGCAGCATCCTGACCGAACGGTATGGCCGCACGACGGACGACCCGGTCGTCAATCTCGACGGCGACCGCTACCGCGTCACGCGCCTCACGGGGGGCCGCTTCCTCATTACCCAGGTCCAGGAGGGGCGTCGGGTCGGCACGTTCGAGCTGACGGGCGAAGGCCGCCATCAAGACGTCCTGCCCGCGCCGGACGACCCGGCCAACGCCAAGCTGCTCGTCCGAATCGCCGTCCTGTCGAGCTTCGTGCGCCGCGACGCGGGGCGTCTCGCACCACTGCATTGACAGCGGACGGCGGTCGTCCAGCGGTCCGATCCCGAGGGAGCTGGTAAACTGAGGTGTTCGCCGCCCGGGCGGCGCGCCTCCGATGCACCCGAACCTCATTGCCGCTGCCGTTCCGGTCTTCTTCGCTGCCATCGCGGCGGAGGTGCTCGTCGATCGATGGCGACGCACGGGCTCGTACCGCTTCGGCGCGGTCATGGCCGACCTCGAGACGGGCGTCATTTCACAAGTCGGCGATGTCTTTTTGCGAGGGATCGGCGTCGCCATTTATGCGTCGGTCTATCCCTACCGCGTCGTCGAATTCCCCGCCGGCAGCCCCTGGCCCTGGGTGGTGGGACTCTTGGGCATCGACTTCCTCTATTACTGGTGGCACCGCCTGAGCCATGTCGTGAACGTGCTCTGGGCCGTACACGCCGTCCACCATCAGAGCGAGGACTTCAATCTCGCGGTGGCTCTGCGCCAACCCGCCTTCGAGGCGCTCACCATCATCCCCTTTCACCTCCCGCTCGCGCTCCTCGGCGTCGACCCCTTCATCTACGCGTCCTGCTACGCCATCGACCTCATTTACCAGTTCTGGATCCACACCGAGCTGCCGGGCCGATTGGGGTTTCTCGAGCGCGTGCTCAATACGCCGTCGGCGCACCGTGTTCATCACGGCATCAACTCCAAGTACCTGGACCGCAATTACGGAGGCATTCTCGTCATCTGGGATCGTGCCTTTGGCACTTACCAGCGCGAGGAAGAGCCAGCCGCCTACGGCGTGACGCATGCGCTTCGTAGCTACAATCCCGTATGGGCCAACCTGGCCCCCTTCCATGACGTCGCTGCCAAAGCACGTGCGGCGCGCGGCGTTGCCAACAAGATACGCATCTGGTTTGCACACCCTGCCACCTCGGCGTCCGGCGAAAAAATGCCCGTGCTCCCGGTGACACGCGCCGCGCAGACGAAATACGATCCGCGTCCGCCCCGACGCGTCGTGATCTACGTCCTTCTGCATTTCGTCCTGCTCACCGCCGGAGGTGCCACCTTCATGTACCTCGCCGAGCGTGATCCAATGACGTCGCTCGTTGCTCCGGGCCTACTGCTGATGCTGTCGGCGGTCGCGCTGACGGGACGGATCGAAGGTCGACGCTGGGCTTTCGCCGTCGATGCAGCGCGGCAACTGGCGCTCGTCTTCTTCGCGGCAGCGTATCTGGTGCCACGGATCGGGCTCGTTCCTGGCGTCGCCACGGCGGGCGGGTTGGCCATGGTCTTTCTCTTGGGGCTCGTCGCCCTATGGCCGGTCGACGATCGATCGGACGGCGCGAAGCGAACTGCGTAGCGCTAGGGACCATCACGGATGGTTCCATCATTGTCCGGTCGATCGGCTGTTGCCAAAGAGAGGATGAGTAGTGCTACCCAGCGCACCTCGTGACCGTTACCACGGCCGGAGAGCAGGCGGTGGTCACCGCACTCCTGCCCAACCAAGATCGATGGATCGGTCTGCGGCGCCCCTTGAACTCGCCGAAGGCCGAGTCCTCCTTCTACTGGGTCACCAACGAACTCCTCTCCTACCGCAACTGGGACCTCTATAGCGACGCCGACAAGGAGCCC
>DATHES010000199.1:0-64167 GCA_035318465.1 Polyangiaceae bacterium
GGGTGATGGCCCACCTTTCGTGATCGCGCCATCGGCCGGCCACCTTGAGGTAGCGCGGCGAAAAGCCTTCCCTTGCGAACCCGCATTTCTCGACCAGCGCGATCGATCGCTGGTTGCCGGGCTGGATGTTCGCCTCGATGCGATGCAGGCCGGCCTGCGCGAACGCGTAGCGAACCAGGAGCACCAGACCCTCCCGCATGTAACCTTGTCCGGCAAAAGCCACGTGACCGTAGTAGCCGAGGTACGCGCTGCGGAAGTTGCCGCGGAAGATCTGGCTCAGGTTGAAGACGCCGAGCACCGCTTCCGTCGTTCGCTCACACACCAGCAAACTGACGACGGTCTCCGCCTCGGCCCGCAGAACCAGCCGCTGAAATCCCGCTACACCGGTCGGCGGCGCTACCCAAGGGTGATGCGTTCCGCGGCTTTCCCGGACCAGGCGGAGGAACTCCGCCTGGTCCTTCGCGGCCAAGCGCCGTAAAAAGACCCGGAAACCGCGCGCGCGTCGCCCATATTCGCGAGGTGCGTGGACGGGAAGGGCGCGTCGCAGGGGGCGGTTCGGAGGCACGATCGCGTCATTGTCGCGCCGAACCGACGCTGTGCCTACCTGTAAGCCTTGCCAAAACCGCGCGCGACCGGCGTGTCGACAATGGCTCGAGCTCAGGAGCCGATTGCAAAAGCGAGCTGTTACGCCGCAATGCGCAACAATGCGCCGCGCAGCGCCGCGCCCATTGGTGCCCAGGATCGCTCAACACGCTGCCATCCCTTCTTCCCTCCGCGTAAGCTCGATGGGGCTCATGAAAAAATTGAGCCTACCGGGCCACGAGAAAGCCACCTTGTAGCCGTGCCCTCCTTGCGAACCGCTGTGCTGGCTACCCCTTGCGACGAAGCGGCGCTGCTCGAGCGTTTGCGCGCCGACGACGAGACGGCCTTCACGCAGCTGTATCTGCGGCATGCGCGCTATGTCGCCGGCGTCGTTTATAGCCTTCTCGGCGACGATGGCGAACTCGACGACGTCGTGCAGGAGACGTTCGTCGACGCCCGCGCCGGGCTCGGCGACGTGGAAGAACCCGCGGCCATTCGGCGTTGGCTGGTGGTCATCGCCATCCGGCGCGTTCATCGGCTGCTCGCGCGGCGACGCTTGCGGCGATGGTACACGTGGAAGCTGGCCGAGCTCTCGCCGCGCGCCTCCGACCCGCGCGAGGGATGCCGCGCCGAGGACCTTTATGACGCCCTCGACCGCATCCCCGCCAAGATGCGCGTGGTGTGGATCCTCGCTCGCGTCGGGGCCATGCCGCTGCAAGAAGTGGCCGATGTCTGCGAGATCTCGCTGGCGACCGTCAAGCGTCGGCTGACGGAAGCCGAAACACGCCTCGAAAGGAAGCTCGCAGAATGACCATCTTGCCCTACCGGCAGGCGCGCGCCGCCGTGGATGTTCCCTGGGACAGGGCGCGCGAACGGCGCGTGCTCGACGGCGCGCTCGATTCCTGGCAACGCCGCGTGCACCGAAAGCGTACGCTCGGGCTCTCCGCCGCGGTGATGGCCATGCTCCTCGTCGGTCGCGTCCTGCCGCGCCTCTCCGTCGGAGGCGACGGGACTCGGCCCGGTCTCGCGGTGCCGGCGGCGCAACTTGCGCCGAGCACCGAGAACGACCCGGCGCTCTCGCTGTCGGACGGCGCTGCCCCGCGCGCCAGCAGCGGTTCCACGGGCGGCTTTGCCGGCACGGGTGGCCACGGGGGGACCGGCAGCACCGGCCTCGGCGGAAGCGCAGGCACCGGTTGACGACGACTCCGGCGCCGGTCGCTCAACGCGCGAGCGGACCTGGCACCACCAGGCGCAGCTCTCCGCGCGGCGCCGCGTGCTCGAACACGGCGCCGCGGCGGTCGGCAATGCCCGAACGAATGAAACCGTCGGCACGCTGAAGCGAGTAGGGAGCGAGCGGCAGGGGCGAGCTTCGCCCGTCGGGCACGACGAACACGACGATCGGCGAGCCCTGGGTCGGAGTCTCCGCCGCCACGCGACATGCGTTGGCCACCATCCCGCTCTTGTCCTCGGCCAAGCATCGCGAGAGCGCTTGCGCGTCCTCCTTGCCTGGACGACCGGGCGATCCCGAAAGCCGCAACAAGCGCGCGGCAGCCTGTCGCGCTACCTCGGAAGGATCTTGAGCCAAGAGCTTACGCTCCCTTTGCCCCCCGTCGCAGCGGGATCCCAAAACGGCGAGGCCCACCAAGGCGTTGGCGCGCACGTACGAACGAAAGTCGCCGAGGGCTTTGCACAGCGTGGCGGTCGCGCGTGTCTTCGTGCCTTCCTCCCGGCTGGACAATGCTTTTCCGAGCTCGGCCACCGCGGCGGCGGCATTGGTGGCGACGCCGAGATCGGAGTCCCCCATCAGCTGCGCGGCACGGGCAAACGCCGCCGATGCGCCTTCACCGGGCGGCAGAAAGGCCGCCGACCACACCGCCTCCGCACGAACCGAGGCGTCGCCGTCGGCGAGCAACTCGGTGAGCAGCTTTCCTTGTTCGGGGTGTCCCCGCAGCGCCTCCGCAATCTTGCGGCGATCGGCCGGGTCTTGGCTGTGGTGCGCGAGATCGGCTAACCGAGCCCCGGCTTTGGCGCCTGCGATTCGCCCCAGCCCTTCGATGAGCGCGTCCCGCGCTCCCCCCCCGATCCCCGTGAGCACGCGCGCCAGCTCGGCCGCCATCTTGTCCCCAGCGCGCGCCGCCGCGCCGGAAAGGGCGAGACCGATGGCGGTACGATCATCGGTGGCTGCCTCGGTGAGCCGGTGGAGCAGCGCGCCCACGCTCCCTTCTCCGCCCGCGAGCGACAGGGCCAGCGCGGCGTGGAGACGGATGCTCGCGTTGTCGTCGCCGAGCGCGCGCAGAAGCTCGGCATCTTGGCCTCCCGGTCCGATGTCGCCGAGCGCGTCGATGGCGGCGATGCGCAGGATCAAGCTCTTGGTATTGACGAGGGGCAGGAGCGTCTCGATGGCGCGCGGCGCGCCGGTTCGTCCGAGCGCCCGCGTCAGCTCCTCGCGCTCCTCGATCGAAGCGCGTGGATCACGGAGCGCGGCGACCAGAGGTTCCACCGCGCGTCCGTCGCGCCGGACCGGATCGAGCAGCGCCGTCACCGTGAGCACCGCTTGGCGGCGAACCACCTGGTTCGTGTCCGACAGCAGCTCGAGCACGGTGGGGAGCGTGGCCGGATCGCCGAGCAACGAAAGCGCGCGCAAACCCGCGTAGGGCGCGAGCGACCCCTTGTGCATGGCCTGCACGATGGCCGACCCTGCCCCCGACGCCTTCATCGAGCCGAGCACCAGCGCCGCGCCCGCCGCCACGTTGGGACTGCCGAACTGTTCGAGCGTCGCCAGCAAGGGCCCGACCGCATTCGGTCCACTCGCTTCCAGCGCGTCGCGTACCGAGGAGCTCCTGGCTGCTGCGTCCTCGTTGGCCAGGCTCTTGATGAGCGCGCGCACCGCCGGTTCCGAGCCGATCTTGCCGAGCGCGGCCAGTGCAGCGACGCGCACCTCGGGCGCGGCGCGTTCTTCGAGGAGCGGCGCGATAGCCAGCACGGCGTCGTGCGCGCCGAGCCGACCGAGGGCGGTGAGCGCCTCGACGCGCACGGCGGCAACCGTATCGCGGAGCGCCAAGACGAGCGCGCTCGCGGCGCGCGCGTCTCCGAGCTCACCGAGCGCGCGCACCACGGCTCGGCGAACCTCGGGGGCATTGTCCCCGATCTTGCCGATGAGAGGAACGGCCGCGCTGGCATCGCCGATGCGCGCCAGCGCCTGCGCGACCTCCGCTCGTACGCTGGCCGTGGGGTCGTCGAGGTGTCCGAGCAGCGGGCCCACCGCTTCCGTCGCCCCGCTTGCCCCCATGGCCGAAGCAGCAAGCTGGCGAACGCCGGCATCCGGGTCGCTGAGTACGCGTCCGAGCGCAACCACGGCGCGCACCGTCGGCACATAGCGGATGAGCTCGCAAGCCGCCAAACGCGCGCGCACATCGGCGTCGGAGAGCCAGGGGATCACGACGTCGACGGCGGCCGTGCTTCGCTGCCGCACCGCCGATTTGGCGGCATGCAGTCGGACGTCGAGGTCCGCGTCGCCGAGCGCCTTGACGAGCAGCGCGTCGGCGGTTTTTTCCGGCAGATCTCCGAGGCGCAAAGCGGCCGCACGCCGCTCGGCCACGTCGCCGCTGTCGAGCGCACGCGCGATCTTGGCCGGTGCGCTCGGCCAGACGAAGGCAAGGGCCGGCGTGGAAGCCAGGCCGATCACGCTACAGAACAGAGCCGAACGCCAAAAGGCGCGCACCGGCCGTAGGCTAGCACGAAGGAACGGGGCGCCGCTCAGGGTTGGCTCAGACGATCGACGGCGGCCACGGGGGCCCACCGTCCGAGGCGGGCCAGTACTTTGCGCATCGCCTCCACACAACGTCGGTTCTGCTCCTCGGTCCCCACGGAGACCCGCACATAGCTGCGCTTGGCGTGGTGCACGGCGAGCGACCGGATATAGACGCCCTCGGTGAGCATCGCTTCGACGATCGCTTCGGCGCTGACGCCCACTTTCGCCACGTCGAGCAGAACGAAGTTTCCCTCCCCGGCGATGACGGAGAGGGTCCGCATCTTCCCCAGCTCGAGCTCGAGGTAATCCCGCCCTTGGCGCAGCTGCCCCATGCGAAGCTCGAACTCCTCGACGTCCTCCAGCGCGGCGAGCCCGGCCGCCAAAGTGAGCGACGAGATGTTCCAAGGCAGCTTGGCGCGGAGCAAGAGCTTCGTCACCGCGGGGTGCGCGAGTGCATAGCCGAGCCGCAGCCCCGCCAGACCGAAAGCCTTGGAGAAGGTCCGGATCAAAATGGCGTTGGGAAACTCTGCCAAAAGGTGGGTGAGCGAGTCGGGGGTCTCGCCGAGCTCGTGGTACGCCTCGTCGATGGCGGTCGGCAGCCCCAGGCGCAAGATGCGACGCAGCGAGCTTTCGCTGATGCGGTTGCCGGTGGGGTTGTTGGGCGTGCAGAGGAAGATCACCTTCGTCCGCTCGGTGACCGCGCCGACGATGCCCGACACATCGAAGTCGTGATCGTCGGTCATGGGCACGAAGATCGGGATGCCGCCGCACACGCGCGCGCGCGCCTCGTACATCGAGAAAGTGGGAACGCTGAGAAGAACCTCTTCTCCCGGCGCCACGAAGGTGCGCACCACGATGTCGATGAGCTCGGTGGACCCGGCTCCGAGCACGACGTGGTTTTCGTCGAGCCCTTCGCGCGTCGCCAGACGGCGACGGACGTCGGCGCCGCTGGTCGGATAGAGGTTGCCCTGCTGCGCCGCGCCGACGATGGCGTCGATCACGCGTTTGCTGGGCGAAAAGGGGCTCTCGTTGGACATCATGCGCGCGAGCCCCTGACGGGACGACGCGAGCTGGAAATGGTCTTCGCGGTAAGGCTGGGCAGCACGCACCCAGCTCGGCGCGAAGAGCTCCATCCCTTCGCCGTCGAATCCGCCGATCTGGGCCGGCTCGTCCCCCAGCGAATCGCCGAACACGCGCACCATCGCTTCGGCGCGCAAGAAAGCCGCCGGAGTATCGACGTCGATCCAGCGGCTATCGCCCACGTCGCAGCCGAGGAACGCTCCGCGCTCGGCGAGGACGCGCACGCCATCGGATAGAGAGCAGTCCCCGGTGTGTTTCTCCAGCCGTTCGAGCTCGTGCATCAACGCCGGGCCGATGCGGAACACACCGGTATCAATGCAGTTGTAGTCGCTGATGTCCTTGCCGATGTCGGCAATCTTTCCGCCGCGCAGCCGCACTTTGGTGGCGTCGTCGAGATCGAAGCAGCGCTCGATGTCGTAGTCGACGCCGAGCGCACACGCGCCGGCCGGCATGTCGAAGCTCGCCAACCTGCGCACGACTTCCGGTGAATACAGGTGATCGGCCATGGAGAGGATGCACTCCTGGTCGATGTATTTTCGGGCGGCCAAGAGCGAGACGCCGTTTTTGCGATCGAAGCGCTCGTTCTGCACGAAGTCGAGCTTGAGACCGAGCGTCGGCTCCGCCAAAAGCGCTTTCTTGATCTGGTCGCCCCGGTAGCCGATGACGATCACCGCCTCGCGGATCCCCTCTCCTTGCAAGGTCCGCAGCACGCGCACCAGGAGAGCAACCCCCGCCACCGGCTTCAGCGGCTTGGGGAACGTCTCCTGGGCCACGAGTCGCGATCCGGTCCCCGCCGCGAGAATGACCGCTCGCTCCAACCGACGTTCCGTTCGTTCGATCATTTCTGGGCGGGCCTTTCTAAACGCAAACTCCGACGGTCGTTGGCAGCGGTAAATGGGGAGCGGAAAACGGGGTGCCGTAACAAGCAGGGCTTAAAAATGCGCCGGGCCCGCATGTAACACGCTCGTCGCAATTGGAGCAAATCCTTTTCAAACTCGTGATGTTAACTAAGGTCCGGTTGTCGTTGAGGCTTCACACTGGCGCAAACTGACTACACCCCTCCCCCAAGTCCGACCCCGGGCTTGCCAGGGGTCGGGGACAGCGCGCAGCGAACTGCTTTCCCCCAAAATGCCGCTAGGACTTCACTGGGGTCGGTTCGTTTGTTTCCGGCGGATGAACCTAGAGCAACGTCGATGCCAGGTGGCGAGGCGCGTCAGGCTTTACGCAGATCGAGTCTCCCCTCCTCGGCCCATTCTCGCGCGCGCGCGAGATCGTCGGCGGTGTCGACTTCGATCCACGGCAGGTCACTGACGTCGACGGCGTGCGCGCTCATTCCGGCGCCGATGAGCTCTCCGTAAACGTCTTCGTAATAGAGGTCGGTGCGACCGGCGACGACGGCTCGCTCGAGCGCGCCAAAGAGGGCGGCCCCCGCCGCGGTATCGAGCTTCTCGATGCCGATGCTTTCGCCCGCGCAGCGACGCGGGTCGAGCTTCTTGCCGAAGGCGCGGACGTGGTCCCCATCGGTCACGACCTTCATCTCTTCCTCGCCGAGGTCGTCGCGCCGCTCGATGGCCACCGAAAGTGGCGCATCGTCGGCGAGCAGGCGCTCCAGCACTGCGCGGCCGAAAAGGACGTCGCCATCGAGCTTGAGGAACGATCGGCCGCGGGCGGCGCGCGCACAGTGATGCAACGACACCGCGTTCTGCGTATGCGCGAAAGCGGCGTTGTGGCAAAAGATCACCTCCGCCGGGCATCCAGCCAGCGCCGCGCGCACGTCGTTTTCGCGATATCCCGTGGCAATCACGAGCTCGCGCACACCTGCCGCGAGCAGCAAGCGCACCGCGCGCGCGAGGATGGTCTCGCCCCCCACGTCGAGCAGGCACTTGGGCCGATCGTCGGTGAGAGGTCGGAGACGGGTAGCCGCCCCCGCACAGAGCAAAATGGCCCGCTCGATCATGCGACCGCCAAGCCGCTCGCCCCGGCCTGATCGGGCAAGACGAGGTTCATTTGCCGAAAGGCTTCCCGCGAGACGCGCCGCTGCGTCGGTCGCAAGTACAAGTAGAAGATGGGATTCAAGACGAACATGCGCATCACCACGAAGTACTCCGGGTGCTCCAGCGCGTCGAAAAGCGCGAGCGAGAAGACCATCATTCCGAACCCGAAGTAGCGGCGCCAGAGCTTCATGACCGGCCCCGCCATGGTTCGGTAGAGTTCACCGCGCTCGGGGTCGTAGGGCGGAAACTCGGTGAGGCGCGCGCTCGTGTAAGGGTCGAAGACTTTGACGTAGTCGCGCTGGCTCTTCAGATAGAAGAGATAAATCGGATAGGCGAGATTGGCCACGAGCGACGTCTTTCCGCGCGTGCTCTCGCGGCGTTCGCGCGCGGATTCGTAGTCCTCCCCCTCCTGGTAGGGCCCCGTGAGACGAAGGAACACGTTCTTGTAGTGGTCGTACATCGTGGTGTGAAAAGACGTCGTCACGACGGCGACACATGTTACGCCCACGACCGTGCCCTTGACCCACAGGGGTGTGGTGAGCTGGCACCACATGACCCAAAGGCTGGCCGGCGCCACCGCGCCCACGGTAATGAGGTCCGCGGTTCCGTCGAGCATGCGACCGAAAAGAGACGAAGTTCCCCGCATTCGCGCCAGCTGCCCATCGGCGCAATCGAGCACGGCCGAGATGAACAGCAGCAAACCGCCCGCTTGCAAGTGATAGGGAAACGTCACGAGCAGCGAAACGGCCGACGCAATTCCCGCCAGAATGGAGAGCCCGGTGACGGCGTCAGGCGAAATCGGCAATGGGTAGAGCGCCCGCGCCACCAAGTACGCGAGCGGACGATGTACATAGACGTCGATGGTCTCCTCGACTTCGCGGGGCTTCAACGACGCCCAATAGCCTGACCAGAAGCTCATCAGCGCACTCAGAATTGCAGATCTCGGGCCGTCGGCGACGCGCGTATCACGCTCTTCGCGGCGGCGCCAGCAACGCCTGCCGTCGCGGGCGATGGTCGCCGGACCTGGGCTCGTCCCTCCTCGGCCCCATTCGTGCTAGGAGCACCCCCTACTGGATGGCCGATGGGCCGATCGTGATCGGCTAGGGCCGTGCCCGACACCGTAGTGCTACCGCGGGCCAATCGAGGAGAGCTCATGAAGCGACCTGTAGAAGTTCAACCTGCCGAGGGAAAACTGGGCGTCCTTTTGCCGGGACTCGGGGCAGTCTCGACGACGTTCATCGCTGGATGCTTGCTCGCCCGGCGGGGCCTCGCCCAACCCATCGGTTCGCTCACCCAGCTTGCCACCATTCGGCTCGGCAAACGCACGGAAAACCGGACGCCACTCATCAAGCAGTTTGCTCCTCTCGCCACTCTCGACCAGCTCGTCTTCGGCGCTTGGGATCTCTTCGAAGACGACGCCTACGAGAGCGCTTGTCACGCCGAGGTCCTCAACAAGGAGCACCTCGCCCTCGTCAAGGACGAGATGTCGGCAATCCATCCCATGAGCGCCGTCTTCTATCCCGAATACGTGAAGCGCCTTCACGGCACCAACGTCAAGGAAGCGAAGACCAAGGCCGACATGGTGGAAGCGCTGCGCGAGGACATCCGCGCTTTTCAAAAGAAGAACGGCGTGAGCCGCGCCGTCGCCGTGTGGTGCGGTTCGACGGAGATTTACTCGCCCGCCGGCGAAGTGCACCAATCGGTGGCGCGTTTCGAAAAGGGGCTATTGGAAAACGACCCCGGCATTGCCAACTCGCAGATGTACGCGTGGGCATGCATCAAGGAAGGCGTCCCCTATGCCAACGGCGCCCCCAACCTGACCGTCGATTTCCCGGCGGCGCTCGAGCTGGCCCGGGAGCATCGCGTCCCCATCGCCGGCAAGGACTTCAAGACCGGCCAAACCTGGATGAAGACCGTCGTCGCGCCTGGCCTCAAGGCGCGCATGCTCGGTCTCTCGGGATGGTTTTCCACCAACATCCTCGGCAACCGTGACGGCGAAGTGCTGGACGACCCGGAGAACTTCAAGTCGAAGGAGGTCTCCAAGCTCGGCGTGCTCGAATACATCCTGCAGCCGAAAATGTACGAGTCACTCTACGGCAAGATCTTCCACAAGGTCCGCATCGAGTACTACCCGCCGCGCGGCGACGCCAAGGAGGGGTGGGACAACCTCGACATCTTCGGATGGCTCGGCTACCCGATGCAGATCAAGATCAACTTCCTTTGCCGCGACTCGATCCTCGCTGCGCCCATCGTGCTCGATCTCGCCCTCTTCATGGACCTCGCTCACCGCGCCCGCTTCAGCGGGGTGCAGGAGTGGCTGAGCTTCTACTTCAAGAGCCCCATGACGGCGGCCGGCCTCTACCCGGAGCACGACCTCTTCATCCAGTCGATGAAGCTGAAGAACACCCTACGGTGGATGATGGGCGAAGAGCTCATCACCCATTTGGGCAACGAATACTACGACTGAATGCTCCCACTCCGAGTCGCCGTCGCTCTGCGCTCCTCTCGCGCCAAGCGGACCATGTAACGTTTGTTTTTGGGATCACAGGGAGGCGGGGAGGATTTGTTGTTGGCGCGGCGATAGTGCGGCGCTGAACCGCCGACGATCTTTGTGCGCTGCGAACGCGCGCGACGGCGTCGTAGGCCCTGATTGTCGCGGGCAACCCCAGTTCTCCCCTCCCCGCCTCCCTGTGAACCATCCGGATCGCCCCACCGCCGTTCAAGCGTTGGGGGCGCCGGTGAGTTCGACTTTGACGAGCTCGATGCCCAACCGCTGCGCGAACTCGAAGATGCGCTGGTCGCGGTAAAACTCGCCGTATACGATGCGCACGAGACCGGCGTTGGCGATCATCTTGAAACACCCCCAGCAAGGCGACGCCGTCACGTAGACCGTCCCCCCTTCGATGCCCGATCCGTTCTTCGCTGCTTGGATGATGGCGTTGGCCTCGGCGTGGATGGTGCGCACGCAGTGGCCGTCCTCCAGCATGTGCCCTTCCTCGTCGCAGTGACCGAGCCCGCGGATGGAGCCATTGTATCCGGTGGCGAGGATGTTCTTGTCGCGCACGATGACGGCTCCCACGTGCTTGCGGTCGCAGGTGGCACGGGTCGCCACGTCGGCCGCGATGCGCATGAAATAGACGTCCCAGCTGGCGCGATCACGAGGGCTCGAGGTCATTTCGTCACGCTACACTTGACCACGTGCGGCGGCCATGGCTTGGTCCGCGGGTGAAGCGAATTTTGGCGAAATTGTGGCCGGCGGGTTGGGTCGTGCTGGTGGTCTTCGGCGTGGCGCTGGGGCCGCTCGCACTCGGTGATCAGCTCTCCGACAAAGCCTTCACGGAACAGGTTCTGGCCGCAGCAGGCAGCTCGTCGGCGGAAGCGGCGCTCCTGCGCACGCCTCTCGACGAAGCAAAAAAAGCGCTCCAGCGGGCAGACGGCGCGCGAAAGTCGGGAGACGTTCCTCATGCCGAGCTTCTCGAGGGCCTGGCGCGAGAATGGGCGGAGACCGCGCGCGATCTCGCTCGCGCGGCCGCCATCGAAGCGGACGCGGGAGCGCTCGAATCATCGGCGTCCCAGGCCAGCCTTCGCGCCGAGAAAGCGCGCGCGCTGCTCGAAGAAGCGATCTCGCGCCGCGGCCGCGCCGAAGTCGAGCTCGAGAAACTGTCGGCCAATGCAGGACCGTTTCCGCCGAAGCCGCCGCCCACCGCGCTTCCACGCAGCAAGGCGCCGAAGCCGCGAGCGGCACCGGCGAGCTCCGCGTCCAAGGGGGCGCCATGAAATCGCCGCCTATGCGTGGCCCGTCTGAGGTTACCGCCGCGATGTGCGGTGCGCCGCACGGTGGACGGGGACGAACGAAGCGCGGCGCGTCGGGTTGGCTCCTTTGGGCATTGCTGGCCGGGAGCTGCACTCGGATTCCGCGCCCCCCCGTCATGGCCGAAGCCGATCGGGTCGGCCTCGCGACGACAAGTCAAGCAACGGAGCTTGCTCCGGAGGCGATGGCGCATGCCGAAAAAGTACGGCGCGACGCCGAGACCGCCTATGCGAACGGCGATCTGGCCGGAGCGCAGATCCTGGCCGAGCGAGCCATCGCGGCCTACCAGCACGCGCTGGTGCTCGTTCGCGTGACCCGCGCGACCGACACCGCCAATCGCGCGCGTCTGGCGCTGCAAGCCGCCGAGCAGATCCTGGCCCAGAACGAAGGCGAACAGCATCGCGTTTCCGCGCAAGCGGACGACATCGAGCTTCGCATCAAGGTCATCAAGGACGCAGCCCCACTCGCCGCGACTGGCCCGGGCGATCCCGCACGCGAGCAAGCGCGCATGGCCTCTTCGCGCTCGCTCGCCCTCGACGCGCGCCTCTTGTGCGGAGCGGCGCGCATGCTCGCGCCGGAAACGCCAGCCCTGACGGAGGCTCGCACGACGAGTGAAGATCTCGACAAGCGGCTGGCCACGGCGCCGCGCATCGCTCCCATCGAGACGGCCATGCGCGCCCGGGCGCAGTGCCTGGCGGCCCTGACGGCCGCCCGCCGCACCGTGGGAGCGAACTCGAGCATCGGTAAATCCGACCAGCTTCTCGCCGAGCTCTCCACGATGGGAGGGCTTTCTCCGGTGCGCGACGACCGGGGGGTGGTCGTCACGGTTCGCAATCTCTTCGCCGGCGCGCAGCTCAATGGCGATGCCCGAGAGCAATTGGGCGTGCTCGGTCGCGTGGCGCAGGCTCATCCCGACTTTCCCGTGCAGGTCGTGGTCCATTCGGCCGGGGCCAAGGGCAAGAGCAGCGAAGCCCGCGACGAAGAGCGCAAGCGGGGGGACACCATCGCCAAAGCGTTGTCCGAAGCCGGTGCCAGCAGCGAACGAATTGCAGTCGAGGCAGCCGGCTCAGCACGCCCGGTCCTCGATCCCAGCGTTGCGCGCAACGCGTCGCGGAGCGAGCGCATCGAGATTATCTTCGTAGATCCCGGCGGTTGAACGGATCCATCGGTCTTGGGATCGCCCGGGGAATGCGGGCGGTTCCGGCCACGTTGGCGATCTTGTATGGGGACGTCCGACACCACGGGTAAGGTTTTTCGTGAATCCGCCGATAAACGGGGGGCAACGACCACTTTTCGGTTGGGACGGTCGCTTCTTGTCCTTTTAGGAATTCCGTTGGACGAAATCGACCCCCCAACGCAACCTAAAGAATAAGTGGAAACGTCTTCAATCCAAACGGCAGGTTGCACAAGCACCGGCATTTCGCCGGTCCGAGGGAGGAATTGAGTTTCCCAGGAGGCAGGTAACTTGGCGAGAGACTCGCTTTTCGGCGAACGGATCATCTGGGCAGGACGCCCAAAAATCGCAACCGTTCCCACCGGCTATCGAATTGCAGCATTGCTGATGGCAATCGTCGCGGCCATCGCTGTCGCCTTCGCGACCGTCATTGCCACTTCGCTTCACGCTCCCGTGGGGGGCCTTATTCTCTTCGCTTGCTGGTGTGCGACGCTCGCGGTGGCGTTCCGATACGGCCCCAGTATCTGGCGGTCGGAAGTCGAGTACGTCGTCACCGAGAAGCACGTCATGTGGAAGCGCGGCCGCATCCGCCGCACGATTGATCGCGGCGCCATCAGTTACGCACGCATCCACTGGCACCCGAGCATCCCCGGGCTCGGCGATCTCGAGCTCGTCCGTGCCGTACCGACCGGTGCGCTGCGCCGGCGGCTTTCGCTCTTGCTTCCGGGCATCATGGGTCCTGACCGGCTGTGGGCCATCATTCGCGGGATCCCCGCGCCGGGCGGAGCAGGTGACGGACTGCGCCCGATTGCCCAGCGCCTCGACGATGGCGAGCGGGTCCTCTGGTCGGCTCGGCCGATGTCGGGCTGGCGCGAATGGTTCCCGGGCGGAACGCGCCAAATCTTCACCGCGACGGTCGGGGCGCTCGTGACCGTGGCACTGGTGCGCGAACTGACGACGGCGACGCGAGCAGCACATCGCATCCTTGGCGCCGGCCTTTCCTCGCACTCGCCAGCCTTCATCTCGCTCATCATGGCGCTAGCGCTGACGGCGATGCTGCTCGCCTGCGTCGCCGTGGGGCTCGGGTATGTCGCCCTGGTGCGGCCAGCGCGCCTCGCCCACAAGACGAGATACCTCATCACGGATCGCCGCGTGCTCATCCAGCGCGGCTTCGAAGAACTCTGCCTCGACCGCGGCCGGATCGTCGACGTGATCGACAGCCCCGGCCAGGGAGGCCTACACGACATCTTCCTCGTGCTCGATGGTCCACGCGCGCGCGCCCTCGCCGCCAGCGGAGCGTTCGGCGAGCGCGACATCGAGAACGGCCTCGTGCCCGTCTTCCATTCGGTGGCCGACGCCGAAGAGGTCAGCCAGATCCTGCGCGTGACGCCCCCGCCGACGCCGATGGACGACGCGGCGTAAAGGCCCTGGCCAGCTCAGCGCGGCAGCGTGGGCGGCGGATGATCGGCTTCCCCGTCCGCGCTGACGTGCCGCCGGCCTTTGGCCAGCCGTAGCGCGGCCTTCTTGGCCTGTTCGACATGGCGCTGGCAAGAAGCCTGGTGGGCCTTGGCAAGCGGCACCCAGCGGTCGTCCGCGGGCGCAAAGGCCAGGTACCCCGCCCACTTCGCCACCGCTGCATCCCACCACAGCACCGACGTCGCCGGGTCGTCGATCTGCTGAGCGCGCGCCATGGCCCCGAGCCCCTCGTACCAGAAGCGCTCGTACGCCGGCAGGAAGAAGACGCCCGGGTTCGCGAGCTCCTGGTCGAGGGGGTCGAAGGTGATCGCCGTTTTCGCCTCGACCATGGCGCCCGGCGCATCGCCGCTGCGGTCGAGCGCCACCGCATAGCCCCAGTGGCAGAGCACGTCTTCCGGCTGCAGGACGAGCGATTCGCGGTAGTCGCGCAGAGCCTCGCCGATCTTTTCGCGCCGCACCTGCGACTCGGCACGGTTGCAGAGGGCGCGCGCGCGCTGGTACGCCGTCGTACTGCGACGAAGGAATTCCTCGTAGGCACCGACCTCCTCGTCGAAGCGCCCCAGTTTGACGTAGGCGATGGCGAGCGACCAATAGGCGTCGACGGCCGAGGGGTGGTCGGGCGCGAGGGTGATGGCGCTCTCGAGCACGGTGGCCGCGCGCTTTTCGTCGCCGATCAACGAGAGCAGAGCGCCGAGATCGAAGCGCAGCCTGATGTCGTGCGAATGCTCGGCGTCGATTTCTTCCAGAAGGCGCAGCGAGCGCGCGAGCTGCTCCTTCTGCGCGGACGAGCTCGGGCGGAGATAGTACGAGATGTAACGGAGGCCCTGAAGCTCGCGGTGGATCTTGTCCCCCGCGGCGAGCGTCGGGTCCTCTGCGCACTCCCAGACGGTCGGCGCGTGGCTGTTGGCCGACGCCGCGCGCGGCCCGACCGTGAGCAGGACAGCCACGACACCGACGCAGCCCCACGTCGGCAAGGTGCGCGCGGTCATCCTCCTCGCCCTTTTCTGCGCAGCGCTTCCACGCGCTTTTGCGCGTGCTCGATCCAAGGACCGCGCGGTCCGGCGGCGGTGATGTAGCGCTCCCAAGCTTCGAGGGCTTGACGGACATCGATGGACTCCAGCACCAGCGCGGCGGCGGCTTGTGCTTCCCGGTTCTCGGAGGAGGCCTGCGCTTTGGCCTCCTTGCGAAAGCGGCGCACGAGTTCGATCACGAGACCGGCGGCTTCGTCGCGGGCGCCCCGCCGATCGAAGGCGAGCGCGAGCTCGGACGACACGCGCCACTCGAGCTCGCGGACGCCGAGCTGTTTGGCTTCGCCGAGAAAGGCGATGGCATCGTCGAGCGTCGGCGGCCCCAGCGAGAAGGCAAGCTCGGCCGCTTCGAGGAACGTGCGCGCGCGCTCTTCCGGAGAGGGGAAGATCGATACGCGCGGTCCGAGGGTGCGGTACGCGGCCAGCGCTTCGCGCGCCCGATCGGTGGAGGCCAATGCGCGGCACCACTCGCGGAGAGTGAGTGGATCCTCGAGACTGCGCGAGTCGATGGAGCGCGCGCGTTCGAGCTCGGCCGAAGCGTTGGGCCAGAGCTTCAGCGTGGCGTAGGCGCGCCCGCGCAGTACCGATGGAGCGGCATGACCGGGCGCCGCGCGGTCGGCGAGATCGGCCGTCTCCAAAGCCGCTTCCGGCGTGAGCAGCAGCTGACCAAAGCCGCGCGCCAAGAGATCGCAGTAGCGCTCCAAGTTGGGCTCGCGCGCGGCGTCCCACACGTTCGGTCCCCATTTGGCGGCCCCGCCGTGCATCGCCGAGGCGCACTCGCGCGGTCGCCCCGACGCTTGCGCGGCGGCGGTGAGGTTCGAGGAGCGCGCCGTTGCACGAGGCGAAGCCGCGCCGAGCTGGAGAATCAGGACGAAGGCTGGTCCCACCTCGATGTTTTAGCACCTGGCGATGGGCGGGGGGCGAATGGGCTTTGCAGCACGATGGTCTCGCTGCGGCGCGGGCCCACGGAGACGATGGCGAGCGGCACACCTGCCGAGCTCTCCATGAAATCGAGGTAGACACGCGCGGCGGCGGGCAGCTCGCCAAGCGAGCGAGCTTCGGCGAGGGGTTCGCGCCAACCGGCGAAGGCCTTGTAGACGGGGGTGGCTTGCTCGAGCCTATCGATGGGAAACTCCTCGGTTCGCCCTTCGGGCAGGTCGTAGGCTACGCACACTTGGAGTTGCTCGTGTCCGGTCAACACGTCGAGCTTGGTCACCGCGAGCTCGGAAAGTCCGTTGACGCGCGCCGCGTAGCGGATGGCCGGCAGATCGAGCCATCCCGTGCGCCGCGGGCGCCCCGTCACGGCGCCGAACTCGGCCCCGTCCTCACGCAGCTTTTCGCCGACGGCGTTGGATAGCTCGGTGGGAAAGGGTCCACCGCCGACGCGCGTGGAGTAAGCCTTGACGATGCCGAGCACGGCGTCGATGCGCGTGGGGCCGATGCCCGCGCCGGCGCATGCGCCGCCCGCCGAAGCCGATGATGAGGTGACGAACGGGTAGGTGCCGTGGTCGATATCGAGAAGCGTACCCTGCGCTCCTTCGAACATGACGTTTTGGCCCTTGCCGACGGCGCCATCGACGAGTCGCGACGTGTCCGCTAAAAGCGGCACGATGCGCGCGGCGAGCGGCTCGAGCTGGCGAACGATGGCGTCGGCTGCGGGCGGGTCCGCTCCCAGGACGCGCAGCGTCGGGGTCCAGGCGGAAATCGCCGCTTCGATCATTTGGCGCGCTTTCGTCAGATCGCGCAGCTCCCCCATCCGCAGCCCGCGCCGAGCCGCTTTGTCCTCGTAGGCCGGGCCGACGCCGCGCTTGGTGGTACCGAGTCGGGGCCCCCCGTTGCCCGTCGTTTCGCGCAGGGTGTCGATGGTGACGTGGAACGGCAGGATCATGTGGGCGCGATCGGACACGACGAGCCGCGTGGCCGGCGAAAGGCCGCGTCGCGCGAGCTCGTCCATCTCCGTGACGAGCACGCCTGGGTCGATGACCATCCCCTGGGCCAGAACGCAGCGCGTCTGCTCGCGCAGAATGCCGCTCGGAATCAGTCTGACGATGAGCTTGTCATCGCCGACGACGAGGGTGTGACCGGCATTGGGACCTCCGGCGTAGCGCACGACCATATCGGCGTACTCGGTGCACAAATCGACGACTTTTCCCTTACCTTCGTCGCCCCACTGCGCCCCCACGATTACGACCGTCGGCATTCCTCGTCTCCTCTTTCGACTGCGCTCGTTGCTGCGACCCGTGTCCCGTGCTCTCGGGCCCGGCCAGGCGGCCTGTTACATATCACTACGGCCCGGTTCTCGCACTTGCCGCTAGCCCAAGACGGCCTTGGCGATCCTGGCGGCGAGCTCGGACGGGGGCAAGGGTCCCCAAAGCTCGGCTTTGCCCGTGGCCAAGATCAAGAATTCGAGCCCTCCCCCTGGGATCTCGTGAAATACGTGGGAAAAGCTCCACGCGCGCGCGAACGCTTCGACCTCGTCCGGGGGCACGGCCGCGCACGCCACGCCGAGACCGCGGAGCGCGGCGCAGAGCGCGGGCGCGGTCGGTCCGAGGCTCACGAGCACCCGCGCGTCGAGCCCTTCCTCCTTGGCCGCCACGCGCAGCGACCAAGACAAGTTGTCCAGATCGAGACCAAACCCCGCGGCAGGCATGGGCGTGTCGAAGCGCGACAAGAGGTCGTCGTAGCGTCCCCCCGATCCGAACGGCTCCCCGGGGCCATCGGCGAGGAGGTGAAAGAGCGCGCCCGTATAGTAGGCAAAACCGCGGACTTCGCCGAGGTCGACGCGCATCACGACTTCGAGCCCGGCGGCGATGGCGCGGCCCCAGAGGTCGCGCAAGGCGAGGAACGCAGGACCCGCGGGCGTGGGAGCGAGCACGCGCTCCGCTTCCTTCCACAGCGCGCCATCGCCGTGCAGCTTGGGCAGCTCGCAGAAAGCCGTGGCGAGCTCGGGCGCGAGCTTGGCGTCGATCACGAGGTCGCGCACGACGGCGACGTCCTTGTGGGCGAGCGCATCGAGGAGGGCCGAGGCGATCGACGTCGGAATGCCGTTCATCATGGCGCGGGCGATGTCGGCGTGGCCGAGATCGAGCACGAAGTCGGAGAGGCCCGCGGCACGCGCCGACCCTACGGCAAGGTTCAATAGCTCGAGATCGCCATCGGGACCGGCAACGCCGAGCAGCTCCACCCCCGCCTGCGGTATCTGTCGATGTTTGCGGGCCCGCTCCTGGCGGCGGCGGTGCACCGTGCCCTCGTAGCAGAGCCGCATGGGGAGCGGGCGATCGGCGAGACGCGTCGCCGCGATGCGCGCGATTTGCGGCGTCATGTCGGGGCGAAGAGCGGCCACCTCGCCCGACTCGGGTTCCACGAAGCGCAGGACGTCGCGCGGATCGAGCGTACCGAGGCCGCGCTCGAGAACGTCGGCAAGCTCGAAGGCGGGCGGTGTCACGAGCTCGTAGCCGTGCAGCGCGAAGTGGTCGAGCAGGCGACGCGAGAGCCGCCGCCGGCGCGCTGCCTCGGGCGGTAGGATGTCGCGCATTCCGGCCGGAAGCGGGTGGTTGGGCAGAGCGGCCGACGAAGCAGGGGCAATGCGCAGCGCGGAAGGTGGCTTCGAGGGCCTCATGGCGCGGCGGAGTCTAGCAGATGGCGCCAGACGTCGGAGCCGCCCCGCTCCATGGCATGCCCCCCGCCGGCTGCCGTGAGAATTCGCCTCGTCGTGCTAGGACCGCCGCGCACGAATTCGGCTCGGCGGAAGGCCGTAACGCTTGCGAAAGGCGGCGCCGAAATGGGAAAGGTGCGCAAAGCCGGCTTCGTCGGCGATCTCCTTGATCGGGCGGTCGGTCTCCACGAGGAGCATGTGCGCGCGCTCCAGGCGGTGTTCGAGCACGAAAGCGTGCACCGGCTGACCGAAGAGCGCCTTGAAATCGCGCTTGAGCTGAAACTCGTTGGTCCCCACCGCGCGCGCCAGCTCGGGGAGCGTCGGCGGGTCCGCCAGGCGAGACAACAACCTATCGCGCGCTTCGATCATGCGGTCGAAATCGCGGGGCTTCGTGGGTCCGTCGTTCGGCGCAGGTAGGGCGAGGTAGCGAACCAAGAGTTCGACGACCTTCGACTCGAGGAAGGCCCCGCGGAGCGAACCATAGGCGCCGCTGTTCATGACATCGTCGGCGATCTCCAAGAGGCGCCTCAACGGACCGAGCTGGCGACCACCGACCTGCATCGGCTGGCGCGATGTCATGCTGGAGAAGGCATCGCGCGAAAGAGCCGGGTAGCGCTCGGTCAACTCGGCGAAATAGGCGGGCGTGAGGTTGATCCGAAACGTTTCGTTGGTCGTCCCCTGCGCGAGCGCCACCTCGAACGCGCTCGGCGGCGTGAACACCAGCGCCGCGTGCCCAACGTAGCTAAAGAGCGGTTCTTTCATCCCCTCGATCCGTGTCGATGCCGTCCCGCGAAGGCCGATCTGCAAAGCGACCAGCGGCTGGTCCTGCTCCCCCGTCAGCAGGACGTCGTCCCTCGCCACGTTGCAGCCACGCACGACGGTGATCCCGGGCGCGATCACGATATGAGAGCTCAGCTTCATCACGTCAGCGTCGAATTCGACGCGGACGTCGCGAATGGAGTCTGCACTCGTCGATGTCGAGTTCGCATTCATCAGGCTCCAGAAGTCATGCGACGTCAGATGCGCTGCCATACGAAGCTCCGTTTTCCGTTACTCAATCTCCCGCTTTCGCTACCCGGAGACCGCATCGCTACTTAGGTTGAGCGAGCGTGAGTCCGGCGGCGAGTCCCATCGCCGTTAGCCCCACGTTTTCACCACGAGGTTCTGCGATCACGGAACCCCTGTCCTCGGTCGAAAGTTTGCCCCTCGTCGTAGGGACGAACCGTACGCACGGAGCTGGTCATGACACCCGAACCGAAAGACCCCAGTACGGATGTTTCGCATCGCGGGCCATCCCTTCTCGCCCTCGCGATCGTGTTCACCTCTCTGTTCGTCGTCAGCCTCGTCTCATCGATAGCCATGGCGGGGGGCGAGCACTATCCCTCGCCCTATCTCGACGCGGCGCTCTCGCGCGTCTACTTCACCGAGCACGCCAACGCCGTGCGGCTCAGCTCGTTTCTGCAGTTCGGCGCGGCGGTGCCCCTCGGGATCTTCACGGCGACAGCCGTGAGTCGCTTGCGATTTCTCGGTGTGAAAGCGGCCGGTGTGGACATCGCGCTCTTCGGCGGTCTCGCCGCGTCCTTCATGGCGGCAGTCTCGGCGCTCGTCATGTGGTCGATTTCGTGGCCGGAGATCGCCGCATCGCCCGCCGCTCATGCGCTCCATGTCCTATCGTTCGCCTTCGGCGGACCGGGGCACGTGGTGACTCTGGGACTCCTCGTGGCGGGCGTCTCGCTGGCCGGCGGTCTCGCGCGGCTCTTGCCGAGCTGGCTCATGTGGTTCGGCATCGTCGTAGCCGCGCTGGCGGAGCTCTCGTTTTTCAGCCTCATCCTCTATGCGGGGGCGTTTCTGCTCCCAGCTGCGCGCGTGCTCGGCTTCGCGTGGATGATCTGCGTGGGCGTGCGCCTCCCCAAGTCACAGAGGGGCTACCGGGGCGCGTCGCTCCGCCGCGAGGAAAGCTCCTCCCCACTTCCGGCGCACACGTGAGGGATCATGTCCAAGATCGCGCACCGCAGAATTCGAGCCAACGGCATCGATGTCCACATCGCTGAAATGGGCCGCGGACCGCTGGTCGTGTTGCTCCATGGGTTCCCCGACCTCGGGTACGCGTGGCGCCACCAACTCGAGGCTCTCGCCGACGCCGGGTACCATGCCGTCGCGCCCGATCTGCGCGGCTACGGTGAAACCGACGCGCCGGCCGCGGTGGAAGACTACTCCATGTTCAAGATGATCGGCGACGTGGTGGGGACGCTCGACGCGCTCGATGCCAAGACGGCCGTCCTGGTGGGCCACGATTGGGGCGCACGCATCGTTTGGCACGCCGCGCAGCTTCATCCGGAGCGCGTTTCGTCGGTGGTGGCTTTGAGCGTTGCGTTCGACCCGCGCTTTCCCACCACCCGGGCCATGAAGCAATGGAGCGCCGACAAGTTCAATTTCGCACTCTATTTCCAGAAGCCGGGCGTCGCGGAGGCGGAGCTCGAAGCGGATCCACGGCGCACCCTTCGACTTTTTTTCTACGCGTTGTCCGGCGACGCACCTCCCGACCTCGTGCCGGCCCTCTTCCAAAGCAAGCTCGCCAGTGCGGGCGCGCTCGAGGGAATGCCCGAACCCGCAGTCTTTCCCGCCTGGCTCACCGAAGCGGACCTCGATTTTTACGCCCGCACCTTCGCCCGAACCGGCTTCCGGGGGGCGCTCAATCGGTACCGCAACATGGACAGGGATGCCGAGGAGCTCGCGCCCCACCTCGGTCTGCCGATCTTGCCGCCGGCGCTGTTCATGGCCGGCGAACAGGACAGCGCTTTTCGTTTCGCCACGCTGGATCCGATGAAAGCCGCCGTTCGCAACCTACGCAAGACCGTCGTTTTGCCGGCCACGGGTCATTGGCTGCAACAAGAACGGTCCGCGCTGGTAAACGGAGAGATCGTCGCCTTTCTGCGGAGCCAAGCCCCATCAGCGCCGCGTGTTTCCGAGGAGGCAAACAGATCGCAATAGTTTCTTCGGCGTCGAATTGAGGTACTGTACGGTCCCCATGATGCCTGAGCCCCGAGGGATCGTCTTCGATCTCGACGGTACCCTCATCGACTCAGCGGGCGACATTGCGGCGGCAGTGAACCACGCCCTCGTCGACAGCGGGCGCAAGCCGCTTCCCATGGCGACCATCCGGCGCTTCGTGGGCGATGGGGCGCGCATGCTTTGCGCCCGGGCGGTGGGATTGCCCGACAAGCATCCCGATGTGGACAAGGTACTCGAGAGCTACCTCGCCTTTTACCTGGCGCACCCTACCGACCACACACGCTGGATGCCGCAGGCACGCGCCATGCTCGACGAGCTGCGCCGCTTTCGTCTCGCCATCGCCACCAACAAGCCCCGTAGCACCACCGACGTGGTCCTGGCGCGGCTCGGCGTGCGCAGCCTTTTCTCCGCCGTCAGTGCGGGAGGCGATGTCGCCGCCGTCAAACCCTCGCCGGAACCGATCTTCGCCATCGCCAAACAGCTCGGTCTCAATCCCGATCAGATGGTGATGGTCGGCGACGGCCCCCAGGACGTCGAGGCCGGTCGTCGCGCGGGCTGTCGCACCATCGGCGTGCAGGGCGGCTTCTTGGCACCGGAGCGACTCATCGCATCCCAACCCGACGTGATCATCGGCTCTCTCGGGGAGCTGCCGGCCATCTTGGAGCGGTGGGGAGACGCGACGACGCGCGCCCGCTGACGAGCGAACTCACTCTTTGGGGACCGGCTTCACCACCACCTCACGAAGCCGAGACTTGAAGGTCTGGTACTGACCCTTCATCTGCGCGAGCAGCGCCTTGTCGTCGGAGATGTCCGTCTTCTCACCGGGATCTTTTTCGAGATCGAAGATCTGGTAGCGCACTGCGTTGGACACGTAGAGCTTCTGTCCTTCGTGGATGAGGGCGCGGCGCTCGCCGTTGTTGGGGCCCGGCGGCATGTCGACGAAGACGTCGCGTTCGCCCGGGCGATGACCGGGGGGCATGGCAATGTCGTCGGCCAGCGACTGACCAGAAAGAAAATCGAACTGATTCTGCGGCGGGCCGAGCGTCACCCCGAACAGGTCGAGGATCGTCGGCACGAGGTCGACGGCGCTGCGCCGCTGCGTCACGTGGTGGGCCGCGATCCCGGGCACGTAGACGAAGAACGGCACGCGCACGAGCTCTTCGAAGATCTCGACGCCGTGGCGGATCATGCCGTGCTCGCCGAACGCCTCGCCGTGATCGCTGGTGAAGACGATGGCGGTGCGCTCGGCCCACGGCTGCTGCGCAGCGAAGCTCAAGAAGCGTCCGATCTGCCGGTCAGTGTACCAGACCTCGCCGTCGTAGGCGGCGCGCATGCCGGGGCCGAAGCTCGGGATCCCTGGGTGTTTGGCGTATTCGGAGTGCGGGTCGAGGTAGTGGATCCAGGCGAAGAAGCGCTTGGAAGTGTGCTCGGGGTTGGAGAAAACGCGGATGGCCGCGTCGGTGAGGCCGCCGCCAGTCACCGTCGCGTCGTTGTCCTGATCGGTGCCGGCGGGCGGCTGGGCGCTGCCGTCGACGGTGTCGAAGCCACGGTTCAATCCGAACCCGGCGGTGAAGTACCAATGGGCGTGCACGGCGATGGTGTGGATGCCGACCTTCTGCAGGCGCTCGGCGACGAGCGTATCTTTCGCGATGTAGCGATTGAAATGTCCCCAGCCGCGATGTGTCTCCGAAGGGTATTTGCCGATGAGCAGCGGTCCGACGCTCTTGCCGGTGTAGGACGCCAGGGAATAGGAGCGGTCGAAAATCGTCGACCGTTCCGCGAGCGCATCGAGGGTGGGTGACACCGGGCGCGGGTTGCCGGCGTAGCCGAGGTCGGCGCGCAGCGTGTCGACGGTGATGAGAATGACGTTGAGCCCCTTGGGGAGCAGATCGCGAGCGGCCACCTTCGGCGTCGGAGCGCGGCGGACGGGAGCCGCGATCGGCGCATCGGCACCCGAACAATCTTCGTCGATGCCGTTGCCGGGGATATCGGATGCTGCCGGGTTCATGCGCGCGTCGCTGTCGTTGCAGTCGCCCGCGCCGAAAAACGCGCTGTAGCCGTCGTGATCTCGATCGGTGGCGTGGCGAAGCGCGGCGAGCGATGTCTTGCCGAAAGGCGCGCCCCGCTCGATGGCGCCGGCCACGTCCGGGTGAGCGCCGAGAGCCACCGCAGCTTCGTAGGTGAAACCGAAGGGGACCACGGCCAGCGACAGCGCCCAACCCGGCGCCATTCTGAAGATGTGCGGCCCGACGTAGGCGCCCATGGACATGACGGCCACCAGCAGCACCGGACGAAGATCGAGCTCTGGGCGCCGCAGCACGCCCCAGATCCCGAGCCATGGCCCCTCACCGCTCGTGTTGCCGAGTCTCGTGCCGAGCACGACCAGCGAGAGCCCGATGACAATCCCGCCGAGCAGCGCGTGGCGAGGGTCGAGCGCCACGGAAGGGTCCGACGACAGTCGGCGCGAAATGAGCTCCCCCGCCGCGAGCGCGAAGGCGACCGTCATCAGTGACAACCCGAAGGCGAGCGTGGCGATGGTGAAGCCGGCGGCGAGGTTCGAGCCCGGCGCTGACATCGCCGACTGCGCCCAGTGTGCGATGGCGGTGGCCCACAGCACCACGAAAGGGGGCAAAAACGCGAGAAATGCGGCCAGTTTGGTGCGCCGAGCGGGTTCGGTGCGCCAGAGGCTCTGCCAGAGCTCCCCCGGGGAGCGCGGGTGATCGGGCTCCAGCACGAGAGCACCGGCCGCCACGACGGCGCCGATGAGAAGTGCGATCGGCGCCAGGAGCCCCACGTCGAAACGGGCCAAAGTCATGAAACTGGGCGAACGTTCTCCTTCGACGATCGTCCACGCCCACAGCGCGTCGAACAGCGCCGCCACCGAACCGGCTACCGACGCGCCGCCGATCGAGCGGGCGAAACGCTTTCCCCAATCTCGACGGGTGACGACTCGGGCCGGCACGATGGCGACGGTCGGCTCGTCGGTCTCGAAAGAAATGGCTATCGGCGGTCGACTCACTTCGTCTTAGCACTACTACTGCCCCGGCCCACGCGCTGCCAGATCCATCATGGAACCTCGACCGCGAGGTCGAAAGGCCGACGGTGCGCTGCGCTCCTACGTCAAGGAATTTCGGGGGCCCTTCTTGGCAAGCGGATGAGCACCGTCGTACACCTTCATCAGGTGCTCGAGTGAGACGTGGGTATACCGCTGCGTGGTCGCCAGGCTCGCGTGGCCGAGCATTTCCTGGATGGCGCGGAGGTCGGCCCCTCCTTCGAGCATGTGCGTGGCACAGGTGTGGCGCAGGGCGTGCGGATGCAGATCGGCTCGGCCGGCGCCGAGCGCGCCGTAGTGATGCACGAGAAGCTGCACCTGACGCACACCGAGACGCGCACCTCGGCGCGTGACGAAAAGCGCCGCCGCGTCCAGCGCGGAACCCGGTTTGGGGACGGACGAGCGGACGAGAAGGTAGGCCCGCAACGCTTTTACGGTCGGGCGGCCGAGCGGCACGATGCGCTCCTTTTTCCCTTTGCCGAGCACGTGCGCGAGCCCCGCATCGAGGTCGACATGACCTCGATCGAGGCCAACCAGCTCCGAAACGCGAACGCCCGACCCATAAAGCAACTCGAGCACGGCGCGGTCCCGGGCCGATGATGGGTCATCGCCAGTCGGGGTTTCGACGACCTGGCGCGCCGCGTCGACTCCCAGGAACGTGGGGAGGGGCTTACGCACTTTGGGGCTCGCGAGGGCGGCCGCGGGGTCTTTCTCGACCAGTCCGCGCCGGCGAAGGAACCGGAAAAACGCTTTGGTTGCGGCGATTTTTCGCCCCACTGACGGCGGCGCAACGACGCGCGACAGCGCGCCGAGCCATTGGCGCAAGAGGTACACGTCGATCGCGTCGAGAGGCAGCCGCTCACCGCGGGTATCGGCGATGAATTGGCCGAGCTGACCGAGATCTCGCCGGTAGGCGCTCACCGTGTGCGGCGATGCGCGACGCTCGCTGGCCAGAAAATCCACGAATTCGGTCAAACTCTCGCTGAACGACGCACCCACGAAACAAGGCGCTAGCAGAGGGGTGCCCGGGAGGGCAACTTGGTGCACGAATAGAGGGCGATCAGAGCCGATCGTGGACGAGCGCGGCGCCGTCCATCCCTCCGAGCGCCTCGACGAAGGCGTTGATCTCGTCGGGGAGCGCCGGCCCCAGCGCCTCCATGCGCTGCGCCAGCGTCTCGCGCTGATCGTCGTCGAGCCACCCACCGGTGCCTCCCGGTCGCTGCAAGAACCAGGGCAGCCGCACGGCGTCGAGCAACCGGTCGATGGCCTCGGCAATGTCTTGTTCTTCGCGCAGCACGTCGTACGCGCGCAGGCGCCCCTCGAGCGCTGGAGATTCGCTCGTCCAGACGTGCTCGAGGGCCGCGCGCTTCACCACCCGGCGCAGCGAGGCGAAGATTGGCGATGCTTGGGCGTCCTCGTCGGGGCGCAACATGAGGCCCACCGCCCAGCGCTCCGCTGCCAGGCGGCGTGCAAGCTCTTCCCCCAGCCCGAGCAGCGCCGAAAGCCCGGACCGATCGTCGCGCGCCAAGAGATCGCGCAGCTGGGCCGACACCTCTTGGAGCTTGTTCCGGTCGAGGCGGTAAAGCGAGAGAAGCGGGCGACTCATGGCGAGCCGCCGTCCACCCGAGCCAGCAGCGCCACGACTTGGGCGGCGCCGAAACGGCGAATGACGTCGCGGCCGTGGGCAAAGGCCGTATAGCGGCGGATGGCATCGTTGTCGACTTTGATATCGGCAAAGCCGAGATCGCGCGCTGCGACGGTGCGCGCCAGAGCGGCATCTTCGAACAAGAGGTCGACGAGCCCGGCGCGCTGCTCGTCGTCGTTCGACGAAAGCGCGCGCAGCCAGGCGATGGACCACGCGGGCGCCCCGAGTTTCACCCCGCGCGCCACCAGATCCTCTCGTCCCGGCCCATTTTCGAGCGCAGCCGCGACTTGCAGGCGAAGCTGCCACGCCGGGCTGTCCTTTCGAACGAGCGGCAGCAAGGTCGTCACTTCGTCCTCGTCGCGCGCCTCGAGCGCTGCCGCGGCGCGCAGGACCGTGCGCAGTCCCTGGCCCTTGTCGATCGCGGCCAAGATGGCGCGCGCTTCATCGAATGAGCCAGCCGCGCGCGCCACGAGAACGTCTTCGATCGTGGCGCTGGCCGCGCCGGACACCTCGGGAAGCGGCGGTCGCCCGGCCTTGTTCTGGCGTCCATCGGAACGTTCGGCGCGCGGAGCCGGACCCGACCCGGGCGTGGGGCTGTCCTTCTGCAGGCCGAAGACGGCTTTGGCTCGATCGAAAAACCCCACGAGCGGCACTTTGCCCGCGAGGGTGAAAAGGAGCAAGGACTAGACGAGGAGAAGCCCGGCCAGCCACGCGAGAAGGCCCCCCGAGGCCATCGCGACGGCCATGCGAACGTGCGGAGGAACGATGCGCCCGTCGCTGTCCCACGCACGCGACGTCAGCCGAAGCCCCGCTCCCCAAAAGAGCGCCGCCCCCCCGAGAAGAAGCGCCCCCCACCCTGCCCGCGGAACGACATCCGCGACGAGCGAGGGCTCTTCAGGGGTCGCGCGCGGACGGCTCGACGACCTTCGACCCGATGCCGTGAGCGCAGCCGAAAGGCGAGCGACGGACGCGGCCGCCGCGGCGCGCGTTTCGCTGCTCGAGGCGGCGAAGGGGCGCGAACCGGCCGCGGCCGACAGGATCGCGCGCCAGGCGAAGAGCGCCGATTCCTCGTCCCCCTTTCGCTCGCTCATTTCCGCGATGTCACGCAGCTTCTCGTAGGCGAGATCCATGTGCGCGGCGCCGGGCACATAAGCGCGCGCGGCCATTCGCGCGTGAACCGCCGCTCCGACGCCGTCACCCTTTTTCCACGCGGCGTCGCTCGCCCCGAGCTCGGAGCGTCCGTCGGCGACCAAACGCACAGCGGCCGCGACGAACACGGCCCCGACCACGACGGCACCCATCCCGAGCCGTGCCGCGCCCGCTTTCACGACAAATCCCGTCGCTCGAAGATCAAGCTCGACACCACGAGCAGGCCGACACTCCACGCCAGGGCCTGCGCGCCGGAGAGCGCGAGATGGCGCGCCAGCGACGTGTGGAGCGCTTCACCGGTCAAAAGTGGACGGGGCGGGACGTAGACTTCGAGGTTCGGCACCACCGCCGCCAGCGCAGCCCCGGCCCGGCGGATGGTCTCGCCGAAAACCCGCACCGGGAGGCGACCGAGCGTGCCCGCTTCCCGCCCCACGATGAAAATGCCAATCGTGAAGACGGCCGAAAGAAACGGAGACGAGAACGACGAGAAGAGCGTGGCGAGAGCGCTCACGATCATGACTTCCATGAGCGCGAGCGCGCACGCGCCGAGGACAACGCGGCGATCGTCCGTCGCACCCGCAGCCAGAACGACGGCCACACCGAGGGAAACCGCCGCCCAGGCGATGGGAAGGTAGGTGCGCCAGCGCGGAAGGTAAAAAGCCAGGCCCGCGGGGACGATCACCAGCGCCGCCACGGCGCAGCTTATCGTCGTCCAATCGCGCCCGCCGTGGCGCGCGAGAATGAGCAGCACCGCGGCCGCGTCGAGAGCGATGAACACCGCAATGGTAAGGAGCGTGCCCGCGTATTTGCCGACCAGGTATTCCGCCCGCCGCACCGGACGCGCAAGGATGGGAAAAAGGGTCTTCTGCTCGAGCTCGCGGTAGAGCGACGTCGCGCCAATGATGATGGCGACGACGATCGCATAGATGGAAATGGAGGCGGCGCCGAGATCGGCGACCACGCGCGAGGCATTCTTCAGTGCGAACTCGCCGACCGCGATCGAATAGAGTGCCGTCGTCAGCGCCAGCGCGAAGAGCCCGAGCAAAATGCGGGCGCGCACGGCTTCGCGGTACGTGTTGAGAGCTATCGCCGCAATCCTTCGGCCTGCACCCAGCATCGATCGCCTGCCACGCTAACATGACCCGTCCGCCGATGCAGCGACTCGCCTGACGGCGTCCGCTCTTGGCCATGCCGATCAGCTGGCGGGGGCGGGCGGATGGGATTCGACGTACTTTTTCACGAGGAGCGGCGTGGAGAGCGCCGCGCGCCGGATGCGGCCCTCGAACATCTGCCCCCAAAAGCCGGACCCCAGATCGACCATGACCAGGTAGGTGAGCCGCGTCTTTTCACCCACCGCTTCGATCTGAAAAAACCCGCTGGCATCGGCGATGTTGTGGGAAAAGCGCGGATCGAGCCAAAAGCGGATGATGGCCGACGAGGAATCCCGATCGGTGCGGTCGCGACGGATGCGCACGGTGTATTTTCCGTGGGCCATGGCGTTTCCCTGCTCGAGCTCGACGATGGAGTCGCCGTCGCGCGCGATGCCGAGCCAGCGGACGGAACGGGTCCGCGGGAGGATGTCGCGGTAGGTACGCACATCGTCGAGGACGTCGATGACTTGCTCGGGAGGCGCGTCGATCATGATGTAGCTCACACCGCCGATGTAGCGACGGCCGCCCCGTTCGACGTCGTCGGCTCGCACGACCATCTGGCCGGCTTGCAGGTCGGCGATCTCCCGCTCGGTGAGCTCGCTACCGGCGGCAGAGGCCAGTGACGACGCCGTGACGACGGCGACTACCATGGCCCAAAGGCGCACCTTGCCGCGGGCGAGCAACGCCATGACGACACGACGATAGACACCTGGCCCCCGTCGCGCAAGGCCGTACCGTTCGTATTCGCAGACCGTCAAGGATCGAGCACACGCACATCGAGAAACCACGTGCCTTGTTCGCCCGCGTAGCCGTCGACCTGGACCCAGTACGTCCCGGCATCGAGGGTCATGTCGAGAAAGCTGCGCTGCTGGATGTAGCCGGCCGAACACCCTCTGGGCACTTCGGCCCCCGGGCAGCCGTCCCCTTTGCGAATATCGAGCAGCGTGGCGTAGCTCGAGCCCTGCATGTCGAAGATGACCCTCCGCTGCGCGGAGAGAACGAGCTTCAACATCTGATCGGGCGCGCCCCCGGGACCGGTCCCTGCGGTGTCGCAACCTGCGGAATAGTCGGGGGCCGCGTTGGCGGTGGTACCTTGAAAAAAGCCGCCTTTTTCGTCGATGAGCGGCGCCGTGGCGCACGTATCGGCAAAGGGGACCAGCGACGGCGGCACGGCCGGACGAACCAGCGTCGTAAGCTGAACGGGATTGCCGACTCGCGTCTCCACCACCGCGCGGTACGAGCCAGCGGCGAGGTTGCGCTGCGTCGCGCGCACTGGCGACGACCCGTCTTTCGCGCACGCGAGCGCCGAGGAATCGCACGTCGCGCGCGCGAGGGCGACCGTCCCGATGTCGGCCGACGAAAACCGCATGATGAGCAGCACATCGGAGGCCTCGGCGAGGTCGAGCCCATAAACCGCGTCGACAGCGCCGGGGTCGGAACAGCCGAATTCGTGGTCGTCGGTGTGCCCTTGCAGCGAAATGGCCAGCGTGCGGTCCGGTACGAGTCGAGGCGCCGAGTCGCATCGATCGTCGGAAGGGGGCGCGGTCGGCGGCGATACCGCTAGCTCCACGCGCACATCCGTGGGGGCAGTGGCCGCCACGCCCACGTAATACGTGCCGGCCGCCAGCGCTCGTGCGAACGCCTTGGCCAGCGTACCCGATCCGCACCCCATCTCGTCCTCGACCTTGGCGCAGCTCGCCCGGCGCAGCGAAACGATGGGAATACCGTACCCGTCGAGCGAAGTGGCATACGCCACGACATCTCGCGCGTCGGGAAGCGTGAACGTGTAGACGAGGTCGCCGCTCTTGAAGCCACACCGCGAGGCAATGTCTTTGGCTGTCCCCACCAAACTCGCCACGACCGGCACGCCGGGGGTGATGGGTGCGGCGCTGCCGCAGGTTTCGTTGGTGGGAGCAGGCGCCGACGGACTTTCGGTGACGTGAAGGATGATCTTTTCGTCGCGGTCGGCCCACACGTAGAGCGGATAAGTGCCTGCCGGCAGGCCACGCGCCCGAATCCGAGCCAGCGCGTTGCCGATGGGCCCGGCGAGTCCCGCGGCGCAGGCAAGCTCGGTCGCCAGCTTGTCGCATTGGCCCGCAATACCCACCGCCAGCGCGCCGCCTCCCGGCGCCTCGGCCACCACGTCGACATCGCGCGCGTCGCCCACGATTTCCAGGGCCGCCACCACGTCGCGCCGCCCCGCAGGCTCCATCGGCGCGCAGCTGCCGCCGTAGTCGTACGAAGCGGCGGTGGTATCGAGCTCGTAGACGCCGCTACCCCGGATGACGAGCGGGTCGAGGCAAGTGTCGTGGGTCGGACTCTGGCACGGGCTCTCGTCGACCTGCCCGTCGCAGTTGTCATCCTTGCGGTTGGCACAGATTTCGGCGTGACCCGTAAAAACGGTGGGATCGGCGTCGTCGCAATCGCCCCCCGTGACGCAATGTCCGTCGGGATTGCCATCGCCGTCCGCATCGCGGTCGACATGCGCACAGGTCTTCGTGTCTTCGATGCATCTGTCGATGGTGCAGATGCTGTCGTCGTTGCACGTCGTGGTTTGGCCACGGCGACAACCGAGCGAGGTGTCGCAAGTCTCGATGCCGTCGCAAAAAATCCCGTTCTGGCAGCGCGAATCGTCGGGCACGTTCTGGCAGCGCCGCAGTGCGAGGTTGCAGGTGTCGAACGTGCAGTCGACGCCGTCGTTGCACTGCCGGTCTTCGAGGCAAGGGCCCCCCAGCGGGAAGCCGCGGTCATCGACGGCATCGTAGGTGACCATGTCGCCCATGGCGTCGGCCGGCCCCGCATCGACTACAAAGGGGCTGGCGGCAGGCACGTTCGAGCACCCTGCAAGGCAAAGGACGATCCCGACCGCGCGGCCATTCATGCCAGCCGGAGCGTAGCCCAAGTACCCCAAAAGACCCTCTCGCGCGGACCGTAGCCGTCGCGCCGTGACTCTGGCAGAATGAGGAAGTAGAGCGAAAGGCGACGACCCTTGCACAGCGAGAGGCTGACCCGGCAAGAGCTGACCTGGCTTCTGACGCAGGAGGCGCGCAGCGCGGCCGAGAAGCTTCGCAAGGGCGTGCTCGCCGGTCCCGAGATTCGCGGCGCCACCGTGCCCCCCCCGACGAGCTTCGAGCCCGAGCTCGACGCGCTCGACGACGCCATGAAGATGCTGGCCACTCTCTACGCCGGTGGGCCGACGCGCAGCCGGCGCGGCCGCATCGATTTGGCGGCGCTTCTCTACGAAGTAGCGCCGAGCGCGCGCGTCTCCCTCGAACCTGGCAGCGGCACCGAGGTGTTCGGCGACGAGACCGAGCTGCGCCGCATGCTCCAGGTGTTGGTCGGCTCCACCAATCCCGCCGGCGGCGGTGGTGAGATGGGCACGCCCGAGCTCTCGGTTCGCCGCGAAGGCGCCGAGATCCGCGTGAGTGTCACGCTCGGCCCCGATTCGTCGGCCAACGCCGGCACCGAGCGCGCTTGGCTCAGCCGCATGGCGACGCGCTACGGCGGCCGCCTGGAGCTCGAAGGGGGAATGGCTTCGATCATGCTCCCCGCCGACGGCGCCACCGATCAGCGTGAAGTGGAGGATCTCCGGCGCGAGCTGGAGGCCGCGCAGCGCCAAGGTGAAGCCTACGCGCGCGAGCTGGCGGCGGTTTTCTCCTATTCGCAATCGTCGCCGCCGCGTTTCTCGTCGAGCCCGGCGGAGCTGAACAAATCACTCAATGCGATCTCGGCGATGGCAGCGGGCGTCAGCGTCCAGCTGCGCAGCCTCTTCGGCGCCCTGTCGCGCAACCAGGCCGGTGCCAACAGGGACCGTCCGTCGTCCTTTCCCCCCGCCCTCGGTGAACCGCTCGAGCTCGGCACGGAGCTGGTGACCGAGCTGGCTCGCTTGGCGGAGTGCCCCGTATACGAGTCGGTACAGCATCTGAACTTCGCGGACGCCGTGCGCAGCGCGATGGCCGAGCTCGAATCGCGTGCGGCGCGGCGCGGCGTGCATCTGAAAGGCATCATCCCCAACCACGCCGACATCGAGTCGCGTCCCGCCACGGCCGCTCTGCTGGCCCGCACCCTGATTCACGACGCCATCCTGGCGACTCCCCCCGGGGGTACGGTCAAGGTCTCCGTGGAAGCGAAAACCAAGGGCCTTCAGTTCACCGTCATCGACGGCGGTGGGCCGGTCTCCGAGGACGTCCTGACGGCACTCATCGCCAACCGCACCGATCCCTCGACGCTCGGGCGTCCTTGTACCATTGCGCTCTTCGTCGGCCAGTCGTTGGCGCAGCACCTCGGCGCGCAACTCGAGCTCGCGCCGGCTATCGAAGGCGAAGCCCCGGGCGGCGGTCGGATCCTCGTCCGTTTGGGCGCGTGAGGTAAAGGGGGCTGTTTTGCTGCAATGTTCCGTAATACCATGACGGGATGCAGATTCTCGTGGTCGAAGACCAGGATTCGATCCGCAGTTTGATCGAGGTGCTCGTTTCTGCACGCGGCCACAAAGTCATGGCGGTCGCCAGCGGCGCCAAAGCCCTCGAGCTCGCCTTCCAATCGACGCCCGACATCGTCCTTCTCGATTTGCATCTGCCCGGGCAATACGACGGCTTCGCCGTCTGCGAGAAGCTCCGCGCGGCCGCCGCCACCAAGAACACGCCCGTCGTCATCATCAGCGCGAAGGACGACGCGGCCGCGCGTGCTCGCGCCACGGAAGTGGGCGCCACCGCCTTCTATGGCAAGCCCTTCAGTCCCACCGCACTCCTGAAAGAGATCGAGCGGCTCGGCCGCCTCCCCAAAGCCTGAACGTTCCCTCCCTCATCTCCGCTGTCGAGGGTCTCGGTGCCGGGTTCCCGTCACAGCAAATCGAGGAAGCGCTTGGCGCGGTTCTCGGCGGAGGAAAGGAGGCTCGTCGCTTCGGCGGGAGGGATGCGGAGCTTCTCGCAGAGGTGGGAGAGCAGTGTCTTTTCTTCCGCGCTTTGGGATCCGTCGATGAACGTCAGCAGGACGGCGTGCTGGACGAGCAAGCGCCGGTCGTCGGCCGACAGATCGGTCAGCGGAATGTCGGCGAGCGTGCGGGGCGTCTTGGCGTAGGCGCGCATCTCCGCGGTATCCTCCGCCGTTGCATCGAAGGCCTGCAAGATGGCCTCGATGATGTCGGTCTCTTCGCCCGTGACGCGCCCGTCGGCCCAGGCAACGCTCACCAGGGACTTCAGAATCGCTTTGTCTTGTTCGTGCATGTGCGTGACTCCCTCATTTGCCTGCGCTGATCCGACTGGTCACCATGTTCGTCGAGGGCTCGGGTGTAAGGCGGGCCGCATCGACGCGGAGCCGGCGGCGAAGAGGCTGCCCTTGCTGCATCCCGGCCACCATGACCTCCATCCCCGCTCCACACGGCAGCGATTCGAGCTTGGCCTCGGGGCCCCCTCCCGCGACCATCCAGACCTCGGCGCCGCGGGGGCTCGTCACGACATGCACCGTACCGGGCGTGCCTTGCCCGCCCACCACGGTCCCGGGCTCGGCGGGCGGCCAAGGGTCGACTGCGCCGCTCTTGGCGCGACTCTTCTCGAGCTGGATGGGCAGTTCGAAGCGCGGCCGCCCGCTCGGCGCGTCCCACGAGGCGCCCTGGGGAACGACACCGCGCCGCGGGGCATAGCCATCGGCGAGCGCGACGAACTCGAGACGCGCACCTGACGGCACCCGCTCGACGTCGACGGGGGCGACGCCGGATCGGACGAGGACCTCGGCGCCCTGAGGCACGTCCGTGACCAGGAGCGTCGCGCGACAAGCTTGCGGTGGATGCGCGGCCACCGCGCTCGCCGCCTCGGCCGCAGCGCGCCGCTCGTCGTCGACGACGCTCGGCGTTCGCCCGGAGAGAAAGCCGGGTTCGAAGCGCAGGAGCGCGACGCCCCCCGATGCAGCGAGGACGACGAGCGCGAACATCGCGTAGACACCGCGACGCTTGGGAGGCGAAGCCCTTGGATCGTGCGACAGATCGGACGGGATCGCGGCCGCAGGTCGGGGAGGTGGCGTGGTGGTGTAGAAATCGGTGGACCCTCCCGCATTGGGAAAGGGAGATTCCTCGCGCCGCTTCACGCCGCTGCCGGTCTCGGCCGTGTCGACCCCCGCCATCTTGCGCAGGTCCTCTGCCACCCGATCTTGCTTGCGCGAGGTCGAGCTCAAAAAATCTTGTAGCAACTCGTCGACGCCGCGTACCGATGAGGGCGGGTACGACGAGAAAACCGGTTGTTTCGTCGCGTCAGGTGCAGACTTCGGCGGAGGTGCCGGTGCTTTCGCCGACGGCGTCGGCGCTGCTACGGGCGCCGGCAGAGGAGTCGCCACGGCGGGGAGCACCGCGGGCGGAGGCGTGGGCGTGGGCAGCGATCGCACGGCGCCCGGGGGAGGCGTCTTGGGTGGCTGCGCGGCGGGAGATGGAGGCATGGGGGCGGGCAGGACCGCGCCTGGCGGCGGCGTGACCAGCCGCGTCGCTGCGCGCGGCGGCGGGGTTGGCGCGGGAAGGACCGCGCGAGGCGCAACCTCCGCGGGAGGCGGCGGGCTCGAAGGCAAGCAGTCATCGAGCAGCTCCTGGACGTTTTCGGCCGGTGTTTCGGGGACGCGCGGTTCGATCGCTTCGCGCCGCGACGTCGTCGCTTCGTCGGCGAACCCTTGCGCATCGCTGTCACGCTCCCCTGGCTCGCCCACCGAATCGAGTGGAAACCGCGGCAACGAGGGCTCGCGCGAGGTCACGTGCCGGTCGAGCGTCTCTTGGCTGTCCCTCGACATGTCGAAAACCGAGCCGACATCGACTCCAACTTGCATCGGCTCGGTGTCTTCCCCCGGCGCGGGCGCGGGGGGGGCCACGCCGTTCTCTTTCTCCGTTTCTGCCGTCGGAGCTGTCTCACCCGGCGAAAGCGATGGTCGGCGCGCCCGGATCGTTTCTCGCGCGAGTCGTGACAACGCGCGAGAGGCGGCGCCACGATTCACCGGAATGAGTGCCGATTCGAGCTCGATGACGAGCGCGGCGAGGTCCCCCTTGGGCGGCAGCGACGCGACGTTGGCCAGGGCGGGTGCCCGTCCGCTCGAGACTTCGAGCAGCCGCCGCAAAAGCAAGCGGAGCCCGCGCTCGGCATCGAGCGGATGAGCGACGCGACGCGAGAGCATCGAAACGCGCCCTCCGTCCACTTGCATGCTGCACAGATGCTCGTCCACGAGCACCGGCGACACGACCAGCTGATCGACGGCTTCCAGCACGAGGTAGCCGGCCGTCTCGGGCGTCAAGAGTGCCTGTTTGCGCCGGGCAACCTCGATGATCTCGGCGATGGTGACGTCGGCGTTCGTCGTCATGTGGCGACCGCGGGCCCTCGCTCTGCCGTTGATGGCGCGCCCCCCGTGCCGTCGTTGCGCGGCGAGGGCGGCCGGACGCGCACGCCGTGCCGCTGCAAATACATCTTGGCCTCACCGATGGTGTGCTCACCGTCGTGGAAGATGGACGCAGCCAGCGCGGCATCGGCCCCGCCTTCGACGAGCCCGGCGCGAAGATGTTCGAGACTTCCGACGCCACCCGAAGCGATGACCGGCACGCTGACACGGTCCGCCACTGCGCGCGTCAGCTCGATGTCGTAACCTCCTCTTGTTCCGTCGCGGTCCATGCTGGTCAAGAGGATCTCACCCGCGCCCATCTTCACCATTTTCTCTGCCCAGTCGAGCACGGCAAGGCCCGTCGCAGTGCGCCCGCCGTGAGTGAACACCTCCCACGAGAGCGGCTCGCCTGCCTGACCCGTTCGACGTCGCGCGTCGATGGCCACCACGATGGCCTGGTTTCCCCACGCGTCCGCCGCGCGGCGCACGAGCGCGGGGTCACGCACGGCGGCGGTATTGATGGACACCTTGTCGGCCCCTGCGCGAAGAAGCAGCTGGATATGGTCGGTCGATGAAATTCCGCCGCCCACCGTGAGCGGCGCGAACACGACCTCGGCCGTGCGGGAAACGACGTCCAGCATCGTGGCCCTCCCCTCGTGGGACGCTGTGATGTCCAGAAACGTGATCTCATCCGCCCCCTCTTCATCGTACCGCTTAGCGCACTCCACCGGATCGCCGGCATCGCGGAGCCCCACGAAGTTCACCCCTTTGACCACGCGGCCGCCTTTGACGTCGAGGCACGGGATGATGCGTTTGGCTAACATGGTCGAACCCGCTCAGCTTAGTCGCTCGGCCGAGAAGCGGAAGGTTACTCAATCTCCCCGCATCTTGGCCACTAGCACCCGGTGCCAGTTCTTCGCCATGCCGGATCACGATCGGCTGATTCGACCGAGGGCCACGTCAGATTGCGCCGAGGCCGTCGGAAGTGCCATCGGAAGAGAACGGCCGCGAGGCCTCGCCTTGCTGCCTTGATTCGGGGGAGTTTCGGCTGTCCGGTCAGGCGGTTGCGTGGGCGTTTGGCCGCTCGGAGGATCGACCGGAAAAAGGGAGCCGGCCAGGGGCGTGCTAGGCATGGCGTTTTGCAGACACGGGAAGTAGTCTCCCGGCATGAGTGTCTGCCCGCGCTGCGGGTCGCCCGCGAAACCGGATACCGCATCGTGCGGTGTTTGCGGGGCCACGCTGAGGCCGCCGCGCCCGGACACCTCTTCGAGCGCAGTAAAGGCCACCTCACCTGCCGCGCCAGCGATGAAAAAGACATTGGTCGGCGTGGCGCCGCAGGGCTCGACGCCTCCCCCGGCGGGTACGACGAGCGCGCGTCCATCGGCCGGCTCGGCGGGCGCAGAGAAGGCTCACCCCGGCAGCGCGAGCTCCCATCCGCCAGCGGTCGGTAACGCAGGCATGAAGAGGACGCTGGTCGGCATGGCGCCCGTCTCTACGCCGCCACCCGCAGGCACGCTTTCGTCGACGCCGCCTCCCGACGGAAGGAGCTCCTATCCGCCCCCGGCTGGGCAGGGGGGCATGAAGAGAACGCTGGTCGGCATGGCGCCCGTCTCCACGCCGCCGCCTACGGGCACCGTGCAACGTGGCGACGGTGCCCTCGGACAAGGCCGAACCGTACTCGGCCTCCAATCGCCAATGGCCGGCGTCCCACCCAAGGCCGGACCGGCCGCGAGCCCGTCCGGCGCTCCGGGCGGAGCGGGCCCTCCCGGGCTGAAAAAGACGATCATGGGCGTCGCCATGCCCGGCATCGCACCGCTCGCGCCAGGCGTTGCCAAGGAAGCGCTGCACCCCGGCGCTCCAGGTGGATCGAGCTTCGGATCGGACGGCAAGACGATGGGCGTTGGGCCTCCCGGCGGCGGGGGCCACACGGTCGGCGTCGGGTTCGCGCCCGAAGTTTCGCCGCGGCACGGCGAGCGCCGCCGATCGAGCGCTCCGCCGCCCCCACCGCCGTCACAATCCTCCGCGACCATCGCCATTGGCAGCGGGCTCTTGTTGGCCAGCGGCGCCGTCGCCTTCGCCATCTTCTGGCGAAGCCCTGCCCCGCTGCGCGCCGAAGCGCGCGTCGACTCCAACGGTTCCGATCTTCTGCACGTCACCTGCGCCACCTGTCCCGACGGCACCGAAGTCCGCGCCGGCGACTCCAAAGCTCAGGTCACCGGGCGCGCGGCAGATCTCGTTTTGGTGAGCCCGCTCAAGGTGGGAGAAAACCTCTTCTCGGTGGCCGTCGATCGGCCGGGCAGCGGGCGCGACGAGACCGTTCAGCTCATCGTTCAGATCGGGTACCGCATTCGTCCCGATCTTTCGGCGCTCGACAGCGATCACCCGATGCTGCGGATCGCCATCGAGGGCGGCCCCCTGGCCTCGATGGAGATCGACGGCAAGACGCTCACCCTCGGCGGCGACGGCAAAGGCCAATACGACGTCGATGTCACGGCCGAGTGCACCGGTTTGGCCGACGACGCGAAGAGCATCGAGCGCGCGATTCCTTATTCCGTCGTCGGCTCGACTGGCGCCAGCGAGCAAGGCGTCGTCAACGTCCGGGTAGCGGTGCCGCCGCTGCACATCGACTCCCCTACGCCGCACACCATCATCGAGCGCGATCAGTTCATCCTCGCGGGGCGAACCGGGCGCGGGGCGCGCCTCGTCGCAGGCGCACAAACCGCGGTGGTGGCGGCCGATGGCACGTTCGTGCGTTCGATCGCAGCGCCCGCCCTCGGTGAAAACACGATCAAGCTGCGCGCGACGGTGCCCGGTCAAGCGCCGCGGATGGCGTCCGTCAGCGTGAGACGGGTCGAGCACCTCGCCGACGAGGCCAAGACCTTTGCCGCCAACGCGCCGCTCCCCTTCGCCGATCTCGCGGCGTCGGTCAATCGTTACGTCGGCCAGCCGGTCGTGCTGTCCGGGGAAATCGTCGAGTCGCGATCGCAGGGGGCAACGAACCTCGCCCTGCTGGACGTGCAGAAAGGTTGTTCGCGCCCGCCGTGCCTGGCGCGACTCGTCTTCGCCGGAGAAGAACCGGTTGCACGCACCGACCGGGTGCAGGTCTATGGCTACGTCACACGCGCCATCAGCCCCGGCGGGGATGCGAGCGGCACCGTCCCCGAAGTGGAAGTCGCCTTCGCGCAGAAAAAGCAGTGATCACGGCGCGTCGTTCGCTCTTGGCAGCGCTCGGGGTGCTGGCCACGAGCGTCACCACGCTCCTCGCCGTCCGCGAGACGGGCGCCACCCACGTCGACCCCACTTCGCCGCTGACCATCGTCGTCGGGCAGGCGCCGGGGTTCTCGCCGATGGGGCGCGTCGACGGCGCGCGCCGCGGACGGGCGCGCGACGCCTTGCCCGATCGCCCGCAGCTCTTGTGGCGCCACGTCGCGCTCGGCACCCTCGACTTTGCGCCGCTGGCCGTCGACTCGAACGGCGCCGTGGTGGCAGCGGGCGCAGCTTTGCCGCAGCTCGTCCAACTCGGGCGCGACGGCGTGGAGCAGTGGCGAGCCCGCACCGGCGTCGGGCCTTCGGTCACGGGCAGCGTCATCCTCGGCGACCAGACGCGCGCCATTGTCACCGGCGCCGGCGATCTGGTGGGCTTCTATCCCAACGGCCGCGTAAGGTTCCTGATTGCGCTCGAATTGCCGGAGCGTAATGCGCACCTCGGTCTCTTGCCGCTCGACGATGGTGGGCTCGCGGTGGCGGCCGGTCACGACGTCGACGAGCTCGACGGCGACGGTCGTCGCCGCGATCGCACGCATCTTACCGAGCGTATCTCCGGCCCTCTGGTCGCGACGCGGCACGGTATCGTCGCGACGACCGCGGCCGGCAGCGTGTTCCTGATCCGCAGCGGTGTTCCCAAGCGGCTGGGAAGCCTGGGCGGAGATCCCGGCGAGCCGGGCGCGTCGTCCCCCGACGGTCATTCGCTCGTCGCCGTCGTCGACCATCAACGTCTCGTGGCTTTCGATCTGACGAGCGGCGCCGTCGAAACCGTGCACGCCGTGTCCGATCAATCGCTGCACGGGCCGGTGGTGCTCGGCGCGGACGACGCCCGGGTGCTCGTCACGTGGAATGGCGTGCTCACCCGCATCGGACGCGCCGCGGGCGACGTGCAGCGAACGCCGCTCGACATGCGCGCGGAGACGCTGGTGACTGACGCTGGCAAGGTGGACTTCGCACAGCTCGACGAGAGCCCACCGCCCATCACCGACGCCGAAGGGCGCATCGCGTTCGCCCGCGTGGGCGGACGCGCCGGCGTCGTCGGCCCCGACGGCAGGGTGCGCCTCGTGAGCGGATTCACTTGCGGTTCTCCGGCAGCGCTCGCCCCCGCTGGCCCGCGGCGCATGGTCATCGGATGCCGCGATGGCACGGTGGTGATGGTGGGAGACTCGGGCCCTTGAATGGGTCGCTGCGTCAACGACGCAAGAACGACGTCCTTTTCGCCGCCGCGAGCGCCGGCATTCGCCTCGGTCTCACCTTGCCGCGGAGCTGGCTCGAACCGAGCGGCGCCCTGCTCGGACTCGCCGCCTACGCGCTGCTCGGTCGCGCGCGGCGGGCCACGATCGACAATCTGGCGCTCGTCCACCCCGAGCTCGATGCCGCTGCACGCCGCACACTGGCCCGCGCGATTTTTCGCTCCCTCGGGCGCAACTTGACCGACACGCTCGCGTTGCTCGATCCGAGAGAAGACCCCGCTCGCTCGCTCACCGTCAGCCCCTCGTCCGAACGTGTGCTCGCCGAAGCGCTCGCTCTTGGACGCGGGGTCATCTATGCCACCTGCCATCTCGGTCCGTGGGAACGCATGGCCGCGCTGCTCGCGCAGCGCGGGTTTCCCATCACCACCGTGGCGCGGGAAAGCTACGATCCGCGCTTCCACGCGCTCGTCTACGAGCGACTGCGCGCCGGCCGCAACGTGCACGCGATCTACCGCGGCGAACCAACTGCCCCCATCGCCATCGTGCGCGCGCTGCGCCGGGGGCGCGTGCTCGGGCTCCTCGTGGACATGCCAGGCCGAGTTGCCACGCAAGCCGTGACCTGGCTCGGCTTGCCGTCGCGCATGCCGATCGGTGCCGCGCGTCTCGCGCTGCGGCTGCAGAGTCCGGTGGTGGTAGGGACACCCGCGCCCCATGGTGCGGGGCTCGAGATTCGGATCGTGAAACTCGAAACCGACGATCTCGCGCCGGGAGACTCGGGCGAAAGCGAGCTTAGCCAGCGCATTGCCGATGCGCTCAGTGAGCGAATTCGTCTTCTTCCGACACACTGGCCATGGATGCATCCGACCTTCAGCGCCGGTTCCGGCCGTCGCGCGGACGCCACCCGCTGAAAACGAGATCGCGTCCCGACACGGCGAGGTGGGCAAGGTGGCCGGCTGTGGGTGTGTGAAGGGAAAGTGTCGAGAGGAGCGTAGTCCCGAAGATTTTCGTCTGATACACTCGCTAGCGGGGTTACTTGACCAGAGCGTTCACGATGGCCGAACCTGCTTCCCGAACGCCGCGGCCCGTGGTCGGGCGTGACATTCGGTCGCTCCCGCTGACACCCCCCGATGCGTTTCTCCTGTCGCGTATCGACGGGTCCCTGACCGAGAATGAGCTGGCCGCGCTGACGGGGTTCGACCTGGCGACGGTCACGTCGACCATCGATCGTCTCGCCCGGCTAGGCGCGATCGTGTTCGACCGAGGGAGCGAAGTCGCGCAGACGCCGAAGTCCGACGTCGGCGCGCGACCGCCGCCGGCGCCACTACGGCAACCGCAGCAGAACCTGCGCGTCTCGCAGACGTTTCGCACCTCGCAGATGGGCATCAAGGCGTTCACCGGGGAGCCGGCCGATTTCGCGCAAGTGAGCGATCTCGACAGCGATCGCAAGCGCAAGGTCGTCGACATCTACGCGCGTCTCACCCAGCTCGACTTTTACGCGCTCCTCGGCATCACCGCCGGAGCCGATCGCAAGGAAATCAAGCGCGCCTACTATGCCATCGCGCCCGACTATCACCCCGACAAGTTCTACGGGAAAAACCTCGGCTCGTTCAAACCGATGATGGAAGCCATCTTCGGCCAGCTCACCTTCGCTTACGAAACCCTGAGCTCCCTCGAGCGACGCGCCGAATACGACGCGTACCTCTCCACCCAAGCTCAGACGCGATCCATGGAGGAGCTGCTGCGCAGCGCCACGGGAGCTTCCCCTTCGATCGATCCCATCAGCTCCGCCCCGATGTCGGTGTCGTCGAGCGTGCCGCCCGAACCCGTCCCAACGAAGAGCGATCCCGCGGTAGTCGGGGCGAGTTCGTCGGCGCCGCCTGCCGCGCGCGATTCGGACCGCGCCCGGCGCGAGGCGCTGGCGCGCAAACTCGGCATCAATCGTGGCAGCCTGCCACCCGAAGTCCGTCGCTCGGCGCCGCCCACCGATCCATCGACCAACCGCGAGGCAGCGCAGCAGGAATTCAGACGACGACACGATCTCGTCGCTGCCGAAAAACGCCGCGCGCAGGCGCGCCGCTACGTCGACGCGGGCGCGGCCGCGCTGAAGGACAACCCCGCCGCTGCCGCCAACGCCTACCGACTCGCCCTGGCGCTGGATCCGGAGAACCCGGAGATCATCCGCGCCCACCGTCAGGCGACCCAGCAAGCCGCGATCGCGCTCGCCGACGGCTACCTCAAGCAGGGCGACTACGAGAGTCGCAACGGCCAATGGGTGGGTGCCGCGCGCTCCTACGCCCGCGCCGTCGCGGGAATGCCGGAAGATGCCGTGGTGCTGCAAAAAGCGGCACACGCCACGCTCAAGGCAGGCGCCGACATGCGCATGGCGGCGGAGTTCGCCAAGCGTGCCGTTTCCGTCGCACCGACACGACTCGAGGGTCGCTTGACACTTATCGAAGCGTACCTTGCCGCAGGTTTTGCCGCGGGTGCCAAGCGCGAGCTCGAAGCAGCCCGTGAGATCGCCCCCCGAGATGATAGGATAGTGGAGCTGTCAAAACGCCTGAAGTAGGTCCTTCTGCCAACGGAAACCGCTGCATGGAACGAGTGATCGGCATTGACCTTGGCACGACGAACTCGTGCGTGGCCATCGTGGAGAACGACAAGCCACAGGTGATTCCCAACCGCGGCGGCTGGGCGACGACACCTTCGATGGTCGCTCTCACCGAAGCGGGCAAGCGTTTGGTCGGCCACATCGCCAAGCGCCAGGCCATCACCAACGCCGAGAACACGGTCTCCGCCGCCAAGCGGCTCATCGGGCGCAAATGGGCGTCTCCTCAGGTGAAGAACGGCGTCCTGACATCGAGCTACCGCATCGTGGAAGGTCCGCACGGCGACCTCCGCATCCAGCTGCGCGACAAGCAGTACTCGGTGCCCGAGATCAGCGCGATGGTGCTGCAGGAGATGAAGGTCATCGCCGAGGACTACCTCCGGCAGCCGGTCAGCAAAGCGGTCGTCACCGTGCCGGCGTACTTCAACGACAACCAGCGCCAGGCCACCAAGGACGCCGGACAAATCGCCGGCCTGGAGGTGATCCGCATCATCAACGAGCCGACCGCCGCGGCACTCGCTTACGGATTCGGCAAGCGTCTCGATCAGACCATCGCCGTCTACGATCTCGGCGGCGGCACCTTCGACATCTCGATCCTCGAAATCGGCGAAGGAGGGATCTTCAAGGTCATCGCCACCGCCGGCGACACCTTCCTCGGCGGCGAGGACTTCGACAGTCGCATCATCGACTGGCTGGTCACCGGCTTCCAGGCCGAACATTCCATCGATCTGCGCCAGGACCGAATGGCGCTGCAGCGTCTGCGTGACGGCGCAGAGAAAGCCAAATGCGAGCTTTCCTCCGTGCAAGAGACGGAGCTCAACCTCCCCTTCATCATCTCCAGCGGACAGAACGAGGCGCTGCACCTGCAGCGCAAGCTCACCCGCGAGACCTTGGAGAAGTTGTGCGGGGACCTGGTCGATCGCACCGTCGACATCTGCCGGCAGACGCTCAAAGACGCCAAGATTTCCACCAAGGAGATTCAAGAGGTCGTTCTGGTGGGCGGGATGACCCGCATGCCCAAGGTGCAGTCGGCGGTGGGCGGCTTCTTTGGACGGGAACCCTGCAAGGGCGTGCATCCCGATGAAGTGGTCGCCCTCGGCGCGGCCATCCAGGGCGCCGCGCTCGTCGACGAGAAGAAGCAGATGATCCTGCTCGACGTCACGCCGCACGCGCTCGGCATCATGACCTTCGGCAGCAACTTCGAAGAGCTCGTCCCGCAGAACACCACCGTCCCCACCAGCCGCGCCAAGACGTTCACCACCAGCCGCGACAACCAAACGGCGGTGAAGATCATCGTCATGCAGGGAGAGAGCGAGCTGGCCGAACAGAACGACCTCCTCGGCGAGTTCATTCTCACCGGCCTGCGCCGGGCCGCGAAGGGTCAAGTCGAGATCGAGGTGACCTTCGCCATCAACGCCGATGGCATCGTCAGCGTCAGCGCCAGGGACTTGGAAACGGGGCAAGAGCAGTCGATCCAGGTGACCGCCTCGAGCGGGCTCACCCCGGAAGAAATCGTCAAGATGATGGCCGACGCGCAGGACTTCACCGTCGAGCGGCGTTCGACCGAAGAGTTCGAAGGGGTCAAACAGGAAGCCGAGAAGCTCATCGTGCAGATCGAGCAGCTCTTGCCGGACGTGGAACAGGCCGTCGCCTCCAGTGACTTCGGCAAGGACGCCATCGGCAAAGCCAAGGCCGTGGTCGAGCGTGCGCGTGCCGCGATCGGCAAGAAAGACGTGAGCGCGGTACGCGAACAGATCGAAGGACTCTCGCGGACGCAGCGCATGTTCAAAGGCGTGGTCGCCAAGGCCCCATAAGCGCAGGAGCCCATGCCGCGAACCGACCCACCTCCTTCGAAGAAACAGGACGCACCTCCCGAAGGGCCGGCCCGGCGGCCATCGCAGAATCCGCGCGCGTCCCGTCCTAGGTTATTGGACGAAGCCGCCGCCCAGCGCGAGCGGGAGAAGGACGTCCTGGAGGACCTCGAGATCACGGTAGGGGAGACCGAGATTTCTTTGAGTGAGTCCGAGCTCGCCGAGAGTCAGCTGGCATCGGCATGGACCGACCCCGAGCCAAGCGAACACGATCGCGTCACGGTGGCGCCTCCGATGCCCGAGCAGGAGTACGTCGCCAAGATGATGGAGGAGCTGCCCGAGGCGGAACGCGTGCCCCTCTCGCGCGCCATCACCCCCGTGCCCCCCTCGCGCGCCATCACTCCTGCGCGAGGTTTGAGTAAGCCTCCCTTCGGCGCCGATTCGGCCTCCCCCTCGCGCAAGTCACGACGCGCTTCCGCACGTCCGAAAAAGAAGGAACACGAGGCGGGACCATCGACCAAGCCTCGCGCCCGCACTTCGCGTGCTCCCGTGGCCGTTGTCGCGCCCCCTCCCCATCAGGGCGAGCCGCTGACGCTCGATCTCTCCGAGTCTCTGCTCCCCATCGCCGTGCCGTCAACGGTTCCCATTCCGCAATTCGGGCCAGTGAGTGTCCCGAAGTTCGACACCACCGAATCCGCGCCCCCGCCGGCGCCGGCGCGGCCGCGCGCTACCTTTGCGATCAGCCAGCAGAACAGCGCCATCGATGCGATCGCGGCCACCGCCGGGCTGCAATCGAGCGATCGGCCTCGCTTCTCGTTCGCGCCCCCTTCCAGCCATGCCCTCGAGCGCGATCCCCCTCGCCTCTCGTTCCGGCCCGCTTCCGGCGATCCCCTCGAGCTCGTGGAGGTGCGCGCGCAATCGGTCCGGCCAGGGCCCGCGCCCAAAGCGACCATGGTCGAAGTGCGCGATCGCTTCGATGTCGGCGACTTCTCGGGAGCGCTGGCGCTCGTCGTCAAGATCCTCGAAGAAGAACCCGAGCACGTCGATGCGCTGCTCTACGCCGAGCACTGCCGCGACGTGCTCAAACAGATGTACATCTCCAATCTCGGCGGTCTGCGCAAGGTTCCGCAGATCATGGTCAGCCCCGAGCAGCTGCGCTGGCTCGCGCTCGATCATCGCGCCGGCTTTTTGCTCTCGCAGCTGGACGGCCACTCGACATTCGAAGAGCTGCTCGACGTGTGCGGCATGCCCCCTTTCGAAGCGATTCGCCTGCTGGTGCAGCTGTTGCAGCAGAACGTGATCCGCGTCGTTTGATGCCCCGCCCTCTGCGACACGGGGCCGCCCCGCGCGTCGCCGCCATGAGGCTAGCGGGGTGAGTCCGTAGTGCTAGACGAGACTTCTGTAGATCTGGTCGTAGCGGCGGGCCGGCCGATCCCACCCGAGATCGAGACGCATCACGCGCCGGCGTAGCGCGAGCCATCGAGGTGAAGCGGCGGCGGCGATGGCGCGCTCCGTCGCACCCACGAGCTCGACCGTGTCCGGGCTCTGAAAGAGAAACCCGGTGCCGGTCTCGAGCGCCGCGTCGCAGTCGACGATGGTGTCGCAGAGCCCGCCCGTGGCGTGCGCCACGGGAAGCGCGCCGTACCTCTGGGCGTACAGCTGTACCAGCCCGCACGGCTCGAAGCGCGACGGCACGAGGACGATGTCAGCCCCCGCGAAGAGCCGATGCACCAGCGTCTCCGGCGCCGCGCGCACGAACCGCGCTTGGTCGGGCAGCGCCTGCGTTGCCACGTCTGCTCGCTCCATCAAGGCGGGATCGCCCTCGCCGGCCAGAACGACCGTCGCGCCCGCGAAAACCAGCTTGGGGATCGCTTCGATGCAGAGATCGGTGCCCTTTTGAGGAACCATCCGCGCCACGTGCACCACCAGAGGACCCCGGGCGGCGAGCGAGAATCCGAGCTCGCGTAAAACGGCCGTCTTGCAACGCTCCTTGTTGCTCGAGTCTTCGGCATCGTAGCGCGCCACCAGCGCCGCATCGGTGGCCGGGTTCCAAGTGGCGTAGTCGATGCCATTGGTGATGCCGGTGAGGTCACGCGAACGAAGGGCCAGGACTCCCTCCAGGCCGTGACCGCGCTCTTTGGTCTGAATTTCGCGCGCGTAGGTCGCCGAGACCGTCGTCAGCTTGGTGGCCGCCACGAGGCCCCCCTTGAGAAAATTGACCTTGCCCCAAAACTCCAGGTTGTCAGGGCGAAAATGCTCCTCGCCGAGACCGATGGTGCCCAGGACCTCGCGCGGGAAGAGCCCCTGGTGCGCAAGGTTGTGGACGGTCAGCACCACCGGTGTGGGACGCGCCCCGGCCGCCTTCTCGAGCTCGCGCAAATAGACGGGAACGAGCGCCGCCGACCAATCGTGCACGTTCACGACGTCGAACGGGGAGCCCGATTGCGCGCGCTGTCGTACGAGCTCCGCCGTCGCCCGTGAAAACACGGCGAAGCGACGGGCATTGTCGGCGTAGTCTTCCCCTCCCGCGCCGTAGACACCTTCCCGATCGTAGAGGCCGGGCGCGTCGAAGAGCGACAGCTCCACGCCCGAGCCGAGCCGGCCGTCGTAGACGGTGACCTCGACCTGCGCGTCGCCCATCGGGAAAGCAAGGGGCGTCAGTCGGCGCGCAACGAGGAGCCCTCCCCGCTCGAGCGCGGGAAAGCGCGGCATGGCCAGCGTCACCTTGTGGCCGAGCTGCCGGAGCGCCTTGCTCAGCGCAGCCACGACGTCGCCGAGTCCCCCCACTTTGACGAGGGGCGACAACTCGGTGGCAGCAAAGAGGATTTCCATCGAGCGCCCCATTTAGCACGCGCGCCCGCCGGGCGCGATGCCTGTTCCCATCCCGCGACGTCCGCCGTCCCGCGAGGTCCGTACCCGCCCAGAGGGGACGCTTCAGCCGTAGCGTCCTTCGATGTACTCCGCGGTGCGCGTGTCCTTCGGATGGAGAAAGAGGTTCTCGGTGCGCGAGTGCTCGATCAGCTCGCCGAGGAGCATGAAGATGCACTCGTCGCTCGCGCGGCGCGCTTGGGCCATGTTGTGCGTGACGATCACGATCGTGTAGCGCCCGCGCAGGTTCCACATCAGCTCCTCGATGGCGCGCGTCCCCTCCACGTCGAGCGCCGAGCACGGTTCGTCCATGAGGATGACGTCCGGCTTGAGCGGCACCAGGCGCGCGATGCAGAGTTTTTGCTGCTGTTCGAGCTGCAGACCGGTGGCCGGGGCTTGCAGACGGTCCTTCAGGTCGTTCCAGAGGCCGACCTCGGTGAGCGCCTTCTCCACTGTGACGTCGAGGTCCGCCTTCTTGAGCCCCCCCGACGCGCTGTGCAAGCGAAGTCCGAAGACGACGTTCTCGTAGACGGTCAGCGGCAAAGGGTTCGGCCGCTGAAAAACCATGCCCACCGATTTTCGCAGCTCCACCAGCGACACGTCGGCGTCGTAGATGTTCTTGCCGAGCACGACGATCTCACCTTTCGTCGTCACGTACCCGTACCGCTCGTTGACCCGATTGAAGCAGCGCAGGAGCGTCGTCTTGCCGCACCCCGAAGGGCCAATGAGGGAAGTGATGAGCCCCTGTTTGATTTCCAGCTGGATATTCTTGAGAGCCTGGAACTTCGCGTACCAGAGGCAGAGATCTTTCGCCGTGATGCACAGGGGGAGCGACTCCGGCGGCGGATCGCTGCGTAGACGCCGCCCTGCAGCTGGCGTGAAAGCCCCCCGCTGGGATTGGGCGTCGTCAGCCATCGTCATCCAAAGATTCCGTTCACGTATTCGTACGTCTGGCGGTTCTGCGGGTGCTCGGAGAACATGACATCGTTCGTCCCCATTTCCACGATCTCGCCGTTCCAGAGAAACATCGTGCGATCGGCAAGCCGTCGCGCTTGCTGTACCAAATTCGTGACCAAGATGATCGTGATCTTTTCGCGCAGTTGTTTGAGGACTTCCTCGATCCGCATCGTCGTGACGGGGTCAATGGCGATGGAGAACTCGTCGAGGCACAGTACCTCTGGCGAGTGCGAAAGCGCGCGGGCAATGGTGAGCCGCTGCTGCTGACCGCCGGAAAGCTTGGTCCCCAGGCTATCCAGCCGATCTTTCACCTCGTCCCAGAGCGCGGCCTGTGTCAGACAGCGCTCGACCAACGCATCGAGCGCTCGCTTGTTGCGCATGCCCGCCGCGCGGGGCGCGAACGCCACGTTGTCGTAGATGCTGAGCGGCAGACCCACCGGAAGCGGCGCGACCATCCCGATCTTGCGCCGCAGCTCGTAGACGTTCTTCATCTTGCTCACGTCTTGACCGTCGACCTTGATGACCCCGCTCACCTTGGCGCCGGGAACGAAGTCGAGGGTCCGGTTGATGCACTTGAGCAGCGACGTCTTGGCCGATTGCGCGGGACCGATGATGGCGAAAATCTCGCTCTGTCGAATGTCGAAGGAAATGCCGTGGATGACCTCTTTTTTGCCGTACGACAGGCGCAGGTTCGACACCTCGACCTTCTTTTGCTTCGGCTCGACCATCACCACTTCTTCCGTGACCGAAGGTAGACCCGGGTGCCGATGGAGAGCGCGTTGACCACCAGGACCGTCCCGAGAAGCGCCACCGCGATGGCATACGGCAGCGCGTGGGGCGCGTTCGTCACCTGGGTCGTCACCGTATAGAGATGCATCGATAGCGCCATGCACTGATCGGTCAGGCTGTACGCAAAAATATCGCCCTCCGGGATCTTCTTGAAGAACACCGCCCCCGTGAACATGATGGGCGCCGTCTCTCCGGCGGTGCGCGAGACCTGCAAGATGACGCCGGTCAAAATGCCGCTGACCGAGTTGGGGAGCACGATCCGCCTGATCGTCTGCCAGCGCGTCGCACCGACGTTCCAGCAGGCTTCGCGGAACGACCGCGGCACCGAGGCGAGAGACTCCTTGGTGCTGGCGATGATCACCGGCAACGTCATGATGGCCAGCGTGAGCGACGCGGCGATGATCGACCGGCCAATGCCGGCGAAGAGCACGAAGGCCCCCAGACCGAAGAGCGCATGGACGATGCTCGGCACGCCGGCCAAGTTGACCACGGCCAAGTTGATCATCCGCGTCAGCCAGTTGTCCTCTGCGTATTCGTTCAGATACACGGCCGCCAGCACGCCGATCGGCGCCGACACGCAGAGCGACGCCGTTACCAGGTACATCGTGCCGAGGAACGCCGACCAGATGCCGCCGTGACGCATCCCGTCGATGGGGTTGGAGGTGAGAAAATCCCAGGAGAGGAGCGGCCACGCCTGGACGAAGAGGTAGGCCACGATGGTCACGAGCGGGACCACCAGCGACAGGGCCATGAGACCCAAAATCCCCTGCGCCAAACGCTCGGTCAGCCGCTTGCGGCGGGTCAGCGCGGTTTCGGCGAAGACGGCACCCATGGTCAGCGCTTCCGGATCCCGCGAATGGCAAGGTCCGCGGTCAAGTTCACGATGAAGGTGATGGTGAAAAGGAGGATCCCGATGATGAAGAGCACGCGGTAGTGCGGCGACCCCGCCGATGCTTCGCCGAGCTCGGCAGCGATCGTGGCCGTCAGCGTACGCACCGGATCGAAGACGCTGTGGGGGATGTTGATGGCGTGACCGGTTGCCATGAGGACTGCCATCGTCTCCCCGACGGCCCGCCCCACGCCGAGGAGCACCGCCGCGAGCAGGCCATTTTTCGCAGCCGGGACGAGCACGCGGTACACCATCTGCCAGCGCGTCGCCCCCATGGCGAGTGCCGCTTCGCGATAGGAATCGGGCACCGCTTTGAGCGCGTCTTCGCCGATGCTGACCATGATCGGCACGCTCATGAGCGCCAGCAGAAGTGCGCCGTTCAGCACGTTCAAACCGACCGGCGCATGGAACACGTTCTGAATGACGGGATTCATCACCGAGATGCCGATGAAGCCCCACACCACCGAAGGGATGGCCGCCAGAAGCTCGATGACCACCTTCAGCGTCTCCCGCCCCTTGTCGCCGCTGAACTCCGACACGAACACTGCCGAACCGAGCCCAAAGGGGACGGCGATGAGCGTCGCCAGCGCCGTCACGCTGAACGTGCCCACGATGAGCGAGAGCACGCCGTAACGCGGGTTCCCCATCGACGTCGGGTACCACTCCGTGCTGAAGAGGAACTCGCCTAGCTTGAAATCGCCGCCGAAAACATAGGGCGCTCCCTCGCGGAAGACGAAGAAAAAGATCCCGAACACGAAGAGGATGGCGCTCACCCCGCAGAGGTGGATGAGCCCCTCGATCGCCCGCTCGGCGGCGACTTCCGTGAACCGCCGCTTGGCCCGCGTAGGCAACACCAACTCCGCGTCGTCCTGCGCCGCCGGAGGAGGATTGAGCTGCACGGTCGTCTGCGTCATGATCACTTCTTCGGCAGCGGGACGTATCCCGACTTCTCGACGACCTTCTGGCCCGCATCGGAAATGATCCAATCGAGGTACTTCTTGGCGTTCTCGCTCGGCTCACCCGGCGTGTACATGAAAAGGGGGCGGGCAATGGGGTACGTCTTGTCGAGCACGGTGACGATGGAGGGAGTGACCGACGTGTCGCCCTTCTTTTTGGCCACCTTGACGATCTTCACCGCCGGCGTCGCGTAACCGAGCCCGCTGTAGCCAATGGCCCCCGGCGTCTTCGACACCAGCTCGACGACGTCCTTGGAGCCGTTCATGTCGAGAGAGCCTTGTTTGTAGTCGGACTTCTTCCCCACCACGACTTCGCGGAAGTAATGGTAGGTGCCGGAGTTGTTCTGACGGCTCACGCGAATCAGCTTGTCGTTCTGCGCGCCGGGGATCTTGCTGACGCCGACCTGCCCCCAGGTGTCGATCTTGCCGCCTTCGCGATAGATCTCGCCGAGATCCTCCATGCTGATCTCGTTGAGCGGGTTGTCCTTGTGGACATAGATGGCAAGGCCGTCGTACCCGACGAGAAACTCCTTGGGATCCTTGCCCGTCGCCTTCTTCGCCTTTTCGACCTCTTCCGGCTCAATCTGACGACTGGAATTGGCGATCTCGGCCGTCCCGTTGATGAGCGCGGCCATACCGACACCCGACCCTCCGCCCGAAACCTCCACCGAGATGCCCGGCACGACCTTGCTGTATTCCTCGGCCCAGGCCTGGGCGAGATTCACCATCGTGTCGGAACCGATGTTTTGAATCGATTGTTTCTTGGTGTTCTTCGCGGCCGGTGTGGCGGCGCCCGAAGAAGAAGCAGGTGCGGCGCCGTTTTCTCCCTTGTTGCAGCCGGCGACGCTGAAAACCGCGGCGAGAGCGACCGCGGCCAGCAGGCGGCGGGGGGAAATGAAGAGCGTTCGCATATCCATTCGGCCTTTCATCAAACAGTGGGGTCCCCGAGAATGGCTTCGACCAAATCGTGGAGGTGAGCGCGTAAGAATTCGTAGGTTTCCTCGTAGGCGGCTTTGACTTCGGCGGGCGTCCCCTTCACGGTCGACGGATCGCCGACGCTCCAGTCGAGGCAGACCACCTTGGTGGGCGGATCGGGAAAGGCCTGGCGCGCCTCCTCGGACAGCGCGACGATCACTTGAAAGTGCTCGATGTTCGGCACTTGGGCGACGGCGCGCGACGTTTGCCGACTGATGTCGACCCCTTTGTCGCGCAGGAAGGCGATGGTGCCCGGGTCGAGGTCCTTCGGTTCGAGCCCGGCGCTCGCAAAGACGAACTTCGGCTGGTTGAGCGCGCGCCCCACCGCCTCGGCAAGCTGGCTGCGGCAGGAGTTGTGCTGGTCGACGAACAGCACCCGAAACACATCGGTGCCTGGATGCTTGGTGTATTCGCCGGTGTAGGCGTAGAGCGCCTCCTGGCAGATGCTCATGGCTTGATCGGCGACGCGCTCGAAACGGTTGATGATGTTCATCAACGCCATGAGCATCTCGACGGGGAGCTTCCCCTTCTGCAGAGCCTGCACGAGCTCGGCGTTCGACTGGTGCCGGAGCTTGTCGACCGCCTCTTCGGCGGCCATGGCCTTGCGCGCCAAGTCGGGATCCTGATTGACGAATGCGCTCACCGAGTCGTGCAGCATGGGGATGGCCAGGTTCGCGATCTCGGCAATCCGCTCGCTCGGAACGACAGGCGTGTCGGCGCCGCAGACGTTGAGGATTTGGCGCGCGATGCTCTCCGCGTAGTCCCCTACCCGCTCGAGCTCGAGGTTGATCTTGATCGTGGCGTAGGCAAAACGGAGCGTGCCGGCCACCGGCTGCTGGCACACGATGAACTCGAGGCACAGCCGGTCGATCTCCTTTTCGAGCTCGTCGATGCGCTGGTCGCGCAAAATGACGGAATAGGCAAGCTGCCGATTGCGCTCGCCGAGCGCCCGCAGGCACCGTTTGAGAGCCCGCTCTGCCAGCGCCCCCATTTCCGTTACCTTGCGGCGAATTCGGTCGATGTCGCGCTGGAGCGATTCCTCGTAGTGCTTGTTCATTCGAGAGCTCTTGAGTCGTCCGAACTCTAGCGATCGCTTTGTGGCAATTGCGTGACAGCCTCGCGACATTTCTTCCGGCGGCCGACGCGCCTCGCCCTTGTTGCATCGGCGACACGGACGTTGCCCGAGCGTCCCCTTCTCGGCGAAATGAAAGGGTAACCCGGCCGTCTAGCCGACGCCGTCAGTTCTTCGCCCTACCCGATCGCCATCGGCCAATTCAGCGAGGCAGCCACTTTGAGATGCGGCGAGGCCGCTGCGAAAGCCGCTCGGATGACCACGGCCGCGGGGCTTCGGTCACCGTGGCGGAGGAGGACACGCGCAGATCTGGCAGCACGGAGGAGGCGCCGCCAGCGTCGCGCTCGCGTTGGTGCACGGACAGCACGGCAGAGGATACTGACATCCGACGTCGAAGTTCGATCCGGCATCGCCAGGAACCGTGCCGCCCGTGCCGCCGATCCCGCCCGTGCCGCCGGTGGCCGTACCACCCGTGCCGCCTGTGCCGGTGGTGCCGCCAGTTCCGCCCGTGCCGCCGCCGGTTCCGCCCGTGCCGCCCGTGCCGCCGGCCATCGCGCCTGCCGCACCAGCTGCGCCGGAGGTGCCGCCCGCGCCTGCGCCGCCGCTTTTGCCCGCGTCACTGTCCGGCGACGCGTCACGCGAGCCCATGCCTCCGTCGGCCGTTCCGCCTGTTCCCGCGGCGCCCGACGATCCGCCGCCGGGTCCTGCGCCACCCGTCGAACCGCCGCTGCCGGCGTGCGAGCCGGCAGCGCCTGACGCCCCGCTCGTGCCGCCCGAACCGCCTCGGCCACCGCTGCCGGTCGTACCGCCGCCGGTACCCGTCGCGCCACCGCTGCCCATGGAGCCGCCGCTGCCGGTCGTACCGCCGGTACTCGTTGCGCCACCGCTGCCCATGGTGCCGCCGCTGCCCATCGAACCACCGGTGCCCGTTGCGCCACCGGTGCCCGTTGCGCCGCCCGAGCCCCCGGTCGCCGAACCGTCCGCTTTACCGGCGCCCGATCCGCCTGCGCCTGCGGTTGTACCGCCCGTGCCACCACGGCCGCCGACCGTCGCTGCGCCCGCGCTACCCGCGGCCCCGCCCGACGTCTGCTCGTCGACTGAAAATGCGTCTCCTCCGCAAGCGGTCGCCCACACCACAGCCGACGCGCAGGCCACACCAACCAACCGGCTAAGCCCCATTTTGATCCTCAAAGAATAGTACGGCACCAATACCAACAGCCTATCAACGTCCTTCATCACTCGCAATGAATGGCGCGTCGCCCTCGAGCTGGCAATTCGATGGTTCGCTGACGCGATGGCGCAATCGCTCCTACATGCGGCAGCGCCGCGGAAAACAGCGTGAAATGGCATTGCGCCCCTACCGGGCAACGTAGGACGTTTGCTTACCTGCGACGCGCACGTACCGCAGCCACCATCGCACAGGCGGCTGATCCGCCGTCGCGCTCGGTCCAAATACTGCGGATGGCGGCGACACCGTAGGCGCCTGCCCCGGCGCATTCGACCGCGCGCGCCGGATCGATGCCCCCCAGCGCATAGAGAAGCAGCTCCGCCGCGCGCGCGCGTGCTTCGCTCAAAAACGCGGGGCCGCGCGGCGCGCCTTTGCCCGGCGTCGTGTAGATGGGCGAGACCAGTGCCGCCGTCGCCCCGCCCCGCGCGGCCGCTTCCACGTCGGCAACGTCGTGAGCGGCCACCGAGACGAACGCCTCGCGCCCGAGCAGGCGGCGCGCGTCGGCGATGTCGACCGATCGCCCGCCGAGGTGCACGCCGTCGGCTGCGACGGCGCAGGCAATGTCGATGCGGTCATTGACGAGAAGGGGCGCGCGGTGACGAGCAGAGAGGCAGCGAAGGCGCTCGGCCAGGGCGAGAAGCGCGCGCGACGTGCGCTGCCGATCGCGCAGTTGAAGCGCGGTGGATCCGACCGGAACCGCGCTCAGAATGTGCGTCGCTCGCTGCTCGATCTCGTCGTCGGACAGCGCATCGTCCGTGATCGCGATGAGATCGGGCGGTGTCACGGTCCGCCGGTGTCCGCTGCGTCGGTGCCGAGGTCGATCCTCGCCGCGGCGGCGTAGCGGCTCGATGGGTAGCGGGCGACGATATAGCGCAGCGTCGTTCGGTACCCCTGATCATCGCCGTCAGCCTTCATCTTCTGCGCCAGACCGTAGAGCGCCTCGCCCGGCGTCTCTTCGCGCAGCGAGCGCTCCGGCGCTTTGCCGCACTGGTACGGAGCGTACGCGAGCGCCCCCGCCAAGAAAAGCGCCGCGCCGCGCCTTCTGGTGCCGCTCATCCGATGAGCCCGGACTCGGGGCTCGAAGCGGTGGCGTAGAGCTTGCGCGCGATGCGTCCGGCTAGAAACGCTTTGCGACCGGCGATGACCGCGTCGCGCATCGCCTCCGCCATCAAGATCGGCTTCTTGGCGCCGGCGATGGCGGTGTTCATGAGCACGCCGTGACAGCCGAGCTCCATGGCCACCGCCGCATCGCTGGCGGTGCCCACACCGGCATCGACGATGACGGGAACCCTGGCGTGCTCGAGAATGATCGCCAGGTTGTACGGGTTACGAATGCCGAGCCCCGATCCGATCGGCGCCGCGAGCGGCATCACCGCCGCGCAACCCATGTCCTCCAGCTTACGGCAGACGATGGGGTCGTCGATGCAGTACGGAAGCACGATGAACCCCTCCGCCACCAGCACCTTGGCGGCAGCGAGGGTCTGCTCGTTGTCAGGGAAGAGCGTTTTGTCGTCCCCGATGACCTCGAGCTTGACGAGGTCGGAAAGACCGAGCTCGCGCGCCAGACGGCAAGTGCGCACGGCTTCCTCGGCCGTCGCGCAGCCGGCGGTGTTGGGCAAGAGCTTGAACTTGCCGCCGGTGAGCAGCGACATCATCGACCCTTCCCCGCGTTCTTGCAGGTTGACGCGACGGAGCGCGACCGTGACGAGCTCGGCGCCTGAAGCGGCGACGGCGCGAGCCGTCTCGTCGACGTCCTTGTATTTGCCGGTTCCGACGATGAGACGCGATCGAAAGGCGTGCTTACCGATGAGAAGAACGTCGTCGCCCATGCCGGCAGGCTTAGCAAAGGGATGAGGAGCGGGCTAGCACTACGCTGTCAGATTCTCGCTGCCAGATCGATCATCGGAGCAGGCATACGCCACGGAGCCGCCTGACCGGACGGGCCAAAGGCCCCTTCAACGAAGCCATCAAGGCGAGCGCCTCGCGGCCGTGGCCATCGGAGCCCCCTTGGCGGCGGCCTCGCCGCATCTTACGTGGCCGCCTCGCTGAATTGGCCGATCGTGATCGGGTAGGGCGAAGAACTGACCGCGTGGTGCTGGTGCCGATCTTCTCCTGCCAGAGCGTGATGCCGGAGCGTGCGAGATTTCTTTCCAGCGACGGTGCATCCAGAGCCACTGCGAGGGGTGCTCCAGGACGAAGCGTTCGAGCGCGACGTTCAGCGCGCGCGTCGCGTCTTCGACCCAGCGGCGCGACGCCCGCGGCGGCGGATCGAGGATCAGCGGCACATCGACCGTGTGCCTGCCGTCGGGCAGACGCCGTCCGAGCGCGAGGACGAGCACCGCCCCGGTTCGCGCCGCCAAAAGCGCGGGCGTGGTGTCGCAACGCGCGCGCTGCCCCAAGAACGACAGCTCCGTGACCGCCGAGCGCCGCTCGGGGACTTGATCGATGAGCAGAGCCACGGCCCGACCGCGCTGGACGGCCTCCACGGCGCGACCGAATACACCAGCGCCGTGCAAGAGCTCGATCCCGAACGATGAGCGGCGCTCTTGCCAAAACCGGTCGAGCCACGGCAAGGAGAGACGCTTGGTCACGACGCTGAGATCCACGTGATCGCGCGCCAAGGCGCAGCCTACGAAATCCCAGTTGCCGGTGTGTGCCGTCGCCACCACGAACCCCCGCTGTCGCGTGCCGCGCTTGGCAGCGCGACCGTGTTCGGCCAGCACCGCGCGTGCTCTTTCGCCGAGGACCAGCGCCGGCGGCGCGCCTCTCCCCACGAGCCACAAGAACTCGAACACCGCCGTCCCGAGCGACGCGTACATGGAACGCGCCAGCGCCGGCACACCCGTCAAACAGGCCCGTCGCATCGCGGTCTCCACGTGCACCCGGCGGATGCGCAGTATGCTCCCGGCCGAAAGGCCCAGCAGGGCCCCCGCCCAGCGAAGCCAAGGCCAAGGCGCGCGGGCGACGGCGCGCGCAAAGAGCGCGAGCGCAGCTACTCCCGTCGAAACGACCGAGCGATGCAACGCCGGCTCAGACGAAACCGGCCTTGCGCACGTTCACGGCAGCTGCCTCCGCCGCGGCGGCGAAAACGTCTTCCAGCGCGAGCATGTAGATTTCGCCGCGCGTCGTGCGCGCGCGCATGAGACCCCCTTTGACCAAGATCGCCTCCACGCGGGCGACGGTGAGCTGAACGCCGTCGTGGGCCGCGTAGAGCGTGAGACCGCGCCCGTCCGGGAACGTGGACCAGCCGTCCTTGTCCGATTTGGCCGAGATGAGCTCCAGAATGGCCGCGAGGTGCTCCTGTGTCATGGCGTCTCCGTCGCGCCTGGTCGCCCCATTCGACCGCGCAGCGCTTCGCCTCAAGGTACGCCTCGCTCGGCCCCGCGCAAACGAAAATCTAGGCGCGCCGAGCTTCGGTCGAGTAAGAATCGTTCTCACGTGAGCGAATCCCGCCGCACCTTCGCGCACCACGAGCACATCGTCGTCGAGCACCTCTCCAAGCGCTTCGGCGCCAAAGAGGTGCTGCGCGACATCAGTCTCGTCGTTCCCCGCGGCAAAACCACCGTCATCTTGGGAGGCTCGGGCGCCGGCAAGACGACGCTCCTTCGGCTGCTCATCGCCCTCGATCGTCCGACCTCGGGGCGCATCTTCGTCGACGGCGAAGATATGGTCGCCATGCGCGATCTCGAGCTCAACCAAGCGCGGCGAAAATTCGGCATGGTCTTTCAATACGCCGCCCTGCTCGACTCGCTCACGGTGCTCGAGAACATCGCCTTTCCGCTGCGTGAGCACACCAAGATGCGCGACAAGGAAATCCGCGCTGCGGTCACCGAAAAGCTCGGGATCCTCGGTCTGCAAGGCACCGAGAAGCTCTTTCCCTCCGAGCTCTCCGGCGGCATGCGCAAACGCGTCGGCCTCGCCCGCGCCCTCATGCTCAAGCCCGCCATCCTCATCTACGACGAACCGACGAGCGGCCTCGATCCGACCACCTCGCGCATGGTCGACGACCTCATCGAACAGATGAGGGAAATGTTCCAGGTCACCAACGTCGTCATTTCGCACGACATGACGAGCGCTTTTCGCATTGCACATTACGCGTATCTGCTCGAGGGCGGGCACGTCGTCGCGCGCGGCACGCCGGATGAGATCCTAAAAGCGAGCGTGGAAACGCAGAAGTTCGTCGACGCGTCGGGGGTGGACGTGTCGCGGATTTCACGGCCGCCCGATTGAGACCGCCCCTCACGCAAACGTGCGCGCTGCTTCGTCCAATCGCACGAACTTGTGCCCGGCCTCGCGGAGCGTTTCGACGACCGCCGTCAGCGCCGCCAATTTGCGCTGGTGCGGGATGCGCACGTCGTGTTGAAACTTGACCAAATGCCCGAGCCCGTCCTCCACGTCGAGCACGTCGATACCGTGCAGCTCGAGATTGACGAGCGGTTCGCCGGCGACGGTGCGCGCGAGCTGACGCGCCATCAGCGGACCGGCCACGGTGACCGACGTCCCGAAGAACGGTAAGCGCGCGCCGCGCGTGACTTGAATCGGGAGTTCCAAGAGCCCGCCCCCGCGTTTCCAATACGGATGTCCGATGCGATAGGGCCGCGTGGGAGCGGTCAGCACGCGCGGCGTATCGAGAACGGAGTGCGAACGTCGTCCTTGCAATCGGATGGCGGAAATGGCCGCCCCCTTGGCTGCCCAGTACACCGGACAAGGAAAAACGGAGGAGTCGTAGAGAAAGCCGGCATGCTCGACGAGACCGAGCAGCTCGTCGGTAACGGTGTACCCCGGCGCGCGAAAGCCGACCGGACGGCGCCCGGTGTCCTTTTCGATCGCGTCCTGCGCGAATTCGATCTCGTTGCGCATCGTCGCTGCGTCGAGGCGCGTGAGGTCGTAGCGGTGCCCGAAGGTGTGGTTACCGAGCTCGTGCCCCGCCTCGGCCAGCGCGCGCAGCTTTTGGCCGTTCTCTTTGCGTTCCAAGGTCGAGCCAATGACGAACAGCGTGAGCGGCAGAGCCTGCGATCGCGCAAATTCCGAGAGGCGCTCGAGCGCGATGTCGAAAACGGCGTCGGACGACGCGTCTCCCGGCGGGGGGAGCCCGTGGATCTGGTGGTAGAAAGGGATCTCGTCGAGATCGACGGAGATGGCGCAGAGCTTTTCCCCCATCTCGCCCCGCGCCTCGCCCATGACTCAGCCGCCGGCCATTTTGGCTACTTCCGCGGCGAAGTCGTCGGCGCGCTTCTCGATCCCCTCCCCGCGCTCGAAACGCACGAATCGCTTGAGCTCGAGGGTTCCCCCCGTCTCCTTGACGACCTGACCGCGCACCTGGTCGATGCTCGAACCGGGCACGAGGACCGACTCCTGATCGAGCAGGCAGACCTCGGTGTACCACTTGTTGAGCTTGCCCTCGATGATCTTGGGCCACGCCGCTTCGGGCTTGGGCTTCGGCTCTTCGCGGAGCTGCGCGGCGTAGATCTCGCGCTGCTTGTCGACGACCGCCTTGGGGACCTCGCTGCGGGTGAGATAGACCGGATTCATCGCCGCGATCTGCATGGCGGCGTCGTCGATGAACTTCTTGAACTCGGGGCGCGCTGCCGTTTCCCCCGAATTGGCGACCGCCTCGAGGAGGACGCCGATCTTGCCCCCGAGATGCACGTACGAATGAATCGCGCCCGCGGGGGCCGACAGATCGAGCCGCGCGAAGCGGCGAATGGAGATCTTCTCGCCGATCTGCGCGATGAGCTCGTTCATCACCTCGCCCACGGTCTTGGCGCCGACGGGGTACGGGAGATCCTCGAGCTTCATCCCCTCTTTGGCGCCGGCGGCGACCCTGACGATGTCGGCGACGAGCGCCTTGAACTTCTCGTTGCGGGCCGCGAAATCGGTCTGGATGTTGACCTCCACGAGAACGCCGCTCTTGGCGTCAGTGGCGACGTGGGCACGCACCTCGCCTTCCGACGCGACGGCGCCGGCCCGCTTGGCGCTCTTGGCGAGCCCCTTCTTGAGGATGATCTCGACGGCTTTCTCGGGGTCACCATCGGCCTCGACGAGGGCGCTCTTGCAGTCGGCCATGCCGGCTTGGGTTCGCTCACGGAGCTCTTTCACGAGCTGGGGGGTAATCGCTGCCATGACGTTGTCCTTGTGATTGCTACTGATGAGGTTGTCCTTGTGATTTCTCCCCCCCATCCCCCCTCACTCGTGAGGGGGGAGCCGGCAGGCGGGGGGAGAATGAGCGATGGAGGCGCATCGGGAGGGAGGCGGTTCCTGCTTCTTCACCACCCTGGAGCTAGTTGGTCGAGCGGGCGGAGCGGGTGCGGGGACCGGCGTAGATCGTCGTGTCGTCGCGCTGCGGAGGACGCCCGGCCAGGTTGTCCTTGCGGCGCTGGGAGCCTTCGACGCACGCATCGGCCACGCGGGACGTGATGAGCTTGATCGAACGAATGGCGTCGTCGTTGCCCGGAATGATGAAGTCGATGAGATCGGGATCGCAGTTGGTGTCGGTGATGGCGATGAGCGGGATATTGAGCTTGCGCGCTTCGCTCACCGCGATCTGCTCCTGATGGGGATCGATCACGAACACGGCGTGGGGCAGCGAGCCCATGCTCTTCAGCCCGCCCAGGTATTTCTCGAGACGCTCCCGCTCCTTCTCGAGACGCGAGACCTCTTTCTTGGGCAGCTGCTCGTAGGTGCCGTCGTCCTTCATGCGCTCGAGCGAGCGCAGGCGATCGAGCCCCTGCTTAATGGTGCGGAAATTGGTCAGCGTGCCGCCGAGCCAGCGGTTGGTGACGAAGAACATCGCGGCGCGCTGCGCTTCTTCGATGACGATGTCCTGCGCCTGGCGCTTGGTGCCGACGAAGAGAATGTGGCCGCCGCGACCCACCGTCTCCACGATGAAGTCGTACGCACGCTTGAACATGCGCGCGGTCTGATCGAGATCGATGATGTGGATCCCGTTGCGCGCTCCGTAGATGAAGGGTCGCATCCGCGGGTTCCAGCGCTTGGTCTGGTGCCCGAAATGCACGCCCGCTTCGATGAGCGAGCGCAGGGGGAGGGGCAGTTCGCCGGGGGTTCGAGGCGGAGGAGCCTCTACGATGGGGACTTCGGTGGTGACGTCGGACATGGGATGCGCTCCTTTCGGTTATGCCGCCGCTCTTCCCTTCGGACCAACCGCCCTCGCACGAGACTTGGCGTCAAACGTGCGGGTTGGGCGGCACCGGGCCCGGAGGATTCGCTGATGAAGAGCGTGTGGAGTTTCGGAGTCTTGTCCCCCGCCAACAGGCGAAGAACCAGCCCCCGTAGTTGAGGTTGGGACGCGAAGGGTACGCGCGACCTCGCGAAAGTCAACTGGGGGCCCGGCAGGGCCGTGACACGAACGCCACGTCGGGTGCCACGAAGTCGATGCCCGTCCGTATCCGCACGGGCAACAAAAGTTTGATTCTGACACATCTTCGCCCACGTATGATCCGTTTTGGCTCCAAGGGCCCACAGGAGGGTTGGGCGCGAGCAGTTCTCCTATTTCCTGGCGCGAGATTTCGTGCCGAGGGCGCGGCGTGTTATGAGTCGACCTTCCCTACGTCGGTTTTTTCAGCGTTTTTTTCAGTCCTGGCTTCTGCTCCTCGCGATCGCGATCAGTGGGATCGCGTGCGGAGGTCGAAGCGATGAAGGTCTGCTTCCCCCCGACCTCGACGGCGGCGGTCTCGACAGCTCGGCCCGGGGTGATGCCGCGGGTGGCGACAGGGGCGACACGTCGCTTGGCGGTGATACTCCCGGGGTCCTCCCCGATGGGGCCCGCATCGACGGTCCCGGCGGCGGACCGGACCCCGGCGACGGCGGAAGGCTTCCCGATGGCGGCACGGCCAGGACGCTGATCAGGATCAGCGTCGATCCCGCTGTGACCAACATCGGCCTGGCGACGCCCCGGCAGCTGAGTGTCACTGGCTTCTATTCGGACGGCAGCACGCCGCAGGATCTGACTGCGCAGGTGCAATACACGACCACCGCGCCCGGCGTGGCGACCGTCAGCACCGGCGGTCTCGTGACGGGCGTCGCGGCGGGCACCTCCACCATTCATGTGGTGAAGCAGCCCGAGATGCTCACCGCGGACGCCACGATCACCGTGTCCAGCGCGACGGTCGTATCGATCGCCGTGACGCCAGCAACCCCGACGGTGGGAATCGGCGCGACCGTCAAGTTCACGGCGACGGCGACCCTGACCGACAACACGACGACGAACGTGACATCGACGGTCAACTGGGTTTCGATGGATACTGCCATCGCCTCGATCTCCGCCTCGGGGAGCGCGACCCCCGGCGTCGCGACCGGCATTGTCCCCGGCATGTCGACCATCCGGGCCACCATGCCCACCGGCGGTGTTTCCGGCACTGCGATGCTCACGGTCACCCCGGCCAAGCTCGTGTCGATTGCCCTCACACCGCCGAACCCCATTTTACCAGTCGGTGTGACGTTCACGTTCCAGGCGGCCGGAACGTACGACGACGGCGTGGTCCGTGACGTCACCGATTCGGTTCAGTGGGCATCCAGCACGGGCGCCGTGGCGAGCATCGGTCCCAACGGGGGTGGCACCACCATCGCCGCGGGGACGACCAACATCACGGCCACGCTCAACCAGGGCGGCACCCCCATCGTGGGGACGACCGTGTTGACGGTCACTCCCGCCAAGCTCGTTTCCATCGCCATCACGCCGGCCACGAGCACGCTCATCGTGGGCGGCCCGACCCAGCCGCTCGTCGCGACGGGCCGTTTTGACAACAACACGAACCTCGTCATCACGGCCAGCGTGGCGTGGACGTCGAGCGCTCCGACCAGCGCAACGGTGTCCAATGCTGCGGGCAGTGAAGGGGTCGTCACCGGACTCGCTCCGGGCATGGCGACCATCACCGCCACGCTCAACGGCATCACCGGCACGGCGACGGTCAACGTGGTCGCGGCGAAGCTCGTGAGCATCGCCATTGCGCCGGCGGCACCCTCCGTCCCGAAGGGCGGGACCATCCCGCTCACCGCCACCGGCACCTACGACACTGGGCAGATGCTCGACGTCACCACCCTGGTGGCCTGGGCGACGCAGAGTGCTGCCATCGCCACCATCAGCAACGCCGCCGGATCGAACGGTCAAGCAACGGGCGTCGCGCTGGGGATGACGCAGGTGCTAGCCACCTCCGGCGGCATCACCGCGACGACCACGCTCACGGTCACCGACGCCGTGCCGAAGGCGATCGAGGTAACGCCGGCCAACGCCAGCTTCCAGGTCACCCGGACGCAGCAGATGACGGCCACTGCCGTCTACACCGACGGCACGACACTGAACGTCACCACCCAGGTCGCGTGGACTACCGGTCGAGTCGCCACGGCCACCATCAGCAACGGCGCCGGCACGCAAGGCCTCGCCACCGCGGTAGCCGTAGGGACGACGACGGTAACGGCGACGTGGGCCCAGTGGAGCGTCATGGGCACGACCAACATCACGGTCACGCCCGCCATCCCGACGGCGGTCACCGTCTCGCCCGCCACCGCGATGATCGCCACCAACGCGACGCAGGCCTACACCGCGGTCGTCATCTACGACATCGGCACGCAGGCCACGGTCACCGGGCAGTGCATGTGGACCAGCTCGAACACCGCCGTGGCCACCATGGGTGGCGGCATGG
>DATHES010000200.1:0-5830 GCA_035318465.1 Polyangiaceae bacterium
CCAACATGCCCCCGACGAGCAATGAAGATAAGAGCGTCTCGAGTCGGTTCATTGCGCAGATCTCCGAGATACGGCAGTGCATGCGTCATGCCGTCGCATAGCCGCCGATGGCTCTGCCCAATTGCGACCCTAAAAGGGTGCAACTCGACGTCGTTTTTCGCTGCAATCGTCACCCACGCCGCGACGGAGGGTCTCCTGTAGCTGTCCACGGTTGTGCCAAAGTGCGCCATGGCCCACCGAACTACCGACACGTCGCGCCGCCCACAAATCCCCCAAAGGCCGTCGGAGGTGCCCTCCGGCGGGCGGCGAAGCCTGAGCGAGGCCACGCGCGATCGAGCCAGCGTCCCCCGTTCCGTCGCGCGACCCCGCGAGTCTGCTCGTGCCGAGCAATGCAGCAAATACGAGGCGCCCGTTTCTCAGGCTCTGCACGATGGCCGAGCGAAGCGCGATCGCCGCCCGCCGGAGGGCACCTCCGGCGGCCGATCCCCTCAGCTGTCGATCGCGAGTCCGAGCTTGGCGCGCAGGGCGAAATATTGCTCGCTCGTCGCGAAGAGGATGAGCTCCTTGAGCCGCTCCTTGACCGACGACGCGCTGGCTTCCTCGCCCGAGGCTTTGATGAGCTCTCCGGCTACTTGAAGATCGTGGGACATCAAGAACCCGGCGCGGTCGGCTGTGAGATCGACCGCGACCACCCACTTCTTGAGGTCGAGCGCACCGCCGCCGGAGAGGAGCTTGGCCACGAGGCTCGCCAGCCGTTCCCGCGTCGAGCCAGTGACGGCCCGCTCGAGGGCGCTGAGCGCGTCGCGCATGGGCGTCTCCAGCTCGGCCTGGATGGGGAAGGTCGGCGAGATCATCTTGATCGCCGCGAAGAGCCACGCCTTGAGGCCAGTGCCGGTGGAGATCAGCTGCCGCACGTAAAAGCCCTGGCTGTAGTACGCGAGGTGCCGTGCCACGATGAACGCCGCCGCCTGCGGCTCGATCTGCGCTTCGAGCGCGGAGCGGCCGAGGACGATAGCCGGCTGCTGGGAGTGCAGGAACGAGAGCCCGCCCGGGTCGTTGGTGTTCTCGAAGGTGGGCGGCTGGGTCAGGCCGAGCACGCTCGATGCCCAGTAGATTGTCTGGGCCATGGGATGCGGATTCTCGGCCAGGTCGACCGCGTAACGAAGGTCGTAGCCCATCGCTTCGAAGGCTTGACCGCGCGCCCCCAGGATCGCCGGCTCGATGAGCAGGAAGAGCGCCGAGAGCGTGGGGTCGGCGTCCTCGTGAACGAGCAGGTTCTGAAAGTCGTCGAAAGTGAGCTGCGTCTGGGCGGGCGCCGGTGAATCGGTGCGCATGCGGCGGAAGAACCGCTCCTCGTCCGGTTCGGCCAGGTTGAGCAGGGTGAGCGCCTGGCACATGCACCACGACGCGTCGGCGCGTTTGGTCTCGGTGTAGAGACGCCTCAATAGCTTGTAGGAATCGGCGCGATCCGGATTACGGCTGAGGATGGCGCGGTGCGCGTTGACGGCCTTTTCCAGATACTGAACGGGATCAGAGGCGTAGAGGTTGGCCAGTATCTCCTCCCGGTGGCGGTTTTCCGGATCGAGGGTCTGCGCTGCTTCGTAGGCGTCGATGGCTGCGCTCGTCCACCCGAGATCGCGGTGATAGAGGACGGCCAGCTCCTCGAACGACTGCAGCATCTTGGCCTGCTCTTCGGCTTCGTTGGCGCGGTCGAGCTTGATGCGCAAGAGCGTTTCCACGCCGCGGTAATCGCCCTTCTGACGGCGCAGCTCGATGGCCTCTTCGAGGGCGCGTTCGAGGGTCGGGTCGAGCTCGAGGGCGCGCTCGTAGTACTCGATGGCGGCATCGGTCTCGCCGAGCTGGCGCGCGCTGACCATGGCCGCGGTGTGCAGGTACTTGGCCTTCTGTTTCGAGTCGTCGACGAAATCCGACAACTTCACGACGACCTCGACCAGTTTGCTCCAATCCTTGTCCTCGCTGTAGAGCTGCATCAGCTTGGTGAGGATGTTGCGATCTTCGGGGTTTTCCTCGAGCGCGGCGATATAGGTCTTTGCCGCCCGCGTTCGGTCCTCGAGCTTGGTCGTGAAGATCTCGCCGATCTCGAGCAGGAGCGCGTATCTCTCTTCTCCTTCGGCGACGTCGAGCCGGCGGCTCTTCATCTTGATGACGTTTTCCCAGTCGCCCTCGGCTTCGAACAGCTTGGCCAGCGAGGCGAGCGGCGCGGCTGCGCCCGGGTCGAGATCGGCGGCTTCGCTCAAGGGTGGCAGAGCGAACTCGGTGAAGCCGGCTCGTCGTGCCGCTTCACCGAGCCGATAGAGCGACTCGGCCTCCTCTGCTTCGCTGAGCCGGTCGCGGAACCGCTCGAGCAACTCGCGGTACAGCTCGTAGGCGCGTTTGGGGTCGTCGTGATCGAAGGCCACCCGCGCCACTCGTCCGAGCGCCTCGGAGTCGTCGGGCGCGATCTTGAGCAGCTCGTTGGTGGGGGAGAGTGCCTTTTCGCTGGCGCCGGTTTGGTAGAGGGCGTCGACGTAGCGCAGGAGAACACGCGTGGCGTCGTCCGGCCCGAGCTTGTCGGCCCGGTTGGCGGGGATTTCGTAGTGATTGACGGCCTCGTGGAAACGCTCTTCCTCGAAGGCGAGATCGCCCAGCACGACCAGCGCTTCGACATTGGTCGGGTCGAGCATATTGGCCTGCGTGGCAGCAACCAAGGCGCGCTCGTCGTCCTTCAGCCCATGCTTGGTGAGGCGAGCCGATTCGGCGAGCAGCCGCGCCTTCTGCATCGATCCGTCCGTCATTTCCACCTGACGGCCGATGAGGTCGACCGCCGCGGTGATGTCGCCGCGCGACGTGTACGCTGCGCGCAGCGATTCGGAGGCGATGGTGTGCGCCGGGACTGCTTCCAGCGCCAATTTGTAGCGCTCGATGGCGCCGTCGAAGTCACCGGCGTCCTCGAGCAGCTTGGCCGCGCGGATGAGATGGTCGGCCTTGGCATCCGGCGTGGTGGCTTGCTGCACCAACGCCTCGATGGCTTGTACCGCCATCGTGGAGTCGCCCTTGCCAGCCCGGAGTTTGGCTACCGCGTCGAGCGCCAGGGGATGGTTGGGATCGATGGCCAGAACGCGGTCGTAGGCGTCGAGCGCGCGGGTGGGTGACCCGATCTGCTCGAGGAGCACCTTGCCGCGCGCCAGGAGAAGCTCGATCCTCGTGGGGTCATCGCTCACGACGCGCAGCTGGCGCTCGAACGAGGAAGCGACGTCCTCCCAACGATCGAGGGAGCGGTAATGACGCGTCAGCGCCGCAATCGGCTCAGGCATGCTGGGGTCGATGGCGAGCATGGCCTCGCACGCTTCGGCGGCCTTCTCGTGGTCGATGAACTCTTTTTCGTAGAGCCCGGCCAACCGCTCGTAGATGGCGATCTTCTGGCGCGGCGTGGTGGCGGCGTCGAGCTGTCGTTCGAGCACGCCGAGAAGATCCTTGTAGCGCTCGCCGCGCGTGTAGACGCGGTCGAGGCCTTTCAACGCGATCGTGTTGTGCTTGTCCTCGTCGAGGATGACTTCGTAGAGCCGCGTCGCCTCGGGCAAGTCGGCGAGGTGCTCTTCGAAGACCTGCGCCATGCGCGCGATCGCCGTCCAGCGCTTGTCGCCGCGCAGCGTGACCGCGCGATCTTCGAGCATCTTCACCAACCCCGAAAAGTCGCGGGTCGACTCCAGGATGCGCTGCAAGCCTTCGCTGGCGGTGAGGTGCGTCGGGTCATCGGACAGCACCTTCTGATAGAGCTCTTTGGCGCGCGTCAGGTCTGCCAGCCGGTGCTCGAATAGCTCCGCGGCTTGGGCCATGAAATTGCGCGCTGACGCCGGGCTCGGCGCGGCGGTGGCGCGATGGGCGAGGAGCGCGGCCAGCTCGCCCCACTGCTGCGCCTTCTCGTGGACCGAGCACAGGCCGCGGAGCGCCGCTTCGTCGTGCGGATTGGAGGCGAGAATCGTCTGAAAGCAAGCCATCGCCAGATCGGAGCGCGCCGCCTTGTCTGCGTACCAGCTGCCGAGGCGAGCGTAGAGGTGGAGCTTCACCTCGGCGCGCATCTCTCGATTGGTCGCCTCGGCGCACGCCGTCGTCGCCTCGGTCCACGCCGCGGGGTCCGTTCCCGCCAACCGCTCCACCTCGTCGGCGTAAGCTTCCGTCTCCGGGTCTTCGCAGAAGGCTTGCGTATAGGCGACCATGCCTTGCGAACGATCGCCGAGCTCGGACGCGTAGATGTGGCCGATGTCGGCCATCACGCGGGCCTTCTCGACGCCGCTCTCCGACCCGTCGGCGCGTTCGAGGAGCATCTCGATGACCTCTTCGAATTTGCCGAGCGACTTTCGCACCTGGACGAGCGCGCCCACGGCGATGTCGTTGGACGGGTCGAGCTCGAGGATGCGAGTGTAGATCTCCTCGGCCTGGTCTCGGTCGCTCGCTGCCTCGTAGGTGCGCGCGGCGCGGAAAAGCAGGCTCAGCTTGGCGTCATGCTGGGGCTCCCCGTCGGACCCTGTGGCCGGCATTTGCTCGGCCGCCAGGGCGAAGGCCTGCGCCACACGCGCGGGGTCCGCCCCCTCTTGCACGGCGCTCTCGAGACGAAGGGCGAGCCCCTCGTTGTCGGGACTGGTGAGAAGCTCTTGGATGCGCGCCTCGAGCTCCTCTTGGTCCATTGCGTCGACACCGCCGGTCGCGGGCGACTTGCTGAGGCCCTCGAACGACTCGAGAAGAGCGCGGGCATCGCGCGGGCGTGCCGTCGGCTCTTTGGCGAGCAGCGAAAGGACGAAGTCATCGACGTTCTTCGGTACCCAACCGCGCGGCGCCGTTTCACTCGGTGCGGACGGCTCCTCGATGAGGTGCGAAACCGCGAGGTCGACGGCTTGGGACGCGCTGAAGACCGGCTTGCCAGTAAGAATCTCGTAGAGCACGGCTCCGAACGCATAGACGTCGGCCCGCGGCGTCGCGATGCTGCCGCGGATTTGCTCGGGCGCCACCGTTCTCGGTGAGGCGAGCGTGTGAACGAACTGGGAGTGCCCGTTCATGGCCCGCGCGCGCAGGCGCAGCCGATCGACACCGCCGTCGACGAGCAGCACCTGATCCCCCTCCGGCCGCCGGGTGACGATGATGTTCTCCAGCTTGAGATTGCCGTGGGCGATGCGGCGATCGTGCAGAGCCGCCAGCGCATCGAGCACGGCCCGCAGCACCGTGCGGGCGTCGCGGAAACTGAGAGGCCCGTCCCGCTTGATGCGCAGGGCGAGGGGCTCCCCCTTGCTGTCTTCGTAGGCGATGTAGTGCGCACCGTTGTCCGGCAATTGCCCAACGCTGAGACCTTGCGGCAGGGAGGGGTGTCCGAGGCGCGAGATGAGGCGGGTCACGGTGAGGAACCGATTCAACGCGCGCGCATCGCGAGACGCTTCCCGGCGCAGCACCTTGAGGATGACGGGCTCACCGTCCTGGTCGGCCCGGTAAACGATGGCTTCGCTCCCTTCGCCGAGGCGGTGGCTGATCGTGAAAGGCCCGACCTTGACCCCCTTCTGCAACGTCTCGTCTGCGGAAAATCCGCTCTGACTCAGGTCGCGCAGCCTCGGATCGGCATCCGCGCGCGAGCCGATGACGGCCTCCACCAGGGCCTCGAGCGCTTCCGTCTGCGAGCATCTCTCGGTGAGGGCCCGAGCAAACGAAGCCTTGGCCTTCGTTCCGCCCACCTCTTCCGGATCGAGCCCCAGCAAATCCCGGCTGAGCGCCGTAAGCTCGTCGAGACTGAAAAGACGCTCGATTTCGCCGCGAAGAATCTCGATATCCATACTCGCTCCCTTGG
>DATHES010000201.1:0-62372 GCA_035318465.1 Polyangiaceae bacterium
GGTTAGCTGGCAAGCGCCATGTTCTAACCCGTGAAAGACATGTTGAAGGTTATATCTACGACGGAGCGACCCAGCGGGGCGAGGTCCCAAGCCCCACGACGCGTCGAGAACGGAAATTCGGCTCGGGCACGGGTCGGGCGGGCGCGTAGCGCGACGCCCGCGGAATCAGCAATCAGGCGGGCGCCGAGCGCGACGCCCATGACGGAGGAGAAGCAAATGTCGACAAGACTAGACGCTGTATCGCCGTGGCATTGGGTAACGGTCCCCACCAAAGTCGCGCAAAAAAGCAAGCTGGGCCGGCAGGAACTCTGGGCGGGCGCGGTCTATCTGATCGTGTGGAGCATGCTGTGGCTCGCGGTCATCGTGAGCGTGCTTTCCCCGCTCGACGCGTTCGTCGGAGGTGCACGATGAGCGCATTGAGACTTTTCACCGCGCGTCAGACGCGCGGCGCGCGGCCGCAATGGGTGCTGGAAGAGCTCGGGATACCGTACGAGCTGGTGCAGCTCGACGACGCGACGGACGAGCAAAAACGCCGTCATCGTGAGCTGCACCCGCTCGGCCGGGTGCCCGCGCTCGAGCACGGTGGAGTCGCGCTCTTCGAGTCGGCGGCGTTGTGTCTCTACATCGCCGATCTCGATCCCGAGCATCGGCTCTTGCCCGAGGCGGGGACGCCGGAGCGCGGCCATGTCACCAAGTGGCTCTTCTTCTTGATGACCGAGCTCGAGTCGGCGCTCGACCTCCTCGCCTTTCACGTCGCCGATCTCCCCGAGGAGGAGCGCGTCGACGCCATCGTCCCCTGGGCGCTGGCGAGGTTTCACGCCGCGGCGGCGGTCGTGGAGAACGAGCTCGCGGGCACGGAGTTCTTGGCCAATGGGCGTCTCTCCGTGGCCGACATCGTCCTCGCCAGCATGATGAGCTGGGCCACGCGCCGAAAGCTGCTCGACGCCTATCCCCACATCAGGGCGCACAAAGAGCGGATGCTGGAGCGGCCGGCCGCGCGACGACTGTTCGCCGTTTCGCCGCCATCGTGAAGAGCGAGCAGCCGCGCCGCGCACACGGGTCAAGGAACGAAGCGATAACCGACGCCGCGCACCGTGACGAGGTGCTTCGGCTCGGTGGGGTCGACTTCGAGCTTGGCGCGCAGCTGGAGGAGGAAGTTGTCGACGGTGCGCGTGGTGCCATGGTGGTCGGGACCCCAGACGTTCGCCTGGATCTGCTCGCGCGAGAGCACCCGGCCTTTGGCCTCGACCAGGCAGAGCAAGACGTCGAACTCCGTCGCCGTGAGCTCCACTTCTTTGCCGTCGCGCAGAACCTGGCGGGTGTCGGCGTTGATTTCGAGCACGCCGGAGCGGAAGACCGGGCTGCGCATACCGCGTCCCTTACCATCGCGACGGAGGATGGCGCGCACCCGCGCGAGCAACTCGGCCAGGCCGAACGGTTTGGTGACGTAATCCTCGGCGCCGAGCTCGAGTCCCATCACCTTGTCCATCTCCGCTCCGCGGGCCGAAAGCATGAGGACCGGGATCTCGCTCCCCTCCCCGCGCAGGACGCGCAGCACTTCGAAGCCATTGAGCCGTGGAAGCATGACGTCCAGGATGAGCAGGTCGATGTCTTCCTTGCGCGCCTTGGTGAGCCCTTCTTCGCCATCGTGGGCGAGGATGACGCTGTAGCCTTCCGCGCGCAGATTGAGCTCGAGACCCATGGTGATGCTGGGATCGTCCTCGATGACGAGAATGGTCCGCGTCGTTCCGTTGTTGTCACCGGGGCTCGCCACTTTCCCGTCCTCAGCTTTCGCGACGCGGCGGACCTATCACGATCGCGCGCGCGGTGGAGCCGGTATCGGCCGACGCATGGGGAGGGGTGACGATGAGCGTGAAGGTCGACCCTTTGCCGGGGGCGCTGTCGAGCTCGATGCGGCCGCCGTGGGCCCGCATGATGTGCTCGACGATGGCGAGCCCGAGACCGGACCCCTCCTTCTCGCGGGCCAAACGATCGTCGACGCGATAGAACTTCTGGAAGATTCGCTTGTGCTCGGCGTAAGGGATGCCGGCCCCGTTGTCCTTGACGGCGATGCGCACCCGCCCTTCGGCGGCGCTGGCACTCACGGCGATGCGGCGCGGATCGCCGCCGTACTTGTAAGCGTTGGAGAGGAGGTTCACCACCGCGTCGACCAGCGCGTCGTGGTCGGCGACGATGACCGGAAGATTCGGGGCAATGTCGATTTCGAGCTCGAGATCGCGCCTTTCGCGGACTGGCTCGAAGGCATGGATGGCGGCCTCCACCACCTTGCCGGCGTCCGTCTCGCGCTTGATGAAGCTGCGGCGGCCGCTCTCCATGCGACCCCATTCGAGAAGGCGATCGATGAGGGTCTGCAGGCGCATGCTCTCTTTGCCGAGCGCTTCCACGCAGCGGTTCTCGAGCTCGGCGTCGCCGCGGCGCAGCTGGAGCGTCTCGGTGAACATACGGATGGAGGTGAGCGGCGTGCGAAGCTCGTGGGACACCTTGGAGACGAAATCGCTCTGCAGCTTGGAGAGGTTCGCCTCGCGGCGAACGAAGACCCACACCAGGACGCTGCCCGTGACGACGGCACCGGTGAAGCAGAGGATGAGGATCCCCATCACCAGGTTGACCCGAGCCTCGCCGAGGAACATGAGGAGCGTGCCCACCGCGGTGATGAGACCGGTGGGAACGATGACCAGCGCCACCAGGAGCAAGACGATGCGGCGATAGCCGAGCGTCGTGAGGTCCGACGTAGGTAGGGGCTTGTCGGCGGGCCGCGTCAAGCTGTCAGTTTGGGCCACGCTCTTTGCTCAGGCAAGATCCCAGAAGAGAGCGCGGGACAGCTCGGCCACGCTGGTCGCCTGGGCCACCGCCCCCCCTGGGTAATGAGGAGAATCGCCATCGGCCAGTTGCGGAACCTCCCCGACGGCGAGCGCATGGCCGGCTGCCGATTCGACCAGTTTCTCGAGCGCTTGGCGCGCGGCGGGGTCGCGCGATTTCTGCCGTGCCGCCGCGCGGATGTAAAAGCCGAGAAGGAACGGCCACACCGTGCCCGAATGGTAGGCAGCGTCGCGCTCGGCAACGCTGCCGCGGTACCGGCCTCGGTAGGCCGTTTCCCGGGGCGAGAGCGAGCGAAGTCCGTAAGGCGTGAGCAGCTCGCGTTCGGCGACGGCGAGGATCGACGCCGCTTGCTGCGAATCGAAAAGGCGCGGCTCGACGGCGAGCGCCACCACGGCGTTGGGGCGGATGGAGGCATCGCTATGGGCATGGTCGTGAGGCGATTCGGGGATGACGTCGTACGGGTAGCCCGTGCTTTCGCACCAGAAGCGACGCCGAAAGGAAAAAAGAGCGCGCGCGTGGGCGTCTTTGGCGTAAATGGCGAGCTTGGGGTTGCCGAGCGCGCCCGCCAGGACCGCCAGCGTATCGCAGGCGCGCGTCCACAGCGCTTGTAGCTCGATGGGGAGCCCCGACCGCGGCGTGATGGCGCGTTCGCCCGCTTTGGCGTCCATCCAGGTGAGCGCAAAGCCGGCATCGTCGGCCGCGAAAAGACCTTCCGCGGTGAGATGGATATTGTGCCGAGTCCCTTTTTCGATGGCGCGAAAAGCGGTGACGAGTGCGCCGAAGAGTTGGTCGCGCAAGAACGCGTCGTTCATGCCGGCCTGTTCGGCATAGAGACGCGCCGCCTCGAAGAGCCAGAGGGTCGCGTCGGCGGCGTGGTAGTCGAATTCCGCGGCGTCGTCAGGGATGCGGTTCGGCACGAGGCCGTCCTGCATGTGGGAAATCAGCGTGGCGAGGACCTTGGCCGCGGTCTCGGTTTCGTGATGGACCAGCAAGAGTCCGGGCAGCGCGATGAGCGCATCGCGACCCCACGATTCGAACCACGGGTAACCGGCGATGATGACCGGCTCTCGCGCGTCCGCCATCACGAAATGCGAACGCGACACCGACAGCGCGCGCCGCGTGCGTGAAAACGACGGGCCGGGGTCGCGCTCCACGAGCGCGCGCGCGGCTTGCGAGAGAAGCTCCGGTGGATCGCCGGCCGGCAAATGGTCGACGGCGACCACGATGAAGCTTGCCGTGTTCGGTAGAAGACGCACCGTGAAGAGTCCCGGCGTCCAGAGGTCCTCGTGAAAATCCAACCCCCGCTCCTGCTCCTGCAGGTACTCGAACCGGCGCCACCAATCGGGCGAACCCACGAACGTGGCGTCGTGACCGAAGACGACGCGCGGCAGCGACGGCACGGGCCGCACGCGCACTTCGCCTTGTCGGAGCTCGACACTCTGGACCATCGAGCCGTGTTCGCGTACGAGCGTGTGAAACGGTCGCATCGCCAAGAGGGGACGCAAGCACAACTGGACAGGGAGCGACCCCTTCCAGACATGACGCAACACGACGGCGTTCTGCCCGCGCACGAGACCGATGGTCTGTTCGAAAACGCCCGTTGGCAGGTTCCAGGTCCAGCGCGGCAATGGATCTTGGTCGAACCTCGTCAAGAGCCGGAAGCCTCCCGTCGGCTCGACGTTGGGGAATTGATGGGTCTCGAGGTCGTAGCAGGACGTGCCCACTTCGAGCGACGCGTCGACGTGCGAAAGGACGACGTGACGGCGCCGCGGCGCTTCGAGCGCAGCCACCAAAAGCCCGTGATAGCGACGCGTGTGCAGCTGAGCGATGGTGGAGCTGGCATAGGCGCCGGCGCCGTTGGTATGAAGCCATTCTGCTTTCGCGCGTTCGAGGAGGCCGTCGACCCGTACCGTCGGCCAGAAGGTGTCGTCCAGGATCATCGGACGACTGAGGGGGGCGACGCTCATCGCGGCGGCCTGGGCGTGAGCGCGCGCTCGGCAGCCGCGCGCATGAGCTGAATGTCGGGCAGGACGCGGAGCCACAGGCCGAGCGCGTGGGCTCCTTGGCGTGCCAGCATGCCGAGCCCTCCCGAATACCGGAGACCGTGCTCGCGAGCGGCTTTCAAAAACGGGGTCTCGCTCGGATTGTAGACGAGGTCGTAAGCGAGCGTTTCTTTGCGGAGCTGCTCCCACGGAACGATGGCGGCGACCGTATCGCCGCGATCGGCCCCTTTCATTCCCGCGCTCGTCGCCTGGACGATGATGTCTGCGTTCTTGGCGATATCGGCCCATTGCAGGCGCATCGCCTCGCTGAGCTTGGTGGAGCCCGACGCGCTCTGCGGGATGGGCCATCCACACGGAAGCGCGCCCATCGTGCGAAAACTCTCGGCGGATTCGGAGCCGACGAGGGTCTCGCTGCCGCCCCACGATCGCGACGTCACCGCCACGACATTGGCGCCGACCGCCATGCACGCTGCCACGGCCGCCCGCGCGCCGCCGCCAGAGCCGATCACGGCCGCCGTCCGCCCGACCGCGCCGAGGGCGCGGAGGTCGTCGGCAAGGCCGGGAGCATCGGTGTTGTAGGCGACCACGCGGCCGCGGCTCCGTACCAAGGTGTTGGCCGCTCCGACGTGGTGGGCGCTCGGATCGACCCGTTCCACCAGATCGAGCACGGCGCACTTGTAGGGGACGGTCACGTTGGCGCCCGCAAAATTTCCTTGGCGCACGTCGTCGACGACCGATTGCAGGTGCTCGAGGTCGTCGATGTCGACCGCCTCGTAGGAGTGAGGCAATCCGAGCGCGCGGAACACGGCCTTGTGCATAATCGGCGAGATGGACTGCGCGATGGGGTGCCCGAAGACTGCGAAGCGGAGTTTGGACGTCTCGTTCGGCGTCGTCACGACGGCTCCTCTACCGGCGAATCTTGGACGGGGGCGTCGGTGGACCCCATGTCGACTCTCGCCGGAAATGACCCTTTATGCACACGAATCGACACCTTTTGTCCAGGGGCGACTTCGTTTGCCGCCCAGATGGCTTTTCCCGATTCGGTGGTGGCGATGGCGTAGCCGCGCGCGAGTACCGCCAGTGGGGACATGGCGTCGAGGCTCGCCAGGCGTTCGGAAAGACGAGATCGAGCTCCTACCATGCGCGCGCGCACCGCTCCTTTCAGCCGTACTTGAAGCGGCCCGAGGGCGGCACGTGACCCGGCGAGAACGGCGCGGGGGTGCCGTGCGGAGAGCCGGCGATAGAGCCGCTCCGTTTCCGCCCGCCGACGTGCCCCGCTACGTACCATCGCCTGCTCGAGCCTCTGCCCCAAATCATCCAGCTTTTGCTCTTGTTCGGCTATCGTCAACCGAAAGTGAGCAAAAGCGACGCGCAAGGCACCTAGTGCCGACCTGTCCTCGGCCAATTGTCCGCGCAGCGCGCGTAGCATGCGCCCGCGCAGCTGAAAGAGGGCTTGCCGCTGGGCATGCGCGTCGGGGACGAGCATTTCGGCGGCCTGCGAAGGCGTCGCTGCACGCGCGTCGGCGGCCAGATCCGTCAAGGTGACGTCGACCTCGTGGCCGACCGCGCTCACCACGGGCACGCGGCAGGTCGCGATGCGGCGGACCACCACCTCCTCGTTGAAGACCATGAGATCCTCGGCCGACCCGCCGCCGCGCCCGACGATGATGGCGTCGAGCCCCGCGAGCCTTTCGAGCCGATCGATGGCGTCGACGAGCCGCAGGGCCGCGCCTGGCCCCTGAACCAGCGTGGGGGACAGTACGATGCGAACGCCACCCCGCCGAAAAGCAACCTTGGCGATGTCGTGAATCGCGGCGCCCGAGGCGCTGGTGACCACGCCAATCAGCGTGGCATGCAGAGGCAACGGACGTTTTCGATCGGGCGCGAACAATCCTTCGGCGAGCAGCCGATTCTTCAGGTTCTCGAGCGCCTCGAGAAGCGCGCCGCGACCGGCTGGACGCGCCATGTCCGACACGAATTGGAGGCGGCCCCGCGGCGCAAAGATGGTGGCCCGGCCCCTCAATTGCACCCGCGCGCCGTCTTCGATGAGTCGGCGCGCGCGCACCGCAGACGACCGGTACATCACGCATTCGATGACGGCGTCCTCACGCTCGTCTTTCAGCGCGAAGTAGACGTGACCGCTCGGGGCTGATTTGGCGCCCGACACTTCCCCCTCGACCCACACGTCCGGGGTTACCCCCTCCACGGCTCGTTTGAGTCGCCGGCCGAGATCAGCCACCGAGTAAATCTGAATGTCGCGGGATCCGACCATCGACGCGCAGATTAGCCGATGTTTGGGGCGCCAGGCGTTCGGCGAGACTTTAGGACGGCGGCGCACCTCCGTAGCTCTCTCTTGAGTGGTCGGGTGACTCGCGCACATCCAACCACCCACCACGAGCGCGTCCGTTCTCGCTGCCGGATCGATCATCGAAGCCCAACGCCCCACGCCAACGATCGGACCGAACAGGCAGCATTCCCTTGGTGTTAGCGGAAATTCCCCAATGATCTGGAAGCGAAACTCCAAACCGTCGCCGGCCGTCCCCCCGGAGAGCGCACCGCCGCAAACGACGACGAGCCTGACGCCACCCGTGGACCCCGAACGCGAGCTCGACGGCGCGCTCGACACCATCGGCGGGATCCTGCGGGCCCTCGGGAGGTACGCCTTCGATATTCCGGAATCCGAGGCCAAGACGACGGCGGAGACGTGCGAGCGCTGGGCGACGCACCTCCTGCTGCGCATGCCGCCGCCCGATGGCCGCTGGAAGGAAGGTGACCCCCGGCCGACGAGCGTGCGGCGTGAATGGGTGACGGCGCTGCACTACGTCACCAACCTGCGCAAGGGCGAGCTCGGGTACATCACCAAGACGCTGCAAGACCTGCGGCAGACGGTATGGGCCTTCGTGCACGGCTTGAACCAGGCGCTGACGGGCGAAGGGGAGGCCAATGTCCAGGTGAAGGCCCAGCTGGCGCGTCTCGAGCGCGCCGCCCAGTCGCCCTCCACCGAAGAACTGAAGCGCGAGGCGATGTCGGTCGCCCAGACCATCGGCGTCATCTTCGAAGAACGCAAGCGCCGTCAGGTTTCGCAAGTGACCGAGCTCGGTGTACGCATGGCGGCCCTCGGACAAGCGCTGGAAGAGGCGCGGCGCGAAGTCGGCCTCGACTCGCTCACGCGCCTGGCCAATCGTAAGACTTTCGACGACGAGATCGGCCGCGCTGCCGACGTGGCGAGCTTGTTCCAGCAGCCGGCGTGTCTCGTGCTCGTCGACATCGACCACTTCAAATCGGTCAACGACGGTTCTGGCCATGCCGCCGGCGACGAGGGGCTGCGCCAGCTCACCGGCTGCCTGGTGCGGATCTTTCGGCGCCGCGATGACGTGGTGGCGCGCTATGGGGGCGATGAGTTCGGGATCATTCTGCGCGAAACGGTGCAGCGCGAGGCAGTGCTGCTGAGCGAACGGCTCTTGGAGAGCGTGCGCGATCTCAACGTCGAGCACGCAGGGCGCGCCATCAAGCTCACGGTCTCGGTCGGTGTCGCCCAGGTGAACGCGGGGGAAACGCCGGAGGCGTGGCTACAGCGCGCCGACCAGGCTCTTTACGAAGCGAAGAACGGCGGGCGCGATCGCGTCGCCTGTGCGGGGGCGTCCGAGTCGCCGCATCAGCCGGCGGCATGAGGGCAGCAAGACGCAGTTAGCGGCGCACCGCTACGATGACGTTGTCGTAGTAATACGTCATGGGGATCTCCGTGTCCGGGTAGGCCCGGAGCCCCACGATCGCGCTGCCGACGGTATCTTGGTTGTAGGTACCGTTGCAGAAGCCGGCGCTGATGCCATTGATGAGGACCTCCGACGTTTCGCCGTTGGGATTGCCGAGACGGACCTCGACGCGCGTCCAAAGGCCGAAGGGGATGCTCCCCGTGACGGGACACTGCACCCAAACTGGCGGGCCCACCTTGTAGTTGTGGTCGATGAGTAAGCCCGTGTAGCTGCTGGCGAAGGCGGTCTCGGCGCCCGCGGTGTAGCGGAGGCACGTGTCGGCGTTTCCCGTCGATGCGCAAAGAATGTCGATGAAGCCCGTCCAGCCGGAAGGTTCGCCGCCCGTCGCCACCGTGCTGATCGATGCCGCGACCGACACGTTCGTGACCTGGGTCGCGCCCACGCCGTTCCACGCGAGCGTGGCGTTGCCGTCGCTGTCGTTGAACCTCAAAGCAGGGACGACCGAGGAGAGCGCGTTCGGCGACGACAACGCGGGCGCGGTGATGAGCCGAAGGACCGCTTGCTGCCCCATCGTGGGCACCCAAACGCTCGCATTCGGGAGCCCACTATCGAAGTCGACGCACTGGTAATCCGTAGCAGCGACGCCGCTCGGTATCGCTTGCCTGCCGCACCACGTACCGCAGACGCCGGTCGCGCCGCACAAGGGCGTCGACCCGGAGCACGGGCCGCAGGTGCCGCCCGCCGTGCCGCAAGAGGTGTCGCTCTGACTCGCGTACGGCACGCACGTGTTGCCGTTGCAGCATCCGGTGGGACACGACGCAGCGTTGCATACACATTGACCGTTGGTGGTGTTGCATTTTTGGTTGGCCGAACACCCGGCGCACGTCTTGGCCGCACCGCACTGGGCGTCGGTTTGTTCGGCAAACGGCACGCACCTGTTTCCGCTGCAGCACCCCGTCGTGCACGAGCTCGCCGTACAGACGCACGTCGTCCCGTTGCATTCCTGCCCGGCTCCGCACCCTTGACACATCGAGCCGCTCGAGCCGCACGTCGTGTTGTTGCTCGTTCGGCAATGCATGTCGGCGGTGCAGCAGCCGGTGCAGCTCGACGAATCGCACACGCATGCGTTGCCGCTGCAACGCTGGCCCTGTTCGCAGGCCGTGCATGGAAGCCCACCGCCGCCACAAGTTTGCGAGGTCGGGCTCGTGACGCAAACGTCGCCGTTACAGCAGCCGGTGGGACACGACGTCGGGTTGCAGACACACTGACCGCCGCTGCACGCTTGGCCGGCGACGCACTGTTCGCATGCTTTGCCCCCGGTACCGCAGGCGCTGGTGGTGCCCGTTTCGACGCAGTGTTGATCCACGTCGCAGCACCCGTTGGGGCAGGTGGTGGGATTGCAGACGCACTTGCCCTCCGCGCTGCACTGTTGCTTCAGCTCGCACCCCACGCACACGCCGCCTCCCACGCCACACGTGTCGTGGCCCGACGGCACGCACGCGCCCGCCGAGCAGCATCCCGAGCAGGACACGCCGCCGCAGCTGCAAGCGCCGCTCACGCACGCTTGCCCCGAGGCGCACGTGCCGCAGGTGTTGCCGCCCGAGCCGCACGCAGTGGTGCCCTGACTGGGAGGCAGCACGCACGCCGCACCCTTGCAGCATCCGCCCGCGCACGACGCGGTGGTGCATTCGCAAGTACCGGCAGCGCCACACGCCTGCCCGCTCGCGCACGGCGAACATGCAAGTCCGCCCGTTCCGCATTGGTCCTCCGCCTGACCAGCGTAGGGGAGGCAGAGGTTGTTGGCGTCGCAACAGCCGTTCCTGCACGACGTGGCGTTGCAAACACACTTGCCAGTCGCGTCGCAGGTCTGCCCCACTGCGCAGGCCGAACACGCGCCTCCCGGGACGCCGCACGCTTGATCGGTCGGCGTGAGGCATTCGCCCGTGCTCGTGCAGCAGCCGGCAGTGCAGGAAGGGCCGCAGCGGCAGACGCCTTGGTCGCACTGCTGCCCCGTCGCACAAGTCGCGCATTGCTTTCCCCCGGTGCCGCACGCGCCGTTGCTCGGCGTCGTCAGGCAGCGACCATTGGTATCGCAGCAGCCGGCGCACGTCGTGGGGCTGCACCCGGTCGGGCTGTCGATGATCCCCCCCGCGTCGGCATCCACGGCGGGACCGGCGTCGGGCGAAATGTCCGGGCGGGCTGCGTCCACGATCGGACCATCGGTTGAGACGTCCGGGCGAGGCGCGTCCAGCGTCGGTCCGTCGGTCGACCCGTCGGTCGACGCGTCGGGGCGGGGTACAGCCGGCGTATCGGCCATGGCGTCGCCCGGCGATGCTCCGCCTCCCCCGCGTCCGACGTCGTCGATTGCGCCGTCGTGCCCGGCTCTTCCGCCGTTCGAAGCCCCGCCCGAACCCGATGCACCGCCGGCATCCTCTTCGCGCAGATGACCGCGCTCGAGATCGAGCAAGTCATTGCAAGATGCCGCCATGAAGACAGCGGCCACCAAGAGAAGACGGCCGGCCATTCGCCCAAGCGTGTTCGCGTTCATCAGAACGTCCCCGTGACCGTGAGCGAGCGCGTTTCGCCGATGGGGTCGGCCGAAACCCATAGACGAGATTTGGCGAGCGGCAGCGCGTCCGCCGTTTCACGGGTGGGGCGGGAGGGCGCCGTCACCCACAACACCACTCCGGTTGCGATCGCGACGAGACCACCCGCCAAGGCTACGGTCGCCGTGCGACCGTAGCCGAGGGCCCGATCCTGCGTCTCGAGGCCGGCCTGCGTGCAGCTGTTGTTGCCGTCGCAGTCTGCGCTCTTGAACGTCGACTGCGCGCGCAGGCCGTAGTACCCAGCCACCGCCGTACTGACGAGACCACCCCCGGCCGCAACGATCGCGACCACGCGCTGCGCTCCCAGGCCCGCGGGTCGCGAAACTTCATCCGCCGCGGGCGGCGGTGCCGCGGCCTTGCTGGGTACCGGCGCGCTCGGCTTCGCGACGCGCGCCATCGCGGCGGCGGCGTCAGGCTCCAGGGTCGGCACCGTCACGGTGATGATTTTTCCGGGCTCGGCCGTCATCTGACCGCGCCAAGGTTTTCGACCTGGCGCCGACGCTTCGAGCTGGTGGGGGCCGGGGTCGATCGCAACCGCGGAGCCCCACACGGCCTGGTTGACCACTTCCCCGTCGCGCGTGACCTGGAGCTGAGGCGTCGTTTCCAGGCCGGTCACGACCAGGGTCAGCTTCGCGAGTTTCAGTTCGAGCGCTTCGGCTGCCGTGCGCGCGTTTTTTTCGCGCGCGGGCTGGCGAGATGCGCGCGCCGCCGCAGTAGCCTCTCGGTACATCGTCCACGCGCTCGCCGTCTTGCCGAGCTTTTCGTAACAGCGACCCAAGTTGAGGAGCGTGCCGACGCCGGGGTCGAGCCGCTGGCTATCGGTGAGTGCCTTGCAAGCTTCGGCATATTTGCCCGCGGCCAGCAGTTTGCGCGCCTCTACGAACAATGTTTCGGCGGCCGCCTTGTCCGAAATCGATGGGTCCGCCGCCGCCGGCTGAGCGAGGAGCATCAGGGCGACGAAAAAACCGCTGATGCGGACGAGCTCCTTCAGTACGAGCATTTGATTTCAGGCCTCGGGGGATAGCGCACGATTCGGTAGCGCTCTGCTCCAGCAGAACGCCGCGTCCAGGGAGAAACCGGCAACGGACACATCGCGCTCGACCCGGTACGGACGGAACCCCCTTACCATACGGTGCAGCACGAAGGCACACACAAACGGTTAACACTTCGGTTAACACTTCGACGCTCCAGCACGACGCTTCAGTTCTTCGCCCTATCCGATCGCGATCGGCCAATTCACCGAGGCGGCCACTTACGATGCAGCGAGGCCGCCGCGAAAGGCGCTCTGCCCCCCACCATGGGAATGCGTCATCGCTCGCGCACGTAGCCCCAGCGCTCGAGCGCGCGCTTGAGCTCTGGCAGGGCCGCTGATCCGCCGCTCTTTCGTTCGTCTTGCGTCAGGAGTTCCGCCTGGAATATCGCCTCGCCGGGCACGGAGGGCGCGCCCGCGCGCGCTCCGACGCAATTGGTGCGCGCGAGCGCGAGATTGAGGCGCGGGTGCGCGCCGTCGATGCGCGCCAGAGGAAGCCCGCTCGACCCGCAACGAACGAGCACGCCGGGCGAAACGGAGGGTCCCGCGAGGTCGACGACACCAAGGGGGCGATTTTCATCCAGGAAGCGAAACACTTTGCCCTCCGCAATGACGCGAGCGGCGACGCGACGCGAATCGGCGCCTGACCCCGCCGGAGGCGGCGGTGCGCCCTTGCCGTCGGTTTCGAGCAGAAACGCGCGCGGCGCGACGATGTCGAGCGACACCGCGCGATCGAAGGCGAGGGTATACGCGTAGCGCTCGTGATCCGGTCCATCACCGTATTCGGCGAGCCAGCTCGACATGCGCGAGCGCATGTCGAGCAGATCGCCGAACCGCGCCGCCGCGAGGTTGTCGTTCTCGGCAGGATCGCGGGCTGGTTCGTAGAGCTCTTCGGCCGGGATCCCGCCGACCGGCACCGGCGAGCCGCGCAGGAGCAAAGCGACCCTGGGCTCCGGCTCCCAGGCCGGTGCGCCCCGCAAAGCGGGCTGCAGCGCGTGGTACGAGAGACTCCCATGTCGACCAAAGAGCGCGCCGCTGTTGCCCACGGACACCACGATGCCGTCGTCGAAGCGGGGCGCGCCGTCCGTCGGCAGCGCGAAGGCGCTCGTCTCGGGTAAATCCAGGTCCACGCCGAGGCGCCGTTCGATCGCGCGCCACGCGGCGAGCGTGGAGATCGGTTCTGGCGAGACGCCGCTCGCTCTTGCCCGCGCCACGTCGAGCGCGCCATCCTCGATGACGGCGAGCGGCGTTCGCGCTTCCTGCTGCGTGGCCAGGCAGCAATGCATGTGCTTCTCGCTCACCAACTCCTTGGTGAGACGCCATGGGCGACCCCGCGCGCCGAGCGTGAACGTGTGTCCATGATCGGCAGTGAGAATCCAGATCCGTGCTGCACTCTCGCCGCGCGTTCGAGCGCGCTCGACGATGCTGCGCAGTGATTCGACGGCATCGAAGAGGTTTCGCCAGATGGGCTCGAGCACGTCGAGATCCACCTCTTCGCGCTCGAACGGTGCCGGGCGCAGCAGCGGCGCGTCACGGCGCCCTTCCAGCCACGGAAAATGCGTGTTGGCGTACCAGATCACGAAGAGCGCATCGTCGTCACCGTGCGCGTCGAGCGCTTGCGCGAACCGCGCTGCCAGCACCTGGGGGTGGATTTGCAGCTCCTCGGTCGGTTCGATGTTGTAGTCGCTGTCGAACCCGATCCGCGACAGAATGGGCGACAGATAGAGATTCGCGCCGATGGCTTCGGTGTGAAAGCCTTGCTCGGCGAGCCGCGCCACGGGCCCGAGCGCGCGCTCGGGCGCCGTTTCGTCGAACCCCTGCCCCGCCAGCGACGGATCACCCTCGAGGCGATAGTAGTCGCCGCGGAAGAACCGGCGCACGAACGATCCGGTGAGCTGTCCCGGAGTGATCGCCTGGGGAAAAAGCGTACCTTTTGCGACGAAGCTCGAGATCCAGCGGGCCCGCTCGTCCCGCGTCGCGTAAAGCTGTTCGAAGAGCGGGTACGGCACGGCGTCGAACACGACGAGGAATGCTTGACGAGGTCCCCTGCCCTCCACGCGGCGCAGCACGAGCGGCGCTCCAACGCCGAGCTGAGTGGCCCCTTCGTTGCGAAGGACGACGGTGATGGGTGTGGCACGCGCCGGCAACGCTTCGCGCACATGAGTAAAGTACCTGTCTTCGCGGCCGAGGAGCGCCACCTCGCGGTGGGTCTCGAACGGAGCGGTCGCACCTTCGAATACCCGCCGGAGGAGCGGCGCGTCCGATCCGCCGACGGCGCTCTGGCTCTGCACCTCGAGCACGGCCCGAAACGGCCCTCCCCCTGCGTTCGCCGAGAGAAGGCTCATGTCGATCACCGACGGCTCCTCGCGCGCCGGCAACGTGAAGCGAATTTCACGGGCAGGGTGCAGCACGACGCCCCGCTTGGCGAAGAGCTCGTGTCGATCGCTCCCCACCATGACGTAGGCTCCCTCTCCGCCCGCGGCCGGCGGATCCGATGCCCTTCCGAAAGTCCGCCGGCCATCGATGCGGCAGTCGGGCGGAAAGCAGGCGTCGGCGGCGCGGTATTCCACGACGTAAGCGTACGGCGCCGCCATCAGTAGTACTCCTCGGGCAATGCCGCCGGGCGCGTGAGAAAGAAGTCCTCCACCGGGAGCATGTGCGAAAACCTGAGCACGGAATGGCGCAGGGCGGCGCGGAGGCGCTCCGCCACGTCGGGGTGACGGCCGGTGACATCGTGCTCCTCCGACGGATCGCGCTCGATGTCGTAAAGACGCCACTCGACCCCGCCCTTTTTTGGCGCATAGAGCAGCTTGAAAGGCGGGAGAAACGCCATACGGTGCTTGGCGGCGCGAATGACCGGCAAAAATGGCTCCTCGATCACGATGCGGCCTTGTTCGATGCGCGCCAGGCCGGTGATGGGCGGGTAAGCGATGCGCCCCGAAGGGACCGCCGGCGTCGGCCAGAGCCACTCCCCCGTCTCGGCAAAGAAGATGCGATCGGCGGGCGGCGTCACCGGCGCGCCGTGACCAGTGAGCAAGGCGATCCCCTCCTGCACTGGCGGGCGCGCCGTATCGAGCAGCGTGAGAAGCGTCGGATACACGTCGAGCTGCGACACGTAGGCAGCGATGGTGGTCGGCTCGGCGCTCGGAAATCGCCGCCGTGGAAGGCGAAAAGCGAGGGGGACGCGCAGCGACATCATCCCGTGCAGGTTGTCGCCGTGGCCGATGCAAGTCGGACACTCGTAGAGCCCCTCGCCGTGATCAGCGGTGAGCACGACGATGGTGTCCTCGAGGTGGCCCGACGAATCGAGGCGCGCCAAAAGATCGCCCAGCGCGGCGTCCGTTTGGGCGAGCGCGGTTCGATAGAGCGCATCGATCTGCGCCCGATCGGCAGCGGTGCGCACGTCGCCGTGGGTCACGTCCTTGCCGAAGCGAAGCGCGGGATCGGCGGCCGCCACGGTGCTCGTTCCGTCGAAAGGGCTCGACGAGGTGTACGGGAAATGTGGCTGCGAGTAGAACACCAGCGCAAACCACGGCCGAGCGGGGTCGACCTGGGACGTGAGATCGTCGGCGAGCACGCTGGGGTGCGAGAACGAAGCAAGCCCGCGCATGAGCTCGGGCAGCGGCGCGGGAAGCAAGGGCAGGAGTGCTCGCGGACCGGTATAGAGCAGACCCGCTAAGCCGAGCGCCAACGGCTGGCGGCCGAGAAATCCCTGACCGAGAATCTGCTCGAGCTCGACGCGAGGCACCGACTGCCTTTGAAAGCCGAGGCTCATCCGTCCGAACGACTCGCCCGCGTACTCCGAGATGACCGTGGTCGCGTAACCGAGGGAGGCGAGATGGGCTGGCATGGCCAGCGCGGCGAGTTGAGAACGCGCCGCGGTGGGAAACATGGTCTCGACGCCGTTGGCGAGCGGCGGCAGCGACGTGAGTAGCGCCGTCCACGACGGGGCGGTGCGCGGAAGGGTCACGAGCGCGTTGGGGAAGTACACCGATTCGCGACACAGGCGCGCCAGGTGCGGCGTCGCCACCGGGTCGATCTTGTCCGGCCGGAGCGAATCGACCCCGAGCAAGAGGACGTTCGGGTAGCGGCGCAACGTGGCCGGACGTTCCACCCGCGCGGCCAGAGGTGCTGCCCCTGCACCGGGCAGTTCGCGCAACTCGAAAACCGCCAGCCAGGCGACGGCGATCATCGCGCCAAGTGCGCCGGCCAATGCCTCGGCGGCGTGGCGAGATTTTGGCACGAAGCGCGCCCAGCCGACGGCGGAAGCGACGAGGATCGCCGGCCACAAGAACTGGGACAGGCTGAGCCACGGCGCGGCGGCGCGGCTCGCGCTGAGGAGCGGAAGAAAAAGGCCCGGATGACGCCGCGCTTCGGCGCCCCACGCGACCAGGTGCACCAGCATCGCCATCGCCAGCCAGCGGACCAACACCGTCAGGCTCGGCCCAGCGGGCGCGCCCAGCGCCGTAACGGAATCGTTGCGCGCTTCGGCTCCGCCCGGCCAGCGTAGCCCCGCGAGCAACGCGACGAGCCCCGAAGTCGTGGCGAAGAGCGCCAGAACTTCCGTCGCGCTGAGCATGACGATGGCCCAGGTGACCCGACGGAGGTAGTCAGGAAATGCGGCGACCCCAGCTTGCACCGCCCCTTCGTCGCTGACCCCGGCGTAGCTGGTGCGCACGAGCACGAAGGAAACCGCGCTCATGACGAGCGCACCTACAGCGAGTGCCAACAGATAAAGGAGAGCCTCCCGCCAAGTCTTTTGCATGACGACCGAAAGCGGCAGCGCCGACAGACGGCCGACCTTACCACCGTGCGGGGGGCAGGGCCGATGGCAAGGCGCAGCTCCCCCGACCGTCGCTCCCCGGGTGAAACGCGAAACGCACGACGCTCGCGCCTGGCGGCCGGAAGATTCGTGCTTATCGTTCGCAGGTGGCGCTTTCTCCGTTCTTTCGGTCGGCCTCCTCGCCACCCCCTTTTGCTTCCGCCGACCCCGAGAAAGACACGCTCGGCCCGGTGAGCCGCATTGCTCAATTGCGGGAATGGACCCTGGTGCTCTCCTCGATGGGGATCGCCCACGCCGTTCGGGACCGCGGCGAGGCCTGGGTCATCCTCGTCAGCGCCGAAGACCACGCACGGGCCGCCGAGGCGATCCGCCTTTACGAGGTCGAAAACCGCAACTGGCCGCCGCGACGGCAGCGCGAGCTGCTTCCCCATGCGCGGTCGCTCGTGGCGCCGCTGCTGATGCTCTTGCTCGTTCTCTTCTTCTCGGTCACCGGGCCTGCCGACCGCTCGTCGGAGTGGTTTGCGCGGGGGACCGCTTCGAGCGATCGCATCCTTCACGGCGAGCTTTGGCGCGCGGTCACTGCCTTGACGCTGCACGCCGATACCCTGCACGTGCTCGGCAATGCGCTGACGGGCAGCATCTTCCTTTCCGCCGTGAACCGGCGCCTCGGCGATGGCCGAGGGCCGCTGGTCGTGCTCTTGGCGGGGGCCCTCGGCAACTGGATGAACGCGGTGTGGCATCGCTCCGGTCACCTCTCGATCGGCGCATCCACCGCGGTGTTCGGCGCGGTAGGTGTCCTCGCGGCAACGCAGCTGGCGCTCGATCAGCGCGAAAAGGGGCGGCCGTGGCTGGAACGCATGGCCCCGGTGGTCGGCGGACTGGCGCTGCTCGGTATGCTCGGTGCGAGCCCTCACAGCGATCTGCTCGCGCACCTCTTCGGGCTCGGTGCGGGGCTCGTGGTCGGGATCGCCGCCTCGATTCTCATGACATTTTCGCGCCGGCGCGGTTCGTCCGCCGCGGGTTCGGCGGACGCCGACGCGCCACCGCCCCCCGCCCGAAATTCGCGCGCGGTACAAATCGCCTCCGCGCTCGCGGCGCTGACGATCGTACTCGGCTCGTGGGCACTCGCCTTTCGCACGGTCTGACAGCAGGCGGTCGGCGTCTCGCCCCGAGCGCGTTCGTGACATCGTTGGCAGCGAAACGCCGCCGGCCAGGTGACTGCGATCTCACGTGGATTCGAGCCGCGCTGGGGTTAAGCTGGGCCCGTGTCCGCCGAGCCCGACAAGAAAGGTCAAGCGGCGGCGTTCGGTGCGACCTGGCTCGCGTACGCCACCTACTACCTCGGACGCAAGGGCTTCAGCATCAGCAAAGCCCGCATCGTCAAGGAGCTCGGGGTCGGAGAGGGCACGCTTGCCACCATCGACACGGGCTACCTCGGTGCTTACGCCATCGGACAGTTCGTCAGCGGTGTCATCGGCGATCGCATCGGCGCGCGGCGCCTCGTCTCCATCGGGATGCTCTTCGCCGCCTTCACGTGCGCGGCCTTCGGCGCCGCCGGCAGCGGGCTGCTCATGCTCGTCGCTTTCACGCTGAACGGGTTTGCCCAATCGACGGGGTGGCCGGGGACGACCAAAGGCATGGCGGAATGGACCCCGCCCGCGCGCCGCGGCGCGGTGATGGGACTCTGGTGCACGTCGTACCAAATCGGCGGGATCATGGCGTCGTGGTTCTGCACGCTGATGCTCGGGTGGCGCGGGTGGCGGGCCGCCTTCTACGGCCCGGCGCTGTGCATCGCCGCGGTGGGCGGGATCGTTTTTCTCACGCTGCGACCAGGCCCATACGCCGTGGCCAGTGTGCCGCAGACCGGAAGCCTCGCTGCGCGCGCGGGCATCAATCGTGAGGTGTTCCGCAATCCGACGCTCTGGAGCTACGGAGCAGCCTACTTTTTCATCAAGCTGATCCGCTACAGCGTCCTTTTCTGGCTGCCTTATTACCTTCACACCGCCCTCGGCCTCAGCGAAATGGCTGCCGGCTATCTCTCCATCTCCTTCGAAGTAGGAGGCGTGATCGGCGCGGTCTCCATTGGATTCATTTCCGATCGCATGGCGCACCTGTCACGCTCGATGATCGCAGCGACGGGTCTCGTCGGGCTCGCTGGCGCGCTGCTCGTCTACGCGTGGCTCGCGCCGTCTTCGGCGCTCGTCCAGTTTTTGCTCATGGCGCTCATCGGCGGGCTGCTCTTCGGTCCCGATTCGCTGGTTTCCTCGTCGGCGGCACAGGACGCCGGGGGACCGGCGGCTGCGGCGCGCGCCACGGGTTTCGTGAACGGCATCGGCTCGCTCGGAGCGCTCTTGCAGGGCTATGTGACCGTTGGGATCCGAAAGTCGTTTGGCTGGTCGGCAGTTTTCTACGTTTTCGTGGGGTTTGCACTTCTCTCGGCACTCGCCCTTACCCCCACGTTCCGCCGCAGCGCCAAATCCGCCGCCTAGCAAGCATTTTCGAAAAAAACGCGTACGTTGCCCTACGTTTCCCGACCGAAATCAGCGGCCGGCCGAAAGCCATCGCGTCAGCCTTTTCTGGTACCTTGGTGGGGAATCACCATGCTCCATCAGGCGCGTCTCGAGCACCGAACGGCGAAACGCTCTGGCTAATGCGGCGACAAGAGGCCACCGGCAAAGATCGCTGGGAGCGGGAACGCGAGGCGTTGCGCAAGCTCTCGCAGGTCTTTGCCGAAGAGGCCCGCGGGGGTCTCCTTGGGGAAGCGCTGGAAACCGTCCTCACGACCTGTCGTCTGGAGGCGGGGGCGGCGTTCTCCTTCGACGGGACCTCGCTCGACCTCGTAGCGGAGCGCAGTGCCAGCCTCAAAACGGGGGACCGCGCCGGGTCGATTTCGTCGCGCGATCTCTACCGGGAGGCGCTCACCGCAATCGCCCAACACACCTGCGAGGAACGCAAGCGCGTCACCTACCTCGATCTGAGGCGATCCGATCTCGATCCTGCGCTTCGCGGTGAGCTCGCGGCGCGCGGTGTGCGCTCGCTGGTGGCACAACCCGTCCGGCATCAGCGCGAGGTACTCGGCGTGCTCGTCGTCTTGTCGGGCGAAACACTCGACCCGTCATGGCAAGGGTTTCTCGAAACGGTCGCCCACGTCGTGGCGCTCGCCGCCGAGCGCGACCGCCGCGTGGAGCGCGAGGTGGGCTACCGCGCCGAGCTCGCGGAGGCCGGACAACTGGCGTCTTTGGGGCTGCTCACCGCGACGGTCGCTCACGAGCTACGCGGTCCCGTGCAAGCGCTCGGCGTCCAGGTGGCCGAGCAAGAGCAGATCGTCTCGCAGCTGCGCGAAGGGGGGACCGATTGGGCCCAACCCATGCTCGCCGAGCTGGCCGAACTTTTCTCGGACATGAAAGCGGCGACCAACCAGATAAGTACGGTCATCGCTCAGCTGTCCTCGCTCAGTCGGCGCGACACGGGACCGGAAAAGGTGGAGCTCGGCGACGTCGCCCGCCAAGGTCTCAGCATTGCGCGCACCGAGCTGCGGCGCCGGGGCATCACGCTCGTCGAGGACTACGACAAGCGCTGCTACACCACCGGCCGGCGCGACAACCTGGTGCAGGTGATCATCAACCTCGTTTTCAACGCTGCCGACGCCTGCATAACGGTCGATCGACCCGAGGCCAGGGTCGTCGTGCGAACGCGAGTCGATGGACCGCGCGTCATCCTCTCCGTCGACGACACCGGGCCCGGCGTTCCGGCCGAGAACGTGCGCGCCATCTTCCAGCCGTTTTTCACCACCAAAGAGCGCGGACACGGAACGGGGCTCGGTCTCAAGATTTGCAGCGATGTGGTGGCCGCGCATCACGGTCACATCGAGGTGGTCAACATCGAGGGCGGAGGCGCGTCGTTTCGCGTCATTTTGCCGCGGCTGTCGGTCACCGGCGTATCGAGCGGAGCGCGCCAGGCGCCGACCTTGCCGCCGCCGCCAGAGCAGATCGAGATGAAACACGTGCTCGTCGTGGATGACGACGAGCTCTTCACCCGCACCGTCAAACGCGCGCTCAAGCCGCACGATGTGCGCATCGCATCGAACGCGTCGGAGGCCGAGATGGCGCTGCTCGATCCGCTCTATGCGCCGCACGTCGTGCTTTGCGATCTGGGTCTGCCCGGCATGACCGGCGATCAACTGCACGCCCGCATCAATGCGCATCGCCCCCTCATCGCGGCGCACTTCATCTTCGTGACGGGAGGCGCCTGCTCCAAGCGCGAGGCCGACTACCTGCGCGCGTCGGGGTGCCCCACGCTCATCAAGCCCATCGAAATGAAGGACATCTGGGGCGCGCTGCAGACCTTCCCGCGCTCCACGACGTCGGCCGAAGGGGTGGCCACGCTGAGGCCCGATACCGACGAGCCGCGGCACTCCGAGATTCCGACGCAACCGCCCGGCAAGCTCGAACCGAACGTCTGACCAAAGCGGCGGCGGAAAAAGGCGCATGGATCGCGCTCTTGGTGGAGCGCGGCGCTCACTTCGCCCATGTTAGACTCTGCCCATGCGTATTCTTCTCCTCGGCGCGCGAGGACAGGTGGGTCACGAGCTCGGCGGTGCGCTCGCGTCTTTCGCCGACGTTGCGGCATCGTCGCGGGCCGAGATGAGCCTCGATGCGGAAGGGGTACGACCGCTCGTGGAAGACACGAAGCCCGATGTCATCGTCAACGCCAGCGCTTACACCGATGTCGACGGCGCCGAGCGCGAGCCGGAGGCCGCCTACGCCGTCAATGCCCGACTGGTGGGCGCGCTCGGAGAAGAGGCCAAGCGACGGCGCGCCGCCCTCGTGCATCTCTCCACCGACTTCGTTTTTGACGGCGAGAAAGGCACGCCCTACGTCGAGACCGACGCTCCGGCGCCACTCGGCGAATACGGGCGATCGAAGCTCGCCGGTGAACGCGCACTCGCGGAGATGGACGCGCCCGCGGTCGTCTTCCGCACGGCATGGGTCTACAGCTTGCGCCGCAAGAGCTTCGTCACGACCATGCTTCGCCTGGCGCGCGAGCGCGAGGAGCTCGCCGTCGTCACCGACCAAATCGGCAGTCCGACGTTCTGTCGCGATCTCGCCCAGGGAATCGCGCTCATCCTCCATGGGTGCCGGGCCAACGTGGTCGAGGCCCTCGGCGCGGCACGCGGCATTTACCACCTGGCGGGGGCCGGCAGCGTCAGCCGCTACGACTGGACATGCGCCATTCTCCAGCTCGACCCGCGCGCCTCGGAGCATCGGGTCAAAGAACTTCGACGAATCGAGGCCGCGCAATTCCCTCTCCCCGCACGCCGCCCCCGCGCGACCCCCCTCGACACGAGCAAAGCGTGGGCTCGATGGGGCGTGCGGCTCCCTCCCTGGCGTGACGCACTGGCCAGGGCATTGAGCAGCGATGGGTCACCCCTTGGTGCTCCTCGTTTCGTCGACTAGAGTACGCCCACCTTGTCTAACCCCCTCCCTGATGGCTCGCCGACATGGGTCTGACCTATTTCATTACTGGCGGGGCCGGTTTCATCGGTTCGAACCTGGTCCACTATCTTCTCACCAAGGACACCGCGTCGCGGGTCGTGGTTTATGATCGACTCACCTACGCAGGGAACCTCGACAATCTGGCCGACGTCGCCGAGAGCCCGCGCTATCGCTTCGTTCGAGGCGACATCTGCGATCGTGAGCAAGTGCGGCAGGCGCTTCTGGAGACGACGCCTGACGTCATCTATAACCTCGCCGCGGAGTCCCACGTCGACCGGTCGATCGATGCACCCGGCGAGTTCGTGCGGACCAACGTGACCGGCACCTTCGAGATGCTGGAGGGCGCCCGGGCGCTCATCAGCCGCGAGAACGAATCCTTCCGGCGCCGCTTTCGGTTCGTCCACGTGTCGACCGACGAGGTGTTTGGGTCCCTCGGAGCGCAGGGGCTTTTCGCGGAAACGACCCAGTATGCGCCCAACTCGCCGTACGCCGCGTCCAAGGCGGGGGCTGACCACTTGGTGCGTGCCTATTTCCACACCTACGGCGTGCCCGCGCTCACCACCAACTGCTCCAACAACTATGGACCGTATCAGTTTCCCGAGAAACTCATCCCTCTCGTGATTCTGAACGCGCTCGAAGGAAAGCCCCTTCCCATCTACGGCGACGGCAAGAACGTCCGTGATTGGCTTTACGTCGTCGATCATTGCGAGGCGCTGCACCTGGCGGCAGAGAAGGGGGTGCCCGGCCAGACGTACAACGTCGGTGGCAGCAACGAGCACACGAACCTCGCCATCGTGCACGCCATCTGCGACGCGCTCGATCGCGTGGTCCCGCGCGCGAAGAGCGGCGAATCGCACCGCGACCTCATCAGCTTCGTCACCGATCGGCCCGGACACGACCGGCGCTATGCCATCGACTCGGCCAAAATTCAGCGCGAGCTCGGCTGGAAACCGAGGACCTCCTTTGCCGAGGGCCTGGAGACGACGGTCAAATGGTACTTGGGACACCGGCCGTGGTGTGAGCGCATTACCCAAGGCGTCTACCGGCGCGAGCGGCTCGGCCTCGCCGAAGGGCGCCCATGATGGCGATGAAGGGGCTCATCCTGGCGGGTGGCGCCGGAACACGCCTGCGACCGCTCACTCATACCGGCGCCAAGCAGCTCGTCCCGGTCGCCAATCGACCGGTGCTGATGTACGTCATCGACAACCTTACCGATGCGGGGATCCACGATATCGGGGTCATCATCTCGCCAGAGACGGGACGCGAGATTCAGACCGCGCTCGGCGACGGATCGCAGTGGGGCGCGAAGTTCACTTTCATCCTCCAGGACCGTCCCTCCGGTCTCGCCCATGCCGTCGCCACGGCTCGACCTTTTCTGGGCGATACCGCCTTCGTCATGTACCTGGGCGACAACCTGATCGGCACCATGATCCGCGACGCCGTGAACAAGTTCCGCGCCGAACCGGACTGCGCCGCTTCCATCATGCTCAAGGAGGTGCAGAACCCAACCGCCTTCGGCGTCGCCGAGGTCGACGACAACGGGCAAGTGACGCGCCTGGTCGAAAAGCCGAAGGAACCGAAAAGCAACCTCGCTCTGGTCGGCGTGTACATGTTCCGCCCCTCGATCTTCGAAGCGATTGGGCAGATTGAACCTTCCCCGCGCGGCGAGCTCGAGATCACTGACGCCATCAGCAAGGTCATCGAGCTCGGCGGCAAGGTTCATTTCTCGCGGCTCAGTTCGTGGTGGCTCGACACCGGCAAGAAGGACGATCTTCTCATCGCCAACCACACCGTCCTCGACGACTGGCTGAAACCGGCGATCTTGGGCGAGGTCGACGTGAAGAGTCAGCTGGTGGGACGCGTTCGCGTCGAGCTCGGCGCGCGCATCGAGCGCTCGAGCGTGCGCGGGCCGGTCATCATCGGCAAAGGTGCGGTCATTTCCGATTCGCGCATTGGCCCCTTCACCGCCATCGGCGAAGGAGTCACGGTGACACGCTCCAACGTCGAGCATTCGGTGCTCATGGAACACAGCAGCATCATCGACGTGCATCGCCTGGAGGACTCGCTCATCGGCAAGCGGGTTCTCGTTCACCCCGGGGCGGCGCGCCGCGGTGCCCTTTCACTCATGGTGGGCGACGACTGTGTCGTCGAGCTCTCCAAGGACTGATGTCGTGACCAACAACAACATCCGCATTTTGGTAGCCAAGCCTGGTCTCGACGGTCACGATCGCGGCGCGAAGATCGTGGCCCGAGCGCTGCGCGACGCGGGCTTCGAGGTGATTTACACGGGCCTGCATCAGACGCCGGAAATGATCGCCAGCGCCGCGATTCAGGAAGACGTCGACGCCGTCGGTCTGTCGATCATGAGCGGGGCCCACAACACGCTCTTTCCCGCCGTGATCGAAGCGCTGCGGGCCAAGGGATCGCCCGACATGATCGTCTTCGGCGGCGGCATCATCCCCGAGGACGACATCGCGGCGCTTCATGCCGCCGGCGTCAAAGGCGTGTTCACGCCGGGGACATCGCTGGCGCAGATCGTGGAGTGGGTGCGGACCAACGTCTCCCCGCGCGCCGCGTAGCGCGCGGTCGTGACGCGGCGCCCGGACCGTTACCCGAGCGCCGCCCGTTTCGGTCGGTCAGCTGCTGCGCTGCCGGCGATTCCGACGGCGTGCACCGAAGAGGCCGATGAGGCCCAGCATGGCCAAGCCGCTCGAACGCGCACCGGTCACTGGATCGGAGCTCGCGACCTTGCAGCCGCACCCACCGCTCAGCGGTTCGGGGGTGGTGGGCTTGGTTGCGCCGCTTCCCCCTCGGCCCGAATCTCCGCCGGTGCCGCCGGTGCCGGTGCCGCCGGTGCCGCCCGTGTCACCACCGCTGCCGCCCGTGGTTCCACCGGTGCCCCCCGTGCTTCCACCGCTGCCCGCTGTACTTCCGCCGGTGCCGCTGCTGCCAGCTTTGCCCGCGGCTCCACCTGATCCGGCCGCTCCGGAGGCTCCGCCCGATCCTGCAGCGCCGGCGGTTCCGGTTCCAGCCGTGCCGCCTGCGGCGTCGATGCCCGTGCCCGCCGCTCCGCCCGCGCCCGTGTCGGTCCTGACGTCGACCGGCGGCGGTGCAGCGTCACTGATGGGCGGCGGTGACGTGCAGTCCGCGGCTCCGGGGGCCGTGAACGGCGTGTTGGCACCGTCGAGACAAACCGGATTACCCGACCCCGCGGCGTAGGTGATGTCGACGACGGCGTTGGTCGTGCTGACCGAGTCGACGGTGATGGTGAGACCGCCCGCGGGATCGGCGAACGATTTGCCCGCTGTAAGACCCCACGTCGTTCCGCCCGCCGCGAGGGCCCACACGTGCAGACCTTTCGGGTTCGCCGAATTGGGAAGAATGGGCGCGCCGCCCGCATGAACGAGCACCGAGGGTGCTCCGTATTTGCTGTCGAAGCCCGTCGCCGTGCGAAGCTCGAGGTAGTAGCTCGTGAGCGTGGTGTTCTGGAAAGAGCGCGTCTTGGCGCCGGGGAAGGGCACCTGCAGAACCTGCACGCCGTTGCAGGGCGCTTCGAGCGGATAGAGATTGAACTTGCCGCTCGACGTCGTGCGCACGCCGTTACAACCGTCGAACCACTTTTGGTAGAGCTTCTGCCACGCGTTCATGTGGTAGCAGCCGCCGCCCATGGTGTCGTACTTGTCGCCGTACTCGTTGTGCGTGCAGCCGGTGAGCGTGTCGGCGAAGGCGCCACCGCTGCACGTGATCGACGAGGAGTGCTGCATGCCGTAGTTGTGGCCGGGCTCCTGCACGGCGACGACGCAAGAGACGGAGTCGGCGTACCACGTGTCGGCCGCAGGCTTATCGGACGTTCCGACGGCCCCGAGACCGGACCACCCGCATCCGCCACCCGGTCCGAATACGAATGCGTATTGGTTGCACTTCACGGGCGACGCCATGTCCAACATTGGCTTGATGGCTTTCCCGAGGGCGTTGTAGTTGCAGCCGCTGAAGCCGGTGAAGGTGAGCGGACCATACGAGTCGCCGGCGAGACCGACCGCGCCGAAGGAGTTCTCGCGGTAGTAGTTGTTGACCGATCCGGTGCCGGTATGAAACGAGTTCTTGACGGATGCGACCGTCGTCTTGGCCGTGCCGTTGTCGATGTTGACGAGGGCAGCGCACATGACGCGGCCCGGCTCCACGGTGGCGTCGATGACCTCGCTCTTTTGCGCCTGCGAACCGATCCCCTCGGACGCGATTTCTGTCGCTAGCTTGTACTTGGCCACCACCAGCTTGTCGGCGCGCTGCGTGCCCCACACCTTGACCCGCGCGCCGGGCGTGAGATCGGGCTCGGCGCCGAAGTGCAGCGGGCGCTCGTCGCCTTCCGCGACTTTGAGGAAGTAGCGCGTATCGGCGGTACCGTCGTCGTAGTTGGCGATGTAGACGGTCAACTCACCGGCCACAAAACCGGGCTCGTCGTCGTCAAAAGGCTGAAGCGGCGCGATCGATTCGCTCGAGCAGGAAGCGAGCGCAAAGAGAACACCGGCGGCAGAAAAGTGCTGCCACCAGGTGCGCGTGCGAGTTGCAATCATTTCATCCTCTTCGTGCAGGTTGAGAACCAACGGCTTGCGCCCGGACACGGTTCACCGGCGCCGGCGGTGGATCGCCATCACCCCATGTTGCTCACCTCTATCGCGACAGGTCATAAACGCGACGGATTGCGGATGAGGGGGGGCGATATAGCGTGCTTGAATCTTTCTAGTGAATGCCGTGTGGCTGCCTCGTGGCCTCACCTGGCGGCCGGCATCCTACCTTTCGTTCGCTGGATGTCATCTGTCAAAGTGACTGGATCGTCACTTCTTGGGAGGGACGCATCGACAGCCTGGTGTACGACCAAGGCGAATCGCGATGCGTGACCGCCACGTCGCGTCGACGATCGGCCTCGCGGTGAGCGTGGTCATGCTCGTGCTAGGACGAGGCATGCTTTCGTTCGAAGAGGCGCGCGACCGAGTCCTCAGCGACGTTCCCTTGGTTGGCATCGAGCGCGCCAACCTGCGCGACGCAGCCGGCCGCGTGTTGGCAAGGTCCGTCGTGGCGCGCGGACCTTTCCCCCCCTTTGCGGCCAGCGCCATGGACGGCTACGCCGTCGCGGCTGCGTCGTTCAGCGGCGAAGGGCCGTGGACGCTCGACGTCGGCGGAGAAAGCCGGGTCGGCCGGGAGCCGGCTCCGCTGATCCGCGGATCCGCGTGCCGCATTTTCACGGGCGCGCCCGTGCCCGCGGGAGCCGACACGGTCGTCATGCAGGAGGACGTCACGCGCGACGGCCATCACGCCGCTTTCAAGATTGCGCCCGATCGCGGCGCGCACATCCGTCAAGCGGGCGAGGATCTCGCGGCAGGTGCCGTCGCGCTCGAAGCCGGGGTGAGACTCGGCGCCTTTCAGCTCGCGCTCGCGGCGTCGCTCGATCACCCCGAGCTCGTCGTCGCCGAACGCCCTCGCGTCACCATCATTTGTACGGGCGACGAACTGCGTGCGCCCGGTGAACCTCTGCGGCCGGGATCCATCGCGGAAAGCAATGCCATCGGCCTGCGTCTGCTCGCCGAGCAGGGCGGTGCCTCGGTTTCGGTCGCGCCGCTGGTGGGGGACGATTTGCCGGCCACGCGTGCTGCGGTGGAGCGGGGGCTCGCCAGCAGTGACCTCCTGGTGACGGTGGGCGGGGTGAGCGTCGGCGACTACGACGTGGTCCGCCCTGCGCTCGAGCAGGCGGGCGTCACGCTTGGTTTTTGGAAGGTCGCCATCAAACCCGGTAAGCCTCTTGCGCTCGGGCGCGCGGGACGGGTGCGCGTGCTCTCACTGCCGGGCAATCCGGCCAGCTCGATGGTCACGTTCGCGCTCTTCGGGCTGCCCCTCTTGCGCGCGATGCAGGGCGACAAGAATCCGCTTCCGCCGAGACTGCGGGCCCGCCTCGGATCGCGCATCACGCGCAAACCGGGGCGACTCGAATTCGTGCGGTCGCAGCTCATCATGATGGCGGACGCGCTCACCGTCGTGCCGCTGTCGAACCAAGCCTCCGGTGCCGTCACCAGCATGGCCTGGTCCGATGCGCTGGCCATCGTTCCTGCCGAATCGACATCGCTCGCCGAAGGGCAGACGGTGGAAGTGCTCCGAGTGAGCGATGCCTGACGAGGCGGGCATCTTCGTCGGCGGGCGTGCGCGCCGCATGGGAGGCGTTGCCAAGGGACTCCTCACCGCTCCTTCCGGCGAGACGCTGGTGGCGCGGTGGCAGCGACTCTTTGGCGAGCTCGGTGTTCCTTGTTTCTTGGTCGGGCGTCACGAAGCGTATGCCGGCACGGACATCGCATGCATTGACGACGATCCTCCCCTCATCGGACCGCTGGGAGGGCTCGCCGCTTTGCTCGCCCACGTCGGCCAGGGCCGGGCCATCGCCGTCGCTTGCGACATGCCTTTTGTCTCCCTCGAGCTGCTGCGGAGGCTCGTTTCGGACCCGTCCCCTGCACCCATCGTCGCACCACGGCGGGACCAGCTCTGGGAGCCCCTTTTTGCGCGCTACGACGCCCCCCGGGTCCTCACCGCGGCCCGAGCACGCGCGCTCTCCGGCGAGCACTCCTTGCAAGGGCTCCTCGACAGCGTCGGGGCCGAACCCCTGCCCGTCAATGCGCGAGAGCTCGAGGAATTGCGGGATTGGGACTGGCCGGAAGATCGAAGGATTGGCGTCGTACCTACGGAATAGCCCTCCCACACCGGACCAGGCGTTCCCCGATTGCCTCGTTTTGCCGCACCGCGGGGTCGCGAGTGCGAAATGATGCGCGTCGGCCGAAGGTCCGAGGCGCGCTGAACTCGAGAGAAACCCTGGCCCTGACTTCGTAAGCTGAAGCGGACCCCTCTTATGCACCACCGCTTCGCGGCCAGTTCCCCCTGACGAACCGGGGAACCGTGTCGTGTTGGGCCCGATCGAACGATCGATCGAACAAAAAAGGACGTCCCCTTGCATTCCAACGGCAAGCCACTCCTCGATCAGCTCACTCCCAAACGTTCGCCCAAGTCGGTTAAGCAGTCGCCCACCAACGGGCGAACGGAAGTTGCCCCTGCCGATCTGCGAGGGCTGCTGCAAGCGCTGGAAGCCGCGGGACGCGGCGACTTTACGACACGTCTGCCGGAAAATGGCCACCGCGGTGTCATGGCCGGGCTGGCCTCGGCTTTCAATCGCGTGGCGAGCCTGAACGAAGCGATGGTGAGCGAGGTGGTGCGCGTGGGGCGCATCGTCGGGCGCGAGGGAAGAATGACCGAGCGCGCTTCGCTCGATCACGCCGGCGGCGGGTGGTCGCGGATCCTCGACGCCATCAACTCCCTCATCGGCGATCTCGTCCAGCCGACCACCGAAGTCGCTCGCGTCATCAGCGCCGTCGCCGATGGCGACTTCACTCAGAAGATCGCCCTCCAGATCGAGGGACAGCCGGTCAAAGGCGAGTTCCTTCGCATCGGCACGACCGTCAATTCGATGGTCGATCAATTGAGCTCTTTCGCCGCCGAGGTCACGCGCGTGGCCAAGGAAGTCGGCACCGACGGCAAGCTCGGCGGACAGGCGGCCGTTCCCGACGCAGCCGGCATCTGGCGCGATCTCACCGACAACGTCAACCAGCTCGCCAACAACCTGACGGCGCAGGTGCGCAACATCGCCGAGGTGACCACCGCCGTCGCGCGCGGCGACCTCTCCAAGAAAATCACCGTCGATGCCAAGGGCGAGGTGCTCGAGCTCAAGAACACCGTCAACACCATGGTGGACCAGCTCAACTCGTTCGCCGCCGAGGTGACCCGCGTCGCCAAGGAAGTCGGCACCGACGGTAAGCTCGGCGGACAGGCGGAGGTGCGCGGCGTTTCCGGCATTTGGAAGATCCTGACCGATAACGTCAATCTTCTCGCCAATAACCTCACCGCCCAGGTGCGTAACGTCGCCGAGGTCACGACGTCCGTGGCGCGCGGCGACCTCTCCAAGAAAATCACCGTCGATGCCAAGGGCGAGGTGCTCGAGCTCAAGAACACCGTCAACACCATGGTGGACCAGCTCAACTCGTTCGCCGCCGAAGTGACCCGCGTTGCCAAGGAAGTCGGCACGGAAGGCAAGCTGGGCGGGCAAGCCACGGTGCCCGGGGTTTCCGGCACGTGGAAGGACCTCACCGACAACGTCAATTTCATGGCCTCCAACTTGACGAGCCAGGTGCGCAATATCGCCCTCGTCACCACCGCCGTCGCCAACGGCGACCTTTCGCGCAAGATCACCGTCGACGTCAAAGGCGAGATCCTCGAGCTGAAGAACACCATCAACACCATGGTCGATCAGCTCAACTCGTTTGCCGCCGAAGTGACGCGCGTCGCCCGCGAAGTAGGCACCGAAGGCAAGCTCGGTGGGCAAGCCGACGTGCGCGGCGTGGCCGGCACGTGGAAAGATCTCACCGACAACGTCAATTTCATGGCCCGCAACTTGACGACCCAGGTGCGCGGTATCGTCAAAGTCGTCACCGCTGTCGCCAATGGCGACTTGAAACAGCGCTTCGTCGTCGAAGCCAAGGGCGAGGTCGCGGCGCTCGCCGAGACCATCAACAGCATGACCGACACCCTCGGCACTTTCGCCGAGCAAGTCAGCACGGTGGCCCGCGAAGTCGGAGTGGAAGGCAAGCTCGGCGGTCAGGCGCGGGTGCCCGGCGTGGCCGGCACGTGGAAGGACCTCACCGACAACGTCAATTTCATGGCCCGCAACCTGACGACCCAGGTGCGCGGTATCGTCAAAGTCGTTACCGCCGTCGCCAACGGTGACCTCGGACAGAAGCTCTTCGTCGACGCCAAAGGCGAAGTCGCCGCCCTCGCCGAGACCATCAACAGCATGACCGACACCCTCGGCACTTTCGCCGAGCAGGTCAGCACAGTGGCCCGCGAAGTCGGTATCGAAGGCAAGCTCGGCGGTCAGGCCAAGGTGCCGGGCGCGATGGGCACCTGGCGCCAGCTCACCGACAACGTGAACCAGCTGGCCGGCAACTTGACGTCGCAGGTGCGCGCCATTTCCGACGTCGCCACGGCCGTGACCAAGGGCGATCTCACCCGGTCCATCGACGTCGAGGCGCAGGGCGAAGTCGCTTCGCTCAAAGACAACATCAACCAGATGATCGTGAATCTGAAGGAGACGACGCAGAAAAACACCGAACAGGACTGGCTCAAGACGAACCTCGCCAAGTTCTCGGGCATGATGCAGGGGCAGAAGAACCTGGAGGCAGTGTCGAGCCTCATCATGTCGCAGCTCACGCCGCTCGTTTCCGCGCATTGCGGCGCGTTCTTCATGATGGACAACGAATCGCCGGTGCTCAAACTGACGGCAAGCTACGCCTACCGCGAGCGCAAGAACGTTTCCAACTCGTTCCGCCTCGGCGAGGGGCTGGTCGGCCAGTGCGCTCTGGAAAAGCAGGCCATCCTCCTCACCAAGGTGCCGCCGGATTACGTGCAGATCAGCTCCGGGCTCGGCGAGGCGCCTCCGCTCAGCATCATCGTGCTGCCGGTGCTCTTCGAGGGGGAAGTCAAGGCCGTCATCGAGCTGGCGTCGTTTCATACCTTCAGCGCCATCCACCGCCTCTTCCTCAATCAGCTGATGGAGAGCATCGGTGTCGTGCTCAACATGATTATCGCCAACATGCGCACCGAGCAGCTGCTCTTGCAGTCGCAGGGCTTGACGCAAGAGCTGCAGAGCCAGTCGCGCGAGCTCACCGTCCAGCAGGACGAGCTCAAACGAACCAACTCCGCCCTCGAGAAGCAAGCGCTCGAGCTGGAAGAGAAGGCCCGCCTGCTCGAAGAGCAGAACACCAAAGTCGAGGTCAAAAACCGCGAGGTCGAGCAAGCCCGCGCCTCACTCGAGGAGAAAGCAGCGCAGCTTTCGCTCATCTCCAAATACAAGTCGGAATTCTTGGCCAACATGTCGCATGAGCTGCGCACGCCGCTCAACAGTCTGCTCATTTTGGCCAAGCTCTTGTCGGAAAACAAAGACCACAACCTTTCCGACAAGCAGGTGGAGTACGCCAAGACCATCTACGCCGCCGGCGGCGATCTCTTGAGCCTCATCAACGAGATCCTCGATCTCTCCAAGGTCGAGGCGGGCAAGATGCAGGTCGAGCCGCGCAGCATCGCCTTCGCCGATCTGGTGGACTTCGTCGAACGGCAGTTCCGGCCGGTCGCCGAGCAGAAGGGGCTCGAGTTCGAGGTGACCGTGGACCAATCGGCGGGAACCTGGATCACCACCGATCAGCAGCGCGTGCAGCAGGTGCTCAAAAACCTGCTCGCCAACGCGTTCAAGTTCACCGAAACGGGTTCGGTCAAGCTGCTCATCCACGCAGCGCGCGCCGGCATCTCCTTCTCCGAGCCGAGCCTCACACAGGGCGAGCCGGTGATCGGCTTTTCCGTGATCGATACCGGCATCGGCATTCCGCGGGACAAGCAACGCCTCATTTTCGAAGCGTTCCAGCAGGCCGACGGCACGACCAGCCGCAAATACGGCGGCACCGGCCTCGGCCTCTCCATCAGCCGCGAGATCGCGCGGCTTCTGGGGGGGGAAATTCGCGTCGAGAGCAAGACCGGCGCCGGAAGCACCTTCTCCCTCTATTTGCCGGCGACGTACGAGAGCAAGACGGAGCCGGGCATCGACGGCCTTCTGTCCGGCGAGATCGCGGACGCGTTGCGCGGGAACACGCCGCCTCCCGCCGGCGAACAGGGCGTCCTGGCCGAGCCGGATCCCATCCTCTTCGACCCGGTCGAAGACGACCGCGAGCGGATACGGGAAGGCGACCGAGCGCTGCTCATCATCGAGGACGACCTCAAGTTCGCGCGCATCATGGTCAACCTCGCCCGCGAGCGCGGTTTCAAGGCCGTGGTCGCCACGCGCGGCGACACCGGCCTCTCCTTGGCGAACGAGCTCCAGCCCTCCGCCATCACGCTCGATCTCCAGCTTCCCGTCCTCGACGGCTGGAGCGTGCTCGGGCGATTGAAGAAGAATCCACGCACGCGACACATCCCGGTGCACGTGATCTCGGTGGTGGAGAAGGAAGATCAAAGCGCCGTGCATGGCGCCTTTGCGTATCTCGAGAAGCCCGTCACCAAAGAGAGCCTCGACGCCGCCTTCGCTCACATTTCCAAGTTCCTCGAGCGCTCCGTGCGAAGGCTCTTGCTGGTGGAGAGCGACGCGTCGCAAGCCAGGGAAGTGGCCGAGCTGGTGGGTACCGGCGACGACGTGGAAGTAACCGTGGCCACCAGCGCCAAGATGGCCCTGGCCGAGCTCGCCAAGGGCGAGTTCGACTGTATGGTGGTCGACATCTCCCGCCCCGGGCGCGAGGGCCTCGGCTTGATCGAAAAGGTCAAGCGCATGCCGAGCCACCGTACGCTCCCGGTGGTCGCCTACACGAGCATGGATCTGGCCCCGGCCGAAGACCACGTCGCCCACAAGTACGCCGAGTCGGTCATCATGAAGAGCACGGAGGGGTCGAAAGAGCAGCTCCTCAACGATACGGCGCTTTTCCTCCACCGCGTCGAAGACACCCTGCCCGAGCAGGCGCGGCAGCTCTTGCTCGAACGTCGCGGCAAGGAAGATTCCATCGCCGATCGCACCGTCCTCGTGATCGACGACGACATCCGCAACATCTTCGCTCTGACCAGCGTGCTCGAGAGTCATGCCGTGCGCGTGCTCTATGCCGAGAACGGTCGCACCGGCATCGAAACTCTCCTCAAGAATCCCGAAGTCGACGTTGTCTTGCTCGACATCATGATGCCGGAGCTCGACGGCTACGAGACGCTGCGGCGCATTCGCCAAGACCCGCGTTACCGCGCGCTGCCTATCATCGCCATCACCGCCAAGGCCCTCAAAGAGGACCGCGAGAAGTGCATCCACGCCGGGGCTTTCGACTACTTGCCGAAGCCAATCGAACCCGACAAACTAGTCGATCTCATCCGTTTCTGGACACGGCGAAACCCGCAGGCTGCACCTGCGCTCGAGGTAGGGACATAGAATCGTGGACAAAGTCCTCGACTTGAGGAAGCGCCCGTCGGGCTCGATGCCGGTTCCGCTCGCCGACCCGTCGTCGGCGGTGGTGGGAACCGTTCCGCGGGCGCGCATTCTCGTGGTCGACGACCACCCCGCCAACCTGGTGGCCCTGGTGGCGGTGCTCGAGCCACTGGGACACGAGATCATCCGCTGTACCTCGGGCGAGGAAGCGCTGCGCGAGCTCCTGGCACGTGAGTTCGCCCTCATCCTCCTCGACGTCCAAATGCCGGGAATGGACGGCTTCAAGACCGCGCAGCTCGTCAAGAGCCGACCCAAATGCCGGGACGTACCGATCATCTTCATCACCGCTTTGAGCCGGGATACCGCCCACGTGTTCCGCGGGTATTCGCACGGCGCCGTCGACTACCTCCTCAAACCCTTCGATGGCGACATCCTCCGGTCCAAGGTCTCGGTCTTCGTCGAGCTGTTCCTGCAGAAAGAGAAGATCCGGCAGCAGGCGCAGCAGCTGCGCGAGCGCGACCGGGAAGCGGCCGAGAAGCGCACTCAGGAGCGCATCTACGGACTTTTCGAGGCCATGCCGCTCTGCGTGTGGGGCGCGACCGTCAGCGGGGAGGCGTACTACTGCAGCAAACTGTGGACCTCGTACTCGGGGCTCGATGCCCGGGCCAGCAGCTGCTTCGGCATCGATGCCGCGCATCCCGACGACGAGTCGCGGGTGACGACCACCATCCGAGAAGCTTTGCAGAGCGGCTGCGCGCTCGAAACCGAGGTTCGCTTCCGCCGTGCCTGTGATGGCGTGTACCGCTGGCACTTGCTGCGCGCTGTTCCCGATCTCGACGACGTGGGGAACCTGACCGGCTGGATCGGCACGGCCACCGACATCGAAGAGCACAAGCGCAGCGAACAGGCCCGCATCGATCTCCTCGCCCAAGAGCGCGACGCCCGCGCCGAGGCCCAGGCTGCCAACCGCATGAAGGACGAATTTTTGGCGACGGTGTCGCACGAGCTGCGCACGCCGCTCACCGCCATCCTCGGATGGGCGCGCATCATTCGAGGGGGCAAGCTCGATCCGGCGCGGTTCATACGTGGACTCGACGTCATCGAGCGCAACGGGCGCGCCCAAGCCGCCATCATCGACGACATCCTCGACGTCTCGCGCATCATTACCGGTAAGCTCCGCCTCGAGCTCGACGCCATCGATCTGCCCGCTGTCGTGCAAGCGGCCATCGACACCGTACGTCCCGCAGCCGATGCCAAAAGCATCCGGCTCGATTGGAACTCCGAGCTCCCCAACCAGCGGTATTCGGGCGACCCGGACCGCCTCCAGCAAATCGTGTGGAACCTCTTGTCCAACGCGATCAAATTCACCCCCAAGGACGGGCACGTCGAGATCGTCACCACGCAAATCCAGTCTCACCTCGAGATCCGCGTGACGGACAGCGGACAAGGGATCGACCCCGCCTTTCTCCCGCATGTCTTCGATCGCTTTCGGCAGGCCGACGGAACGAGCACGCGGCGCCACGGCGGGCTCGGGCTCGGGCTGGCCATCGTGCGCCACCTGGTCGAGCTGCATGGCGGCACGGTGGAAGTCGATAGCCATGGAGAGGGTCAAGGCGCGACCTTCACGGTGCGACTGCCCGTACGGGCGGTGCAGGTCGCTCCGCGCGCGCCGCGCGAGGCGCTCCCCTCGCTGTCCACGGAGCGGCTGCGAAATCAGCCGCTGGCCGGTTTGAGCGTCCTCGTGGTCGACGACGAGCCCGACGCGCGAGAGCTCATCGCCACCGTGCTCGAGCAAGCGGGGGCCCGCGCCATCACCGCCGGCGGCACCGCAGCAGCGCTCGATCTGCTGGCGCGCGAACACCCGGACGTTCTCTTGAGCGACATTGGGATGAGTGGATCAGACGGCTATGCCCTCATGCGGGAGGTCCGCTGCTTGCCTCCTGAGCAAGGAGGGACCATTCCCGCTGCTGCTTTGACGGCCTATTCCCGCGCCGAAGACGCTCGCCAGGCGCTCGAATCGGGCTTTCAGCGGCACGTCCCCAAACCGGTCGAGCCCGAAGCGCTCATCGCACAAGTCGCCGCCCTGGCCGGCCGACCGGAGCTCTGACGTCTGACGAACGGTTAGCTGCGGACGCTGGGGCCGTCCATCGGACGTACCACTGCCGCCGGCGTCTTCTCACGCGTGGCGAAGAGCATTCCGAGGGGGAATCCGAAGCCGACCACATGCAACCACCATTGCATCATCTGGGAATGATCGAACATCCAGGGATAGAAGAACCTGGCGATCAAGTGGAAGTTGAGCAGCCAGATGACGGTCGCAAAGACCATCCCCAGGAGCCCCTCACGCGCGCCCCAGATGCGGGACCGCCAGGGCACCTGCGTGTTGAATACGCCAAAAGCGAACGCGAACATCGTGGCGATCGAAAAGTGCACGATGGATCCGATGATCAACACCGTGGGCCATCCCGCGTCGAAGGCATTTTGGCTCATCACCACGCTGGCGGCGTAGCCAAACGGAAGGAGCAGGTGGTATCCGCCCGCCAAACTCGCCACCATCTCCAGACCGGCCATGATGGCGCCCGCCACCAGTCCCGCGATCACCGTTTCCGCTTCGATACGGCCGACGAAACCTTCTCCGTGTTGCCTTGTGTTCATGGCGCTCACTCTCCTGGCTGGCTCGTTCGTCCGACGATAGGTGCATTGGCAATGCCAGCGCCCCGTGCACACCTGCTTTTGCCCGATCTTTGGGGCGGACGGCCCTGCCGCGGCGGCGCGCGTCGCCATCGTGACCGGAATGCACAGCGGAAAATGCACATCGGAAGTGGTCTCGAGATTGCTCGTCGATGGAGAACTGCGCGTGCCAGGGAGCACGCCGAAAGTCCCATCCACGAGGAGCATCTCATGAAGAAGCACTCCGTCATGGCAGCAGCCGTTGCAGTTGCGTGTACGTTCACAGTCGCCCCAGCAGAGGCGCAATCGCACGAGCGCGTCACCACCACCGGCCCCAACCGTGAGCTCTTGCGCAGCGGCATCTTCGCGCTCGGGGTGCCCTACGTGGCCTCGGTGATCGTCGCAGCCTCGAGCGATCGTGCGGAAGACAAGCATCTCTACATCCCGGTAGCAGGGCCCTGGATGGATTTCGCCAACCGCGGCTCCTGCGGGCACATCGGAGAGTCCTCCTGCGACACCGAAACCGTCTACAAGGTCCTTCTGGTCGGCAACGGCATCTTGCAGGGTGTCGGTGCGCTGGAAATTGTCGGCTCGTTCCTCTTCCCCGAGACGAGGACCGTCGCGGCGAACAGCCGGCGCGTTCTCGTCACCCCTTCCTACGTGGGGTCCGGGTACGGTGTATCGGCGTTTGCCCGGTTCTGACCGGGGTTTCCTCGATTGGAGAGGCGGGCCGCGTAAGCAGGACTAGCGATCTTCGTTGGCGCCGCCCGTCTCGAGCGCGTGCACCGGATTGATCTCGACGATCTCCGATGCGAAAAGGGCATACGATCGCCTGACCTTCTTCATCAGGTCAGGGTCGCTGTCGGCGAGGTCGTTGCGCTCTTTGGGGTCACGATCGAGGTCGAAGAGTCGGTAGGTATTGGAGTCGATGGCGTGATGCAGCTTGTAGGGGCCATCGATGAAGGCCCGCTTGGGCGGATAGTAAGGGTTGCGCGGTTGATCGATGAGCACGGGATGCGCCGGCCCTTCCGCGCCGAATAACTCGGAGACGAGACTCAGGCCGCGCGCGCCGGAGTCTTCCGGTGCTCCCGCGAGATCGAGGATCGTGGGCGCCAGGTCGACATGGCTCACGCGGCGCGCGATCCGGCGCGGCGCAGCGCCGGGGACCGAAATGAGCAGAGGCACGCGCATGATCTCGTCCCACACCTCGCGTCCGTGGAAGAACGCGCCATGCTCGCCGAACGCCTCGCCGTGGTCGCCGGTGAGGAAGACCGCCGTGCGCTCGCGCAGCGGCGAAGCCTGCAGTGCACGCAGCACGCGGCCGACATGGAAATCGGTGTACGCGATCTCGCCGTCGTAGAGAGCGCGCGGACTCCTGCCGTAGTTGGAGTACCCGGCGTGCTCCAGGTATTGCTTGTGGGGATCGAGGAAGTGAATCCAGATGAGAAACGGGCCGCTCGTGATCTGCGGATCATTGAGAAAGCGAATGGCGGCATCGGCCAGAGGACGGGAGGAATGATAGAGGTCGACGTGCGACCCGCGCGGCGCGTCCCCTTCGACCGGAGCCATCACGAATTTCTCGAAGCCGTCGACCCAGCCGAGCTCGGGACTGAAGAGGAAATGGGAGGCGGCGCCGGCGGTGTGGTACCCCGCGGCGCGCAGCCGCTCGGCGAGAAGGACGTTCTCGCCGGCATAGGAGACTTCGTGCCGATCGGACCGCACCATCTCCGATGGGTAGCGACTCGCCATCAAGGGGACGATCGAAAATCCGGTGTACGTCGAGATGGCGTAGGCTTGCTCGTAGTTGGTCGAGCGTTTGGCGAGCTCGTCGATGTTCGGCGAAATCGGCCGATCGTAACCGGTGTACCCGAGGTCCGGACGCAGGGTGTCGATGGTGAGCAGGAGGAAAGAGAGGTGGTTGGGCAGCTGGGGTCGCGCCGCCCGCGTCCGCTGCTCGGCGATCGCCTTGGACGCGGGAAGATCCTCGCCGTCGCAGTCCTCGTCGATACCGTTGCCCCGGATCTCGCGAGCGCCCGGGTGGCGGTGGGGATCGTTGTCGTTGCAGTCGCCACCCCCGAGCCAACGCGAATAGCCGTCGCCGTCGCCGTCGCCGATTTTCTGCATCAACCGAAAGGAGACGGACGACATGGCGCCATGGTCGAGGATGATGGATCGCACGTGGTCGGAAGAAGCCGTGATGGCCCCGGCGGCGGTGCAGATGAGGAGCACGGCGCCGAGGATGAGCTTGGCCTGCTCGCGCACGCGTCCCACGTAACGCTGCACGAACAGGCCGGCCCCCAGCACGGCCATGGTGAGGAGCGCGGTGTAGTCGAGCGTATCTTTGCGCAAGAGGCCCACGAATCCGAAGGGGCCACTCACCGCGGCATCGGGTCCGGCGATGAGCCCCGGAAGCGCCAGCACCACCCACAGCACGCCCACCACCATCGCCGCGCGCTTGGGCTCTGCCCATGCCCCTTTCGTGTACCGCTCCGTCGTGGAAGCGACCAGCGCGCCCACCGCGGCAATGCTGATGATCGACGCCAGGGAGAGGAACATCGACGCCAGCGCGGCGAGCGACGTGTTGCGAAAATGATCGGTGACCCACAAGAAAATGCGAAAGAGCGCGGCGCAGAGCAGCGGCAGCGCGACGCCACCTCCGTAGATCCACGGTGGCGAGAGACGCTCGGTGAATTCGCCCCACAGACCCTCGGGTAACAGGGAGAGGGCGGCAAAAAGAATGACACCGATCAGCGCGCCGATCGGTGCGCAGAGCTCGGCGTTGGCGACGAGGAAAATGAACGCGCTGGCAATCCCGTTGGTCCCCAATCCGTGCCATTGAAGGAGCGCTGCTTCGGTTGCGCCTGCCATGAGCCCGGCGATGGCGCCCGAAAGGAGCCCGTCCACGGCGCGCGCGACGCGCGTCCGCCTGGGGGTGGGCCGCTCGTCCTGCTGCACAGCCTCGGCGGGCTTCGATTGCGGTTCGCTAATCACGAAGGTCGCTGCGGCGGCGCGGGCGCGCCGTCTGGAGTACCTTGCGGTAGCGTTGCTTCCCCTTGGGCCGCGCCTCGGCCACAGCAAAACCGCAAGCGTCGAACATCGAGGGGACGCCTGTATACGCGAAAGCCGCGGGCAGCCGTTGGCCGACCTTTACCGGGTACCCTTCGACAATCTCGGCGCCGCGGGCGACCAGCGCATTTTCAGCGGCGGCGAGCATCTGCGCCGCCACGCCACGACCGCGCCAGCGCGCGTTGACGAAAAAGCAAGGCACCGACCATACGCGATCGGCGTCGACGACTTTGAGGCTCGGCGACCGATCGAGTCGGGGCAGCTCGGTGCGCCGCTCGAAAGCGCACCACCCGACGGGCTCCCCCTCGTGAAACGCCAAGATTCCATGGACTTTCCCACGCCTGACGAGCCCCTTGAAGCGGGCCTTGGCCCGGGGCCCTTTGACGTCCTCATAACGTTCGCCCCGCCGCAGGCGCCAAAACATGCACCAGCAACCGCCGCATGCGCCGCTAGGCCCAAAAAGCTTCTCGAGCGCCGGCCAGAGGTCCGGCGAAAGCTCACGGAGGTCGAGGTTGGGGCTGTCCACGCGAAGTGGGGGGATGATATCGGAACTGGCCAATAGAGGCACAGAACTCATGGTCAGGGCCCTTTGCCCCCGCTAACAGTAGTGGCGATGGCGTCCGCCCCTCCCCTCGCTTCACCCGAGTCAGAGGTGGCGACTGCCGGCGCGCGGAACGTCATGAAGCCGTACGTGCCGGTCGAGGCGACCCTACCCGAGCTGACACCGCTCCCGCTCGTCCTCGGAACGCTGCTGGGGGTCGTGTTCGGCGCTTCGTCGCTCTACCTCGTACTCAAGGTGGGGCTCACGGTGAGCGCTTCCATCCCGGTGGCGGTGCTCTCCATCACGTTCTTTCGCCTCCTGTCCAAGCTCGGGCTGCGCAACGCCACCATCCTCGAGAACAACATCGTCCAGACGGCGGGGTCGGCTGGCGAATCGCTTGCCTTTGGCGTCGGGGTGACGATGCCGGCCCTGCTGATCCTCGGCTTCGACCTCGAGGTGTCGCTCGTCACGCTGGTCTCGCTGCTCGGCGGGCTGCTCGGCATTCTTATGATGATCCCGCTTCGTCGCGCGCTCATCGTCGATCAACACCACGTCTTGAAGTACCCCGAAGGGACCGCCTGCGCCGAAGTCCTCAAGGCGGCCGCGTCGGCCGAATCGCGCGCGGCCGCGGGTGGCTCGCCCGACCGCGATCGGGAGGCGAGCGGAGGAAATACCATCTTCGTCGGCTTCGGCGTGGGGCTCGTCTACAAAGCGGCGATGGTGATCCTTCGCACGTGGAAGGACATTCCCGAGAAGATTTTCGCGACCACCCTCAAGGCGGGCTCGATCTCCGCCGAGGTCTCGCCCGAGCTGCTCGGCGTCGGTTACATCATCGGCCCGCGCATCTCGGCAGTGATGGCGGCAGGAGGAGCACTGGCCTACCTGGTGCTCATCCCCACCATCCAATTCTTCGGGGAAAACCTGACCGGCCCGCTCCCTCCCGGAACCATCCCCATTCGCGACATGACCCCCCAGGATATCCGCGGCGCCTACGTCCTCTATATCGGGGCGGGGTCCGTCGCGGCGGGGGGCGTCATCAGCTTGGTTCGATCGCTGCCCACGATCTGGCAGGGCATGCGGGGCGGTTTGCGCGATCTGCGCGGCGGATCGCGGCGCGACGTCGGTGCGCGCGTCCCGCGCACCGATCGCGATCTCTCGATGAAAACGGTGCTCATCGGTTGCATCGTGCTCCTCACCGCCATCACCCTCGCCCCTCCTTTGCGCATGAACCTGGGGGGCGCGCTCTTGATCCTTCTCCTCGGATTCGTGTTCGTGACGGTGAGCTCGCGCCTCACCGGAGAAATCGGTTCCTCGTCGAGTCCGACCTCCGGCATGACCGTGGCGACCTTGCTTCTCACCTGCGGCGTCTTTCTGTTGCTCGGCTGGACGGCTCCCCGCTACTACGTGACCGCGCTCGCCATCGGCGCCATCGTCTGCATCGCGATTTCGAACGGCGGCACCACGTCCCAGGATTTGAAGACCGGCCACCTCATCGGCGCGACGCCGCGCTCGCAGCAAATCGCGATCCTCATCGGCACCTTGGCGTCAGCGGTCGTCCTGGGGCCGATCCTGCTCAAGCTCAATGCCTCGGCCACGGTCTACGTGCCGCCCACGATGACCGAAGGTGATCGCGTTCACGAGGTCTTCGATCCCGCGCTCCGCGCCGATCCTGCCGATCTCCGCACCCGCGAGCACCTCACCGGTCCTCAAGCCAAGGACGATGCACGCGAGTACCTCGTCTGGCAAAAGCTCGATGACAAGGATGGGCCCCGCGGCAAATACCTGGTCGACCCCTCCGGCAAAGCCGTTTACCTCGTCGACCCCGGGGTCAATGGCCTGCACAGCGTTCGCCCCGACGGCAGTCGCGTCACCAAGTTCGACGCGCCGAAGGCGACGCTGATGTCCTACATCATCAAGGGCATCTTGAATCGAGAGCTCCCGTGGACGCTCGTCATCCTCGGGGTGATGATCGCCATCGTCCTCGAGCTTTCGGGAATCCCGTCGCTCGCCTTCGCGGTCGGCGTGTATCTCCCCCTGTCGTCGTCGACGCCACTCTTGGCGGGGGGAATCGTACGCTGGCTCGTCGATCGACGGATCCGTCATCGTCCCGGCAACGAGCATCTCACCGCGGCGGAGCTCGACGCCGAGGGAGACAAGAGTCCCGGCGTTCTGCTGTCGTCGGGCTACATCGCCGGGGGCGCGATCGCGGGGATTGTCATCGCGTTCATGGCCGGCCTCATGGACGAATTCACGGCGAAGATCGACGCCTGGTCCTCGGCGAACAACCCGTTTTTCGGCGGAGCTCACGCCGATTTGCTGAGCATGGCGCCGTTCACCGTCCTGGCCGCGCTGCTTTATTTCGTCGGACGTCGCGCGCACCGAAACCTCGTGCCGAATGCACATTGAGACATTCCTTTTTCTCGTCCAGCATCCCGAGTCGCCCTATGCAAGAGACGTCCTTACGCTGGCCGGCGGGGCTCCCCTTCGTTGAGACGGGGTCTCATCTCTTCTTTTCCAGCGCGTCTGCCACGATGCGGCATGCTTCGACGCGGGCGTGCCATTTGTGCTCCCCCGACACCAGGTGCCACGGATTGTCGCGCGTGTGCGTCTCGCGCAGCATATCGTCGATCGCTTCGTCGTAGCCCGCCCATTTCTTGCGGTTGTGCCAGTCGTCTTTACTGATTTTCCACTTTTTGTAAGGATCGTCCTGTCGCTCTTCGAAGCGGAAAAGCTGCTCTTTCTTGGAGATCTGGAAGAACATCTTGACGATGACGACACCGTCGTCGCTGAGCATTTTTTCGAAGGCGTTGATCTCGCTGTAGGCGCGTTGCCACTCCGGTTTGCGGGCGAATTTGTCGACCCGTTCCACGAGCACGCGACCGTACCAGCTGCGGTCGAAAATGGACCACGTGCCAGGCGCAGGGACTTTTCCCCAGAAGCGGTAGAGGTAGTGCCGTCCCTGCTCGTCGGCCGCGGGAGGCCCGATGGGCCACACTTTGACGCCGCGCGGGTCGAGCTTGGCGGTGAGCCGCTTGATGGCGCCCCCCTTGCCAGCGGCGTCGCGCCCCTCGTAGACGATGATGGCGCGCTTCTTGTTGGCGAAGTGTTTGATCTGGAGGCGCAGCAGACGAAGCTGCACTTCATCGAGCGCCTCTTCGTAGCTGTCCTTGTCGGGAAACGCGAGCGAGAGATCGACATCGGCGAGTCGAGGCGTCTTCATCGACGCTGAACGTAGTACGGGGGCTCTCCCGTGTCTCTCGGCCTTGGGCGGGCGGTTCAGGCTTGTCCGGGCGGCGCCGAGCGCCAGGTACCGGGGTGGAGCGGCTCGCTGCGAACCGCCGCCCGGCGACGGACGAGGAGCGGGACGCCGCCCTTGGGGCGCAAGGTGATGAGCGGCTCGGTCTGAATTTCACGGGTGCTCGCGGCTTCGAAGGTGACCCGCTGCGCCAGTGCGGCCAGCACGATCTGCCCTTCCAGAAGCGCAAACTGGTTGCCGATGCAGACGCGGGGTCCGCCGCCGAAAGGCAAATACGACGAGCGCACCATGTCCTTCTCCGCCTCGGGTCGGAAGCGATCGGGGTCGAACCGCTCGGGGTTGGGGAAGTACTTGGCGCGCCGGTGCATACCGTAGATGTTGATGAACACCGTCATGCCCTCCGGCAGCGTGTGCTGTCCGAGCGCCACTTGGCGCATGGCCATGCGGCCGATGATGTAGGCCGGCGGGTAGAGTCGCATCGTCTCTTTGAACACCTGCAAGGCGTAGGGAAGACGTGGCATGTCTTCGAGCGTCGGGGCGCGACCAGCGAGCACGCCGTCGACCTCGCCGCGCAGGCGCGCGTAGACCTCGGGGTGCCGCGACAAGAGGTGGAGCGCCCAGGCCAGCGCGTTGGCCGTCGTCTCGTGGCCGGCGAGAAACAGGGTCATCGTCTCGTCGCGCACCTCCGTATCCGTCATCTTGTTGCCGCTCCCCTCCTCTTCCGCGGCCATCAGCATGGAGAGGACGTCGCCCGGGTCGTCCCCCGAAGCGCGTCGGTCGGCGATCATGCCGTAAACGATTTGATCGAGGCGGGCGAGGGCCTTCTCGGATTGGCGATTGCGCACCGTCGGCCAGGGGACGCGGAACGGGAAGATGGAGCTGATTTGATCGATGGCGTTGCGGTTGGCGATGGTGACGGCCTCGCCCACTTCGCTCGCATCTTTTTCGAGGTCGGCGTTGAACATCGTTTTGCCGGCAATGGCCAGCGTGAGCCGCATCATGGCCGCGCTGGCGTCGATCAGCTCACCCTCTTTCCAGCGCGCCTGCGCCGCCTCGGTGTAGCTCGCCATCGCGCCGGCGTACGTTCCGATGCGGCGATTGTGAAACCCGGGCGAGATGAGCTTACGCTGGCGGCGGTGAAACTCGTGCTCACTCGTCAGGAGGCCCTCCCCCAAGAGCGGTTTCAGCGACCGCAGCCCGCGGCTCTTCATGAAGTGGTGGGCGTTGTCGACGAGCACCGCTTGCGCGAGCTCGGGCGAGCTGAGAAACACGCAAGGAAAAATGCCCAGCTTGGCCCCGCAGATATCGCCGTATTCGTTCATCAGCTTCATCTGCCAGGCCGGGATGTTCCGCCGGAACTCGAGAAGCTGCCCCAATGCAAATCCGCGCACATGGGGGATGGTCGGAATCGACTCCGCGAACATCATCTGGCGCTCCGTTCGTTGGGCCCGCGAGGGCGCAGCTCGTTGGGCCCTCGCGGGCGCAGCGGGCATTCACGATGAGCGTAGCACTTCGATGGTGTGGTCTCGAAATGGGGGAGATGAATCGGTGCCGTCGCGGGGGGGGCGAGCGGCGCCCAAGCGCAGGCGCCTGCGCGTTCACGGAAGGGAAAGCTCGTAATTGGCGTCTCCCAGAAAGCCGTCTGCCGCGCGACTACTTCCCGAGACCGCGCTAGCTGGGGTCGTACCGCCGGCGCCACCGGGACCGCCCGATCCTCGCGCTACGGTTGTTCCACCCATCTGGGTGGGGCGTTGGCCGGCAAACACGATTCCATACGTGGGACCACCATTGCCGCCGGCTCCCGCCGCTCCTGATCCGCCCTCGCCTCCGAGACCGCCCGCGCCGGAAGGGTCGGAACCGTCAAAGCCATCGTTACCTTTGCCACCTGCCGACCCTTTGCCGCCCGCGCCGCCATGGCCACCCCTGCCGCCGGCGCCTCCCTCGGCTGAAATCACCTCACACTTGTCGAGCAGGACGGTGCTCCTCCAGCTGAGAAGTCCGATCGAGGCGCCTGCGGGACCACCACCTGTCCCGTGCTGGCCGCCGCAACCGCCGGCCCCGCCAGCGCCACCCGAGGGGCCGACGCAAGTGGCGCTTGAAGGGCAACCGACGCCGCCGCCGCCGCCTTGCGCAGGGCGACCGTCGGTACCGTCGGCGCCCGGCAGGGAAGGTGCGTATCCTGTCGCCGAGAAAGTTCCCCCGCTCGGAGCGGATGCTCCGGGCACCCCGGGAATGCCGTCTGCACCTCGACTCCCATCGGCCACACCTGGCGTGAAGGTATCGCTCCGGCAGGTGGTTCCCGCGTTGGCACGATTGGCGGGAGAAACGCCGCTCATGGGCTCCCCGTTCATGCCAGGATTGCTGCGAGGTCCGAAGGTACTGAGGGTGCCCAAGCCGCCACGGCCACCCGTCGCGCCGCACGTACTGACGACGGCAATCCCACCTAGCTGCGAGGCGTTGGCACAGAAGGGTGCACGACCGAGTTGATCGGCGCCGGCAGGCGGACCATCTCCCCCGGCGGTGCCGTCGGAACCGTCGGTTCCGGCGCCCGCCTTGCCGGACGCGATTCGAGTTCGTCGAAAAACGACGCCCACCGACGCGTCGATCTTCGCCGCGATGCTGCTCGCACCAATTGCGGCGTCTGCCGCGCGAAGGTCGAAGTTTTCGATGGTGATCCCGACAGCGAGTCCGCTCACGATGATCGCTGGGCCGGCTTTCGGCCGAACTCGTGCGCGCGCGGTCGCGGACGGCACCCACGTCGCACAGTCGAAGGCGCCGTAAACGGTATGGCCATCGGTCGACCTATCGACGACGATGGGATCGCTGTAACCGGTGCCGTCGTCGCAAACGAAAACGCGCCGGCCGCGCTTGGCCGAGCCCATCGCGCGACCGATGGTCTGGTACGGGGCGGCGCGCGTGCCGTTGCCGGTGATGTCGCTGCCGCGCGGAGAGACGAACGCGCCGTAGGCCTCGTCCACGAGACAAGGTTCATCGAGCGGCGATCGATCGGGACTCGCGTCGCAGACGGGAACGTCCGGCGGTGTGTCGACGGGCGCGTCGCCAAATGCGTCGAAAAAGGGCGCGTCGGCGACGTCGGCCGCGTCGGTGACGGGGACCGGGTCGCTGCGATCGCCGGTGCCAGCGTCATCGCGGAGTGTCCCATCGTTGTTGCCGCTGGCATCGGTCTCGGCACCGCCATCGATGCGCGTCGCGCCGTCATTGAGGCCGCCGCCCGTGCCGTCGGAGGTCGAAGGCTCGTCCCGTGCGCCATCGCGTGCGGAGGATCCGCCGTCGATGAGGTCAGGGTCCGCCTCGCTGTCCGAGTCGTCGGCGCCTGCATCCCCCATGCTGTCGGGCGTCACGTCGGCCGCCGATCGCGCATCGCCCTTGTCCGAGGGCCGGCATGTTGCCGTCATTGCGCACGTCGAGCTATCGCCGCAGCCTTGAGCCAGGGGAATGAACAGCGCGACCAGCCCGACCGCGTAGCGAAACGGACAGAGGCGCCGGTCGGCCAGGAGCGCCGCGGTCCCCCGAAGGGACGACGTCGTGGAGATGGGCCTGGAGTTCTCGTGATTTTTCATCGGTCGATCTGTCCCCTGCTTGGGCGCCTCTTTGACGCGTACAAGCTGCAGCTGACGTCACTTCGGACGCGTCGTTCTGTCAGTTGCTCGAAAAAGCGGGGCGCCCCCCCCCAAGCCATGAGCCCGGCCTCCGCGAGGCGGCTCAACGCTCCTACGAGCTAGGAGCCGGCGAACACCGAATGCTCGCCAGCTTTACACAAACGGAGAACACCTCCATCGCCTTGGTGATCTCCGGCAGCGTCGGAAACGATGGTGCGATTCGTATGTTCCGATCTCTCGGGTCTTTCCCCAGCGGGAACGTCGCCCCGGCATCGGTTAGTTTCACTCCCGCGCTTGCAGCGATGCGGATGACCTCCTTGGCGCACCCGTCCAGCGTATCAACGCTGACGAAGTAGCCCCCACGAGGCTTCGTCCATGTCGCGACACCAAGGCCGCCCAGCTCGCTCTCCAGGACGCGTTGGACGGCATCGAATTTGGGCGCCAAGACCTTCGCGTGAGCACGCATCTGCGCCTTGATGCCGTCGAAGTCTTTGAAAAACCGCACATGGCGCAACTGATTCAGTTTATCGGGTCCAATCGTCCGCTTGGACATGTGTTGGACCATCCAGGTGAGGTTGCGATCACTTCCACCCATGACGCCCAACCCGGCGCCAGCAAGGCTGATCTTGGATGTTGAACTGAACAGCAGAGCTCGATCAGGAGTGCCCGCCGCCTGGCACGCCGCAAAGATGCTCTTCAGCTCGTCGGATCCATTGCCCAGTTCGTGGACGGCGTAGGCATTGTCCCAAAGGATCCTGAAATCCGGAGCCGCCGTCGGCATGCGGGCGAGACGGTCGACGACGTCGTCGTCCAGGGTGATCCCGCTCGGATTGCTGTACTTCGGGACGAGCCAAATGCCCTTCACCGCTGGATCGGACGCCGCCAGGCGCTCCACCGCGTCCATATCGGGCCCGCGAGCGCCCATGGGAACCGGAATCATTCCGATGCCGAAGTGTTGGCAAATCGTAAAGTGGCGGTCGTAACCCGGGACCGGACAGAGAAAGGTCGTTGCCCCCTTGCCCCAGGGCCCGTCGCCGCCAGGCACGCCGTGCGACAGCGCTCTTGCAACGCTGTCATGCATGAGCTCGAGGCTCGAGTTGCCGCTGACAATCACGTTGTCAGGCGGCAGGTCGAGGAGCCCGGCCAACAACTTGCGCGCCTCCGGTAGTCCCTCGAGCAGTCCGTAGTTCCGGCAATCGACACCGGCTGCGCTGCGATAATCTGCAGCGTCGAGCACCGTGAGGAGTCCGAGGCCGAGATCGAGCTGCTCCGGCGCAGGCTTGCCCCGGCTCATGTCCAGGCGCAGGCCTTCGGACTTGAGTCGCGTCAGCCGTTGATCGAGCTCGTTTTCTTGTTTTCGCAGGCTCGCGTCATCGAATGCGGCAACAGGGTTCATCGGAGCGGCACCGTATGCCATTGAACGGCGGGAGAAAATGAGCTTTTCGCCACGAAGCGAAACGAGGCCGCGGGTCACCTCCCGCGGGGTGTCAGGTTTGACGGTCTCGAGCCCTGTGAACCGGTGAAACTTTTTCCTTCGGTTCGCGCGTGCTAGGGAGGCCTCTTGGGCTCTCGGGCCGCTCTAGCGACGGGCATCGCATCATGATCGACCGCCGCGCCCTTCGAGCCGCGGTCGGCGTCGCGCTCACGGCGGGTTCGATCGGTACCACCGCCGCTGCCGAGCCACCGCCGTCGGCTCCCGAGACCGCGCCCCCCGCCGCTGACCCGACCGCCGATCTGACGCCGCCGTCGCTCAGCTCCAAGGCGGATGTCCCCTATCCGGAAGGGGCACGAGGAGACGCCGTGGTGGTGCTCATGATCACGGTGGGGCGCGACGGCGCGGTCGAAGCCGCGCGCGCCATCGAAGGGGACGAGCCCTTCGCGGCGACGGCCGTCGCAGCGGCCATGAAATGGAATTTCGAGCCGGCGCGCCGACAGGGGCAAGCGGTGACGGCACGCATTCGATTCGAAGTGCGATTCCACGAGCCGCCCGCTGCGGCGCCTGATGCGACCGATACCGCAGGGACGGGCGAGCGAACGGGGACCGTGCCATCGACGTCCGGGGACGCCACCGCGGGAAGCTCCGCCGTCCCGGGGGCAGCGGAGGGCAGCTCCGCGCAGCGTGCCGCCGAGATCACGATCGTCGGGGAGCGCAGCCCACCCGGCGTCTCGACGCTGACGCGCGCCGAAGTGCGTCAGCTTCCCGGCGCCTTCGGCGATCCGTTCCGTGCCATCGAAGCGCTGCCCGGCGTCACCCCCATCATCTCCGGTGTCCCCTTTTTCTACTTGCGCGGCGCGCCGCCGGGCAACATCGGCTACTTCCTCGACGGGGTACGGGTGCCGTACCTCTACCACGTCGGCCTCGGTCCCTCGATCATCCACCCCGGCATCGTCGAACGCGTCGATCTCTATCCCGGTGGGTATCCGGCCCAATTCGGGAGGTTCGCGGGGGGCATCGTGGCGGCCGAAGCGACCGTGCCGCGCGCCGCGCTGCACGGCGAAGGCAATATCCGCCTCTTCGACCTCGGGGCCATGGCCGAGACGGGTTTTGCCGGCGGCAAAGGGACGGCGCTGCTCGCCGGTCGCTACTCGTACACCGCGGCGGTGCTCTCGCTCACCGTCCCCGAAGCGCAGCTCGACTATCGCGATTTCGAGGGGCGCGTCTCCTACGATCTCACGCCGAACGACCGCCTCACCGTCTTCGGCTTCGGATCGTACGACCTCATCGGCGAGAAGCGCAGCGGTGGTCTCTTGGTCTTATTCGGTTCGGAGTTCTATCGTCTGGATACTCGCTACGACCGTCGTCTCGGCCCTTCGTCCAAGCTGCGCGCCGCGGTCACCCTCGGATTCGATCGCACCAAGATCCCCGACCAACCGCGCGTCGCTCGTAACACGCAGGTGCAGGCGCGCGTCGAAGCGACGCACCGCGCTGCTTCCAACACCGAGCTGCGCGGCGGCGCGGACATCCTGGTCGAAGCGTATCGCATGGAAATGGGCCCTTATCATGACCCCGACCAACCCCAGACCCAGGACTTCAATTTGCTCTTTCCGACACGCAACGACGTCACCCTCGGGGCGTGGACGGACGCGGTACTGAAGTATCCCGGCGTGACGTTCACGCCGGGAATTCGCGCTGATCTCTACCGATCGGGCAGCGCATCCGCCGTGGGCATCGACCCGCGCATCGCGTCGCGGTTGGAAGTGACCGATACGATCCGCGTGCTCCACACCATCGGTATCGCGCACCAGCCTCCGTCGTTCATCATTCCCGTCCCCGGGCTTGGCATTGGCTCGCTGCGAGGCGGACTCCAGACCAGCTTTCAGACGAGCGCGGGCGTCGAGTTCGATCTCCCCGATCAAACGACGGCCACGTTCACCCTGTTCGACAACGTCTTTTTCAACATGAGCGACACGATCGGCGTGCAGCAAAATGAGCGTGGTGACGATGACCTCGACTTCATCTCCAATCGCAGCCTCGGCTCGGCGGTGGGGGCCGAGGTGTACATCCGTCGCAAGCTCACCCGTCGCCTGGGAGGCTTTCTTTCCTACACCCTGTCGCGATCGATGCGAAGCGTACGAAGAGAGCGCTTTCCGAGCGCGTTCGACCGCACCCACGTCGCCAACCTGGCCTTGAGCTTCGATCTCGGGCGAAACTGGCGCGCCGGGACGCGCTTCATGCTGTACACGGGCATACCCGCGCAAGCGTCGTCTCCCCCCGTCGATCCACCGCCGCGCACGACGAGCCCACCTCGCGATCCGACTTTTTATCGCCTCGATCTGCGCCTCGAGAAACGATGGGTATACTCACCGACGTTCTACCTCTCGTTCATCGCCGAGATCATGAACGCAACCCTGCATAAAGAGGTGCTCTTCGGCACCGCCATCGGCCCGATTACCATCCCCAGCATCGGGGTGGAGATGGGATTTTAGCCGTGAGTCTTCGCTGCGGGCTCGCCTGCCTCGCGCTTGCGTCCTTCGGCGGCACGGCGTGTCTACCGGCCGATACACGCACGCCGCCAGCGTCGATTTTCCTCATGGTCACGTCGGCCGACGACCCGTTGGTGACGACCGCCGACGGCTGGTCAATCGTCGTCGACCGTCTGATTCTCGGCATCGGGGGTGCGGGGCTCCTCGACCCGCCTCCCCCGTTCAACTACCTCAGCTGCAACACCTATTCCGAGGCGCGCTATGGGCGGTTGCTCGACGCCAGGCTCCCTATCGATCAGAAGCTTGGTATCTTATTTGGCTTGGGGCAATGTACTTTCAGCTTTGTCATCATGTCGCCTTTCAACGACACTCTGCTCGGCGAGAATGTGACCCAAGCCGACAAGGATCTGATGGCGGGGTCGGGGTCTCAATTCGGCGATCCCCGCCAGCGCACGCAGGGCGTTGCCATCGACTTCGCCGCGACCGCGACCCGCGGGCCGGAGACCAAGCAGGTCCGTTGGAGGCTCCGCCAAGGCGCCGGCATGTCGTGCGCGCGAACCGTTGCGGGAATGACGGCGGAGCCGATCGAGCTAGCAAGCGAGGCGAGCCTCGCCTTTCATATCGGGATCCGCGGCGCCGCCCTGTTCGCTGACGACGCGAGCCCGAACGCGTCGCTGCGATTCGACTCCATTGCCTCGGCCGACACCGTCTACGGCAATGGCGACGGCGAGATCACCCTCGATGAGGTCGGCAAGGTCACCTTGAACGTCGCGCGACAACACGGACCGTACAACGCGGCGACCGTCCCCGGCGTGCCTGTCGGGCCCGGCATCCCCGGTTCGGTGACGCTCGAGGACTATATCAACCGCGAGCTCCTCGCCACCATGGTACGCGTGCGCGAGGACGTCACGTGCACCGACGGCTTCGGGCCAACTCATGACCCGCGTGGTGCGTCTGTGCGTGATGCTTCCATGACGGATACGTCCGCGGATGAAGGCGAGGCGTCCGTGGATGAAGGCGGCCCAGAGGAGTAGGCGGCTCAGTCGAAGGCGATGCCCAGACGCTCGGCGACGAGGGAGAGCACCTCACCGGCGGGCGCGTGCACCCGCGCGCATGGCCCCAGCGGATCGGCGCGCGTGGGGCCGAGGTTGACGACGGCCAAGCGCAGTCCGACCTCCGCAGCGCGGCGCGCAAAGCGAAATCCGGAGAACACCGCCAGCGACGACCCCACCACGAGGAGCGCCGTCGCTTCACCGAAGAGCTCCCACGCCGACGCCAGCACCGGCTGAGCGACCGACCCGCCGAAGAAGACGACCTCCGGTTTGAGCGTTCCACCGCATGCGCGACATTCGACCATCCGAAAATCCGCCACGTGCGCCGCAGGCAGATCGGCATCGCCGTCCGGGTTCGAACCGGCGGCCAAGTCGAGCCAGCCGGGGTTGGCTCCCACGAGGCGCGTCTGAAGCTCGGCGCGATCTTCGCGCACACCACAATCGAGACAGATCACGTCGGCGAGTGCGCCGTGCAGCTCGACGACGCGTGCGCTGCCGGCCGCTTGGTGGAGGCGGTCGACATTTTGCGTGATCACGCCGACAACCGCGCCGGTCCGCTCGAGCGCCGCGAGAGCACGGTGAGCGCGGTTGGGTCGAGCTTGGGAAAAACGCTCCCACCCGAGCGTCGCGCGCGCCCAGTAGCGTCGGCGCACCATCGGATCGCCCAGGAAGGCGCCGTGCTGAATGGGTGAGCTCGGTCGTGCAGGTCGACCCGCACCGCGGTAGTCGGGAATACCGGATTCCGTGCTGCAACCGGCGCCCGTCAGCACCACACATCCACCTTCGCCGAGCAGCGCGGAAAGGCGGTCCAGGGCCCCCTCCTCGCCACTCGCCGCTATCGAGCCCATGGGCATGGACGAGGAGGATGACCGCAGGCACCCGATGAAGCCAGCCGGCACGGCGAGCACGACTCCGTCAGGTCTTGCCTCTACCCGAATCACGATCGGCTGGGTGGAGCGAGGCGGCCCTCGCCCGGGGCCGCCCTGTCCCGAGATCCCTCCGTGGCACACATGCACAATGTGCCAATCCGGAAGGCGCGACGCGAACATCCGGTGTGCACCCCACGCGATGGTGCACCCCGCTCTCCTGGATACCCCACTCTGCCAAATCGCTTTACATTCCAACAATGAAATCGGGGAGGTGTTTCTTTCTTTAAGCTACTGTGACTTGGGTCAAATCGCCGCACTATGCGAAGACGAAGTGTGACCGGCGTGTCGCGAGATACCCCTCAGCCGGTAGGCGCGGTCACCCGCGGAGATTCGACCCGGCTCAGCGACCGCCTGATCATTTCCTGATGCCAGGAACTGCGCAGCGCCAAGAGCTCCGGCGTGGTCGCGACTCCGCGCGCTACGGCGGCCAAAATCCGGCAAAGATTCTGCTGATTGGGAAGCCGGCCACCTGATTCCCAGAAGGAAATGGCGGCATCCGAGCACCCCACCTCCTGTGAGAGCCATGCCTGCTTTCCCGCCAGTCGTTGCCGGACCTGTTTCAGACAGCTGGCAAACGATCGATTGCCGTCGTCTGCGTCTTCGATTGTTTGCAAAAGTGCAGGCTCACCCATGCGCTCCCTCCATCCTCCGTTTTCATTCCGCCTTGCCGAGGACACCGCGATACCGCCACTTCATGTTGGTGCCCGGCCCCTGAAGAGCTGAGCACTCCGACGACAGATGCTCGTAGGACAAGTCCTCGCCGCTAGCGTTCCACGGATCTTGGAGTGCAAACGGCGCGCCGGCGTTCGACCCGCCATTTCCGGGGGCAGCCCCGACCACCGTGGCACACCTGGCACACCTACCTGGTCCCCTCCCCGTAGCGGGACCTCAAGATAGGGCATCGAGCGCGACAACGCGCGGACGAACCGAAGCCTACGCGCTGCGGCGACCGCGACCCTGGCGGGCCCCCACCGTTCGCAGTTGGCAGCTAGGGCAAAAAGCGCTGGTTCGGCCTCCGATGACCATCTTCTTCAGCGCGACGCGGCATCTCGGACAGGGGGAATTTGCCTTGCCATAGACGAGGAAGGGGTTTTCGACGCGCTTCGATTCCTCGACGTACGTGATCTTGTCGCCGCGGTTCATGGCCAAGGTGCGTGCGAGCGACTTGGCGATCGCCAGCCGAGTGCGGTTGACCTCTGCGGGCGTGAGGGAATCGGCGCGGCGCGCGGGATGAACGCGAGCCATGAAAAGGGCTTCTGTCACTTGGATGTTGCCGAGCCCGGCGAGCACGGTTTGATCCATGAGCACCTCTTTGACCTTGCGCCGGCTCTTGCCGAGGCGCGCGCTGAGCTCGCGGGTGGAAGGCGGGTGGTCCTTGGCGTCGGGTCCGAGGCTCTTGAGCGGCTCGCTGGCCAGCAAGACCGAAAGGGGTGCCAGACGGATGTGACCGAATTGACGCGGATCGCGGTAGTGCACCACCGCGCCATCCGAACGCGTGAAGCGCACGCGTGACCAGCGAACCGACGGGGCGCCCGGCCGCGCGATCTCGAACTTTCCCGTCATGCCGAGATGCGCGAGAAGGCCGACCTCCGACTCGAAACGCCACAGGAGCCATTTGCCGCGTCGCTCGACTTTCGTGACGCGATCCTGCGCGAGGGCCGCGAACTCGCGCGGCGGCGCGCCCCGAATGACGCGTGTCGGATCGGCTTCGACTTGGCGGAGGGTCCGGCCGCGGAGCCAGCGGGAGAGGCAACTTCGGGCAAACTCGACCTCGGGCAGCTCGGGCACGCGACGATCGATAGCAGAAGGGTCGCCGAGACCGATTGCTGAAAAAGGCCTCCGAAGGGTTTGTTGCTGCTGTTTCTCCCCCCTCACCTCGTGAGGGGACGTGAGGGGCTGGGGGGGAGCCGACGGGGGGAGCCGGCGGCGGGGGGAGAATTAGCGACCGGAACTCATCCGATGGCGAGACAGGGGCTTTCTCAGCAACCCGCTAGACCGAAAGGAGAACGCCGCGCGCCCTTTCGCCCGTGGCGGCCGCGACGGCATCGGCGTAGACGCGTACCTGCCGCTGATAGTCCTCACGCCGGCCGGCGATCTCGACGTCGGTCTTGAAATCGACCACCGTCCAGATCGGCGTGCCTGCTTCGATTTCGCGAAAAGCGAGATCGAGCACGCCTTCGATGAGCGTGCCGTCGGTCGCCTTCACCGAAAGCGGCGACTCGCGGCGACAGGCCGCCGCGCTCTTGGCGCGCACGAGGAGCGGATGACGAAGCGCGGCGACGACCGATGCCGCGGCTGCGGCGATTTCGTCGTGGGTCGCCCCCAGAAGCCGTCCCTGAGCGCGCGCCTGGTTTTCGATTCGTTTGGCTCCGGCTCCCAGATCGATGGTCGAGAGCACGGCGTGCACGAGAATGCCGAAACGCTTGCCGTGCGGGCGACCGATGCGAGGAGCCTCGGTGGCGTCGAGGCGCACGTCGATCGCGCCTTGGCCGGCCGTGGTGGCGACGACGCCCTCCTTGGCCTCGGTCGGCGTCGCGATTCGAAACGACGGAAGCGCGCCTCGCTCGAGGAGTGCCGCACGCCGCGTCTGCCATTCCGCGTGCAGCCGTTCCCCCTCGTTGGCGACGGACTCTCCCTCGTCCGCGGCCAAAATGCGCTGCTGGCGAAGACCGACCTCGTCCTGCTTGTCGAGCGCAAGGGCCGAGGGATCCCAGAAGACGACCTTGTGCGTTCCCACGGCGGGGGCATGCCGGCCCGGCCGTACTGACGCCTCCGCGCCGTGGTGGACGCTTTCGGGCCGCTCGTGAACGCTGTCTTCGCCGAAAGCGGGACAACCGGGCGCCGGCTCCGAGCTACGGCGGTCGATGCCCCGGGGAAAGAGCACCGGCTGCAAGACGTCGAGCCAATCCGATTTTCCCTCTTCCACCGCCGTCGCGTCGCCGACGACGGGGACCACCAGGAGCTCGCGCGCGCGCGTCGCCGCCACATAGGCGAGACGCACTGCCTCCGCCGCGTCGTGGCGCAGCACGTCCTCGCGCTTTTCGAGCAGCTCCACCGGCGCACAGCCGGCCAGCGGCATCACCCACAGCTTTCGCTCGACATCGACGTAACGCGACGGCTGCCGCTGCGTCGCGGGCGCGGTGGGATCGACCAGAATGACGACCGGAAACTCGAGGCCCTTGGCTTTGTGAACCGTCATGATGCGCACGCCATCGGTCCCCTCTTCGACGACCGGAGCTTCGGCGGCACCGCCGCGCTCGGCTTCCTCGTCGAGCCGCGTCACGAACGACCGAAACGAGGTGGCGCCCGAAGCCTCGAACCGGCGCGCCAGGTCGAGCACGCGCAGCAAATTGCCGAGGGCTTGCTCGCCGGTCGGCCAGATGGCAACTCCGGCATGGGCGCGCGTCGCCTCGAGCAGCTGAGTGAGCGTGTCGGCGATGGGGCGCCGGTTGCGCCCGCGGTGCAGGCGCCCGAGCACGGCCAACGAATCGGCGACCTCCTGCGTCAGTTCGTTGAGCTCGCTCTTGTCGGGCGCGTAGAGAGGGTTCAAACGGCGCCCCGGCACGAGCTTGCCTTCCGGATATCGGAAGGCGAGCAGCGCGTCGTCGCTCACCGCAAAAAAGGGACCGCGCAGCGTCGCGTAGACGCTGAATTCGTCCTCCGGCCATTCGATGGCCGATAGCGCATTGCGGACCGCGAGCACTTCTTCCCGCGCGTGGAACGAACGGCCTCCCACCAGCACGTGGGGGACATGACGCGCCTCCAGCGCCCGCACGTAAGGTCGGGTGGCATCTTCACCGAAATGCTGAAACCGCTTGAAGAGCAAGCACACATGCCGTGCTTGCACCGGCACGCGCTTGGTGGGGTCCTCTCGCTCGGTGATGGTGAATCCGCTTTCGCGAATCAGGAAATCGACGAAGGCGCCGACCGCGTCGGGGAGCGACTCTTCGATTCTGAAGTTGACGATTTTGCCCCAGGGAGAATAGGGGCGCGGCACGGGCAGCGCGACGATGGTGGGGCGACCCTCGGGCTCGTCGCGAAACGGCGTCAGCGGCACATACGCCGCTTGGCTGCCGTCCTCCCCTCCTTGCATGAGCGGAGCGAAGGCGGCATTGACCATCGCCTGAATCGACGGGACGCTGCGAAAGCTGGTGGTGAGATGCACGAGCTCCGCGCCGCGGGCCAAGAGGCGGCGTTTGGCAGCTTCGTAGAGCGCCACGTCGGCGCGACGAAAGCGATAGATGGACTGCTTGGGGTCCCCCACGACGAAGAGTTTTCCCGCGATGGGGCGCGCGGCATAGGGATCTCGCTCGGCCGGATCGTCGGCGGAGAGCAGCATCAGGATGTCGGCTTGCAGGGGATCGGTGTCTTGGAATTCGTCCACCAAGAGATGCGAAAACCGCGCCTGCAGCTCGCTGCGCACGGCGAGGTCGTGCGAAAGGAGATCGCGCGTGAGAAGAAGCAGATCCAGAAAATCGAGCTTTCCCTTGCGCGTCTTGAGCTCCTCGTAGGCCGTGACCAGGGGCAAGAGCTCGCGATGCAGGCAAGCAGCCAAATCGGCATCCATGACGTCGATCAGGAGCGCGATCTCGGCGCGCAGTCGGTCGCGCAGCTCGAGCGCCTCTTTGCGGACGGCCGAAGTGCGAAAGCCACGGGAGCTCCCTTTCCAGTTCCAGCTCTTGCCGGGCTTGCCCTTGACGAGATCGCGCAGCTCCGCTTCGATCCCGTCGTAGTCGCGCGCGCCGCGGACCGCTTCCTTGGCGTAGAGCTCGGACATGAAGCGGCGGACGTGAATCAGGTTCTGCACCAGGTAGTCGTCCTTGGCGTCGGCCTTGGCGACGAAGCTGGCCAGCGTATCGAGGCGGGCGATGATGGCGTCGAGGGCTTGCTCGCGCTGGAACGGATCACGCCGCCAGGCGGTGGCGAAGTCGCGCTGCTCGATGAGGTCCCCGCCGGCACGCTTGAGCACCAGGCGCGGCCCGAGCGCGTCACGGTCGCGCGCGCGTCGGCGCAAAACCCGGCGCACGCCCTCCGGCGGATCGGCAAGGGCCGCCTGAAACCAACGCTCGAAACATTCGCCGTAGAGCCGCTCTTTCTCCTCCTCGGCGGCGACCTCGAATTGCGGGTCGACCCTCGCTTCGACCGCGCGCTCGCGCAGGAGATCCGCGCAGAAGCCGTGAATGGTCCCGATCCGTGCTTCTTCCAGCTCCGAGAGCGCGAGGTCGAGACGGTGTTTCTCTTCTTCGCTCGCGCTCGGCGCGGCGCGTGCTTTCTCGATCTCGGCGCGCAGGCGAAGCTTCATTTCGCCGGCTGCTTTTTCGGTGAACGTCACCGCCACGATGCGCGACAGACTGGCGCCGCTGCGCAAGAGCGACAGGATGCGCCGCACCAGCTCGGTGGTTTTGCCCGTACCGGCCGCCGCTTCGACGACCAGCGTGGTCTCGAGATCGTGGCGAATGCGCGAACGCGCCTCTTCGTCGGCGAGGGGCGTCATACGCGTTTCCGCAGTGCGTGCAGAGCCACCAGCTTGTCCTGTCGTTTGATCCTGCTGGTGCGGAGCTCCTCGTAGGGGCCACACACCGGGCGGTAGTCGCACCACTCGCACCCGCGCGGCGCCGGCGCGGCGGGGAGAAAGCCTTTTTCCAGCGCTTCGCCGACGGTTTTCGCGACCTCGGCCGCGGCGCGGCGCGCCTCGTCGTCGAGGGGCATGACCACTTCTTTGAACTCACCGATCGACGTGCAGTAGTAGAGACGCCCGGAGTCGATGCGCTGCTCGGGGAACAGCTTCTCCAACGTGAGCGCATAGAGCACCGGTTGCAGCGTTTCACCGCCGCCGATGATCGTCCCGTCCACCGCCCGCGCCTTGCCGGTTTTGTAGTCGGTCGCGCGGAGCCCGCCCCCCTCCCGCCGTTCGACCAGATCGATGGAACCGCGCAGCCGGATCCCGCAATCGAGCACCGCGGGCTCGTCGATGCTCCTCGGATCGCGCTCGCGTCGCTCGGTGAGACCGAAAGAAAGCTCGAAATGAGCGGGGATCCAGGTGGTCTCCTCCGTCGCCCGGCGCAGCATCTCCCGCAAATCGGCGCGGATGGAGGCGATGCCATCCTCCCACACCCGTTCGATCGCCGGCGCCAAGAGGTCGCGGTACTTCTCGGCGACGGCGTCGAGCACCTCGTCGAGCACGGCGCGTGCCGGCCCGAGGGTGCCCTCCGTCACCGGCAAGAGGCCCGCATCGCGCAATTTCCCCTGCAGCGCAAATTCGACCTCATGGATGAGCGATCCACGCTGCAAGGGGTCGAGCTCCTCGAGCGGCACCGGCTCTTCGCGCGGGGCCAGTTTGTGCAGCGCGCTCAGCACGAACTTGTACGGACAGGCGGCGTAGTGCTGCAGAGCGGTCGGCGAGAACGAGCGCGCGCCGAGGCCGTGCGCCGCGAGCGCCGCCTTGGCGAGCGGATCGGGATCGACGAGACCATCGGCGCGCGTAAAATTCTTGATCCAGCGGCGCGCGCGAAATCTGAGCGCCCGTTTCAGGTGCGGGTTGGCATCGAGGAGATAGCGCGCTCTTCCGACGGTCTCGCTCTCCGAGCGATCGAGGATCGATTGGAGCAGCGCGAGATCATGCTCGGCCGCGTCGATGGCCTGGGCCGGGCGCAGCGGCGCGGGCCAACCGAGGCGCGCCTCGCCGACCTCCTCCGCGCGCCGCGCCAGCTCGTCGAAACCGGGAAGCCGTCCCTCGGCGGCGCGCAGCACCTCGAGCCCGTAGAACGACGGCGTGCGCGGTCGCGACTGTTCCACGTCGATGCGCGGATAGCAGAGCACCAGCCGTTTTTGGGCCGCCCCGACGGCGATGCGCAAAAGGAGTCTCTCGGTGGCCGAGCGATCGGCGTTGGTACGGAGCCTTCCGGCGAGCTTGCTCCGCTCGCGATCGGGCAAGATGGGGTCTTCGGTGACTTTTTGCGGAAAGAGCCGCTCGGCCAGCCCCGGGACGAACACGACATCGAAGCAGAGGCCTCGCACCTGGTCCACCGGCGCGAGGTAAACGCGACCGTAAGGTCGTTCGCTCGGCCGCAGCACCAGATCGGTGAGACGGCGTTCGAGAACGAGACGCACCTCGGTGAGATCGACCGGCGTCACCTCGGACATCGGAGCCAGCTCGGCGAGGACCGCGAGGACCCGCTCCGGCCGGCGCAGCGCGCGGGTGGCCAGGGCCGAAAGCCGGTCGAGCCACGTGCCCCAATCGGCAACCAGCGCAGCGAGCGCCTCGAGATCGGCGAGAAGCGGCAGAGCGTAGGCCCGCAGGCTGTCGATGGCCTCGATGTCGCGCTCCAGCCGGGCCGCCATGGGGTGATCGGGGTCGCGCAGTTCATGCTGATCGAGCTCGAACTCGCGCCGGAGGCCCGCCAACCGTCGGTCCCAGCGGTCGAGACCGCCAATCACGGCGGCATCGACGAGAAGTCGTTCCCAAAGACGCGGGGCGCGCAGCGTGCCGAAGACCGTCGCCTTCTTTTCATCGGTCGTCGACAGAGGAGCCGACGAGGCGACGAGCCCTCCCGCAGCCACGGTCGCGGGGGCAAGCGCGTCGATGGTATCGACATCGTCATCGGCGGGTGCGTCGGATGCGCGCGCGATCGCCTCCGGAAGAAGCTCTTCGTCGGGCGGAAACCAGCGCTCGGTCGCGGGTGCTGCGCGGGGGGGTCTGCCCTGCGTCTCCGCGTCGGCCACTTCGCCGAGCGAGAGGTACTCCGCGAACCGGCGCGCCGAGAGACCATCGGCAGCGCACGCCAGCAGCGCGATGAAAGCGCGCCCCGCGGGGTCCGGTCGAACGGTGCCGCGCGCGAAATGCGCGGGAATGCTCGCACGGCGCAGCGCCTCCTCGAGGTGCGCGCGGTACTGCTGCGTCGATCGCAAGACGATGGCCATTCGATCGAAGGGCGTGCCGCGCTCCGCTTCCTCGTGGAGGCGGCGCGCGATCTCCACGCATTCTCGACTCTCGCCTGGCGCGGAGAGGATGACCACGTCGTCGCCGCTTTGCCCGAGGGCGGCGGTCGGCGAGAAAAGGCCGGCCTGCAAGCGGGAGAGCGCGGTGCCGTCGGTTCGCTGTTCGTCGACCGTTTCCAGGCCGGGCAGCGTCTTGACGAAGTCGTAGGTGCGGTCGTCTCCCAGCGGGACGGTGAGGAAACAGCGCGAAGCCCGCTCGCAGAGCTTGGCCACGAGGTCGGCTTCGCGCCCACTTTGCACGGGAACGTCGATGAAGACGATGGGCCTGCCGACCGGGTCATCACGCTGGCCGCCCGCGACCGCCACGCTGGCCAGGCGCAGTACCTCGGCGCGATCGACGAGATTGGCGCGAGCGAGCTCCGCTTCGTACGCGACGAGAATGGCGGCCACATCGGCGTCGTCGAGCTCGCCCGGGCGTACACCGGCCATACGAAGCTCGTCGAGCGTGCGCGAAAGGGCGCGCGGCAAACCGGGGCGATCAAAAATCGCCGCAAAACGTCCGAGGCCGGCCGCGCCCAGGCGATGGACGAGACGCGCGCAGACGGCTTCGAGCGGCAGCGCGCCGACCGGCGTGAGCCCGCGATCTCCGAGCGTGTGCGCGGCGAGGACGGCCCCGAGACGAGCCAAGGTGAAGCGGTGCCAGCCGAAGGTGCTGGTGGAATCCCCCGCCGCGACGCGGGCCAGACCGGCCGCGGCGTCCACGGACGCACCGAGAATGAGAAGCTCCGTGGTCGCGCCGCACGATACGAGAAACTGCGCGGCGCGCTCGAGCCTCAGCGACGCGCTGGGGGAGCGAAGGACGATCTTCGTCGCC
>DATHES010000202.1:0-3996 GCA_035318465.1 Polyangiaceae bacterium
AGGACGAGTGGGAGCTCCGCGACTACGACGGCGGCGTTACGGCTCGAGGCGTGCAGGGGTTCGGCGCCGGTCTCGGGTTCCGACTCATCGTCCTCGACGACCTCATCAAGACCCGCAAGGAAGCGGAGAGCCCGACCTACCGTCAGCAGGTGTGGGACGCGATTGAAGACGACATCCTCCCGCGGCTAACGCCCGACGGATGCGTGTGGCTCGTTCACACGCGGTGGCACGAAGACGATCCGATCGGCCGCGCGAAGAAGCAGGGCTGGCGCGGCGTCAACCTCAAGGCGCTCGGCGGCGAAGCCGAAGACCAGCCGCTGCTCCGCAAGCACTGGGACTTCGGCGTCCTCGACGCGATCCGCAAGAAGAACGCGCGCAAGTTCGCATCGCTCTACCAGGGCATGCCGCGGCCGAAGGGCGGCGCGGTGTTCGGCCCGCCGACGCTCTACGATTGGAAGACCGAGCGGCCCACGGCTGGCTTCCGCAGGGCCTACGGGATCGACCTCGCGTATTCGGAGAAGACGGTCGCGCGCGCCGACTGGAGCGTGTCGCTCGAGATGAATCGGGTGGAGACCAAGGACACGAAGAAGCCGCTTTTCTACATCGTCGACATGGAGCGCAAGCAGGTCGACGCGCCGAGCTTCACGCTGACGCTGCACGCCCAGCAGGCCAAGCGACCCGGTCCGATGCGGTGGTACGCATCCGGGACCGAGAAGGGCGCCGGCCAGTTCGTCAAAAAGAAGGTTCCGCAGCTCAAGATCAAGAACGCGACGGCGGACAAGTACGTGCGCGCGACGCCGTTCTCGGAAGCGTGGAACGAGGGACGCGTGCTGGTACCCGACGGCGAGGACAAGCCCGCGTGGGTCGATGAGCTCGTCGAAGAGATCACGACGTTCACCGGCGTCAAGGACGCGAGCGACGACATCGTCGACGCCGGCGCCGCGGGGTTCGACGAACTCAATCGCGAGCACGACCTGACGGTGGAGGGTTACAGATCGGAACGGTGAGGGCGAGTGGCAAAACCCAAGTCCGCACCCAAGGTTCCGAGCACGCCGCGTGATCTGACGGCCGGCGTTCAGCCGAGCGTTCGCACGTTCACGACGTGGAGCGTGGCGCTCATCCGCGCGGCCGAGATGGCGGCCGATTCGGGCTACCTCCGGCAGGTCGCGAACCTCTGCGAATGGCTGCTAGGCGACGATCGCATCCAAGGCACGCTGTCGGCGCGTGTCGAGTCGCTGCTCGGCCTTGAGCCGACGTTTGAACAATCTGGCGACAAGCGGAAGAGCAAGAGAGTCGTTCGCGCGCTCGAAGCGGGCGAGGACTGGTGGGAGGCGTACCCGGAGGACGAGCTCGCCACCATCGCGACGTGGGGCATTGTGCTCGGGCTCGCGCCAGCTGGGCACAATTGGACGGAGCCCCGCGAGGACCACGGCGATCGCGTGCTCCCGATGCCGCGATTCTGGCATCCCCAGCACGTTCGCTACGACTGGCCAACGCGCCGTTGGATGGTCAAGGTAGCGAGCACAGCGGGGTTCGTCGACTTCGGCATCGAAGAAGAGCTCGTGCCAGGAGACGGGCGCTGGATCCTGCACACCCCCTACGGATCGTCGCGGCCCTGGTCGCGCGGTCTCTGGCGCGGCCTCGCGCGGCTCGCGCTGATGAAGTCGTACGCGATCCAGGACTGGTCGCGGTTCGGCGAGAAGGCCCACATTCTTGTCGGGGTAAGCGGCGAAGACGTCGAGTCGTCGAAGGGGCAGCGCGCGCAACTCGCGAAGGACATCTACGAACTCGGCCGAGAGGGCATCGCGTTTCTGCCGCCAGGCTTCGACCTCAAGAAGGTCGAGCTCGTGGCCAACACGCGCGACATCTACCTCGCGCAGATCGAGATGGCCAATACCGCCATCGCGATCCTGGTGCGCGGCGGCAACCTCTCGACCGAGGTCAAGGGCGGGAGCTTCGCCGCGACGGAGTCGCAAGCCGAGACGGGCGACGCGTCCAAGCGCCGGTTCGACGCACAGTCGCTGACGACGACCATCCACGACCAGTCGCTCGTCTGGTGGGCGTCGTTCAACTTCGGCGCCGCCGAGCTGGCGCCATGGCCCGTCTATCCGGTCGAGCCGAAGAAGGATCTCAAGGCGCGCTCGGAGACGCTCAACACCGCCAGCACAGCGGTTGACCGCATGCTCGCCAACGGTCTGCCGCTCGACCTTGCCGCGCTTGGCGAGGAGTTTGAGATCCCGTTCCTCAAGACGGAGGACGGGGAGATCAAGGCGGGGCAGCCGCTCTTCCAGTACCACCTCGACTACGGGGTCCTGACCGTCAACGAGGCGCGGGCCCGCATGGGGCTCAAGCCCATCAAGGGCGGCAACGTGCGGGCCGTGCCGTCGGCAGCGCTGGTTGCTCCGACGCCGCCCGCGCTACCCAAGCCGCCCCCCGGGCCTCCTAGCCAAGACGATACGGGCGACAAGCCGGACGCTCCACCTGGTCCTGACGACAAGCCGGCACCAGCCGAGGAACCGATCCAGCCTGGCGAAACTCCCAAACTCCGACGCCGCATCGTAGCGCTCGCCACCAAGGGGACGGAGAACGGCCAGGACTACGCCGACGATGTCGCCGACAAGGTCGCCGGGCACGGCGCCAAGGAACTCGCCGAAACCGTCGCCGCCATGGTGTCGGCCGTTCGCAACGCCGGCAGCTATGCCGAGGCCAAGAAGGCCATCGTCAAGAAGTACAAGAAGCTCGCGTCACCGCGCGAGCTCGCGTCGCTGACCGAGGCCGCCATCACGATGGCGCAGCTTGGCGGGCATCTCGCGGTTCGGGAGGACATCCCAGAGCTCGACGACTGAAGGACTGGAAAGGGAACCGGCATGCCGCAAGAGGACAAGTTCGCCGGCCACCCGAACGGGCTATCGACGCTCGGCGTGGATTGGCTGACGCTCACGCCGCACGACACCAACCCGCTTCCCTTCTACCCGAAGGCGGTCGTTTGCGGGGCCACGGCCGGCACAGTCGTGTGCATTTCTCGCAGTGGAGCAACGTCGACGTTTTGGCTCGAGGCCGGGCAGACCCTTCCGGTCCGCCCCAACATCATCACGACGGCCAGCACGGCAACGCCGCTCATCGGCCTGAAGGAGTGACGGCGCCGTGCCGTGGTCGGCGACGGCGGACGTCGAGAAATTCGACGAGGCCGTCGCCTGGTTCAAGTCACGGTTCCCCGTGACCCAGGAAATCGCAGACGCACTCGCGGCCTATTCGGGAGACAGGGCCTGGACCATCGCCGGCGTCTCGCAGCTCGACATCGTCCTGCAGACGTACGACGAGCTGCTCAAGGCGATCGAGAACGGCACGCCGCTCGAAGAGTTCCAGGACGCCGTCGAGGAGTCGCTCACTGAAGCGTGGGGCAAGACGGACTCACCGCGCATTGAGCTCATCTTTCGGAACGCCACACAGCAGTCGCTGAACGCTGGTCGCTGGCGTCAGATGACGGACCCGGACGTCAAAGACCTCAGGCCCTATGTCAAGTTCGACGGTATCGCGGACGCGAGGCAATCGACGATCTGCGAGGAACTCGACGGCACCATCGTTCACGTCGACGACGCGTGGTTGAAGACGCATTCGCCCGCGTTGCATCACCGTTGCAGGTCCCAACTTGTCAGCTTGAGCGCGTCGGACGCGGAGCGACAGGGCATCACGGACGACCCGCCTGCCACGAAAGCTGACAAGGGCTTCGGCAAACCGCCGACCGAGGCGGAGTGGAAGCCCAAGGCCTCCGACTACCCCGACGATCTCTTCGCCGAGTACGAGCAGAAGCGCGCCGATCTCGAAGAGAACGCGGAACGCAAGAAGGTGGCCCCGGATGACGATGACGCAGGCGAGTGACGAAAACGCGCCGGTCTCGGCGTACGAGCAGCACGTCCGCAAGTGGATGAGCGAGCGGCGCGAGAAGCGCTGCGTCACGGCCGCTGCCGCGGGCGCCGAGCTCGAGCTCGCGATGCT
>DATHES010000203.1:0-10356 GCA_035318465.1 Polyangiaceae bacterium
ACCAGCGCGCCGTGCGCCTGCGGATGTCGGACGGCCCAGTAGACCCGCATCAGCCGGTAGGCGCTTCGGTATGCGAGGCGAAAGAAAAGATCGATCAAGTCGTCACCCCTTCCCCCGTGAGTGGGGTCGCTTCACGAGCACTCTACCTCAAAATATGGCGCCGATGACGAACGACTCGTGACGACCCGACGAGACGAACCGATCGGGGCCGATTAGGCCTGTCCTTGAATCCGGCCCGCTTCCGGTCCCGCTCCCGCTCCCGCCACCCGATTTCATCCATCCTGGAGGACCTTGGCGAACTTGACGAGCATGGCCACACCTCGATCATCAAGGGCTCCTTGCCACTGCGATGCGTATCGTCGCCGAGGAGCTTCGGTCGGTGGCAGACATCGAGAATGGCGGTAGCGGTTTGCGCGCGAGCGGGTACTCGGCGCTCTCGCCATGAAATACCCGAAGGCTGCGCAAGAATGGGGATGGCAGTGGGTCTTCCCCGCGACCCGCTTCTATCGAGACTCAGCGTCCGGCCATCGGCGCCGTCATCATCTTCATGAAACAGTGCTCCAGCGAGCTTTCCGGACGGCCGTTCGCGACAGGTCGAGGCAAGCACGCGACGTGTCACAGTCTGCGACATAGCTTCGTCACCCACCTCCTCGAGTCGGGATATGACATCCGCACCATCCAGGAACTGCTCGGCCATCGCGACGTCGCCACGACCATGATCTACACACACGTCCTGAATCGCGGCCCCTTCGCCGTCCGCAGTCCACTCGAGTGACGCGATAGAACGCCAGACGAAAGGGCGGTGAGGCGATATTGCCGCAACGGGCGGGCGCGTCGCTGCCAGTCTCGCTATGGAGTTATCCGCTTATGCAGATCTGCCATTATCCGTTAGCACGGCGTTGCAAGCCGTTGAATGCAGGGAGGAACTTCGAGCGGAACGCGGCATTATTCTGCTACGTGGAACTGCCATTGCCGCGCTATGCTTGGCCGCATAAGTAGAAGTTGGGCAGACAAAGTACCTCCCGGCCGAGGGTTGTTTGGTATGCCAAGGCGAAGCGGACGTGGTTGCGTCACAGAAGTGCGTCGAGGTAGGATCATTCCTCATGGCGTTGAGAGATGATGCAGAAAACTCCCTCAGACAGAGATTCCCCTTTCTCTTTGGCGACGCAAGACCTTGGGATCTCGCAGAACTAAAGATAAGGCGCGATGACTTGCTGACCAACGCCGCTGCGCGCGCTGAGCCTGTCCTACGAGCCGACACCCTCAAGTATCAGTCAACACTGCTCAGCTTCTCATTGCTGCTCGCGTCGATAAGCCTCTTCAAGCTGGACAAGCTTAAGATCGCCGAGTCGACTGTAGTCGTTGATCGGCATCTACTGATAGTCTATACGATATTCACCCTTGTCATCGCAATTGCCTTTGTCATTAAGGCCCTGGCGGACTACAAGCGGTCAAGCCTGATTAATCTGAAGGGCGAGTACGCGAACGCAGAGATGCGGCGCTTCGTGGAGACTGCCGTCAAGAGACGAAAGATACAGCTTTTCTTCTGGGCGCAGGTAGTCGATGGGCTGACGCAGGCCCAGCTGGTATTTACCCTGGCGTTTTCCAAACTAACGAATGCCCCAGCACCAGACTCCGTCCTGCTGATGGACGGACTAGTGATCATTGATATCTCTGCGACAAGAGGAGTGCCCGAATTTGCGACAGAAGTCGCCTCGTTGGACGGATTTTTGAGCACTCTCAAGTCAGAGCTTGAAGCCGACAAGAAGGCTTTTCAAGTGGAGGCCGATGCCATACTCCAGGAATACGAGATCGAATCATCGAAGCTGGGAAAGCCCGCTCGCTGGGCCGAGTCGTTCGAACGACTCGAGCTGGCGCGTAGGAAGAGCCTTGAGCCGTGGATTGCCGCTCGAGACAACCTGATTGGCAAGTTTGCAACGTTCAGTTTTGAAGACCAGCAAGAACTGCCTATCGTGCAGGCTGCGAACGACGTCTGGACCAAGACAAGTAGCATTCGCAGCATCTACGGGCTTACGGATGTACTTGCGCCCCTTGCTCTATCGGGTCTCGCGGCTGGCTACGTCTGGTGGCATCAGCTTCGCCAATGATGGTGCGTCACGAGCTGCCCAGCTAGGGCTTGCAGCAGACGTGGCCCTCGCTTCGCTCGGGACCACGCAGCTGAAGCCTGGTACGTTAGCCTGACCGCCTGACCCTCGAGGAACCATGGGACTACCGGACAGCTACACGCTGAAGCCAAACGCGATACCAGCTTATTTTGATGCGTTGCTGGATGCGCAGCCGCCTGAGCGGTTCTCGATCAAGTTTCTGGAGAACCTTGGCTTCACTTCCACGAACGATCGACTCCTCATCGGGATCCTGAAGGAACTCGGCTTCCTGAACCGCGATGGAGCTCCAGAACCCCGTTATTTCGATTTTCTCGATCGCTCGCGATCGAAGCAAGTGCTGGCCGAGGGCATCCGAGACGCGTTCTCCGAACTCTTTGCCATTAACACGAAGGCTCAAGACCTGTCCGTTGATGATGCGAAGAACAAACTGCGTACCCTGTTTGCGGGAAAGAAGACGGATCTCGTCATCGGAAACATCGCCAAGACGTTTCGTGCCCTCTGCGACTATGCCGACTTCTCGGCTCCGGCTGCACGAGTTGAGAAAACTGACGACGGATCGCCGGAGCCGGAGGTGTCCGCGAATCAATCGGAGCGTGAAGGGCAACTTCCACCTGGAGTTGCCCCCTTCAAACCGGACAGGGTTAACCGGTTGAGGTTTGGTTTCTGTACTCCCTGGGCGACCGCCATTTCAAGGCTTGGTGAGGTCGAACGTCGTTGTAGTCGTCGAACCACGCTGCGAGCTGTCGCATCACGGTCTCGGCCGTCTCGAGTCGGTTCACGTACACGTAGTCGCGCTTGAAGCCTTTCACGAAGCATTCGGCCATGCCGTTGCTCTCGGGCGAGTAGGCCGGGGTGTTGCAAATCACGAGGCCCGCGGACTCACCGAACGCCCTGGTTTCGTGGGCTGTGTAGCAAGGCGCGTTGTCCGAGAGCCACTCGATGCGATGAGGCGCTTGGCGTGCGGCGGCGCCGAACCGATGTTCGATCGCGTGAGCCATCAAATCGCGAACGAGCTCGCCGGTGATCGCACCCGTTGTGGCCACGAAGGACATCACCTCGCGATCGCAGCAATCGAGGCTGAAGGCGACCTGCACCCGTTCGCCGTTCCAGCACCGGATTTCGAAGCTGTCAGAGCACCAACGAAGGTCGCTCTTGAGGGTGATGATCTTGCCGTCGTGCGTGCGCATCATGGCTGGAACCGACCGCACGAACATCGCGTCAATCGGGGTCATGCGCCGGCTTGGAATGCACATCGAAGAGAATCCGTTCTCAGATCCACCTTGGTTCCAGGTAGTAGGAAGTCTAGAGCCGTCTTGATGCAAAAATCGAACGGCTCGGTGCCTCCGGGCATCCTGCTTCTCGTCCCGTTACCCATGAAGCTCTTGGCGCTCGCGTGCAGGGCACGGGCGCTTTCGAGGCCGGGCCGGATGCGTTGCAGTTCCACCAGATCCCCGTGCTGTTCGGTGGCGACCGTCGGCGCCGGTCGACCAAGACTCCCTTAGCGTTGAGGTTCGTAGTGGAGAGCGACGACGCCTGCGCTGAACGTCTTGGTGTCCAGGAGTTTCAGCGTATTCAGGCCCATCTGGTCGAAGATGCGCGGGCCCTCTCCGAACGTAAACGGATAGACAAGAATCCGGAGCTCATCCACAAGGCCATGCCTGAACATCGCGTGCGTCAACTCGCCCACGCCATACTGCAAGAGGCTCTTGCCAGGCTGTTCCTTGAGCTTCCTGATCTCCTGCGCAACGTCCTCCTTTAGGAGCGCAGCGTTCCATTGAAGCGGCTCCCGCTGGGTTCGGGACGCGACGTACTTGGGCATGCTGTTGATCTTGTCCGCCATTTCTCCCTGCCTTGTCGGCCAGATCATGGCGAAGCCTTCATAGGTCTTCCGACCCATCAAGAGCGCGTCTGACGTGAACAGAAGCTTGTTGAGGTACTCCGTGACATCAGCGCTGTGGAATTGAAAGAGCTTCTTCCAAAACTCCTGATTATCCCCGCCCAAGACGCCATCGAGCGACACTTCCGCTTCTACGACCACTTTTCTCATAGGCCATTCCTGTTCGTGGGTTGTTACTATCTGACCGTCGGCGCCCGCCGCCTGCGGCCCTATCCTTCGCCGGGATTCTCAGCGTGACGCGGAGGCGCTGTCTTGTACAGAAGCGACAGCTGCCGCGTCATCCGTGCGACTTCGGTCGGTGTCTGGCCGATCAGGTGCTTGAGGGATCGCGTGAGATGAGGCTGGTCGAAGTAGCCGGCCAGATGGACGACGTCGGCAATCGCGGCGCCCTCTCTGAGGAGGTTCGCCGCATAGCGCGCGCGTTCGATCTGCCGGAACATGGCGTACGTGACCCCGGTCGCGTGCAGAAAACGACGCTGAGCCGAACGGAGCGACAGCGTGTGCGGCTCGCCGCGCACGACGGCTTCGACCGTCCGATCGCGGGTGATGATCCCCTTCTTCAGGAGTCGGGCGACGAAGGTGTCGGCGTTGTCGAACGTAGGGTATTCCCATGCCGAACCGTCGAGCCAGAACGATCGGGCCGACGCCTCCGGCAGCGTGACATCGTTGTGATCGCGAAGGGTCCCGGGAGGAAACTGCGGTAGAAACGTGCCCGGCTTGAATCGAATCCCAAGCCAGTCGCCGCCAGCGGGACAGTCGAACGTCGTCATGCGGGTCTCGGGACCCCGGACAGTCAGAAAGACCTGATCTCGATAGCGGCTCACGACCAGTTCGCAGTTGCTGGCCGCCACGGACAAGAACTCGACCGCTCGCTCATTGCGAGCGGTCCAGACCCGTTCGACGCAAGTCGAATCGGACAGGCGATGGTCGATGACGAAGATCATGGGTGCTCAGCCGCGGCCGTGAATCGGAGTCTGCAACCGCGGGGTTGAACGAGCGAGTAACGAAGCGGCGTCGAAACGATGGGGCCACCCGTCCGCGCAGGACCGGGCGAGGTTTCGATCAGCGCGCCATCGGAGGATTGCGCGCCCTTCGCGAGGAGCTGACACCTTGGCGACTGCGTCGACGAGGTCCGTGGCATCGCCCGGGCCGCCGTCGGCGCTGGTGGCGGGGGCGGTCGCCCGTCGCCGCAGCGGGCGGCCAGAGTCCCCATCGTCGCGCTCATCTTTGCGCACCTCAAGTCGTCGAACGAGGTCTTGCTCATGGGTTCCTCTCTGGGGGCGATGATAGTAGCGATGGAGGCGCCGCGTCGCCCAGTGAAGTGTGGTGATGTGGCCCACCGCGAGCGGCACGCAGGTCGCTCTACGCGGCGCGTGGCCCTCGCTGCCGCCTTCGTCGCCGCATCCGCGCGCACATACGAACGCCAGAAACCGCAGAAATGCCGCGCACGCGATCGATGGCGGCAGCGCGCAAATGTGACCCTTGGCCGAGCCCACGGTGCGTCAGGACCACATCGGTCGCCATATATTCCTTGACACGTATATGCCTGTTTGGGCATATTAGACGACGTGAACGAGACATTCGCGGCGCTGGCAGAACCCAATCGCTTTCGCATCGTCGAGCTCCTTCGCGCGGGCCCTTGCCACGTGAACGACATCGGCGCGCGTCTGAAGCTCAATCAACCGCAGGTGTCCAAACATCTGCGGGTGTTGAAAGAGGCGGGGCTCGTCGGCGTGGAGGCTCGCGCCCAGCAACGGCTCTACGAATTGCGCCCCGACGCGCTCTTGCGCCTGCACGATTGGCTCGAGCGCTATCGCCAGCTCTGGGAAGCACGCTTCCAAGAAATGGACGCGCTCATCGAAGAGCTCAAGGCAAAGGAAAAGGCAGATGGTCGCAGAAAAACGCGTCGACGAGCTCGACATAGGTTGTCGAGAAACTGAAACGGAAGGAGAAGGTCGATGGACGCAAGAAGAGAGAGTGGGCCCACCCCCATGAAGAACCGCACGACGGTGGAACGGAAGTCCGAGCGTGAGCTCGTCGTCACGCGAACCGTCAACGGTCCGGCGCGCATCGTGTTCGAGGCGTGGACCAAGCCCGAGTTGTTCAAGCGCTGGTGGGTACCGAAGTCGATGGGCGTGTCCCTGCTTTCCTGCGAGATGGATGTTCGTGTCGGGGGCAGGTACCGTTTAGTGTTCGGCCACGATGCCTCAAAGCCTATGGAGTTCTTCGGTAGGTACATCGAAGTGACACCGGACTCGCGCCTCGTCTGGACGAATGACGAAGGTGAGGACGGTGGGGCCGTCACCACGGTGACCTTCGAGGAAAAAGCTGGCAAGACGCTGCTGGTCATGCACGAGCTCTATCCCTCGAAGGAAGCTCTCGACGGTGCCATGGTCTCCGGGGAGAAGGGTGGGATGAGCGAGACGCTCGACCAACTGGACGCGTTTGTCGTCGCCCTGGGCGCGAGCGTGGGACGGTCATGAAGTCGTACGAAAGGAAGAAGCGAAACGTGACGCGCTGGGCGGCGTTCCAAGGCACGTCGTACGAGCCCGATGAGCGAACGAGGGACGCATCATCGGCAAGGCCGGACATTGCCAATTCGCTCATGGCAGCGCCTCTTTTTCGATCATGTAGGAAGAACGCACGAGGGGGCGCCGCGTGACCTCGAACGGTTACTTCGTCTTGGCGCCGATCAACGCGAGCGCAGTGCCGACCGCCAGTAGCAGAAGCGCACACCCGGCGCCGAACAGCAGATTGGCGGTTGCCTCGCGCGTGCCTACGCTCAGTATCTTGACGCGCGTCGCCAGGTCCAGTTCGGACATCCTGCGGAAGGCGGCATCGACCTTTTGCTGGCCGAGGGCCATGCCGAGCATTCCGCCGGCCAATGCTGCTACTGCCCAAGCGGCGGCCACGCTGGCAGGTCTCTCGATGCGCCTACCCGTCGTTAAGGTCGCCACCAGCCCTGCCGCGGTGACCACCAACGAGAACCAAGACTCATGGACGAGCTCGAACATGAACACGCTCCCATCCGTTGCCAAAGGATGAAACGCGCGAGGGGGCGCCGTGTGACCGGCCGCCGCAAATTTCGCCAAGGGAAGCGTTTACGGCGCCGTGCGAAGCGGCGAAGAAGGCGCTCAAGGTGGTTCCGCCAAACGGCAGCGTCGCCGAAACGAGCGCTCCTCGGGTTCGTCCGTACCGCGCTCGTTCGCGGCGCTCTCGCGTCGAGGGATTCGAGACGGTGATCGCCGGACTAACGAGGGAAAACGTTGCTGTTAAGCGCAGGGCACCCCGCAGGCAACAGTCCCCTCGCCGGCTGTTGACAACGGGGCACCTTGCACGTCACGGTTTGGTCAAGCGATGCAGGATCGGATGACGCTTGGCGGCGCGGCACTTTGCCTCACAGCCCTCCTTCTGGGTTGCGGCGGACGCAGCTCCCCGTCGAACGACGCCGGCCCGGCCGGCTCGGGAGGTGGAGATGGTTCGGCTGGCGGGAGCGCGTCCGACGGCGGTTCGCCCGGCGACGCCGATGCCATCAGTCCATGCGGCGGCAACAACGAACCTTGCTGCCCATTGGCGCTCTCGTGCAACGCCGGCCTCGTTTGCTGGCTAACAATCGACAAGGGCAATCACTGCGTACCGACGCGCGACTCCGGCACCGATCCGGCTTGCATCACCAGTTGCACGCAGATGGGCGGTCAATATTGCAGCTATATCGGCACCGGGTGCGGCTGCAGGCCCTTCCTCAACTGTGGTAATTGCGCGAACCCCGACTTCACTTGCGGCGGCGCGGGCATCTCGAATCTCTGCGGCGCACCACGCGACTCCGGGGCTTGTGAAGTCACGATTTGCGAGGCACCGACCGGCAAATATTGCGGCGTGATCGGCGACGGCTGTGGAGGCGCGATCGATTGCGGCGGTTGCCCGCCCGGCATGTGGTGCGGAGGCGGAGGCGTTCCCGGCGTCTGCGGCGCGCCGCCTGACCTATGTCCACCGGTCGTTTGCAACCAGCCCACTTACGCGTATTGCGGCCGCATCGGCGACGGTTGCGGCCGCGCTCTCGATTGCGGGCCATGTCCGAACGCTCAGATCTGCGGCGAGCTCGTACCGAACGTATGCGGTTCGCCCGGGCAGTCCTTACCGCCGCCTCCTCCCCCGCGCGGCCCGCCTCCCCCTGCCCCTCCTGCTCGAGCGCCTCCGATTTGCCCTGACTTGCCGTGACGATGATGCTCGAAATGCCAGCGCTGGCACGGACACGTCAGCGCGTGGACAGCGGTGGAGCGGGCCGGCTTCCGGCTCGTCGAGGAACGCGGCCTGAAGCGGCACGCGATGAGCGCCACCGTGCGGCGTGGGTTCTGCGGCGAATGCGGCTCGAGCCTGCTATGGGACGAGGCCGGCGACCCGCGCATGTCAATCTGCGCGGGCACGCTGGACGCACCGACAGGGCTTCGCGAGAAGGCCCATATCTTCGTCGGCAGCAAGGGCGACTACGCGCTGCCCGACGACGGTTTGCCTCGGTACGAGGAGCACCAATAACTGGCCCGGCAAGCACGAGGCAGGTCGATTTGGGACGGCGGGTTGACGGCGTCCGAACGCTGCGTGAATAGCCGAGCACATGCCCAGCGCGAGCTTGTTAGCCCTCCTCGACGACATCGCCACCATTCTCGACGACGTGGCGGTGTTGACCAAAGTCGCCACCAAGAAGACGGCCGGCGTTCTGGGCGACGATCTGGCGCTCAACGCCGAGCAAGTCGCTGGCGTGCGCGCGCAACGCGAGCTACCCGTGGTCTGGGCGGTGGCCAAGGGCTCACTGGTCAACAAGGCCATCCTCGTACCGGCTGCGCTCGCGATCAGCGCGGTCATCCCCTGGGCGATCACGCCGCTGTTGGTACTGGGCGGCACCTTCTTGTGTTTCGAGGGTTGCGAAAAGCTCGCGCACAAGTTCCTGCACGACAAGGCCGAGGAGCACGAGCACCACAAGGAGTTGATTCAAGCAGTAGCGAACGACGAAGTGAATTGGGTCGCCATGGAACGAGCCAAGATCAAGGGCGCGATCCGCACCGACTTCATCCTTTCCGCCGAGATCGTGGTGATCTCGCTGGGCACGGTGGCAGCCGCACCGCTCACGACGCAGGTAGTCGTCTTGGTCGGTCTCTCGCTGCTGATGACCGTCGGCGTTTATGGTCTGGTCGCCGGCATCGTGAAGCTGGACGACCTCGGCCAGCACCTGGCCGAGCGCGCCCGTCGCAGCGGCGCGTCCCTAGCCGGTTTGCAGACCGCGGTGGCCAGAGGCATCTTGCTCGCCGCCCCCTGGTTGATGAAGGGGCTCTCCGTTGCCGGCACCATTGCCATGTTCCTGGTCGGCGGCGGCATCCTCACCCACGCCATTTCGGGTCTGCACGATGTCATTCACCATCAGACGCAGTCCACGCGCCAAGTACCAGGAATCGGCCCAATCCTCGCGGCGCTGCTCCCGATCTCGATCGACTTACTCGTCGGCATGGTGGCAGGCCTGCTCGCGCTTTTAGCCTGGAGCGGCGTCAGGCGTCTTCTCCCCGGCAAATCGGCCGCATCTGAGCCAAACCAACGCGTGCCACCGCCCTAAACCCAATCGTGGTGGAATGCCATCTGCACGAGTTACGCTCCACGGCCCGGGCCAGTCTCGTGGCTGGCGCCAGCGCGGCTTCACACCTCTAGAATCGACACTTTCACGCGCGCGACAAATAGCAGGCGTTGAATGTCGTTGGAGTCATCGCTGACGACATCCGCCCCGTAACGCACCGACAGTACGGCAACTGAGGCGTCGACGACGTCCCTCGTGCGCGTCTTGCCGAGCAGAGAGCCGGCCATGTGGGCTGCCGCCTCGTCGAAGGGGACGACCTCGCACCCCCGAAGGAGGCGTCTCATCTGTACCTGCTTCGGTGAGCGGCTTGCCTGCGCCAACACGGGAGCGGGTACGAGCGGGATGACACCTGCTTCGAGTCGAAGCCGGTGCTCGGCCCAAGTCCTACGCTCGGATCGGTCGCCGGCGATCAACACGCCCGCGTCGTACACGACCGGTCTCATCGCATCGATCGCTTTCGCCGAGCCGCGCTTCGCTCGATGCGAGAGCGTGCCGCTTCGAGCTCCGCTTGCGTCAGTGCGCCGTGCTCCGCCTCCCATTCCGCAACGGCGGCAAGCCCGTCTCGTAGGAGCAAGGCGCGCCGCGCGGCCGCGGTAATCCACGCCGAAACGCTCGCCCCTTCGGCTTCTGCGGCATCGAGCACCTTCGCGTGAACGTCTGCGTCCACGGTGATGGCTAACTTCACGGCAGGGTTGCCTCTAGGCATCCATGAA
>DATHES010000204.1:0-102944 GCA_035318465.1 Polyangiaceae bacterium
GTTGAGACTCGCCATCGTCAGCCGTCGACCTGCCGCACCTCGCATTCCAGCTGGAAATCCTGACCGAGGACCTGCCGGTGGACCTCGACGAAGCGTCGGGTCATTTCCACGGCCGCGGGCTTGTCGTCATGAGAAACCGCGTTGCTACCCAGAGCGCTCATGCCGAGCGTCGTCGAGGCAAAGCTCGAAGATCAATTCACCGTCGACGATTTTGCCGGTTGGCAGGAAGCCGAGCTTCTCGTTGACGCGCAATGACGGCGCGTTGTCCGGAGCCACGCCCGAGACGAAGTGCGTCACGCCTTGTTCGCGCTTGGCCCATTCGAGCATCGCCCTGGCCACCTCGGTCGCGAATCCGGCGTTGCGGTGCGGGGGAAAAATCTCGTAGCCGACTTCGACGGCGTCTGGCGTCGCGGTGTCATTGACTCCCGGCGGCCCATGAAAGGTCGTGGTGCCGATGACGGCGTTGGTTGCGCGCAGCACGACGCCGCGCACCGACCAGAGAGCCCACGATGCGTCGCGACGCACTTGATCGCGCTGCATGCAAAAGTATTCGAGATCATCCCGGGTATGCGGAAAAAGGTCGTCGCCTAGAACCGCCGTCGCCAGGCGGCCCGCGGCCACGCGATCGCCGGCGATGAGCGCGTCCAGGAGTTCCGCCGAAAACGGGACGAGATCGAGCCGCGGCGTACGAAGGATCACGACGTGGCTTCCACCGACGGCGGGCGCACGCCATGGACGCCCCCCGTGGCTCGAATCGGCAACGTTCGCACGCGGAAATCCGCCGAGACGCGCTGCACCTCTTCCACGAAGCCGCCGAGATTGACGTTCAGGGAAAACCCCATCTCGGCATCGAGGGGACGGAAGAAATCGTCGAAGTGATGGGGGATGACGATCTTGGGGGAGAGACGGCGGAGGATGCGCTCGACGTAACGCGGCGTGAAGCCGCGCCCGGCGATGCCGCACAGAAAGTAGTCGACGTTGCGGTGCAGGAGTCGGTCGTCGAGGAAGTTCGCGCTGCCCTGATGGTAGAAGGTGGCGCCAGCAACGGCGATGTGAATGCCGAAGACGCGTCCGCAGCGATATGCCGAGCCGCGCAGATCGTCCAGGTGATCGCAGGAAAGCTCGCCCTCGAACGGAACCCGCAGGCCCGCCAGGAGCTTCGCGTGGACAGATTCGACGAAGGTGACCTCGAAAGGCCCGATCGCGAGGACACGTCCCGGTATGACCTCGACGGCCCGGTCGCCCAGGCCGTGGAGACGCATCAGGTTGGCCAGCGAGGATGAGCCGTAGACGCTTGCCCCGTACATCCGCGACATGAGCGGGACGTCGAGCACATGATCAAAATGCGTGTGTCCGACGACCACTGCGTCGGCCTTCGCCACATGACGGGTGACCAGGCGTTCGCTCGCGTCGAGAGGGCCACGCCCGAGCGTGCGCAGGAGGCTGGGGCGCGTGAAATACGGATCGACGAAGAGATCGAAGCCTTCGTAGCTGAACCTGAAACCCGCCGTACCGAGCCACTCGAGCTCGAGTCCCGTCGGCAACGGCTCGGCATGCCGCTCGATTCTCGAATCCGAGAACGTGCTCGCGTCGTTTCTGTGCCGGGCTCCAGGCGCGAGCAGGGCCTGGATGGCGGACGCGAGCGGAATGCTCACACGCTTTTCTCCTTTCGGCTGGAGCTGGGCGGCGAGCCGGAGAGCCCGAACGAGATGAACTCAACGTGATGGATCGTCGAGCCGTGCACGCCCGACACACGTGCGAGCGCCGCGATTTTCATGGAGTGCGGGGCGTCCATTCCTATCACGGAAGCGCGCGGCGCTCGAGATGGCTGCCGCGCGTGTCCCGCCAGAAGAGCCACATGGCCCCCTCGCGATCGACGTCGAGTTCGACATCCTTGATGTACGCGGCCTCGGCGAGGATACATTTGGCGTGGAATTCCCCGGCGGGCGAAAGCTCTCCCACCTCGAGCAGAAGGGAGGCGCCGGGCTCGGACGCCGATGGCCTGACGCGCGCGATCCGAATGGGCGAAACGCTCCGTGTCACGGCGAGGGGCGCCGGATCGACGCCATTCGGATACATCGACCAGACCGCTGGCTCGTCCTCGGTCGGCGGATCGGACAGTCGAACGACCGCCAGGCCGAAGCCTTCCACCGGATGCGCCAACGGGGCGAGCACGAATGCAGCCCCGTCCGCGGAGAGCGCAATTCGCCCGCGCGTGTTCCGTTCGGCGGGGCCGCCCACGAACACGACAGCGTCCCGGGAAAGGGAGGCTTTTCCATCGAGCGCCCGCACGACGCGCACGTGGGTCGGCGTCATCGCCGTACGGCCATCGAGCGTGAGCGCGAGAGCGCTTTCACCACGCGAAAGGACTTCGAGGTGCGTGGCGCCACTGCCCTCTTCCGAAAGGCGCACAGGGGGACCATCGTCGAGTTTCACCTCCGCCACGCGTACCACCCCCTCGGTGGTGGTCTCATCGCGGATGTAAGCGAGAAGGACGTGATCAGGCGCGATCTTGGCGACGGAAAGCGGCGTTCCCGCGCGGCCGCGCGCAACGACCGTGTCTTTTTCGCCGCCTTCGGTGCGGTGGATCTCGCCGTTCGCATCCGGGCAATAGACGAAATTGGACAGCACGGCACACCCGGGGAGCGACGTCTTCGGCGGCATCGGAACGTCCATGAACGAGCGCCGCTGCGTGAACGGTATGCCACTGAAGCGCGGGCGGCTCGCCTCGTTGAAGACCAGCTCGGCCATCCACGCTTGGCCTGCGCCGACGAATCGCAGCGCCGCAGGCCCGCCATACGGCTGCATGACCGGCGGCCGGAGGAGCTTGCACGAGGTCGAGCTCGCGTCGGGCGCGAGGATGGTCGTCGTGATGGACTGCGACATCCTTCGCGAATCGGGCGGACCGTCGGCCGGCACCGACGCATCCACCGGCGGCGTCGATAAGCGAGACGCTGCGGCGGAACCGAATCCGGACGCGGCCGACCGTGCTGCCGCGCCGGACTCGCTTGCCGATGCGTCTGCAACAGAGCGCTCGGCGAAAGGACCGCCGCGCGGCTTACACGCCGTCATCCCGACGAGCAGCGCAAGGAGCACGTGGCGTGACGGGCGGCCCACGAGCTCAGGTTAGCGCGCCTGGCGACTCCGGCGTGCCTTCACATTCCACGTCTGGCGACGGCCTGATAACGAGGTGGCGTCCTGCGCTGCTATCGCCGCGCGGACAAGATTCTGTTAAGCGAGATCCATGGCACGAAGCAGGCTTCCTTGGGTGTTGTGCAGTGGTGTCCTTCTCATGGCGTGCGGGGCGCAATCGATCGCCCCACCTCCTCCCCCTCCACCTCCACCGCCTCCCGCGGCGACGCCCCCGGTCGCGCAGTCGACTGGCGATGCGATGCCGCCCATCGAAAACCTCGTCGCCGATACGCCGCGGGAGACCAACGCCGGAGCGACGTTCACGGCGCCGGCGAAGTGGACCATCCAGAAACGCAATGAAAGCCTGATGCTCGTAGGTCCCGAGCCTGATTTTCGCATCGCGGTCGTCGAGCCGAAGGGCTCGACGGCGGACGAGGCGGTCAAGACCGCGTGGCTTGCCGTGCGCCCCGATTTCAACCGCCCGTTGAAGCTCGCCACGTCGCGCCCTGGACGTCACGGTTGGGACGAGCGCCGCGCCTTCGAATACGAGACTTCGCCGAACGAGAAACTCTTCGTGTTTGCCGACGCTTTCCGGCGCGGAAATGAATGGACCGTGCTGCTCGTCGAAGCAGGGCAAGGAGCGTTCGAGCGGCGCGCTACCCATTTTCGCCTGATCGCGCAGAGCCTTCGGCCCAAGGGCTATAGCAAGGAGTCGTTTGCTGCCAAGACTGCACACCCGCTGGACGCCGATCGCGTCAAGCAGATCACCGGCATGATCGATCGCGCCCGCGACGTCGCGGGGGTGCCGGGAGTCGCCATGAGCCTCGTGCAGGGAGGCAAAATCGTCTTTCAAGGCGGCCTCGGGGTGAAGGAAATCGGCAAGCCCGCGAAGGTCGACGAAAACACGCTCTTTATCATCGCGTCGAACACCAAGGCGCTGACCACGCTGCTTCTCGCCAAACTCGTCGACGAGGGAAAGTTCCAATGGGACACCCCGGTCACCAACGTCAATTCGTCGTTCAAGCTCGGCGACGCCGACACGACGAGCAAGGTGCTCATAAAGCACCTTGTCTGCGCGTGTACCGGATTGCCGCGGCAGGACATGGAGTGGCTCTTGGAATTCAAGGGCGCCACCCCCAAGAGCGCCATGGAAATGCTGGGAACGTTCCAGCCCACGACGAAGTTCGGCGAGGTGTTTCAGTATTCGAACCTGCTCGCGGCGGCGGCGGGCTTCGTCGGCGCCGAGGCGGCGTTTCCGAAAGCGGCGTTTCCGAAAAAGGATCTAGGTGCGGCCTACGACGAGGCGATGCGTGCGCACGTCTTCGGTCCGCTCGGTATGACCGAGACCACGTTCGACTTCGACCGCGCGCTGCGCGGCAACCACGCGGCGGCGCACGCCGAGGACATCGACGGCAAGACGACCTTCGCCTTGATGGACGTGAACCGCGCCATCATTCCGGTCAGGCCCGCAGGCGGCGCTTGGTCGACCGTCAAGAACCTTACCCGCTACGTGCAGATGGAGCTCGCGAAAGGCAAGCTGCCCGACGGCAAAGTGCTGGTTTCGGAGAAGAACCTCCTCGCGCGGCGCGACAAGCAGATTGCCGTGGGCGAGACCGCAACGTACGGCATGGGGCTTACCGTCGACACGGAGTGGGAAATCCCCGTCGTGCACCACGGCGGCAGCATGCTCGGCTTCAAGAGCGACATGTTCTGGCTCCCGGAACATGATGTCGGCGGGGTGATCTTCACCAACAGCGACACCGGCAACATGCTGACACGCGCTTTCTTGCGCAAGACGCTCGAAGTGCTCTTCGACGGAAAAGCCGAGGCCGAGGAAGACATCGCCATCAACACCAAGGCACACAAGGCGGAGGTCGCCAAAGCGCGTGAGCGCCTCGTGTTGCCCCCCGATCCCGACGTGGTCGCCAAGCTCGCCAAGCTTTATGTGAACAAGTCGCTCGGGGAAATCGCGGTGCGCGGGGACGGCAAGAACCGCATCTTCGACTTCGGCGAATGGAAGACCCTGGTCGCGTCGCGCAAGAACGACGACGGAACGACGACGATGTACACCGTCGCCCCAGGCATGGACGGCTTGGAGTTCGTCGTTTCGGAGCGCGAAGGCAAGCGCGCGCTCGTCGTCCGCGACAACCAGCACGAGTACGTCTTTCTGGAAACGTCGTAACATCTTGAATTTCGCGCGCGCGCGGGAGCACCTGGCGATCGTTTTGGCGCTCCTGGTGGCGGTGGGCGGCGCGAGTAGCTCGTGTACCCACGAGGCCAAGCCGTCAGGGGCGACGCTGCGGATCGTCGTCACGTTCCCTCCGTCGCTGGAGCCAAAATCGATCGACGGCCGGCTCGTCGTCGTCGTGGCCACAGAGGAGTCGCCCGAGCCGCGCTTTCGGGTCACCGACAACGACGATACCGCGCAGATCTTCGGGATCGACGTGGAGGGCTGGAAGCCGACCGTAACGGCCGTCGTCGACGGCGCGACCCTCGGTTATCCCGTCCGGTCGCTGGCCGAGCTGCGTCCCGGCGACTATGTCGTGCAGGCGCTCGTGCATCGCTACGAGACCTTCACTCGAGGTGACGGTCACACGGTGAAGCTGCCGCCCGATCGCGGCGAGGGGCAGCAGTGGAACCGCGCCCCGGGCGACCTCCTCAGTGCGCCCCGGCGCGTTCGCATCGATCGCGGCACCCCGGAGGTGCGCATCGATCTGGATCGCGCCGAGCCCGCGCTGCTCGAGGTGAAGGACACGAAGTACGTTCGCCATGTCCGCGTCGAGAGCCCGCGATTGACCAAGTTCTGGGGCAGGCCCACGTTTCTCGGCGCGATCGTCATTCTGCCCGAGGGGTGGGACAGTCATGAAGCGGCGCACTATCCGCTGGCGATCGCGCACAACCATTTCACGCGTGAGTTCTTCGGGTTTCGCGAGTCACCACCCGACGATGGTTTGCCCAAGGTGGACCTCGACGCGCTGCGCGTCCATTGCCCCAACGGACACGAGGGCGATTTCTGCGATCGCCATGGCTATAAGCGACTGGAGCAGGAGCTCTCTCACGAATTCTACAAGCAGTGGACAGGGCCAGGTTTCCCTCGCGCCCTTCTCGTGGCGATCCAGCATGCGAATCCGTATTACGATGATTCCTATGCGGTGAACTCCGAAAACTTAGGCCCGTACGGTGACGCGATCACCTATGATCTCCTGCCGTATTTGGAGAAGACATTTCGCGGGCTCGGGCCGTGGGCCCGCGGGGTCTACGGCGGCTCGACCGGCGGGTGGGAGGCCATGGCGGCGCAGGTTTTCTATCCCGACGAATACAATGGCGCGATTGTCAATTGTCCGGACCCCATCGACTTTCGATCGTATCTCACCATCGATCTCTACCAAGATCGGAATGCTTATTACGCCGAGGGCCCCTTTCGCCGAACAGCTCGCGCCGGCGAGCGCGACTATTTGGGTCGGGTCCGAAGCACGGTCGAGCAGCAGAACTTGAAAGAGCTCGTGCTCGGCACGCATTCGCGTTCGGGCGGGCAATGGGACATCTGGGAGGCGGTGTTTTCCCCCGTCGGGAGCGACGGCTACCCGGCGCGCATATGGGACAAGGCGAGCGGGGCCATCGATCCCCGAATCGCGCAATCGTGGCGCGAGCACTACGACATCGGGCACATCCTTCGCCGCGACTGGGCCAAGCTCGGGCCGAAGCTGCGCGGGAAGCTGACCATCAACGTGGGGCTTTCCGACAATTTCTTTCTCAACGACGCCGTCTATCTGGTGGAGGATTTCCTGAAGACGGCCGAGCCGCCCGCCGATGCGTCCATCGACTACGGCGCGCGTGACGAGCACTGCTGGAGCGGCGATCACGGCACGTTCAACGGCGTTTCGCGCTTCACCGCCAATGCCCGCTCGCTCAAGAAGCTCGCCGATCATTGGTTGCGAACGGCGCCCCCGGGGGCGGATGTCACGTCGTGGCGGTATTGAAGGTTTCCCGACCCCGAGCATGGCAGATTACGATCTCATGTTCGCCTTCGACAACGGCTATGCCCGGCTCCCCGATCGTTTCTACGCCCGAGTTTCTCCCACGAAAGTCCGCGAACCGCGCTTGGTGAAGCTCAACGGCGCGCTGGCCGAGCTGCTCGGGCTCGATCCCGAAAAGGTCGATGCGCTGGAGGCAGCGCAGATGTTGGGGGGCAACGCGCTGCCCGAGGGCGCCGACCCGATTGCGCTGGCGTACGCCGGACACCAATTCGGCAGCTTCGTGCCGCAGCTCGGCGATGGGCGGGCGATCTTGCTCGGCGAGGTCGTCGGGGTGGATGGAAGGCGGCGCGACATCCAGCTGAAAGGAGCGGGCCGTACGCCCTTCTCGCGCGGGGGTGACGGCCGCGCCGCCCTCGGCCCCGTGCTGCGCGAGTACGTCGTGAGCGAGGCGATGGCGGCTCTCGGGGTACCGACCACGCGGGCGCTCGCCGCGGTAACCACGGGTGAGCCTGTGCATCGGGATGAAGTGCTACCCGGTGCGGTGCTCACGCGCGTGGCGGCGAGCCACATTCGGGTGGGCACGTTCGAATTCTTTGCTGCTCGTCGTGACAGCGAAGCGCTCGGTACGCTCGCGGCGTACGCGCTGTCTCGCCATTACCCGGAAGAGGCGGGACGCGGGAACGACGCGCTGGCTCTGCTCGAGCGCGTCGTGGACGCACAGGCGAGCCTCGTCGCACGTTGGCTCGGGGTCGGCTTCGTGCACGGTGTGATGAACACTGACAACACGTCCATCTCCGGCGAGACGATCGACTATGGCCCCTGCGCCTTCCTCGACGAGTACGATCCCAAGAAGAAATTCAGCTCGATCGATCATGGCGGTCGCTACGCGTTCGCGAATCAGCCCCGCATTGCGCTTTGGAATCTGACGCGCCTCGCGGAGGCGCTCTTGCCGCTCCTGGCCGACCAGGAGGAGGACGCGGTCCGCCGAGCGAAGGACTGCCTCGAGCGGTTTCCCGCTCGCTTCGAGGCAGCACACGCGCGTGTCTTACGAGCGAAGCTGGGCCTTTTTCGTGAAGAGGAGGAGGATGCCGGGCTCGCCGCCGATCTGCTGGGACGACTCGCGTCGAACGGTGTCGACTACACGGTCTTCTACCGACGACTTTGCGACGCAGCCACGGACGCGAAGAGCGACGCCAATGTCGCAGTACTCTTCGCCGATGCCGGCGCTTTCCACGATTGGGCAGAGGCTTGGCGGCGGAGGCTCGGCAAAGAGGACGTCACGACAGAAGCGCGCGCGAGCGCCATGCGGCTCGTGAACCCCGCTTTCATACCCCGCAATCATCGGATCGAGGAGATGATCGATGCCGCCGTCCACCGCGCCGACTTCGCGCCGTTCGAGACGCTCGTGCAGGTCCTCGGCAAACCTTATGACGACCAGCCCGACTTTGCCTATCTCGCCGAGCCGCCGCGGCCGGAAGAGCGCGTGCGCCATACATTTTGCGGGACGTGACGAGATCCATCGTCAATAGGTCGTCACGAACGAATCCATCTTCGCGTTCGAAGGCCATTGAAGTCCGCGCACGTGACGCTCGACGCATCCCGCGATCTCGCGGCTGGGCGGAAGCGCGTAAACGCTGACGCCGACCGCGCGCCCGTTCCGGATCGCCACCTTGACGGTCACGTGGGTGCTGTTCGGCACCCCGCACGCATCGAGGAACGTCCCGTCGTGCGTGGGACCGGCGAGCTCGGCATCCGTCAGATCAGGCACGTTCTTCGTTCCGGGCGCGAGCTCGAGGTTGTTGCCGGCGATGGCGGCTTCATAGCTCGGGCCGCTGGGACCCGCAGCTGTCGGGCCTCCTGCGTGTCGGGCCGCGCCGGCTTGTGCTTGGCGGGCGTCGCTCGCTTTCTTCTTTGGACGAGGCGAGGCTTTCTTGGAACGGCGCCGCTGCGCGCCGCCGTCCGGCCCGAAAGTAGCCGGTTGCTCGTCGTCGTCGGCTACGTCTTGCTCGTCTTCCCACGACCCCCCACGCTGCACGTACCAGGCGCCGACGGCCATGGCCCCCGCGCACACGAACAAGATGAAGACGCGAAGCTTGCGCGCGGTGGTGCTCGGGACAGCCATCGACGTCGCGAGCATAGCGCGCTTCGAGGGGCCGACGAGTCGCCGCGGCTCTAGCGTCACTGTCCTGCGCTTCGCCGCGTCTCAGTCGTTCGGCTTCGAGGGCTCGGGCGCCGCGGCGTCCGCGCGCGACGGGATACGCACAAAGGACACGGTGGGCTGCCCCGCTCCGGAGCTCGGCCAGCGCTGCCCATCCGAAAGAACCATCGTCGCACGACCTTGCAGTCGCACCTCGACCGTGCCTTCGCTCACTTCGACACTCCGCGTTTTTCCGCCTTCGACAGTGACGACGAAAAGGGTGCCGCGCACCTCGACTTCGCCGTCGGGCAAGGCCAAGAGAAAGCGCTGGCGCGGGCCCAATGGCTGCACGTGAAACGCCGCGACGCCTCGGGTCAGCGAGGCTCGAACCGTTCCGCCTTCCACCTTGCTTGCGAAGAGAGCATTCTCGATGTTGGCAATCCGGAAGGTGGGCGGGGCCGTGACCATTTCGTCTCCCTCCGGCGGCGACGAAGGAGCGCGGAAAACGTTGCTGCGGACGAAGAATCCGACCATGGCGACAAGCGTCGCGATCATGAGGAAGAGATGTCGTCGAGACGTCTTTAGGGCAGCTCCGCTGGTGTTCACCCGTGCTCGGGTGGGCGAACGCTCCGATTGGTCGGCTATCGACGTGAGGACGGGAAAGGCGTCCCTGAAGTCGCGACGCTTTTTCAGCGCGGCAAGCTCGCGCGCGCAAACTTTGCAGGCCGCCGCATGCTCCGGGATGGCCGCGTCTCCCCACAGGCGTCCCGAGGACGCCGCGTCGCGAACGCGGGTGCAAGTTTCAGCGCTCATGTCGACCCTGCCGGTGGGTTTTCTAGCACGACCGAGCAGCGTCGAATCAGCGGGCCCGATGAACTTGCGCTTGAATTTGGCAGTGCACCTGGATCGCGCTTCGCTGTTTTGCGCGGCTTCCAGACGCTCCGCGACGTCACGGGCGATCCTCGCGCTATCGTGCGGGGAAAGCGCACCAGCATTCTCGTCGGCGGAAGACGTGGTTTGCCACGTTCCAGCTAAAATGTTGCCGTGGGGACAGGAGCATTGGCGCTAGCGGAGGCGGCCTCCGGCAATAAATGAGCTGAAATAAATATATCAAGCTCGATTGGTCCAACCAATACACTTGGAGACAGCGGCGTCATCTTCTCGATTCGAACGCGGCGCTGGCTCGTCGGCTCCCACCGCCGCGTTCCGCTTCGAACTGGAAAACGGCCTATCCCCACTGACCAAGTCCAGAAGGGTGTTCCATGAAAAAGCTGGTTCATCGAGAAATCCATATGGCAAAAAACGCATTCGCCTTGCCGGCCGCGACGCCGTTACGAAAGGGTCTGACTGCGCTACTCGTGCTGGTTCTCGGCGCATGCGGAGGCACTGACCCTCCGCCGACAGGCACCGGAGGACGGGGCACCGGGGGCACAGAGGCCACTGGGGGCAGCGGCGGCAGCACCGGCGGGACCGGTGGAGCCACTGGCGGCACCGGCGGGACGGGCGGAGCCACTGGCGGGACCGGTGGAACCACCGGCGGGACCGGTGGAACCACCGGCGGCGCCGCCGGAACCACCGGCGGTGCCGGCGGAATGGCTGGAGCTACCGGTGGCACCGGTGGAGTCGGCGGAGCTGGCACCGGTGGAGTGGACGCTGGTCCCGGTGGAGCGGCAGGCGGCACGGCTGGAACTGCGGGCCGCGCGGGCATGGATGGCGGTGCCGGCACCGCTGGAGCGAGCGGCGCCGGCGGAGTCGGGGGCACGGATGGCGGCTCGGGCGGTACGACGCCACCGATTCCGCCTCCTCCCGCGACCTGTCCGAACATCGCGACCGGCATGATCTCGGTCCTGGGACAGCAGGTCCAAATCTGGACCGGACCGGCGGGCTCGAAGGGCCCGATGGTGTTCTACTGGCACGGCACGGGGGGGCAGCCCACCGAAGCGCAGAGCGGTCTCGGTCCGGGCCTGGCGGAGATCCAGGCGTCGGGTGGCGTCGTCGCCTCGTTCTCCACCAGCACGGCGATGGGCACGAACACCGGAAACAACGTTTGGTACACCGGTGATTTCGCGATGGCCGACATCATCCTCTCCTGCGCCGCGCAGCAAGGCTTGATCGACACGCGTCAGATTTTCACGGCAGGGTGCAGCGCCGGCGGGCTGCAGGTGGGAGCCATGACGTATGGACGCTCCAGCTACCTAGCCGCGGCGATGCCCAACTCGGGTGGCACGACGGTCACCTACACGATGCAAGATGCACACAGGCCCGCCATGGTCAGCACGCACGGCGGAACGGGGGACGTCGTCATCATCAGCTTTCCGCAATCGACGGCCAAGATGAACATGGACCTTCGGGCCAAAGGCTCGTTCGTCGTCAATTGCGATCATGGCGGCTCTCACTGCGGGAGTCCGGCGCCCGTCAAAGCCGCGCAATGGAAGTTTCTCAAGGCGCACCCGTTCGGCGTCAGCCCCGAACCGTACGCGGCTGGATTGCCGGCCGATTTTCCCACAACCTGCAAGATCGTCCCCTAGCGACGTCGTTCGAGGACGACTCACTGACACGCATCGCCGATTCCGTCCGGCGATGACTCCTAGATTGGCACCACGTCGGCCTTTTGCGCTATTCAGCCCGAAGGACCAACGATGACCGAATCCCGCGTTCTGCCGCCCGCCGCGACCGATGTCGATGGCCCCGCCTTCGACCCCTCGCCGCGCATCGCGGAGGAGCTTTCGCTCGCTCTCCCGAGCGTGCAGGCGATCGTGCGGCTGCTGAAGGAAGGGGGAAGCGTTCCGTTCATCGCCCGTTACCGAAAGGAGCAAACGAACGGCGCCGACGAGGTGCAGATTCGTGCGATCGAGGAAAAACGAACCTACCTGCTCGAGCTCATCGAGCGACGGCAAACGATCCTCCAGGAGATCCAAACGCAAGGCAAGCTCACCAAGGAGCTCCGCGCGCAGATCGAATCATGCTTCGTCAAATCGGCGCTCGAAGACATCTACCTTCCTTACAAGCCGAAGAGGCGAACGCGCGCCATGATTGCGCGCGAACGCGGCCTCGAACCGCTTGCGAGCCGGATCTTGGCGCAGCCCACCGTGGGCGACCCGTCCGCCGAAGCCGCGGCCTTCGTCGACGCCGAGAAGGGTGTCGCCGACCTGAAGGCGGCGCTCGCCGGCGCGCGTGACATCGTCGCCGAGACGGTTGCCGAGAACGCCGACGTTCGCTCCTTCGTCCGCGATGCGTTCCGGCGCGAGGGGGTTCTCGTCTGCCGCGCCGTCCCCGAAAAGACGAAAGAACCGACCAAATTCGAGATGTACTACGATTTTCAGGAGAAACTCGCGACGCTCCCGTCCCACCGCTTTTTGGCCATCCGCCGCGGCGAATCCGAAGGGGTGCTCCGGTCGACCGTCGAAGTCGAGAAGGAACCGGCGGCCCAGCGTGCATGCGCCATCCTTCGGCACAACGCGCGCTCTCCCTTCGCCGAGAGTCTGCGCCTCGCCGTCGACGACGCCGTAAGCCGCTTGCTCTTCCCGAGCATCGAAAATGAAGTCTGCGTGGAAGCGAAGCTTGCCGCCGATCGCGATGCGGTCGGTGTCTTCGCGGAGAACTTGCGCAGGCTCCTGCTCGCCCCGCCGCTCGGTCGCCGGGTGGTGCTCGGGATCGATCCAGGCCAGCGCACCGGGTGCAAGTGCGTCGTGGTCGACGACACGGGCAAGTTGCAGGGTCACCAGCTCATCAACCTCGTGCAGGGTGCAGCGGCGCTGGCACATGCCAAGAAAATCGTCACCAAGATGATGGACGATCACCACCCCTACGCCATCGCCGTCGGCAACGGGACCCACGGTCGCGAGACGGCCGACTTTTGTCGCGATCTTCTGAAGGAGCTCGGGAGGGCAGGGGAGGCGATCGTCGTTCTCGTCAGCGAGTCGGGCGCGTCCGTGTATTCCGCGAGCGACGTCGCCCGCGACGAGTTCCCCGATCTCGACTTGACCGTGCGGGGAGCGATCTCCATCGCGCGGCGACTCCAAGATCCGCTCGCCGAGCTCGTCAAGATCGACCCCAAGGCCATCGGCGTCGGCCAATACCAACACGACGTCTACCAGCCGCTTCTCAAGAGAAAGCTCGACGAGGTCGTGGAGAGCTGCGTCAACGCCGTCGGTGTCGAATTGAACATGGCGAGCGCGCCCTTGCTCGCCAAAGTCGCCGGGGTCGGCCCTTCGCTGGCGAGGAAGATCGTGAAACATCGCGAAGAACATGGCGCGTTTCGAGCGCGCCAGGATCTGTTCGCCGTGAGCGGCTTCGGAGCCAAATCATTCGAACAATGTGCCGGATTCGTGCGGCTCGCCGGCGCGGTGCATCCTCTCGATACGAGCGCAGTCCATCCCGAACGCTACGCGCTGGTCGAACGCATCGCCGAGGACGCTGGCGTCGCGCTCACCGATCTCATTGGCCATAGCGAGACGGTGGGGCGTATCCCGTGGGACCGGTATGTTTCCGGTGATGTCGGCATGCCGACGCTCGACGACATTCGCAAAGAGCTGGTCAAACCCGGCCGCGACCCGCGCGACCGCTTCGAGCCGCCGCAGTTCCGTGACGACGTGCGCAAGCTCGAAGATCTCGTCGCCGGGATGGTCCTGGAAGGCGTCGTCACCAACGTCACCGCTTTCGGCGCCTTCGTCGATGTGGGGGTCCACCAGGATGGACTCGTCCACGTGTCCCAGCTCGCCGATCGTTTCGTGAAGGATCCGCACCAGGCCGTCAAAGTCGGCGATAAGCTGACGGTGCGCGTCATCGAAGTGGACCTCGTCCGCAAGCGCATCGCGCTCTCCGCGCGCAAGGATGGAGCACCCACCACCAGCACGGCGCGCAAGGTTGACGCTTCGTCGAGCGCTTCTTCCTCTCCCCGAGATCAGAAGGGCAAAAAGCCGACAGGTCCCTCCGGCGACCGCAAACCGGACCCCGCGTTCAGCAACAACCCCTTCGCGACGTTGCTGAAGAAGTAACCAAGACTCGCGCGCGTGCGTGGAGAACGTCTCCGCTCCCGCGCGGAAACTACGCCGATGCCGCGGCGTGCAGCGCACCGCGCTAGGAGGGCGAGCTCGGCGCGACGGGGCGACCCAACTGTTACGTGAAGGGGGTAGTCTTGTTGCATTGTGCTTGGTACCTTCGCAACGAGTGGTGGCGCGTGGGCACCGATTCCTCCACGCAGCAAGGGCGGCGAACGCGATGGCTCGTACCTACCAGTTTGCGCGTGCGATGTTTTTCGCAGCGGTAGCCTTGTCGACTGCCTGCTCGGACGAGCCTGCCAACGACGGCGATGCCGGCGCGCCGCGGTCCGACGCGCCGAACGACGTCAGCGCGCCCGATTTGCCCGCCGATGACGCACCGAGCGACGCTGCTGCGACCGATTCGACGCTCGATCTCGCGGTGCCCGATGCGGCGGGCGACGCGCCGTTCGACGAAGCGTCCACCGACGGCGACGCTGCGTGCACCTGCACGCTGTTCGACGCGGGATTGCCCGCACCCCTGCCGCCCAACGGACTCATGTCGCTCCCGTGTTACTGCGCCATGCCGTGGCCGGGGCTTCCGGGAGCCCCCGAATGCGCCAGCTATGCCGTTGCAACGCGATGCGACAGTGCGCGCATGAACGTCAGCATCGAGACGTATACGAACTGTAACTTCGTCACGGTGCGATACGGAAATAACTTCGGCGTGGTGGACACCCGCGTCTACGACCACACGACCCACGAGCTCGTCGGTGCATCTCGCGGGACGGATCACACGCTTCCCTGCGGCGCGTCGCAGGCCGTCATGATCGTAGCCGGCATCCTTCCTGGTCCCGAGTGCCAAACCTCCAAAATCGAATGGCAGTGCGTGGATGGGGGCGGAGTGGACGCGAGTGGCGACGATGGCGACGGCGGGGATGCCACGCCGCGGGACGACAGCGGCGGCGGGGATGCCACGCCGCGGGGCGACGGCGGGGATGCCGCGTCGCGGGGCGACGGCGATGGGGCGTGCGTGTGCGAACCCGACGAACGGCATGAAGTAGGCCACACGTCGCTTTCCTGCTACTGCGACGGTCGCTGCCTGACCTACGACCAGGCCCTTACGTCGTGCGGTTCGGACTCACCGCCTGCGGTCAATCGCGTCGAAGACTACGAAGCCTGCAACCTCGTCGTCATCACCTCCGGCACCAGCATTCCCGGCGGCGGCGCGCTCGTCTACGATCGGACCACGCATGATCTCGTCGGCGGATCGTTTAGCGCCGACTACCCGGCATTCAAATGTAGCGACGCGTCCGTCTTCGGTGTGCGGGCCGGCACATTTCCGCCACCCGGATGTACCAGGTCCCGCAGCGTGCCCCGCTGTCCTCGGGACGTCGATGGCGGTTAGACCCACACGGCGCGCCGCGTCGAGTCACCCGGCCATGGGACCGGGTGGAACGAAGATCCCGCGTCGCGAAGCGCGTGCCCTTCACGCCGAAACTCGCCCGATCACCTCCGAGGACCGATAGACCAGCCCGGCGTGGGATGCGGATGGGGCGCTCTTAGAGGAGTCCCGACCGCCAATGGCCCCAGATGGCCAGGGTGCAAGCGCGCTGGTATTGTTCGGGCTCCACCGGAATGCGGACAGTGTTCACGTCGTTGGGTTGCACGGTGCGGCAGCTCGAGCGCCCGATGATGTTTGCAAACATCGTGTTGCCGTCGGGGCTGAAGCAGACTCCGGCGAATTCGAAAGTATTGCGTATGTTCTTGGCAAAATCGAAAATCTGCGTGCCGTCCGCGGAAAGGCCGCGCAGAAACTGGCCGGTATCCCCGTCCTCGGCGACCACGATGCCACCGCGTGGGCTCACGCACATGTTGTCCGGTTGATCCAGCACGTCGACTCCCGGCGATTCGAACAGAAGGGTCAGCGTGCCAGCCGCGATGTCGTACACCCAATATTGCCCGCTGGCCATGGCGCCCCCCGTCGAGCATTGGAAATAGACGTTGCCGTTCGCATACCAACAACCTTCGAGCTTACGGAAACGAGCGCCGCCCAGCAAAATGCCTTGGTTGTAGACGGCGGCTGCGGTCGGTCCAGCATCGGGCGTGGCGATGGGCACCCACTCACACGGCAGGGCGACGCCTACGGTCTGTCCGACCGCCGTGTTGTATTCGGGTGAGCTGCTGATCTTGAGCATGTAGAGACTTCCCGTCAGGGCCGCGAGCTGCCCCGGCGCGGTGGGGATGATGCCCCCGTCGGGTACCCAGCGATAAAACCCCCCGATCTCGCCGTTGTCCTCGGTCTCGTAGATGTTGCCGGTGGCGGGATCGACGGCCACCGCTTCGTGATTGAAACGGCCGAGCCCCTTCAGCGGCGTAGCCAAGGCGGGATTTCCTGCTGAGGTACCTACCGGCACCTCGAAGACGTACCCATGGTCCATGCCGAGCCCGGTGCTCGATGCGGCTGCGGTGGTCTCCTCGCAGGACAGCCAGCTGCCCCAGGGCGCTGGGCCGCCGGCGCAATTGGAAGTGGTCCCCACGAGGCTCCAATGCTGGCCTACCAGGCGCCGGTGTCCGCGAGGCTCGAGCTCGAGTGACGTGCATCCACCGGTTGCCCACGCATCGTAGGCGGCAGCGCGTGGCCCGAAGTGGGTGGCCAGCATCTGGCTCAAGATCCCGGCGTTCGTCGACGTGCTGTCCGCGGGACGCGGTCGCACCCGGGACACGTCCTCACGATCCTCGTGGTTGCGAATAAGGCGAATGTTGCCGTTCGGCAGCGAAAACGCGCTCATGCCGTCCATCGCCTTCGGCACGGGGAACCCGTCGTTCATGATCTGGCCCTCCTCGCTGACCACGGCGTACCGAAAGCCTGGCGGCAGCAGCAGATCGGACCCCGCCGGTTCGAGGCTTCCGTACCCAGCGCCGCGCTGCCGAACGCCGCCGCCTCGGGCAAACGCGTCGCGCGCTACCAGCGCTTGAAACAAACCCCCGCCGCCGGCGATCCCCGCGTATGCCGCGGCCGATGCGCCGAAGAACCCTCGACGCGAAACACGTCCACTCCCACCCTTGATTGTCATGTGCTCCCCCTTCATGTTCGAGTGCCGAACACCGCTCGGCCCTGCACGCGAACCCTCGACGCTATCACCAGGCAACTCGCCCCTTCAGCCAAAAAATCGCCACGCATCCCAAAAGCGTGGGGCAATTCGAATGTGCGTGCGTGGGAGACGCTTGATCGTACAGTCTTCTCTCGAGGGACTCGCCCGCATGCGCGCCAGATGTCGACACGTCGCTATCTTGTCCCGTCTCGCCCTCGTCGCCGGCTCCCTCCTTGGCGCGTGCGGCGAGGTGCGTTCGATCGACCCTGAATCGAAGCCCGATGGTCTGGTGGGGACAGTGCGCTCTCTCAACGTGTCGTATGGCGACCACGCCGAGATCTTCGATCGGCTGGTGCGCGACGACGGAGAAGAGATCCCGCTCGACTTCCGTCATGCCCAACGACGGGCCCGCGTCGGCGATCGAATTGCCGTGCGCGGCGCTCGCGACGGCAATCGAATCGAGGTGAGCGGCTACGACGTGCTGCGGGCGAATGGGAACGAGGTAGAGCAGCCTCTTCCAGTTGGCCCTGGCAAGCGGACGATCAGGTTGGCCGCCCTCTTGCTCACGCGAGAAATCACGAAAGAGACACTCGCCAAGCGAGTTTTTACCGATCCCGATTCGCCCGCCGCGCTCTTCCGCGAAAACTCCTATGGAGCTTGGACGCTCGAGGGGGATGTGTATGGGCCCTACACGATCGCCACGACCAGCTGCAGAGAATCGAGCTTCTACACCATCGTCGCGGAAGCGGCTGCCGCTGCGGCGCCGGACGGCTTCGATCCCGCTGCCTACGACAACTTGCTCTATTACATTGGCGAGAGAACCACCGGATGCACCTATGCCGCCGCCGCCGAAGTCGGGATTAACGTGCTTCGCGGCTTCTTCAACGCCAAGTACAGCTGGTACCGGGAGAGCAGCTGCGTCGCTCTCGCGCAGGAGCTGGGGCACAATTTCGGGCTCCTCCATGCGCACGAGTGCGCGGAGCCCCCTTACGTCACCCAAACGGTCGATTCCGGCGCGTGCCAGGGGTTCTCCGAATACGGCGACAGGTACACGCCCCTCGGCTTCGGCTGCGGGCACCTCAATGCCCCCGAGTCCGCTGCGCTCGGGTTCATCGGTGGGTGCAACACACTCGACGTGACGAGCAGCGGGACGTTCGAGATCGGTGCGATCGAAGCCAAGTGTTCCGGCCCGCAAGTCATTCGCACCTCCGCCCGCGCGATGGGAAACTATGGGCCTCAGTACATCTACGTCGAGTACCGTCGCGGTGTGGGGAGCGTGGGCTCGGACAAGCGGTCGGTGCAAGGGATCTATTTCCACGCCTCCGCCGAATACGGCGGCAACCCGACCGGCATCGACTCGGGTGAACGCCACAATCTGGACTATGCGCTCGACCCCTTCCAAATCCGCGAGCCCTTGACGACCGTAGACGCCCCCTGGACCGAGCCGTCGAGCGGCGCCACCTTCAAACTGACGGCCATGGGTGACACCGCCACCGTCGAAGTGCTGATCGCCGAGGGAGGCAGCGGCGCAGTCACATGCATCGACGGAGCGCCGCCGCCCTCCTCGCCGCTATGCTCGCCGATCGTGATGGACGCTGGCGCGCGCGACAGCGGAGAAGCCGACGTCTTGCACGATGCGGATCCCGACGCCGACGTCTTGCGCGATGCGAGTGCCGACGCCGCCATCCTGCGCGATGCGAGTACCGACGTGGACGGGAGCGCGGGCACGCTTGGCGCCCCGACCGGTGGTTCGGGCGACGGTGGTTGCAGCTGCAGTGTTCCCGGCGCTCCCGCGTCGGCGCACACACCAGTGTTCTTCGGACTGACGGCGCTGGTCGCCGCGCGCCGCCGCCGCCGATCGACCAGGCCGCGCGAAGCAGTTCATCGAGTCGACCCGCGACGTTCGGAATGCATCTGAAGCGGGCTACTCAGGCGTCGAGAGTAGCCGCGTCAGGCTGAGGGGTGTCAGGCCCGGGGCGTCAGGCTGAGGGCGTCCAGACTGAGGTGTCCAGACTCAGGGCGTCGGCTTTCAGAACGTCTACCGCGAATGCGCGGCGGCTGTCCGGGCGCGATCCCTTCGTGGAGGCTCCGACCATCGACGCCTGGCGGCGGCGTATCGGTTGCGCGTGAGAACCGAAAGAAACGGCGCAAACGGAACTCCGAGACTCGCGACGTTCCCAGGGTGACGGTTCGTCGATAGAGAACCCTTCGGATGCTGCTCGATCCGTCGTTCTCGTCGATCCGCTTTCCGGGGGTAGGCGGGGGCCCGCGTCGGTATCGTTGCCGCACTGAGTCGCCGCCGTGACGCAGAGCACAACGCCGATGAATTGGAAGCAACCTGTGGCGGCAAGAAAAATAGTGATCGCCATACGAATGCGCTGGCCTGCCGAGACGGTGCTGAACTAGAAGCGCCAGAGGAGGGCAAGAACGAAGAGACTGAGCGGCCCGTCACAGAAGAGCAGTCAATCGATCGGGCCGGCGCGGAAGCTGCTTTTGGGCGTTGGTACCTCGAGTGGAATCAGGTTGCGCGTTTGCCATCGAGCAGCACGCGCTGTCGCGATAGTTTTGTTCTTGTCGTCCCCGCACCCCGAACGGTTCACCGTCCGGGCTTTGTAGTTATCACCTCGACCAGGGATCACGCCGCTAGGTCCGGTCCCCTCGCGTGCGGTGGCAAAACCCTGCTCTCGTCTCTCTTATTCCTACGGAGCACCAACAAAGATCATCTTCCTTCCTCAATCCGCGACGACCACTGGTGACGATGAATTTTTTCTCGCCCACAGGAATGTAGACAACGCAATGAGACCTCTTCGCAATCAAATCGTAATATTCTTGGCAACGGGTTGTTTAGCCACTACCGGAGCGATAAGGAACGCGGGAGCGCAAGCCGACGCGGGAGCAGGTCAGCCGCCTCCCGCAGCGGCTCCTCCCGGCGGTGGCGTGGTGGAAGAGGAAGAGGTCGTCGGGGGGGCGCCGGTACCAGCGCCTCCAGGGGAGCCGCCGCCTGCAGGGGCGCCCGCGGTTCAGGAAGAGGTCGTCGGTGGGCAAAAGGCCGAAGGTGTCGTGGCCACCGGGAAGAAGGCGATGCAGGAAGACATCGTCGTGACGGGGTCGCGCATTCGTCGCAAAGATCTCACGAGTGCAGCGCCGCTAGCGGTCTTTACACGCGAGCAGATCCAGGCAACTGGCCGCGCCAACGTCGGCGAATTCTTGCAGACCCTCCCGTGGCAGGCGAACGCCATCAACCGCGGCACCAACAACGGCGGCACCGGCGCGATTCGCGTCAACCTGCGCGGCATCGGTGTCGAATCGACTTTGGTGCTGCTCAACGGGAGGCGTATCACGCCCGGTGGTAGCGGCGCCAACACCTCGGTCGACTTGAGCGCCTTGCCTACCAACGTCATCGAGCGCATCGAGATCATCCGAGACGGTTCGTCGGCAGTCTACGGCTCCGACGCCATCGCGGGCGTCATCAACATCATTACCCGCAAGCGTCTCGACGGAATGGACGCCAATGTTTATAGCAGCACGTCGACGCGCGGCGACGGCCAACAAATCGACGTCAACGCCGTGGTGGGCTCGACCAGCGAGAAGGGCAGCGTGCTCTTGTCGGTCGGCTATTACCAGGGTTGGCCGGTGTGGGCGGGCAACCGCGATTTTTCCCACGAGCAGCTGCAGTATGACGCGAAAGCCAGCAAAGAATCGAGCCTCGGCAGCGGCACGATTCCACAGGGGCGCGTCGTCTTGGGCGCGCGCGAGGCGGGCAATCCCAACGGCAATGCCGCGTGGAACGATCTGGTGCGTGCCAACCCCAGCGCCACGAGCTTCATTCGCAACCCCGACGGCTCGTGGCGTCCCTTCAACGGCCCCGCATTGCCGGCCGACGGGGGCGACGGATGGAACTACCAACCGTACAACTACCTTCTCACTCCGCAGAGCCGCTTCAACCTCTTTGCCAGCGGCGACCGCCAACTCGGCGCCCACGTGCGCGCCTTCTTCGACGCCTATTACTCGAAACGCACCTCGGCGCAGACGCTCGCGCCGGAACCGCTGAACACCGACGGCGAAGCCGTCAACGTGTCGGCGCAGAATATTTACAATCCCTTCGGGCGCGATTTTGCAGCCGTGCGCCGGCGCTTGAGCGAATTCGATCGCCGCACCTTCACCCAAGACATCAACAACATGCACGTCGTCGCGGGCCTCGACGGCTCCCTGCCCCAGTCGTGGGGCCCGCTCCATGGCTGGTTCTGGGAATTCGTCGGGAACTACAGCCGCAACGACAGCGTCGATACCAAGACCGGTAACCTGCGCTTGCCGCGTTTGCGCGATGCGGTGGGGCCGAGCTTCATTGGCACCGATGGCGCCCCGCGCTGCGGCTCGCTCGCCAGCCCCGTCGCCAATTGCGTGCCGCTCAACCTCTTCGGCGGCCCCGGCTCGATCACCAAAGACCAGGTCGAGGCCCTCACGTATACCGGCGTGCAGTACGGCTACAACGAAATGATGGCTGCGCAGTTCAACACCAGCGGCGAGCTCTTTCATCTCGCCGCCGAGCAGCCCGTGGGTCTCGCGCTGGGCTATGAAATTCGCCAGGTCCGCGGCGGTCAGATCCCCGATCCGGTTACGGTGGCGGGTGAGACCAGCGGCAACAAGAGCCTGATCACCGAGGGCAAGTACTCGGCCCACGAAGTGTATGGCGAGCTCTCGATTCCCATCATCGACAAGCGGCCGGGGTTCCACACCCTCGAGCTCGTCACGGCCGGTCGCGCCTCTTTTTATGACAACTTCGGCTCGACCCTGAATGGCAAATTGGGCGCTCGCTATGCGCCGGTGCAAGACGTCACGCTGCGCGGCACGATATCGACGGCGTTTCGTGCGCCGAATATCCCAGAGCTCTACCGCGGCGCCGCCGACGCCTTCCCCACCGTACAAGATCCGTGCGCGAGTCCCAACCTCGATCCCAACTCGCCGCTCGGCAGAAACTGCGGCGCTGCGCTCGGCAACGCGGACGATCGAACCCAGCTGCGCTCGAAAGTGGGCGGCAACGCCACCCTCCGGCCGGAATCGGCCCTCATCGGTACGGTGGGACTGGTCTTTCAGCCACGCTGGGTGAGAGGCTTGGCGTTCACTTTCGACTATTACAATACGAAGGTCGACGACAAGATCGTTCCGCTCGGCGCCAACGTCATCTTGCAAGGCTGCTACCCCGCCGGTGGCCAGGCGGCGCCCAAGTACTGCGAGTTCGTCCGCCGCGATCCCGTGACCCAGCGGATCGATACGATCACCAATTTGAATACGAACGCCGGCTCCGATTTTCTGCAGGGCCTGGATTTCGCGGGCACCTATGACTTCGATACCGCGATCGGCCGGTTGGGTTTGCTGCTCATTGGAACCTACCTCGCCACGTACGATCGCACCCTGCCCGACGGCACCGTGATCCATGGCGCCGGCACCTGGGACCTTGCCGTCTCGGGCGTAGGCGGCGCGTTTCCGCACTTGCGCGGCGTCGCCGCCGTCAATTGGTTCAACAACGGCTTCAGCGCCGCCGTGCGCACGTCCTACATCGGCGGGTACAAAGAGTGCGGCGATGCCACCGGGGTCATGGCCGGCAGCGGATTGTGTTACGACGCGAATCATGTGGGCGAGCGGAAAGTCTCCCCCTGGAACAGCTGGGATCTGATGTTGGGCTACATGTTCAAGACCACGGCGGGCCGCACGTCGCTTTCGGTGGGCGTGACCAACCTCTTCGATCAGAAACCGCCGAAAGTTTACAACGGCGCTGCGGCCACGACCGACACGTATTCTTACGATCTGGTCTTGCGGCAGGTCTATGCGCGCGTGGGACAATCGTTCTAAGGTCGAGCGGGTGCTTTTGGACTGTTTGTAGCGTTGATGAAGTGGAGTCGGCGTGTTCGTCGAGATATTGAGGCCAAGGCAGCAGAAGCTTTCGCGTGACGCCCGGTGGGTGAGCGTCAGCGTGCTCGTTCATACCGGGGTCTTGCTGGCGACGTTGGCGTGGACGAACAGGCGTCCCGAGCCCAAAAGAAAGGACGGCAACCTCGTGACGTTCCTTGCTCCAGCGCCGCCGCCGCCGCCTCCTCCTCCTCCTCCCCCTCCGATGGGATCGGAAAGGAAAACGCGCCCCAAGACCGTCGAAACCAAGATCAAGCAGCCTGAAGTGATTCCGAAGGAAGTGCCGAAGAGCAAGCCGGAAGAACCAGAGGCAGAGCCCGAGGAAGGCGGCGTCGCCGGCGGCGTCAAAGGCGGTGTGGTAGGGGGCGTGGTGGGCGGCGTCTTGGGGGGCGTCGTCGGTGGCGTGCTGGGCGGTGCCGTCGGTGGGCCGCCTCCCCCGACGAACAAGCGGCTCGATTTCGACGCCCGCATGACGCCGCCGAAGCTGCTCTCGGGGCCGCCCCTCCAGTACACGCAAAAGGCCCTGGAAAACGACGTCGAAGGCGTGATGATCGTCAAGTGCGTGCTGACGACGGCGGGAGAGGTCAAAGATTGTCAAACGCTGCAAAGTCTTCGCTTCATGGAGACGACGGTCCTCGACGTACTGAAACAACGCCGCTACACGCCGGTGACGCTGCAGGGGCAACCCGTCGAAGTGTTTTATACGTTTCGAATTCGACTGACGCTCCCCCAATAGGGAGAGAGAGAACATGAGCATGAAAGCTTCAGGCGAAACTCTTATGAGAAGCTCGATCGCGATGAAGGGGCGGCTCTTTTGTTGGGCGCTTTTCCTCGGCGGCGTGCTGAGCGCTTGCTCGGATGCCAAAGACCAAGACCCGACGCCCCAAAACGATACGCTTTACGCCTTGCCGGCGGGCGTCAACGCCGAGGTGGCAGATGCCTTTCAGCTCGGCGCGCAACGGCTGAGAAGCGGTCTGGCCGCGAACGTCAGCGACAAGGTGACGTGGAAGTCGAGCGACGAAAACGTCGTCACCGTCAGCGCCACCGGCAAAGCGACGGCGACCGGCATCGGCAGCGCGACGGTCAGCACCACGTACGAGGGGTTCACGGCATCCGTGAACGTCAAGGTGAATGGGCGGATCCTTTTGGCCGAGGTCGAGGCCGCGCCGATCACCTTGGCGAAAGGCACCGTCTACAAGTTGGCGACGACTGGCATCGTCGAGGATTTCAGCAAACGAGCTTTGCTTCCTTCGCAAGCGTGGGGTTCGAGCGACCCGAGCGTCGTCTTTTTGGCAAGCAATGACGGAACGGCGCTGGGAATAGGCCCTGGCACCGCGGCGGTTTCCCTCACGTACAAGAACGTTTCGTATGCGCGCAACGTGACCGTCATGGATGTGCCCCTCGATGGTGTGACGATGACGCTCGACAACGGCGCCACCGTTCCGACGAGCATGAAATCGACGTTTCGGGTCGTCGGGAATTTTGGCGGCGGTGCTCTGACGCAGAATATTACCAACCTATTTACGGCATCGGTCTCGAGCATGGATTCCGAATTTGCCTCGGCCAGCCTTACGGCCGTCACGGCTCTCGCTTTACCGAAAGGCGCGACCGAGAAGTCCGTGGTGGCCACCGTCGCCGGCATCAAAGGCTCCATCGCCGAAAGTTTCAAGCAAGAGTTTCCCATTACGATCATCGATTCGAAGAGTTTGTCGAGCCTTGCCATAACCGGTGTTCCGGCGACCGTGCCCGTGGGCGGAGAGCCTTTTACTCCGACCTTCAAGGGCAGTTATGGGCCAGATGGGACAACCGAATTCAACACGACGTCACCGACGCTGAGTTTCAAAGCGACGACGAGCGACGACAAAGCCAAGTATGTCGAAATCATCAATGGCGCCGTGTACCCGCGCATTGCAGGCACCGTCTCCATCGTGGGGACGGTGGACGTTCCGGTGGCAGGGCAAACAGACCCCAAGAAGGTGACCGCGTCGGCCGACGTTCAAATTGTCGACGCCACGCTCACCGGCCTCACGGTGGCATCGGCCGAGACGATGCCCACGGACACGGTCAGTGTGGGCAAAACCATCCGATTCGCGGCGACTGCCGCGTACGGTGGCGGCCTGACGCAAACGGTGACGACCGCCGTGGTTTGGGTTTCTGCGGACCCCAGCATCGCCATCGTTTCGAATGCGTCGGGTGGCGCGTTTGGCGGTCCCGGCAGGGTCACCGGCGTTTCACCAGGAGGCCCTGTCGAGATTCAAGCCTATTATCGCGGCATGCTCGCAGGAAAGACTGCGGTCACAGTCGCTCAGTAACCAAGCGCAATTGGGCGGCGTTGACGAGAGACGCTCGCTCGCGATGTTCACGGGTCGCGGCCAGGATCAGTTCGGTAAATTCGGCGGCTTGAGCTTGGCGATCAGGTTGGCCAGCGGTTCGGGATCGCTGCTCCGGGTCTCGTCGGCGCTCGCGCGCGCGGCCGCGGCCCTTTGCTCGTACTCCTGGCGGCGCTTGTCGTCGGTCTCGCGCTCGGCGGCACGATCCCACTGCCGTGCTCCCTCGCGCCATGCCAACTCGCATGCTCGCGGGTCCTTCGCGCTTCGCGCCTTCAGCTCTTCCGCCTCTGCCTTCGCGACGTGCGGGTTTCGCCCGAAACTCATGGCCGTACCTCTACCACGTGGCGGCCCTGCCGGATATCCGCTCTCACGAGTACCCATCGACGATCGCGGTCTCCTGTTCGCCGAATCCATCTACGAAGTTATTCCACGCGATCTGGCGGAGCGGCTACGGGGTCGCCTCGAGCTTGGTGGGTGAGTGCGGCGGTGAATCGTCCCGCTCCGGCAGTAGCGCGCGAATTCCCTCTTCGCTCATCAATCCCGTGCGACGGGCGATCTCCTTTCCACCCAGAAAAACGACCAAGGTGGGCACGCCGCGAATCCGGAACTTGCTGGCGAGGTCCGGGCAGGCATCGATATCCACGCGTCCCACGGAAACGCGCCCCCAGGTCTCATCGGCAATTCGTTCGACGATGGGGGAAAGTCGCTTGCACGGTGGACACCAACCGGCCGTGAAGTCCACGAGCACCGCCCCCGACGCTCGCAGGACCGCGGACTCGAAATTCAGCTCGTTCCATTCATGAACGTTCTCCGATGTCATCGACGCACCTCCTTAGCACTACGCTGTCAGTTCTTCGCCATACCAGATCACGATCGGCCAATTCAGTGAGGCGGCCACGTAAGATGCGGCGAGGCCGCCGCCAAGTGGCCTCCGATGGCCACGGCCGCGAGGTGCTCGCCTTGCTGGCTTCGTTGAGGGGGAGTTTCGCCCGTCCGGTCAGGCGGTTGAGTGGGCGTGTGCCCGCTCCGACGATCGATCAGGCCGCGAGAATCGGACGGAGTAGTGTTTGCCGGAAGAGGTGTCGACGGAGCGATCCATTACGGCGTCGGCGTGTAATCTGGTGGTTGTCGAACACCTTATCCATCGAGCACCCATGCCACCGCATTCCGAAGACGATGTCCTCGACCGGCTGTCGCGGGTTGCCCAGGCCCAGCGGAGCGCTCTCGCCGCGCTCGCCCGCAACGAAGGCCTGACGCCCGAGGACGCGGTCGACTGTGTCCAGGAGGGGCTCTGCACCGTCGTCGATCTGGTACAAACGGGCCAGCTCGACGTCGCGGCGGACCTCGCGCCGGTTGTCGCGACGGTCGTCCGCAATACGGCGCGCAATCATCGTCGGCGCCACTTTCGCGCTCGCCCGCACGAGCCATTCGAGACTCACGAGCAAGCAGATGATCACCTCCTGTTTCAAGATGACCTCCTTGCGAGGGCGGAGGAAAAGGTGCGTCTTCGGGCCTGCGTTGCCGAGCTCTGCGAGATTCAGCGAGCCGTGGTCACGCTACGCATGCTGGAAGAGCGGCCGGGGGAAGATGTCGCCGCGCTCCTCGGCATCACCAAAAACCACGCCGCGGTTCTCCTCCATCGGGCCAAGTCCTCACTGCGCGCTTGCATGATGGCACCGACGGACACGGACGGTCCGTAACCGCATTCTCGTCGCAGGAGAGAATGTGGGCGACGGTGGAACTGCTTCCGCCGTATACGAGACGTCGCTTCTCGACTAGGGTGCCCCGCACCTCGAAAAGGAGAGCGACGTGAGGGCAAGCATCGTTTTCGCTGAACGGTGGTGGATCGTCGTCGGGGCGTTGGGTGTCGGGGGCGCCCTGTCCTGTGGAGCCGAGCCGGAGGTTTTCGTCGATGCCGCTCGCGCGTTCGTCGAGACGCCTGGCGGACGGCGCATCGCATCGCCGAGCAGAGCTTTTTCGCCAGCGGCAGCACGAGAGGGGCAGGACGCGTCGTTCGTCATTGCCAAGTTCGCCGGACGCGTGCCGGTCGAGGCGCGCCGCGCGCTGGCCGCCGCCGGCTACCGCGAGGTGACGTATTTGCCCTACGACGCGCTCCTGCTGGAGCGGCCACCTTCTGCCGCTGTCCTCGAGAACGTGCCGGGCGTGGCCGCCTTTCTCCCTTACGAGGCGGAAGACCGCATCGCCCTCGAGCTCCGGCCGGAGGCGCTTGCGACGCGCTCGAGCAAGGCGCCATTGCCGGTGATGATCCACGTGATGCCCGGGCACGATCTCGGCGCCGTTCGCGCCGCCGTCGCGGCGCGCGGGGCCACCATTGCCGGCGAGGGCCGTGCCGGAGATTTCGGACGAATCGCGGCGATCTTCGGGTCCGCGCGCGCCGCCGCCGATATCGAGGTATTGGCGAGCCGCAGCGACATTTTCTTGATGGAACGCATCCATCGCGTCGGCCTGTTCAATGACAAGACGGCCGGGACCATTCAGTCCGGCGCGCAAGGTCATGATGCCATCCAGACGCCGATTTGGAACCACGGTATCCGGGGCGAAAATCAAGTCGCAGCCGTGCTCGACACCGGGCTCGACGCGAACTCCTGCTACTACAACGGCGCGGCGCTTCCCACCACCAACACCTGGTCCCAAGCGAACGGCTACGGAACGGCGGTGGGTTCGACGCACCGCAAGATCGTCGCTTACGATTTTCTCTTCTCCTGCGATCAGTGGAGCGGCGATCCCGACTGCGAGCTTCCCGCGACCCTCACCGACTGGGACACCCAGGGCCACGGCACGCACGTCGCCGGAAATATTCTGGGGGACAGCGACAGCGATCCGGCAACGTTTACCGGGCAGGACGGGATGGCACCGGCGGCCAAGATCGTCGTTCAGGACGGCGGCTATCGCTTCGATCTTTGTTCCGAGCTTCCGGGTCTCGGCTGCCCCGTCATCACCCTCGATCCCATTTTCGAACAAGCGCGCGTGCAGGGTGCGAGTGTCCACAACAACTCGTGGGGAGACAACGAGGAAGTGGCGCCGCCATTGCAGTCCAACTACAGCGCGCGCTCACAGGATGTCGACCGGTACATCTGGGAGCACCGCGATTTTTTGATCGTCTACGCGGCCGGCAACAGCGGCGCCGGCAACGCGGAATTTTCGGTCGGAAGTCCGTCGACCAACAAGAACGGCCTTTCGATCGGCAGCTCCCGTACCGGCACGTCCTCCACCAACGACAACAACATCTCCTCGTTTTCCTCGCGAGGGTGGACGAGCGACGGTCGCATCAAGCCAGATCTCATGACCCCCGGATGCAACGCCTCGGCGGGCAACGACGGCAACGTCGGCGGCACGGTCAACTGCGGTACGAATGCCGGCTGCGGCACGTCCTACGCATCACCCGTCGCGGTGGGCGCCGCGCTCTTGACGAGGCAGTACTTCGCGGACGGTTTCTATCCTTCCGGCACGAAGACCCTGGCGGATATTTTCACCCCTTCGGCCGCGTTGCTCAAAGCGACGCTCATCAACTCCGCCGTCTCCATGACCGGAACGGACAACGGCGGTGGCGCCATCACCCCCATTCCCTCCAACGAACAGGGCTGGGGCCGCATCCAGCTCGACCGAGCGATGTTCTTCACGGGCGGCGCGCGTAAGCTCTTCGTCGATGATCATCGCCAGGGTTGGTCCGCCGGAGCGACGGCCCCTCTGACGTACACGTTCGATGCGGTCGACGTTACGCAGCCGCTCAAGGTGACGCTGGTCTGGACCGATTATCCCGGCACCCCGGATTCACCGCCGGCTTCGCCGAGCGTCGGCAACGCGAGCACGTGGAACGCCGCTCGCCTCATCAACGATCTCGATCTCTCGGTGAGCGGGCCGTCGGGCGTCTATCTGGGAAATGTCTTTCAATCGGGCATCTCGTCCACGGGAGGCGCCGCAGACAGGCGCAACAACGTCGAGCAGGTTCTCCTGACGGCGCCCGCCGCCGGAACGTACACCATCGTGGTTCAACCGTTTTCCATCGTGCAGGGCAGCCAGGATTTCGCGCTCGTCGTCACCGGCAGCTGGCAGGGCGCAGGTGGCTCGACGGACGGGGGCGTCCCCGATGCAGGCGATGGCGAAGCCTCTTCGCCCATCGATGCGGCGCCGCCCGACGCATCGATCGATGGTGATCCTGGCGTGCCCGACGCGTCCGACAGCGGTCCCGGTTCTGACGCGTCCGACGCTGGTCCGGGTTCTGATGCCGTCGACGACGGGTCTCTTCCCGATGGATCCGACGCAACGTCGAGCGACGGCCCAGGCGTCGATGGCACCGGCGCGGATGCCGATGGCGGCTCGGCCGACACCGGGCGCGACGATAGCGCCGACGGGACGGGCCCGCGCGAGTCCGGCGCTGACGGCGCCGGGGCGGACAGCGATGTCGTCGACAGCGGCGATTCGACCTCCCGCGACGCCGCGGACGCGGCCCGCGATACCGCCTTCACCGATGTGGGTCTTCCCGACAGCGGAATGGACGCGCGCGAGGCTTCCTCTTTGCCCGACGGTTCCGGCGCTGCCGACGCGACGAGCGATCGGCGCGACGCCGGGGCGGTCGATGGCGCCAGGAGCGACGGGCCTTCCCCGGACGGGTCGGCGGGACCGGACGTCCCCGACACGGATGGCGGTTGCAGTTGCACCGTTGGCCGGCGCGCTCCCCGGCCATGGGCGGCCTTGATCCCGCTGGCACTCGCGATCGGCCGGCTAGGCACGCGGCGCCGGCGTCGCTAGCGTCCGTCCGGCGAGCGCACATTTCGCGGGCGTTCGCAATCCGGGATCTCCTCGCGGGAGAGATTGCGGCCAGTGGCGGAAGTCCCCTTGCGCACCGACCCGATCGATCGTCTCATTCCGGGGTGACCATCGACCTCGCATCCATCACGCCCAGCGTCCGCGACTTCCTGCAAGCGATAGGCACCCAGCGCAAGCGCCTCGCGCTCGTGCCGCTCGTCGAGCGTGCCGACGAAGCACGGGCGCTCAGCGAGGCTGGCGTGGCCGCGTTCGCCATGTTGGCGCCTTCCGACGGCATGCGCGCAGTCAGCGCGGCCGCCGGATCCATACCGCTCCTGTCGCTTGCGCCCATCGCGACCGACAGGGAAGCCCTGGCTGCCAGAGCGGCTGGTGCCGATGCCGTGATCATCCCGACCGGTACGGACGCCCAGAGCTGGGCCGCGATCGCCCAACAAGCGCGCAGCACGCGAATGGCCGCGCTCGCGGGCGTGAACGATCGCCCTTCGGCAGAGCTTTGCACCAAGACCGCGGCCAAGGGGGTGTACCTCCACATGACCGGGATCGCGGAGGTGTCATCGGTGATGCCGATTCTCCGTTCGCTGCGGGTGCTTGCCCATCTACCGTCGGTCGACGAAGCGACGCTGCGTGCGCTTCGGGGTGTGGTCGACGCGGTGATCGTCGAAAGTGATCTCTACCTGTCCACGAGTTTCGAGTCGCTGCGCGAAGAGCTCGACCCCTGACGCGGGACGCGCCGGAACGGGCGCCCCCCCGAGAACGGCTTTACGGAGCGACGGCCCTGGGTGTCCAAGAATCGCGATGCCTGTCGCAGTAACGGTGGAGGTCGCCGATCTGTTCGGGGCCGACCGGTTTGGACCAAAAGGTCTTCGCCGGAAGGACGGGTTTCGGCGCGTCATGCTCGAAGGTCGCCGAAACGACGATGAAGGCGATGTCTCCCCACTTCGGTGCCAGACGAACGGTGCGCAGGAAATCCCAGCCATCCATCACTGGCATTCGCAGATCGAGCAGGATCAAGCACGGCAGTTCAGTCTGCGCCGCGAGCCATTCCAGGGCTTCCTGTCCGTTACAGGCGACGCCGTGCACGTGGCCTTCGCACTCCAAGAGCTCGGCGATAGCCTCTCTCGTATCTGCATGGTCTTCGACGACGAGAACACGACACATGGTGGCCATCTTCCTTAGGCTTAGGGCGAAACCGCAGTCGAATAGCCTTGCACCACTGTCGTCCCATATGGGCGAAGTTCTTGTATGGGTCGAAGGTCGGGGTTTCGGCGTCGAAATCTCATTGCCCGCCTTCGGCATGCGAAGGCATCGCGCGCTCGTGTCGATGTCACGCGCCGCAGACGCTGCGAATCGCGCAATTTCGCGTGGGCGAGCCGATGACGTCGTCGCGCGAACTTGCGGCGCCTGTCCGGGCCGCGCCGCGGCTCATGCAGGAGGATGGTGGACCGATCGCGAAATCCGGATCTCCTTCTACTAAAGCCCGATGGAATCGGCGATGACGTTGGGGCGATCATGTGATGATGGGTAAAAGGCCTTTCGCCGAACCTGGGAAGGAAGGCGTCATGAAGGAGATCCATCGAGGACAGCTTGTCTTGGTCGTCGAAGATCACGAGGACACGCAGACCTGCGTCGCCCAGCAATTGGAGGACTACGGGTTCGAAGTGGCGACGGCGTCCGATGGTGAGTCCGCGATGCGCCTGATGCGCGAACGACGTCCGGCGCTGATTTATCTCGACATGAACTTGCCGAACGTTTCGGGGTACGAGGTCTGTGAGCAAATTCGAACGGATCCCTCGCTCCAAGACATTCCCATCGTGATGACCAGCGCCCAGAAGTCTGTCAGCGTCCGCGCCTCTTGTATCGAGGCGGGGGCCGATGCCTTCGTTCCCAAACCGTTTCAGCTCGACCTCTTCGCCGAGATGGTGGGGCGCATGATCTCTCGCGGCGCCGCCGACTCGCATTGAGACATCCGCCGCTCTCGCTTCGATCGGCGGGTCCGCGGGCGCAAAGGTGATCGCGACGGGTTAGGGGAGGCGAGGCATGTCGCAATCGGGGCTACGCTAGTTGCCACGCGCGCACGATGCTATGGGCGAGGCGCGCGCCGGAGCCGAGGCGTCGGCGCTGTTCCCCGGAGCCACGAACATGAGCCAAGCCGACTTCGATCCCGAATACGTCTTCTCCCACCACACGGCAACGCCCGAAAAACTCGCTCGCTACGACGCCATCCATGCCGCGGCCAAGCGCTTCGCTCAGGCGTTGCTCGAGCAAGTGCCGGCGTCGTCGGACCGATCGGCAGCGCTTCGTCTCGTTCGTGAAGCGTCGATGATGGCCTGCGCGGCCGTGGCCCTCGATGGGCGTCTCCACTAGGTCCACTGGTCGCGGCGGCACTTCCGGTCCCGAGACCTGAGTGGTCACGTCCGCCGTCGACGCGCTCGGAATCGGCGAGCCGGTCAGTTGACGTTGGTGGTGCCCACGAAAAACGGCGTACCGGGCAGGTCGAAACTCCCGCCGAATTCGAAATTCGTGCAGCCTACGTCGGCGCCGTCCACGCCGCACCCATAGTTCGCCGGCGGTTTGCCACCGTTGTTCTCGGTCGCACCGACGCGATAGTTCAGCAGCTTCTTGCCGCCGAAATCGACGACCGTGACCACCGGACCACGATCGCTCGAGTCGACATGAACCGGATCATCGAAGCGCGCATCGCGGAGGGTGCGCAGTATTCGGAGCGATTTCTTGTCGTCCTGGGCGATGCCCACCCATTCGATGCGCCGATCCCCGCGGCTGGTGACGAGCACCGATTGTGAATCTTGGCGCGTCATCGACGTGATGTTGCGGCCCGCCTGCACCATGGCGAGTTCCTTGATGCTGCTTTCCGGGATGGGGCGTGGCGCGTCGTGGGCAAACGAGGAAATGTCGAAGATGCGCACTTCACCGTCCAGGTTGCCAACCCACGCTTTGAGCGGCTTGCGCAGGTCTTGCTCGTTGCCGCTCGGTTGATTGCCGATGCGGACGACCGTGGGATGGGGGGTGGAGAGTGTCGCCACGACGACGGGTTTCGCGTCTGGTGCGCTGGCGAACGTGAACGGCCACTGGTCTCTTGCGGCAGCAGATTGCCGGATCGTGTCGTCAGCGCCGAGGTAGACGGTGCGCACGAACTGAGCCAGCGGACGCCAATCGACGAACGTGATCTTATTTTCCCAGCGCGACGCCACCACGATCTGCCCCGCCATCGGCACCCGACGTTCGTAGTCTTCACGCTTTAGCGCATTGCGCGCATCGACCGAAGTCATGATGTTCTTCGTAGGATCCGTTTGATTGCCATATTCGAAGCCCGGCACGTGCCCTCCCGGCGTATTCCCGTTGTCTCCCGAGACGGCGATCGCCGTGGGCGTCTTCATGTCCGGCAAATCGATGTACCCCATGAAATGGATGGCGCTGAACCCCGCTTCGTTGGCGAGGCCGAAGTACGGAATGCTGAAGGCTTCGGGCTTGTCAGCGCGCAATGCAAAGACGGCGATTTGCGCCGTGATCGCCTCTTTGTCCCAGATGGTCACGAAGGCAAATTCGTTCTGCGTCGTGACCGCTACCGCAGTCGGCACCTTGCTCGGCGGAAGCTCGAAGTAGGGCTTCGTGTCACCCGACGTTTGGTTTCCCGTTGCTCCCAAGAGACCGTCGGGAAAGATCATGATGCCGCCGTTCGTCTCCCAGAACTCGGTTTGCGAGAAACCGCCAGGAAGCCGAACCGGTCGCCCGACCTTGGTGGTCCAGGCGGTCAGCCCGGGGTCCGGCCGCGGTCCACCGAGCCATCCGCCCGATAGAATCGATTCGCAGATCACGCCTTTTTCGTAAGCGTAGTTCTGAATGCGGTCGACGCCCGGCCCCATGACATCATCGGGCGCGTAGATGGCCTGCCCGGCGGTCGAGCCGTAGTCGCAGTTGCCGGCGCACGTGCCGCTGAGCTCGTAGGTCGCGCAGAGATATCCCCCCGTCGCTCTTTTGTGTTCGGGTTCGTACGCGGTAGGGCGTGGATCGTCCACGCCGGGATTCAAGTCGCCAAACTTGGGACCGAGCCGACAGTCGATCGTTGCACGATCCCAAAGGCTCGCCTGTCGTTTGAACTCGTCCGCGTTCACCGCCCCGCTCACTTTGTCCACGATGCCGCCGCCGCACGCAGCGAAGGGGCCTTTCCCCACCGATCCGCTATCCCCGCTCGTCGAACCCCCCTTTCCCGACGAGCCCGCATTTCCTGCCGTGGCAGCCGTTCCGGCGGAGCCACCGACGCCCGCCGAACCGCCCGCGCCGGTGGCACCGGTCGCGGATGGGTCGCTGCTGCATCCGTCGATCAAGATCACGGCTCCGACCATGCAGACCAGCGCCTCGATCGAAGCTCGCATTTTCGTACCTCCTCGCCGGTGCGCCGTTGGCTCGATGCTCCTACAGGATAGCCTCTTCGCCGGACGCCTTCGCCGTTTCGATTCCCGCGCTGCCATCTACTCGTGCGCGAATCGTTCCCAGGCCGCTTGTCGTGTCACGCCCAGACGCGATGCGATTCGGTTCCAGCTGATGCCCCTCTGACGGAGCCTGCCAACGTGATCTCTCAGCTGGTCCTCGGCGGCATTCACGGCGGCGGCAGCGGCAGGGACCGTAGCAAGAAACTCCTCGTCGGTAAGCGACTCCCAACTCGCGAAGGCGGCTGTCGCCTTGCCCGTGAGCACACGGCCGCAGAGGGCGACGCACGCGTCGCAGATATGCACGCCGGGTCCGGCGACGAGCATGGCGACCTGGTCCCGACTCTTGAAACAGAACGAGCAGCTGAGATTTTCCATGGGCCTCCGACGTCAAGGTAGCCTTGACAAATGGGCCTTGTCAAGGTTGCCTTGACGAATGCGGCGCGCCCCCCAATCGCGTTTTACAGGTCGGGTCCGAGATCGAGATGCCAAGCACCGACCCTTCTCGTCTGAATGAGGACGCGGGATTTTTTCCCGGGCTATCTTCAGCCGAGCATGCCAGCGGAAATCGGGGGTTCTGGAAGGAAAAGTGATCGAATCAACCCGGTAGATCCATTCTATTTCGACACGGACGTCTGGCGCTGCGAAAGCTTATCCGAGTCGGATGCTGTGCAGTGGTCCTGCAGAAAACAACCCTGAATGTGCAACGAAATGCAGGACACGAGGACAACCGGCTTTCGCCTGCGTTACAATCGCGAGCCGTCCGGCCGCTCGGTGGCGTCGATCATCAGTGAACATCTCATGTCCAAAGGCATCGCGCCTGCCCCGCTCATTTTTAGGGGCGGTGGTCTCATCCATCCGCTCGTTCCGAACGACGGCCAGCAAAGATCGAGCGGCGAACTGCGCTCGGTTCGAGCGAACCGAGGACGTCAACGGATCCGGCCGTGTTGGCCAAGCAGGGACCCCAGTTTTATCGAGAGGAGAGTCCGCCGTGGATAGTAGTCTTCGCATTTTCCGCGCTCTTGCCGTCGCTATGGTCGCTACGCTCTGGGGGGCATCCGCGTTGGCGGCGCCCAAAGACGCTGCCGCCACCAAAATGGCCGATGAGGCCATCAACACCGACTACTTGGCGACGAACTTCGCCGAAGCCGAGAAAAAGCTCCGCAACGCGGTGGCGATTTGCGGACCGGCGGGGTGCAGCCCGCAGGTTCGAGCGAGAGTGCTGCGCGATCTCGGCGTCGTCCTCATCGCGGGACTCGGTCGTCTCGATGACGGCAAGAAATCGTTCGTCGAGGCGCTGCAAGCCGATCCCGACGTCGCGCTCGAAAAGGCTTTGACCACACCCGAGATCGAGCAAATTTTCCGCTCGGCAAAGGGGGGCGGCGCCGTCGCCGCGGGCAAGCCGGCGGGTGCCGCTCCGGCAGCAGCCGCAGCCGGCGGCGATATGATCCACACGCCCGTGGCCGAGCAGAAGGCGCTCAGCCCGGTCCCCATCTACGTCGAGCTTCCCGCGGGCACCGTCGCCGTGAAAGTGGTTGCTCGGTACAAACCGTTCGGCACGACCGAATGGAAGACCCTCGAGCTGCGCCGGCTCGGCACGGGGTACGGAGCGGAAGTGCCCTGTCGCGAAATGGGGAGCACGACCGGCGACTTCGTTTACTTCGTGCAGGCGACGGACGCGTCAGGCGACGTGGTATCGATGAGCGGATCGCGGGCCGCGCCCAATAAAGTCCCCATCAAAAATACAATCGCCGGCGAGCCGCCGCATCTTCCCGGCGTCCCGGCCGGTCCCAAGTGCACCGACAGTGCTGACTGTCCGCCAGGTTTGCCCGGCTGCCCCGCAGCGGGCAAGGCGGCGGTCTCGGCCAAGGGCTGGGGAGCGAGCTGTGAACAGGACAGCGAATGCAACCAGGGACTCTGGTGCAAGAACGGCTCGTGCGACAACGGAGAGAGGGCGGATTCGGGCGAACCCACGTCGTCAGGCAAGCTCTGTGATGGCATCACCGCGTGCGATGAGGGGGAGATCTGCACTTCCGACAAAGTGTGCGAACGCGACCTCAGCGCGAAAAAACCGGCCAAAAAATCCTGGCTCAGCCTGAACATCGGGCAGGATGTTTCTTTCATTGGCTCGCAAGCCGACGTATGCGGCACGCCGGGGAAACTCCCGGCCACGCAGTACACGTGCATCGATCAGGATGGATTCGCCTACAGGGGCATTCCCCAGCCGGGCGGTCCCGGCTCGGGCAACGCCATCAACGGCGGCCAGCATTTGGCGACGACCCGTATCATGGCCGGCTTCGACTTTCTGGTCGCCGATAACGTCACGTTGGGGACTCGTCTGGGGTACGCGTTCGGCGTCGCCCCGGGGCACGCGCTCTCTCATTTCCATGGAGAAGCGCGGGTCGCCTACTGGTTCGGCAAGGTGCCTTTCTCCCACACGCGCGTGCGCCCGTTCATCGTCGTGGTGGGCGGCCTTGCCGCGATCCACGACAAGCTCGACGTGCCCATCTTCGAGTCGGCTCCGGATCCGAGAAAAGGGCTCTACGACTCGCAAACGCTCACGGTTTGGCGACAAGCTGGAGCGGCGTTCGCGGGGGCCGGCGGCGGGGTCGTGATCCCCATCGGCGGCGGGCAAGGAGTGAGCGCCGAGCTCAAGGTTCAAGCTCACTTTCCCGACGTGGTCCTCGCCATGGCGCCTTCGCTTGGATACGCGATCGGATTTTGAGCGGCGTTTCTGCGTCCGGGTAGCGCGCATTTTTTGAGCTCGTAGGTGCGGTCGAGGGTACTTGCTTTGCGCCCCGTCCGTTCACCGCTCCGTTTTCGTCGACGATCGACGACGCCATGTACGCCAAGCTGCTCCTTATCGCCGCATCGGGTGCGCTCCTCTGGGCCTGCACCGCAGAAGATCCCCCGTCTCCATCCGACGCGGGGGGCGCGTCCGGCGCAGGGGGCACGTCCGGCGCAGGGACGTCGGGCGCGGGGGGCACGTCTGGCGCAGGGGGCACGTCCGGCGCAGGGACGTCGGGCGCGGGGGGCACGTCCGGCGGAGGGGGCACGTCCGGCGCAGGGGGCACGCCTCCGGCAGGGGGCACGTCCGGCGCAGGGGGCACGAGCGCGCAAGATGGCTCTCCTCCGACGGACGGGACATCCGGCAGGAGCGACGCAGCGCTGGAAGGAGGCACCAGCGGCGGCCCCGATGCGGACGGTGGCGCGATGGGCAGAGTCGATGGAGGCAACCGGTTTCCCTTTCCCCAGAACTGGCGCGCCGCCCGCTGCACGTACGCTGCGGGCGTCGATCCGGAGCACGTGCGCCAAGCCTATTCAGCCTGGAAAAACGAGGTCGTGACCACCAGCGGTGCCGGTGGCCACCTGCGCGTGCGGCGCCCCAATTCGCCGGGAGGCGAAGTCGACTCGACGGTGTCGGAGGGCATCGCTTACGGGATGATGCTGGCCGTGGTGATGGACGATCCGATGCTCTTCGACGAGCTCTGGAAATACTCGCAGCTCTGGCTCGACGCGAACGGCCTGATGCACTGGTACATCAATGCCGCCGGCACCGCGACGCTGGGCACGGGTGGAGCCACCGATTCCGACGAGGACATGGCTTGGGCGCTCGTCATGGCGGCGCGCAAATGGGGCGGCTCCGGGACGCTAGCGAGTGCCTACCTCGACCTGGCCAAAGCGCAGATTGGCCGCATCTGGCAGTACGAGGTCGACCACACGCAGGGCGATCTACTCCTGGCGGGTGACAGCTGGGGCGGCAACATCGTCTTCAACCCGTCGTACTTTGCACCCAACGAATATCGCGTATTCGGTCAAGTGACCGGCAAGGTCGACGAGTGGAACCGCGTCATCGATACGGGGTACGCCGTGATCGCGAAGTCGCTCAATCCAGCGAGCGGCAACGCCACGAACGGGCTCGTGCCGGCCTGGTGCGATGTCAACGGCGTTCCCAAGCCGCCATCCGCCGGGGCCGCCACGAACTACCAATACGATTCGGCGCGCATGCCAATTCGGATAGGGCAGGACTACTGCTATTACGGCGAGCCACGGGCACAAGCCTACCTTGCCGCGGTAAGCTCGTTCTTCGGCGCGATCGGAGCGGGGAACATCGTGGATGGCTACGATCTCGACGGCACGCCGCACCCCGATCCGGCCACCCCCGCTGGGAGTCCGCAATCAGCGGTGTTCGTGGGCGGCGCGGCGATGGGAGCGATGCACGACGCGAAGTACCGCGGCTTGCTCGATGACGCCTACGCGCGCGTCGCGACGGGACAGCTTCTGGCTCGCAGCCGCTACTACAACCTCAGCTGGACCGCTCTTTCGCTGGCCATGCTGACGGGAAACCTTTTCGACTATCCGCCGTAAGCATCCTGACGGTGCCGCCGCGGCCCGAGACGCGCGTGGGGCGAAGGAAGCGTCCGCTGGCGGAAGAGAAAGTTGCAAACTCGCGCCGAGAGCGCACAATCCCCGGCGAGGCTGAGAAATGACGACGACAGCGCGGGAAAACGATGCCTTCATCGGATGTTGGAACAACGTCCTTACGCCGAAGTGGATTCGCTTTCGACATCTTCTGTCCGGCAATGGAAAACGTCACAGCGACATCGCCTTTCCGCGCTTCGACATCCGGCCGGGGAACAGGGTTCTCGATATCGGGTGTGGGTTCGGTGAGTCGTGCCTCGAGATCGGTCGCATCGTCGGTCCGGCGGGAGAGGTGCTGGGTCTCGACTGTACGGACGAGTTCTTGAAGATCGCCGACCACGAGCGGGACGAGGCCGGGCTTCGTCACGTGCACTACGAAGTGGGCGACGCGCAGGTGCACCCCCTTCGCGAAAATTATTTCGATGTCGCCTTCGCCCGCTTTGGGGTGATGTTTTTCGAGAGCGCCGTGAGAGCCCTGAGAAACACCCATCGCGCGCTCAAGCCCCACGGAAAGGTCTGTCTCATCGTCTGGAGAAGGCTCGCCGACAATCCGGCTTGGGGAGCGGCGAAGAAGGTCGTGCTCGAGTACCTCCCTCCTCCTGGCGACAGCGCGCAGACGTGCGGTCCCGGCCCGTTTTCTTGGGCGGACGAGGAGACGGATCGTGAAATGCTCGCCGCGGCCGGCTTTCCGAGCGTCGATCTGTTCGAACGCGTCGACGTCGACATCTGCGTTGGTCGCACGGTCGAAGAGGCGATCGACTACCAGATCCTGGTAGGACCTTCGGGCGAGATCGTGCGCGAGGCCGGGGAAGAGGGGCAACGTCGCTTGCCGGAGATTCGCGAGAAGCTCGCGACGCTGATGCGCGCCAATCTCCGCGCCGACGGCGTCTATTTGCCTTCCAGCACGTGGATCATCGTGGCGCGAAAACCGGGCTGATCAGCGCCCGAAAGACGGGAGCTGCGTCACACCTCGATGGCCGTGCAGCTGGTCGTGACGCGTCCCCCGCCGTCGCCAAATTCGGTGAGGGGCAATCCCACCGCCTTCAAGAGGGAGAAGAGCACCATGCTGGTGTTCTCGCCCGCCGACTTGTAATGAACGCCCGGATATTTGAGCGCTCCTCCTGCTCCACCGGCGACGAGAATGGGGTAATTGTTGATGCTGTGGGCCAACCCATCGGCGACGTCGGAGCTTGCCAGGATGGCGCAACTGTCGAGTAGATTGCCCGCCCCTTCGGGAATGGCCTTCAGCGCGGCGAGCAACGTCGCAAACTGCTTCATCGTAAAGACGGTCGTGTCGTGCACCATGGGCTGGTTGCCCGCCTCGTTGTGGGTGAGATCGTGGTGCCCGGACGTCGCTCCCACTTGCCAAAAAACCGTCGAGCCGACGCTGCCGCTGAACATCAAGGAAAAGACGCGCGTTTGATCGCAGGCGAAGGCCATGGCGATGAGATCGCTCATGGCCTTCATGCGCTCTTCGATGGCTTCCTTCCCGCTCATGTCGGGAAAGCTGCCCGGCTTCACGGGGAGTTTGCAGGAAAGCGTCGGCGGGGGCGGGGGGGGAATCTGGGTCAGCCGACTCTCGATCGAACGAATGTTGGTGAGGTGCTGGTCGAGTCGCACGCGGTCGACGGCACCGACACGGCTCTTCAAGTCGGCGACATCGGTGGAAACAGCGTCGAGCACGCTGCGTCGCAGCGCCAGGGAGGGATCGACGGGCGGTGTACCGGAGCTGGGGGGCACGAAGCCGGTGCCGAACAGGCGGTCGAATACTTTGGCTGGATCGTACTCCGGTGGATTGAAGCTATCCGGCCCGTTATGCGAAAGATAGTGGAGCGTCGTTCCCTCACCGCTCACGGTGCGTCGGGAGACGCCGACTTCGAGCGAGCGAAAGCGAGTGCCCTGGCTGATCGCCGCGGCGGCGATCTGATCGATGCTCGGCTTGCTGAATGTCGATGCGTAGCCGGAGTTCGGATGGGGCTGCGAGACCATGGGCGCGCCGGAGAGAATGCCGACGCATCCGGCGTGATGGCCACGCTCGTTGCCCGTCTTGATGTTCATGCCGGAAACCACGGAGACATTGTCCTTGAGCGCCGCGAGCGGATCGAGCGCTGGACTCGGCGTCCAGCCTGCTCCCGTGGTCGCGGGGACCCAGCGGTCGAGTTTGACTCCGTTGCCCCAGAAAAAGATTCCGAGACGCTTGGGAATCGCCGCGCCTCCCGCGTAAGCGGTGCCATGAGCATTGAACATGGCCTCCAGCGGCGGCAGCCCGATGGCGATGACCGCGCCTCCCAGGACGCCTCGAAGCAACCTGCGCCGACTGAGCATCGTTTGCCGCATCGCAAGACTCCTCGTCATTCGGGTGCGCCCGTGAAGCGGAAGGTCGGGCTCATGACCAGGCCCAGGAGGAGCGACCGAAATCGGTATCCATCCCCCGCCAGTTTTTGCGCCAGCGCCAGCACGGCCCCCTCTTCTCCGGGCGTCTCCACGTGGCCCGTCGCAAAACGGAACATGCTGCGCGTCAAGCAGGTCGCGACGTCGGCATGATTCTTCAGCGCGCTGCTGAGCCCCCGTGCATCGGCGAAGGTGACGCCATCGAGCACCCCGCTGGCATCGATGGTCTGTCCTACCTCGCTCGTGCGGAAGGCGCCCACGGCGTCGAAGTTTTCGAGCGCGAGCCCGATGGGATCCATCGCTTGATGGCATGCGGCGCAGGCGGGCTGACTGCGATGCTTTTCCAGCCTCTGACGCATCGTGAGGCTCATCGTGCCGGGGGGATTGGGGGGCAACGTCGTGTCGACGTCGGGCGGAGGGGCCGGGATGGCTTGGCAGAGCAGAACCTCGCGAATGAACTTTCCGCGGCGGGTGGGCGACGTCGAGTCGGCATGCGCGTTGAGGGCCAGGAAGCTCCCCTGACCCAGCAAACCGAGGCGCAGACCATCGCTGGGAAGGGTCGTTCGAACGAAGTCGACGCCTGATGGAGCCGGCACGCCGTAGAGCTTGGCGAGCTCGGCGTTGACGAACGTCGTGCGCGTGTCGAACACGTTGCGAAAGTCGCCGTCACCGTTCCAGGCAATGTCCTCGAGCACGCGCAAAGTCTCGCCGCGCATCGACGCACCGAGCGTCGCGCTGACCTGGGGGAACACATTGGGGAGCTGGGGGAGATCGTCCAGGTCGGCGAGGTGCAAGAGCTCGCCGAAGAACGTCTCGGTCGAGGCATGCGCCCGAGGGGATGCGATGAGCCGCTCGGCTTGGACCCGCAGACCATCCTCGGTAGAAAGAGTGCCTGCTTCGGCAGCGTTCAGCAGTTGGTCGTCGGGCGTCGTAGCCCACGCGAAGTACGAGAGACGCGTAGCGATCTCGAATCCATTGAACGCGCGTTGCGACGGAACGGCAGCATTGGGTGTTCCGAGCTCTTCCCGGTAGAGAAAGTGCGGCGACTGCAGAAGGCCGGCCACCGCGTACTGGAGACCCTTCCAAAAGTCATTGAGCGTCGTGCCGGCCTGCGTGGCGATCGCCGTGTAGCGATTCACCTCGTCGGGCGTGAGCGGACGACGCCAGGCTCGGCGCCCGAGACCCGTGACGACCTGTCGCGCGCAGGCGTCGTCTGCGGCGGCGGCCGGCATGCAGCCGACCAGTGACGCGCGCATCTTGGGGTCCGCGAGTGCTTGCTGCGAAAGCGACAGAGCGGCAGTTTCGAGCTGCTCGATGGCGTGTGGCGAGAAAGCGGTGCGCGCAGCGCCGATGGACGCGAAACCGTTGAGCGAAGTATCCGGCTCGAGATCGGTCGGCAGCGTGACGGCGGCGCCCAGCAGATCGCGCACGCTGTTCGTGTACTGCCCGAGGGTGAGACGTCGGAGGGTGGCCGGCGCGGGCGCGAAAGCCGGGGGCGAGGTTCCACCGGCTCCGCCGCTGCCTCCGACGCCGCCGTTTCCGGCTCCGCCGGTGCTTCCGTTTCCGGCTCCGCCGCTGCCTCCGTTTCCGGCATTTCCGGTTCCGGCGCTGCCTCCGTTTCCGGCGTTTCCGGTTCCGCCGCTTCCACCCGGGGGAGGACGGTCGCCGTTTCCCCTTGCCGCCGGCGGTTCGGCAATGACTCCCGTGCATCCGGCCATGACGATCGAGCCTGCGATCCAAACGCACGCGCGACCGGCAGCGCGACGCAATCTCGTGGCCGGCGCTGCCATGGCTTCGGCCCGACGGGCCTGCGCGTGTCGACGCGATGTCTGTTCGCCCATCGATCAAGAGACGGGGCCGGCGGCTCGTGGCGACAATCAATTCGCTGTCAGCAAACTGTTACGAGTGCACTGGACAGAACGAGGTCTTCCCAGGTGATCCACGCGCGCACATGTCGTCGGCTTGTCTACCCGGATGCCCTCGTTTTGCTTCGCTGCGCCCTCTCCGTAGCGTAGACGCCCCCGGCACCCTCCCTCTAAACTGACGAGCTGCGGTTGGTCTATCTCTAGTGTCACCGACGCATTTGGCTGTCGCCTTCGCTTCGCGCCTGGCCGGCGTCCGCGCCGCTGAGCTCGCGCATGGCGAGCTTCAAGCCATTCTCGAACGGCTCGTCGACGCGAGCCGCGCCGCTTGGCCCGATCTGCAAATCGAGGTCGAGGAGTTCGTCCAGTATCTTGCCGCTCGCGTTGCGCCCGACCAGACGATTCGAGATGCGCTCGAGTCCCTCCATGTGACCGATCTCTACCTCGCCTGCGGGTGCGCGACCGGCAACCGCAAAGCAATCGCTGCTCTCGACGCCCGCTACATCGCCAAGTCCGTACCTTCTCGTCCGAGCCGAGGAACCGGTGATGGGGAAGAGATCGCCCAGCGCCTGCGTGTGCGAACACTCGTGGGTGACGGACGGAGGCCTCCACGCATCGCCTCCTACTCCGGGCGGGGTCCCCTTGGAAAGTGGATCCGGATTGCCGCTACGCGTCTGGCCGCTGATCTCCATCGCCTTGCGGTGCCCACCCCCGACGCCGCTTGGGACGCGGGCGCGACCGCGAGCGACGCCGAGCGCTCGTACGTCATTCAACGTTATGGCGGCGAGTTCGCCAGCGCTTTGGAATCGGCGCTCAGCCAACTGACGCGGCGCGAGCGCACGCTCCTTCGACTTCATTTTCTGGAAGAAGTAAGCGTCGCGCAGATCGCCGAGAGCCACGGCGTTAGTCCTCGCACCATTCAACGTCGACTCGCGGCAGCCCAAAAACAGATCATCGCAAACCTCCGGGCGATTCTGGAGCCGCGCCTCAAGTTGTCGAGTGCACAACTGGAAGGCCTTTTACCCGATATCGAGTCGGAGCTCGTCGTCGTGCTGACGCGCTTTTTCTCCAAGCCGGGCACTCTACCGCCCCGTCCTCCTCCGCGGTTGGACCCAACCTGACGTCGGTACCGGCCGACAGCCGCTAAGGCGGCTCGCAGAAATAACGGAAAATCATTGGGCGGCCGTGCGCGGGACCATCAACAAGGGACTGGGGTCGTCGGCAACTCGGCGCCCGGTTGCGTCGATGGGAGAGGGTGAACCGCCAAGACGCCAAGATCTCCAGGAGCTGACGCTCCGCGGCATCCGATTTGCCCGCCAGGTACCGATTGCCGTGCAGTACAAGCAAGAAAGAGTCGGCGAAGCACGTCTCGATTCTCCTCGTGGACGACAGCGTCGTGGTGGAGCTCAAGGCATGCGAATGCATCGCACCCATACGTGTCGCCCAGACCCTCTCCTACTAATCAACTCGACTTCGCCTCGCGTTACTCATCAACTTCGACGTCGCAGCACTTCAGCGCGGCATCAAGCGCATCATCCATACCCCATGAAAACCTTGGCGCTCTTGGCGCTCTTGGCGCCTTGGCGGTTGATTTCTCTCAACCCTCATTCATTTTCGGCACTGCCTGCGGTGCTATCGACTTCGCTTATTCATACGCGCGCCCTAAGGCATGATCGTCTCCAAGATGGGGCTGGAGGTGCCGTCGATGGTCTGGCTCAATGTCCAGAAATTCATTCCGCGCATGCCTTGGGCGCGGGCGTAGTTGAGCTTTTCCGTCATGGAGCGCGGCGTTTCGTAAAAGATGAGGCTCGCCTGGATGGCTTTGGCCTGCGCCGTCGCCGCCACGAGATCGTTCGTTGCGGGCGCGTGCCAGTACGAACATTTGCCCACGTCGTCCCAGCCTTCAATCAATCGGCCAGGGTTGCCGTTCACCATGCCCTTGACCCAGGTCCAGGTGACGACGCGATCATCGTAGAGGCTACCCATCTCGCCGTTGGCGCCGCCGCTGCCGTTGACCGTGATGTAGGGGCCGATGGGAGCGGTCTGGTCATCGTTGGAGTCGCCCCATACCGATCCAAATCCCCCGACGCCCATGATGATCTTCGACGCTGGCACGCCCGCGGCTGCCCATTTTTTCAAATTGTCGTCGACCGAATAACCATTGCCGGGATAGCCATACAGCGGCGTCGGCGGAATCGGTAGGACCCAACCACCCCATTGCGGGATAGCCAGAAACGTCATCGGCATGAAGGCATCGATGTCGTCTTTCGCCGGCGCGACGGCGGCAAAGATGCCCGTTCCGTCGTCGAGAGGAAGCACGTCGATGAAGATGAGCCCATCGACCCAGCGCGCACGAATCTTCTTCGCCAGCGCGACGAGCTGACCGTAGTCGATGTTCTCCTCCCAATCCAACTCCACGCCGTCGAGCTGCATGTCTTTGAAGACGGACACGATGTTGTCGGCAAAGGCGTCGATGTTGGCCGGCGCTGTGGCCGCGTTCCAGACGTCGGCGTAAGCGCCCGTATTGGATTGCGCAGCGCCGAGCATCATGAAGACTTTCCTGGAGGCGGCGTGGGCAGCGTCGGCGAAGGCTTTGCCGGAATCGCGGAAGCCTGTCCAGCCGGTCGACCACCCGGCCGGGGCACCCGCGACGTACTTGCCGCTCGACAGCTGTGGCTGCAAGTAGCCGAGCCCGAGGTGGGTGAGGTGCTGCCACGGCACTTGATTGGCTTGAAGCGCGTTCCACTCGTACCAGGGGTGATTCGGCGCAATCCAGATGCCCGATGGTGGCGCACCGCTCTCGCTTCGTTCGGCGAGGACATCGATGCTGACGCCGGCGTCCTTGCTTCCGCTTCCGCCGGGTCCGGTCGCGTCGGGCTTCACCGCGGCATCCATTCCGCCGCTTCCGCCCGGGCCTGCTCCGCCCGCCGTGCCGGCGTCTTTTTGGCCGCCGGCGTCGGCGTTATCCGCGCCTCCTGCTCCGCCGGTTCCCGCGCTTCCCGCGCTTCCTGTGCCGCCACTTGGGCCCGCACCGCCGCTACCTCCGGTCCCCGTGCTCGCGCCGGCATTTCCTCCGGCCCCCGCGCTCGATCCAGCGCCGGTATGGCCGCTTGCGCCGGCATTGCCGCTGCCACCCGTTCCGCTCACGGTGCCACCGGTCGTGTTGCCGCCGTCGGTCCCCGCGCTCGCAGGTGTGCCGCCGGACCCTCCGATCGATGAGGTGGGAGAGTTGCCCGTACGCGAAGCGCGCCCGAGCGCGCCATTGTCGATATCGCCGCAACCCACGGTGCCGGTCAGAGCACCCAATAGACAATAGCCGATAGCCCGCATTCCAATTGCTCACTTCCCGGGACTCACCGAAGCAGCATGGCGATCGACCAGAGTCGGCAATCACCGGCAGGCTTCGAAACCCGAGACGAGTATGGGCCGTTGGTCCCATGGTGCAATGGTCTGAGGCGTGCAATTTGTTCACAATCGCCGCATTTTGGCATCGATCACGACGCAAGACGCCGAAAATATGGCGCTTCGTGCATCGAAAAAAAAGTCGTGCGCCGCTCGAGCGGACCGTCCTCACCGCAGGATATGGAGAATGACGGAACGTTGTTGCGTCCTCGACATCGCCGATGCCGTTGACGCGATAGCCCGTACTGTGGGCAATTGTGCGCGGGGAGGGCCCGAGGGCTGACGCTGCGGAGGAGACCGCACATGGGGCCATTGCGAACGCGCTGCGAATGATGATGTCACGGCGATGTGCGCGCGTGACCGAAGCGAAAGGACTCCTCGTGTGGCTGATCTTCACCCATCCGGTGAACAATTTCTGGCTCAAGGGCCATGAGCTGCGATGCCTGGGTGCCGGTTTTTTCGCATTGGGCCAGAAGCGTTGCAGCGCCTCCGCCGAGAATCACCCGGTCCAAGTTTGGACGAGTCTCCGAAACAGGTGGGAATACTCGCATGTCGCGCGAGCGGTGCTCGCATCCTTCGCCCTGATCGCCTTCATCGTCGCCGTCGCGATCTAGATGAAACACGAAGCACGTCGCGATGACCCGAGGGAAAAGCCGCCGCTCTGTGCGGAGAAGCGAAGAAACTGCCGACCCGAAAGCGCCGGCGATGTATGGCCTCAGCGATGTATGGCTTCAGCGCGAGGGGGAACCGCGGGCTCCCGGCTGCGCGAACGGCGGGTCAGGGGATGGACCTTGCAATCTTGGCGACGACCGCGATGAGCTGATCGGGTTTGAATGGCTTGACGAGCCACCCCTTCGCTCCCGCAAGCTTTGCCCTTTGGATGAGGGCGGGCTCACCCTCGGTCGTCAACATGATGATGGGCAGCTGGGGGTTGACTCCCTTTTTCTTGAGCTCCTCGAGCAGTCCGATTCCGGTCATGCCCGGCATGTTGACGTCGCAAATGGCCATCGTCAGATCGGCAGTGTCGCGTATCTTCGTGAAGCCGTCTTGGCCGTCCACTGCTTCCAACACCTGGTAGTCGGCGCCTTCGAGGGCCAAACGCACCTGATCGCGCACTGTCTTCGAATCGTCGATGACGATGACCTTCTTCTTGCCCATGAATCACCTTGTCGAAGCGTTTCGGGCCCGCGGGGGGAGTCGAACCGGGACGGGAGACGACGCTGGCCACGGGAACGGACGCCGGTGAAGTGGAGCCGCGGGAGGCAGCATGCCCGCGCCGTCTGGCTGGCAGGATTCTCGTGAGAGCTAGCACGAAATGAGAGATTCGGTCTACCCACAAGGCCGAATAGCTCCGCTGTTCCAACCATTTGTCCAAGCAGGCGGCGCGCCGACGTGATGAGACCTCGTCTTGCATGCGGCGAAGGCCGGCTCTTCGGCTGGCATCCATTTGGGTAGGTGTCGCCACTGACCTCCTCCGGCCATCGGCCCCCCTTCTCAAGATTTGTTGCGATAAGACCGTTCGCCTTCTCGGGTGAAGTGGGCGAATTCGGTCCTTGGATTGAATCGCTCCCGGTCGTGTCGACAACGAAGGGTGGTCAGGGCGGGTAGATGGGAGAAGTAAGTGCATCGCATCGCGTGCTTGCCATCATCGTGCAAACCACGACGATCGAGCTGTTCTCGTCGTATGGGATCGCCGCGGCGCCGATCAGGGCCGCCATCCAGCGGACGCCATCGATCGACGAATATGCTGCCATCATCCCGTTTCGGTCTTCAACGCTGAACGGGACGCTCTCCATTCTCACGGAGGTGCGCACGCTGACCCGAATGCGACAGGAGCTGGACAACTCGAAGGCGTTGGCCGACTGGACGCGCGAGCTTACCAATCAGCTCATGGGAAGGGTCAAAAACAGGCTGGCGCGCTACAACGTAGCGGTCGAAGTTGGCTTACCCAGCTCGGCCAATCGCTCGCTACTTGCTCAGTATTCCTCGGGCAAGGAAACGAACATCGAATACCAGTTTCGGACACTGGGCGGCTGGATCTTGGTGGTCTTGAGCGGCGATTTCCAAGAGCCGCTGCTCACGTTTGCGGGCGGCGACGGGGCGCTGGAAAACGGCAAGATGGTGCTTTTCTGACAGGTAGGTCGAGCGGGCGATGCGCCCACCACTACGACCTGGGCTCACGTCGAGCGAGTCGTTGGCGGCCCCCGAGCGCCCTGCCCAGGTAAGTTACCCCAAGAAAATACCGGGAAGTTCAAGGTCGCGCGCTCCGACCCGTTCACGATCGAGCACGCAATGGACGCGTTGCTTCCCGACGCCGTCACATGACCTCACCAAGCGACCCAAGCGGTACGACGAAAACGCGACGTCGTTACCTCTGGTCGATACAACGCCGGCTCTTCGCGATCATCTTCGGCCTCATCGCCGGAGTGGTGGCATTCCTGGTCGGCTATTTCCCTTCCTACCATGTCAGCTCCGTACGCGATCGACTGGAACAAAAGGCTGAGACCTACAGTCGCTTGGCGGCGCGGCAAGTGGAGTCGGCCGTGGCGTTCGACGATCGCGCCACCGTACGAGAGGTGTTTGATGCGATGGCGGCCGACAAGGACATCCGGGCCATCGCGCTTTATGACGCAGCGGGGCGCGTCCTTTTCGCCTATGGCGAGTTCGCCAATCCCTTGACGGTGCACCCGCGGTTGGTCGACGAGATCCGCACCGAAGCGCTGTCCTCGGGCATTCGTTCCACGGTTCCCGTTATCTCCAAGGAGGGCCCGCGCGGGACGCTGGTTCTCGAGCTGTCCGGGGCCACGCTGGGCGAGGAACGCCGACGGATCCAGTCCGTTGCCCTGGTGGGCGGTCTGGCAGCTTTGGGCGTAGGTCTGGCTGCTTCGTGGCTCATCGCTCGCTCGCTGGGCAGACGGCTGCGAGCCATGACCGACATCACGGCGGCGGTGGCGGGCGGCGACATGGCGCCCAAGCCTCTCGGCGATGAATCAGCCGACGAGATCGGACAGCTTGCACGCTCGTTCGATTACATGGTCAACGAGCTACGGCGGCGCAACGACGACATTCGTCTCATTCTCGATCACGTCGGAGAAGGATTTTTGACCCTCGATGGTCGGGGAGTGATCTCCACCGAGCGCTCGGCCATCGTCGAAAAATGGCTGGGTCCGGTCCCTCCCTGTTTCACCTTCTGGGACTACGTCAAACCGATCGATGAGCGCTTCAGCATCTGGTTCCAGTTGTCATGGGAAGCGCTGTTCGAAGATGTCATGCCGTTCGAGGTCGCTCTCGATCAGATGCCGAAGGTCATTCGTCACGGCTCGAGACATCTTCGGATTCGCTACTCCCCCATCATGAGCGGCGGCACCGTGGCGCAGGTGCTGCTCGTCGTTGCCGACGTCACCAGCGAGGTCGAACGCGAGAACGCCGAGTCGGCGCAGCGCGAGCTCCTGAACCTGCTCGGTCACGTCATGAAGGATCGGTCCGGCGTTTTCGAGTTCCTTGCCGAAGGAGACGGTTTGGTCGGTCGGATCATGGCCGACGACGGTGCTACTCGCGCCGCGCTCGTGCGGCTCGTTCATACCCTCAAGGGCAACTGCGGGTTCTTCGGTTTGATTCGCCTGGCGAAACTCTGCCATGAGCTCGAAACGCAGCTCGTCGAGACGCAGGAGATCCTTTCCGTCGACCGTTCCAAGCTGGCCGACGCCTGGCGACAGGTGGCGACGCTCCTTCGATCCCTCACGTCGGAGCGCGCGGCGAACATAGTGGAAGTTGCCCTCGGCGATTGTGACGGCATTCGCGAGGCGATCGCCGCAGGGCACTCCAGGACGGAGTTGCTCGAACGACTGTCGGCATTGGAACTCGAGCCAGCCGAGCGACGTCTGACGCGTATCGCCGAACAGGCGCAGGCGCTGGCAGCGCGTCTCGGCAAGCCGGAGCTCTTGGTGTGCGTGGAGTCGAACGACGTTCGCCTCGACGCGGCCTGTTGGGCTCCGTTCTGGAGCGTCTTTACCCATGTCGTGCGCAACGCCGTCGATCACGGGATCGAGTCGCCGGAGGAGCGAAGCGAGCGAGGAAAATCGCTGGGTGGCGTGCTCACGCTGCGAACCATGGTGGAGGGCGCCATGATCACCGTCGAGCTTTCCGACGATGGTCGAGGTGTCGACTGGGAAAAGGTTGCCGAGCGGGCGCGTGGGGCGGGCCTTCCGCACCATAGTCGCGCAGAGCTCGAGGGGGCGTTGTTTCGCGACGACATATCGACGAGAGACAGCGTGAACGAGACTTCTGGGCGCGGCGCTGGCCTCGCGGCAGTGTACGCAGTTACCAGAGCGCTCGGTGCAACCACCGAAGTTCGCTCGGTACCGAACGCCGGCACGACGTTTTCCTTTCGTGTCCCGACGTCGGCGGTAACGAGACCTGGCTCGCGTGTGCTGTCCAAAACCAGGTCGCTGAAGCCCCTCGAGGTTGCCTGATGCGCAAATGTTCCATCTGCAGGAGTGGGTGAACGTCATGCCGAATCGAATGCCCTCATCGTGTCCCACCGGAGCGGCGGCTCTTCTCGTTCTCGCGGCTCTGACGAACGCTTGCTCGCGCGGCCAAACGGAGCAATCGAGCGCCGCCAGCAGCGCCGCGCCGGTTCAGGCGCGCGCCTCGGACCTCGGCTCGGTGGAAATCAACCCGCGGCTGCTGCGGAGATTTCAGCCGCTCCCGGCGGCGATGGAATCGGATCGAGAGCCGATCACCGCCCCCAAGGTCACCCTCGGACGCCAGCTCTTCTACGATGCGCGGCTCTCCAAGGCGAAAGATCTATCGTGCAATAGCTGTCACGATCTGGCGCGGTACGGCGCTGACAATCGGCCGATGTCGATCGGCTTCCGGGGACAGATCGGCAAGCGCAACTCTCCGACGGTGTACAACGCGGCGGGGCACTTCGTGCAGTTCTGGGATGGAAGGTCGGCCAATGCGGAAGAGCAGGTAAAGGTCCCTATCTTGAATCCCATCGAGATGGCCATGGCGAGCCCGGGGGACGTCGTGGCGACCCTTGCTGCGGTTCCTGGTTACGCGAAGGCATTTCACGAGGCCTTCCCCGATGACGCACACCCCGTGAATTATGACAACGTCGGGCGCGCCATCGCCGCCTTCGAGCGCAAGCTCGTCACACCCGGTCGCTGGGACCAGTTTCTGAGGGGGGACAAGGAAGCGCTGACACGAGCCGAGAAGGAAGGTCTCAAGACGTTTCTCAATGTGGGGTGCATGGTTTGCCATACCGGTCCGTATCTGGGCGGATCGATGTTCGAGCGCGCGGGGGTGGTCGAGCCGTGGCCGAACCAGGACGACCAGGGTCGAGCCGAAGTCACCAAGTCGGCTGCCGATCGGATGATGTTCAAGGTTCCATCACTCCGAAACATCGAAAAGACCGCGCCCTACTTCCATGATGGTTCGGTGGGGACGCTGGACGATGCGGTGCGGGTGATGGGCAAGCGCCAGCTCGGCCTCGATCTGACGTTGGAGGAAGTCACTTCCATCGTCACCTGGTTGAAGTCGCTGACCGGAGAGATCCCGAAGGACTACATCGCGATGCCTCAGTTGCCGGACGCGCCAACCGCAGTGAGCCTGAAGGGCGTGAATTGAGTCGCGGGGATCCCATGAAGCCTCTTGGTGCGAGCCGTCGTGTGCTACTCGCCGGCGGACTTGTCGGCACGCTGTTGCTCGGCGCCCTCTCTGGCTTCAGCTATCACGCCCGCGGCGCGCGAAAGTCGAGCGGCTCGGAATCCGCCTCGATCGCCAACCCCGCGTCCCTCTGGCTCGATGCGGTGAAGGCGACGCCGGACGTTCGGGGAGGTGGTCGAGAATGTGGCAAGAGTCCGCTTCCCGATTGTCCTTTGCAGATGTGGATGAAGGGAAACGCTGCGCTCGCGCTGGCGTCCGGCGATTTTGACAGGCTGGAGCGAACCTTCCTGCACATCGCAGCGCTCGAACCCGCGGGATATGGGAACTGGCGAGCGATCGCGGAGCGGGGAGCGGTCGGTGCACGCGCCGGTTCCCTGGATGAATGTCGCCTAGCCTGCAAGACGTGCCACGACACGCTCCGGCCTCGCTACGTTGCCGAGCAGCGTCGGTAGCCGCGCCATCGCGTCCTTGGATCGCGGGACGGCGGGAGAGTAGGAAGGCCCCTCCGCGGGAACGAGCGTCGCGGGCAGGGCGTCATTTCACCGGGGGGCCGCCGCCGCGCGTTTCATCGCGGGTTGGGGCGCCGAGACGGTTTTTGCGCGATCGGTTCCAATGCCGATGCTGTGCCACCGCCGCGATGAAGGTCTTCACGATTTGTGCCGTGAGACCTGAGGCGGTAATGACCCCCTGGTCTTGCCGCGCGTCCCCCTTGCCATTTCCGCCGTCGGCCGATGCTCCGTCGAGGATTCCGGGGCACGAGCGCAAGAGCTCGACGCCTTCCCCGGTCGCCGCGATCGTCTTGCAATGTCGATAGGCGTCCGTCACGAAATCGATCGCGTCACGTTCGTCCGCGAGCGCGGCCTTGCTGCGCTTACCCCCCGGTAGATACACCGCATCGAAGAGCACGGAGGACGTGGTGAGAAGGCTGAAGTCGATCATGAACTCGTTGCCGTCGTCGCCCTTCAGAACACCGAGCCGTGGCGCGACGATCTTCCCCGCTGCGCCTTCGGCCAGGAGGGCCTCCATCATGCCGCGCAGTGACTCCGAATCGACGCCATCGGCGGCGACGATGGCGACTTTGCGCGTCGCGATCGTGTCTTTGACGGTGTTGGCCATACTGAGGGCCGGCGACTTGCCGATAGAACGGGTACTTTGCTTCGGTTCGAAGTCCTTGGGATCGCCGTCGGCCGGAACGCTGTGATTGAGCGGCAGCTCGAGGCGTGGTGTCGCCGGAAGGCCGAGTCCTTCGGCGACGCGTGCGGCCAGGGTCTTGTCCACGAAGTTCAAGATGGCGACCATGCGCTGACGTATCGGTTGGCGCTCCACCTTTCCCAACTCGAAACGAAAGGCCTCCACGATGTGATCCTTTTCTGGTTCCGATTGGCTGTTGAAAAAGAGCGTGGCCTGGCTGAAGTGATCGAAAAACTTCTCCGATCGCGCGCGCACTTTGCGGGCTTCGATATTTTCCGGAAAGGTAACGAAACCGCCCGCGGCGGCGCGCGCCTGCATGGGACAACCGCCGCCGATGGAATTGGGTTCGTAGGAAACCTTTCCGCGGTTGATGGTCTGGCGCATGAAACCGTCTCGCTGAAGATTGTGGACCTCGGCCAGCGGGCGGTTGATCGGAATTTCGTGAAAGTTCGGGCCGCCGAGGCGGAGGAGCTGGGTGTCGGTGTACGAAAACAAGCGCCCCTGCAAGAGAGGATCGTTGCTGAAGTCGATCCCGGGAACCACGTGGCCGGGATGAAACGCAACTTGCTCGGTCTCGGCGAAGAAATTCTCCGGATTGCGGTTGAGCGTGAGTCGTCCAATCCGCTGCACCGGCACCATCTCCTCGGGAATGATCTTGGTGGGGTCGAGAAGATCGAAGTCGAAGGAATGCTCCTTGTCCGCTTCCACGATTTGAACACCCAGCTCCCATTCGGGATATTTCGCCTGCTCGATCGCTTCCCACAGATCGCGGCGAAGAAAATCGGGATCCTTGCCGGAAATCTTTTGCGCTTCGTCCCACACCACGGAGTGCATGCCGAGGAGAGGCTTCCAGTGGAATTTGACGAACCTCGACCCCCCCGCCTCGTCGACGAAACGGAAGGTGTGGACGCCGAAGCCCTCCATCATGCGAAAGCTGCGCGGGATGGCGCGGTCCGACATCAGCCAGAGGATCATGTGCGTCGACTCGGGCATGAGCGAAATGAAATCCCAAAAGGTGTCGTGCGCCGACGCGGCTTGCGGCATCTCGTTGTCGGGTTCCGGTTTCACGGCGTGAATGAGGTCCGGAAACTTCACCGCATCTTGGATGAAGAAGACGGGCATGTTGTTGCCGACGAGGTCGAAGATCCCGCCCTGGGTGTAGAACTTGACGGCGAAGCCGCGCACGTCGCGGGGCATGTCCGTCGAACCGCGGGACCCCGCCACCGTGGAAAAGCGCACGAAGACGGGTGTGCGCACGCTGGGATCCTGAAGGAATTCCGCTTTCGTGTAGCGCGCCATGCTCTCGTAGACTTGAAAGAACCCGTGCGCACCCGAACCGCGCGCATGCACGATGCGCTCGGGAATGCGCTCGTGATCGAAATGGGTGATCTTCTCGCGGAAATGGAAGTCTTCGAGAAGCGACGGTCCACGGTCGCCCGCTTTCAGTGTGTTCTGATCGTCGTTGACGCGTACACCTTGATTGGTGGTGAGGACTTTGCCCGCTCCCTCTTCTACGAAGGGAGCGAGGTCGGCCGCCTTCGCGTTGTTGGTAATCGTGGAACTCGGCTTTTGGTCAGGCGACGGAGGGGTTCGTTTCATGCTCAGATCGCTACCATGGTGGGACGCCAAAGCGCGTCAGCCCTATGTCGCGGGGCGCTCCGACCAAAGACATTCCAAGGAGGAAAAATGAATCGTCAGAAACCAGCGAGTCGTTTGCAGTTCGAAGATTTGCTGTACCAAGCGCTGGAAACGGAGCTGGGCGGGATCGAGATTTACAAGATGGCCATTCTTTGTGCGAAGAACCCGGACCTGAAGGAAGAGTGGAAGAAATACCTGACGCAGACGAAGCGCCACGCAGAAATCCTGGAAGGCGTCTTCGGTGCGGCGAGCCTCGATCCCGATGCCACCACACCGGGCCGCTTGATCGTGCGCGAAAAGGGCAAAATGCTTCTTTCCGCCATGCAGAGGGCTTTGACGGATGCGCCGCAATCCGCCGAGGTGGTCGCCGCCGAATGCGTGGTGGATGCCGAGACCAAGGACCACAAGAACTGGGAGCTGATCGGCGCCGTGGCGGAAAAGTCCACCGGCGAGGAGAAGAAGGCGCTCAGCGAGGCCTATGCGGCCGTGGAAGATGAAGAGGACGAGCACCTCTACCACACGATGGGATGGAGCCGCGAGCTGTCCCTTCAGGCTCTCGGTCTACCGGCCGTCCTCCCTCCGCCCGAGGAAGAGAGGAAGGTCAAGACCGCCGTGGCGGCCGCGCGAGCCAAGCAGGAACGCAAAGAATCGTTGAAAGAGCAGCGATAGCGACTGCGATCGCCCAGCAAGTCCGAGCGTGATGACGACAGGCGCGGGCTACGTGCCGTGCCCCGCCTGGCTCTTGATTGTCGCCACGAGCTCCTGGGGCTCGATGGGCTTGGAGATGTGAACCTGGTAGCCGGCCAGCATGGCGCGCGTGCGATCTTCCGATCGGGCGAACGCGGTAAGGGCGATGGCGGGCGTCCGGCCACCTTCGGTGGGGGGGAGTCCACGCACATCGCGGATGAACTGGTAGCCGTCGCGTTCCGGCATGCCAATGTCGCACACGATCACGTCGGGTCGGCGTAGCCGCAGCAGCGCGACCCCCTCTTGGGCGGAGGAGGCGGTGAACACCGTCGCTCTCGCCTCGGAAAGCACGCACTCCACGAGGTCACGGGCATCCGGCTCATCATCGATCACGAGCACCGCGAGCCCGGCGAGCGAAACATCGGGGGCTCGGACAATCGCATGTCGCCCCGTCGCCGGATGTTCACGCGATGCCACCATGCGATCGCGGATGGCGCGCACCGGCAGATTGACGACGAACGTGGCGCCCTTTCCTTCGCCTGCGCTCTCGACCTTCACCGTTCCGCCGTGGAGCTCGACCAGCTGCTTCACGATGGAGAGACCAAGCCCGAGCCCGCCATACTTACGCGTGCTCGACGAGTCTGCCTGACGAAATCGTTCGAACACGTGCGGCAGGAATTCCGAGCTTATCCCCATTCCGGTGTCGTGCACGGTGATCTCGACGTGAGAGTTCACGCGTTCGACGAGGACGTCGATCTTGCCGCCCTTCGGCGTGAACTTGACGGCGTTGGTCAACAGGTTCCACACGACCTGCTGGATTCGATTGCGATCGCCGAACACCGGGGCGGCGTTGGGATCGATGGTCTTGCGCACGATGATTGTCTTCGCTTCGGCGGACGGCCGAATGGAGTCGAGCGCCGCCTCGACGATGGATGCAAGCTCGATGGGTTGCACGTCGAGGCGGATTTTGCCCGACACGATACCGTTCATGTCGAGCAAATCTTCAATCAGCTTGGCTTGCGCGCGCGCATTGCGCGCAATCGCCTCGAGGCCACGACGTGCGTCGGACGTCTCCGGAGTTTTCGACAAGAGAACGTCGACCCAGCCGAGCACCGAGCTGAGAGGCGTCCGCAGCTCGTGCGACAGGGTGGCCAGAAATTCGTCCTTCATCAGGTTGACGCGCTCGCTCTCCGCCCGCGCCCCGCGCTCGGCCTCGAGCAGGTCGGCGCGCTGCTGCGCGGATCGCTTGGCCTCTTCGTAGAGCCGCGCGTTGTCGATTGCGATCGCCGCTTGCGCCGCGATCCCCACGATCAGACGCTCGGACCGGTCCGTGAACACGTCGCATTCGGGGTGACCGAAGAAGAGTCCCCCCATCACCTTGCCGGATCGCGCGACGACGGGCACCGCGAGATAGCTGCACACCGGCAGGTGGCCGGGCGGCATCCCATGATGCGGATCCCATTGGCCATAGCGGGGATCCTTGCGGATATTGCCGCTCCGGATCACGCCCTCGCCTCGAAACGTGGGCGCAAACACCGGCGTCGCGCGGGGGTGACCGAACTTCTCGAACGCCTCGCGTGGGGCACCGGACAGCGAATAGAGCGTGAAAGCATCCCCCTCGGCGCTGGTCACGGCGTAGAAGAAAGCGCCGAAATGCGCACCGCTCAACCGGGTCCCGGCATCGGTCACCGCCTGCACGACGCCCTGCAAGTCCAGATTCGAGGTCAGCATCACGCCGGTCTCGTTGAGCAATTCGAGGATGCGCCTCTCTTCCTCGAGCGCTTCCTTGGTCTTGACCAATTCCTGCTCGGCGCGTTGGCGCGCCAAGAGAATGCTCTGAACGTTTTGCAGTGCGACCGAGCGCAGCTGCTTGTCCTCTTCGTCCGACTGCATCAGCGTCCTCGCAATGCTTCCTCGGCTAGATGCGTGCCGCGCACCCGCGCGGTGATCTTGGCGAACGCCGTGTCACGCGAGGTCGATGTGTCATCGCTGAAGGGAGAGAATCCGCAGTCGTCGGTCGTGCCGAGCTGCGCGAGTGGAATGTACTCGGCAGCTTCGAGGATCCGTTCGCGAACCTCCTCGGCGGTCTCGACGTGCGGATCGATGGGTGCGACCACGCCGACGAAGATGCGCTGGCCCGGCTTGAGGTGCGCGCGAATGGTCTCCAGCGCGTGACGGCGATCCTTCTCGCCGGCGAGAGCGATGTAGTAGTTCGTCAGGTTGAGCTGGAGCAGGCTCGGCAAGAGATCTGCGTAGTCGACGTCGGCGCTATGCGTCGAATCGAGGTCGCCGCCCGGACAGGTATGGACCCCGATGCGCTGGCGCTCTTCGATCGTGAATCGAGCGAGGGCGATGTTGTTGAGATCGATGAAGCTCGCCAGCAGGGTGCCGGTGGGGTCGATCTTGACGGCGAAGCGGGCCTCGGTGAAGTCGATCTGCACCGCGTGTGCACCCATCTGCAGACAGCCGCGAACCTCGCGAACGTGCTCGGCCAGCAGATCCTCGATGAACTGGTCACGCGAGTAATTGGGGATACCTTCGGCTGGATATAGCAAGCTGAGGGCGGACGGCGAGATGACGGCCTGCTTCACCGGTCTCTTCGTGTATCGCTTGGCACGCTCCAGATAATGACCTGCGTGCTCCTTGTAGTGGAAGGGGGCTTTCGTCAAGCGCGGCATCCGTCGCGTGTGACCTGCAGCAAACGGAATTTTGAAGCCGTCGGGCGCCACATTCGGAAGGCCGTGCACGCAGTAGTCCCAGAAATTGTGATACTTGCGCTGCTCACCGTCGCTGATCACCGGTGAGCCGGTGGCTTCGAAGCGGGCGATCGTGTCTCGGATGGCCTCTTCGAACAGCGGCTCGAGTGCGGGGTCGTCGATGTTGCCGTTGTTTTTGGCGACCGCTGCGATCAAGTGGGGGGGGCGGGGGATGCTGCCGATGGGTTCAGTCGGGATCGTCATTGACTCTTCCTATAGCGCTGCGCCTGTCCCCCGCGGCTCAATCATGGCAGATTTGCGGCCTGAGAGAGATCGGGTCGGGCTCACGGCCCTGGGACGCCGCATTCATGCGCGAAACGCGCCTCCAGATGAATGGCCCTTCGGCCGATGGGCAGACCGAGGCGGGAAGGTGTTGCCAGCCCCCATCGCCAGCGGTCGGGGTATCCGAGTGGAGGGCGGGACATCCTCTCGCATACCCCTCGCGCGATCTTCGTGTTAGCGGTGCTTGGAGATGAGGCGGATAGGCGAATGGGGGAAAGTTGCGCGCGGGGCGAGGCGTGCGTCCGGCATCCTGCTCGCGCTGAGTTCGGCGGCGTTGGCGCAGTCCGTCGCGCCGCCGACCACCGAGCAGGCATCTCCCACGGAATTTCCCGGGGTCGTCCAAGGCGGTGTCGTTGCAGCCTCCCCGCCGACAGCGTGCCGACCTTGGTCGACGCAGCGCAACTTTGCGTTCGTCGCCACGGAGGGGTCGTATAACGGGTTCGGCTTGGGCGCGCGGGCCGGCTCGTTGCGGGTCGGAGTGGATGCGTCGTTTGCGTTTCTTCCCGTCTTCGCCACCTACAGTCCGGATCCGGAGACGTTTCCGGATTTCAAATTGCTCGCGAGCTTTCAGACCAACGCTGCGATCTACGTTGGTCTGTATCGCCCGGGTCCGCGCACCGATCTCGGCATCGCGCTCGGTTACAAATACAATTCGCTCTTGCGGCACGGTGCCAGCGTCGCTTTCTATCTGCAGCAAGAGCTCGGCGCTCACTTCACCCTGCAGGGGTTCGTTGGCCCCAACATTTTCCCCGAGGCGGAAGATCGGATCCGTGAGAAAACTGGGTGGGTGGCGGGCTCGGTGTCGTCCGGGTTGGCGTGGCACCAGGCAGGGCTCAGCGTGTCCCTCGCCTATTTTCCATAGAACACCGATACTGTCTTCACCAAACCCAGGGCAAAAGGCGATAGCGCACGCGCTGCCGATATTCATCGTAGCCGGGAAGATCCTTCGAAAGGAGTCGCTCTTCGTCGACGATGCGCACGGCCAGCAGCACCGACAGCGCGACGCCCGCCGCCAGCGCCGTCACGGCGCCGAGCAAGAGCGGCCCGCCGATGAACATCAGAACCGCGCCCAGGTACATCGGGTGGCGCACGACGCCGTAGACGCCGCCCGACACCACGCGATGCTCGCGTTCCGCTTGAATGCGCACCAGCGGAGACAAGAAGGTGTTGTCCGTGAACGAACGCAGTAGAAAAAACCACGACAGCATCAAGAGTGCACCACCGATGATGACCGCCAGGGGCGGGAGCGCCGGCGTCCAGCGGAATCGCCGCGCGTCGAGCGGCATGAGGATGATCCACGCCGTGAAGCCGAGGAGCAGCATATAGACGATGATCGCATCGCGACGGCTTTGCCCGCCGCTTCCCGGGCGGCGATAGCGCTCGGCGAGCAGCGCGGGGTCTTTGCGATAAAGCCAGCCGATGACGCTCGCACAAAGGGCGACGAACCAGGCACCGAAGATCCACCCTTCGGTCCAGCGCCAGTCTCCAGCGAGGAAGAGAATCAGCGTTGGCCAAAGCAACAAGTAGATGGCCGTGAGGATCAGCTTGAGCGAGGAGAGCGGCGACGTCGTCAGCATGCGGGTCACGCGGCGTCGTTACGATCCCATGGAAATGGGTCCGTGACCTTGGTGCTTCCGGTGGATCGCAAAAGGTCCGACCGCGAGCGGGCTCTGGCCTCGAAAATGACGCGCGCGGTCACGCGCCGACAATTGACGGCGCGGGCCCATTCGAGCTACGGGGCGAGCTTCATGCCCCTCGACCGCCTGCACAAGATCCTGAGCCGGTTTCGAACCGAGGTTGCTGCGACCGCTTTCGAGCGCTCGCGCGATTTTCCGTGTCCGCCCGAGATCCTGTGGGAGCTGCTCGAATCGATGTTGCGCGCGCGGCACCTCGATCTGGCAGCGCATGAGCTGCGCGCAACGGGGCACGGTCACTACACGATCTGCAGCACGGGTCATGAGGCCAATGCCGTGCTCGGCCGGCTCACCCGGCCGTCCGATCCTGCCATCGTTCACTACCGGAGCGCGGCCTTTCAATTGGAACGTGCCCGGCAAGTGCCGGGTACACGGCCGGTACGGGACATCGCGCTCTCGCTGGTGGCATCGAGCAGCGAGCCCATGAGCGGCGGCCGTCACAAGGTGTTCGGCGGCAAGCACCTTGGCATGATCCCGTCGACGAGCACGATCGCTTCGCACCTCCCGCGCGCCATGGGGCTCGCCTTCGCCATCGAGCGCAAAGCGCGGCTCAAAGGAATCGAACCGGGACCGCGCGACGCCATCGCGGTCGTCAGCTTCGGTGACGCCAGCTTGAATCACAGCACTCTGCTCGGTGCGATCAACGCGGCGAGCTGGGGCGTGCATCAAGGCCTAGCGGCGCCTCTCTTGCTCATCTGCGAGGACAATGGTCTCGGTATCAGCACGCGCACACCGGAGGGTTGGGTGGAGACGCGGCTGAAAGCCGAGCCGCACGTCGCCTACTTTCATGCAGAGAGCTGGGATCTCGGGGAAACCTACGCGGTGGCACGAGCCGCCGTCGACATGGTGCGGAGCACGCGGCGTCCGGCAGTGCTCCACCTCGCGTGCGCACGACTCCTCGGTCACGCCGGAAGCGATGCCGACGTGGCCTACCGCACACCAGCGGAGCTCGAGGGTGCAAGCGACCGGGATCCCGTGCTTCGCGCAGCCATCGATCTCGTGCGCGCTGGGACTTTCGATAGCAAAGCAGTGCTCGCGCTCGAAGCGCGGATCGCCAGCGAGGTGAAAGCCGAGGCGGACCTTGCCCGGCAGAGCCCGGGCATCGCGACCCGCGCGGCGGTGATGGAGGCGCTCACCACGCCCCTCGAGGAGCAAACGTTTGCCCGCGAGCCAACATCGGAATCGTTTCCGAAGGGCGGCTCGCCGGAGCTCCCCGCGGTGGACGGCGTCTCCCATTTGACCCTCGCTCAAGGAATCAACGCGGCACTTGCCGAAGCGCTGGAGCGCATTCCGGGTGCGCTCGTGTTCGGTGAAGACGTGGCGAAAAAGGGAGGCGTGTACGGCGTGACGAAGGGGCTCTTGGCGAGATTCGGGGCACACCGTGTCTTCAACACGCTGCTCGACGAGCAGAGCATTCTCGGTATCTCGCTGGGAGCGGCGACGCTCGGTTTACTCCCCATCCCAGAGATTCAATATTTGGCTTACCTGCACAATGCCGAAGATCAACTGCGGGGTGAAGCCTCGACGATGCAGTTCTTCTCGCAGCGCGCGTACGACAACCCGATGGTACTTCGCGTCGCGGGGCTGGCGTATCAAAAGGGGTTTGGCGGCCATTTTCACAACGACGATTCGCTCGCGGTGCTGCGCGACATTCCCGGCATCGTCGTGGCCGTGCCCGCGCGCGGTGACGACGCGCTCGAGATCTACCGCTCCGCATTCGCGTTGGCGGAGCAAGCGCGGCGCGTGGTGGTGGTGATCGAACCCATCGCGCTCTATCACACCAAGGATCTGCTCGACGGCGACGGAGCCTGGCTGGCCCCCCGGCCGAAGGGGCAAGCCCAATGGGCGAGAGCTCGTGTGTACCGCGAGGGTGCGGGGGATCTCGTCATTGCAACCTACGGCAATGGCGTCTGGATGAGCCTGCGCACCGCCGCGCGGCTGGAACGCGAGCACGGTATCTTGGCGCGGGTCCTTGATTTGAGGTGGGTCGTTCCCCTTCCCATCGAGGACGTGCTGACCCACGCGCGGGCAGTCGGGAAACTGCTCGTCGTGGACGAGTGCCGGCGCTCGGGCAATGTATCGGAAGCGCTGGCGGCCGCGGTACTCGACGCCGATGTCCCGTGTCGATTCATGCGCGTCAATTCCGCGGACAGCTTCGTTCCGCTGGGTGAAGCGGCCAATCTGGTCCTCGTTTCGGAGGATGAGATTCTCGCAGCGGCGCTCACGCTGGCACGCGCCAAAGGACTCAACCGCCTGACCGGCCCCCCCAACGCGTGACCGGCTTTGGTCGGAGACGTTGCGTCCTGGAGTTCCCTTTGTCGCGGAGGCCCTTAAGTTGGTCGGATGGTAGCTCTCAGCGTCAAAGTGGACCCGCACCGTCAGCTTATCGAGGTTCCCGAGGGGGAATTTCGGGTCTATCGCGAAGACGACCGCTACATGGTCGGTCGCGTGCCCGACGGTGCGCTGCTCGGTTTTTTCAAGTTGGAGCTGACGACGAACGGACGCGTCGTCGTTCGATCGCACGCGGTCGGTCAGCTCGGCCTCGGGACGTTCGACGAAGCGCGTGAGCTCCTCGACGTCCTCGGTCGCGCCGCGGTGGAACACGGCATCGTTTCGGCTTGACCTACGTTCGCCGAGGAGTCGATAACCCGACTACCTCGCATGCTCACCTCCTTTTCGCAGTTGATGCGGCGCACAGAGCGCGAACGCGGAGAGGCGCGGCTCGACGTGCCCTCCGACTGGATGCAGGGCCGCAGCGTCTTCGGCGGGCTGCAAGTGGTCGTCGCGCTCGAAGCCATGCGCACTTGTGTGCCGAGCGCAACCCTTCGCACCTTGCAGGCCACCTTCGTGGCGCCGGTGCCGGAGGGTGTCGTTCGTGCGCGCGCCCAGGTGCTGCGCCAGGGCAAGAGCGCGACGCACGTCGAGGCACGCCTCGTCGACGGCAGCGACACCCTGGCCATCGTCATCGGCGTCTTCGGTCACGCGCGGCCGTCGAAAGCCCTCCGCGTGCCCGCTCAGCCGCACGTCGACGCCGAGCACGCGCTTGAACTCACCTTCGTCCCCGACCTTTTTCCCAGCTTCGCCCAGCATTTCCGGGCGCGTTGGCTCCGGGGTTCGCTTCCTTTTTCCGGTCGGCCGGCGCACGAGCAGGTGATCGAAGTCGGGATGAAGGACGAGGGCCCGACATCGGCGGGGCACGTCGTCGCCATCGCCGATTTCATTGCCCCCGTCGCGCTATCGTACCTCGATGTTCCGGCGCCGGGCAGCACGCTTACCTGGATGCTCGAGTTCCTGTGCCAGGACGTGCATCATCTGCCGCTCGATGGCTGGCGCGTCGATGCCGAGCTCACGGCGGCCCGCGACGGTTACACGAACCAGTCGGTCACGGTTTGGGGGCCCGATGGAACTGCGGTCGCGCTGAGTCGTCAGACCATGCTCGTCTTCGGGTGAGGCATCCTCGCGGCCCGCGCCGCGAGGATGGGCGAGGTGGCGCGGCGACGGGCGGCAGGTTACCTTGTGCTGCCCCTTGTCATTTGGGGCCACCCATGCCCCCGACGCATCGCGAACGACGGCCATCGAACAGCGGCGACCACACCCTGCCCGGCGTGCACGCGCTGCATCTGGTGGAGCTCGCCGCGCGGTGGCAGGTGACGCCGGCCGAACTTTTGGCAGGTTCGAACGTGAGCGAGGCGAGCCTTTCCGATCCGGCCACGCGTTTGCCGCTGTCCACGCTCGAACGCCTCATCGAACGGGCACGCACGCTGACCGGCGAACCAGGGCTCGGTTTTCACCTCGGTCTTTCGATGCGTATCTCGGCGCACGGTCATCTCGGATTCGCGGCGATGACGGCGACGACGCTGGGCGACGCGCTGGACATCGCCGCCCGTTTCGCCCCGACGCGCACCACCGCGGTCGCCTTGCGGCTCGAAGTCGACGACGATCGCGCCATGGTCGTGATCGAAGAACGCGCGGAATTCGGAAGCGCGCGCGACGTGATCATCATGTCGCTCATCGTCGGCATCTGGCAAATCGGCAATGCTCTCACGGGACGATCCCTGCGGGGAGGCGCGGATCTCGCATTTCCCGAACCTGCCTACTTCGCGCGGTTTGCATCCCTCACGCCGGGCCCGGTGCGCTTCGATCAGCCGCGCCATCAGCTCATTTTCGACAAGTCGATTCTGGATTTGCCGCTCGTGCTCTCCGATCCCACGGCACAGCGTCTCGCCCGCGAGCAGTGTGAACGTGAGCTCGAAGCGATCGGTCCGCGCGCCGCGATCGTGGCCGACGTGCGGACGCACCTTCCCCGCGAAGAGGGCGGGTTTCACCCTTTGCCGCGCATCGCCAAGGGGATGCACATGTCCGTGCGCACGCTGAAACGCAAGCTCGAAGCCGATGGGACTTCGTATTCCGAGCTCCTCGACGAGCAGCGCCGCGGAAAAGCGATGCTGCTGCTCCGTCGGGAAGATCTCGCCATCGAGGAAATCGCCGATCGACTCGGTTATTCCGACGCCGCCAACTTCACCCGCGCCTTCCGCCGCTGGACCGGCATCACCCCCAAAGCCTTCCGCGCTTCGGGGCGCTCCTGACCGGCGTGCGGTCGGCCGCGCCGGCCATCGGTACGCGCTATTCGACTTCCGCTTCTGGGAGCCGGGCGAAGAATTCCCAGATGAGGGCCCCTGACCACGGGGGCGGGTTGTGCCAGCGCTCGGCGGGATCGCCGACGGTCGCCTTCTCGCGGCGCCAGTGATCGACGAACCCCACCGGGTAGGCCGTGTCGCAGCTGAGATAGTTGCGTGCGACGGGCGGCATGTCGTCGTTGGCCGTGGGCGCCAGGCTTATCGCCGTGGGATAGGGCTCTTGCGCCATCTGATTGCATTGCTTGGTCGTGTCGGTGATGCCATCGATGGCGTGGCAACCGCAGGCGGGCATCTCGTCGCACGTATTGGCGCGCAAGTAGCGCGTGCAGGCGCCGATGGCTCCGCTGTATTGGACCGACGTGTCCTTCGGGCTGTGGATCTGCAGCGTCGCGATCCTGCCCGTGCACCCTGTCTGGCGTGCCGCGCACCCCGCCACGGGGGCGATGGCGCGGAAGGGCCTGCCGCGGAAACAGCCGAGCGCATTGGACATGCAACCGCCGAAGCTGTGCCCGGTCGCGAAGATTCGTTTCTGGTCGATGCAAAGCTCGCTCGAGTATTGGGCGATCAGGGAGTCGACGAGCACGAGATCGACGCTCGTGCTCGCTAGGTCCCATTCGTTCACGCCGCCGTCGCTTTGCGGCGTGCCGGTGGGATAGATGAAGACGGCGGCTTGGTTGGCCGGCGTCTCCACGTCCATGTAGCCGCGCAGCTGATCGCGATTGCCGCCGCTGCCGTGCAGACCGATGACGAGGGGATAAGGCTTGGCCGAATCGTACGTCTTCGGCACGGCGACGAGGTACTCGCGCGTCGCGCCGCCGATCAGGATGGTGCGTTTCGCCACCTGCATCGGTGCGCGCCCGTTGCGCATCTCTTGCGTGATGTCGGCGCCAGTCCAAGGCTTGCCGCAGCCGCTCGTTCCCGCATCGGTGGGCCCTCCGCCCCCGCTTCCCGCGGTTCCCGCGCCGCCGTCCATTCCAGCGGTTCCAGCTTGACCACCCGTTGTGCCTGCTGTGCCTGCCGCACCAGCGGTGCCGGCCGTTCCCGCTTGGCCACCCGTACCAGCGCTGCCTCCGGTGCTCCCGCCACTTCCGCCTTTGCCCGCTTGGCCACCCGTTCCGCTGGTGGACCCGGCGGAGCCGCTCTGGCCGCCGCTGGTTCCTCCGACGCCGCCGGTGGATCCGCCGCTGCCGCCTTGGCCACCGCTCGTTCCGCCATCGCCGCCCGTGGTCGACCCGCCATTGCCACCTTGGCCACCGCTGCCGGTCGCGGGGCCGCCGCCACGCCCTCCACCATCGCCGACGTCGCCTGCGCCGCAACCGAGAGCGAGGGACATCGACGCTGTGATGAGCCAAGCGGCGGCGGTCACCGCGGTCGACGATCGATCCGAGTTGCCGATAGGCAATCGGGTAGAGCGTGTTTGCAAACGCACGGTGCGCCTCCTTCTGCTTGTCAGTCTCTTTGGTACTGCGGACCCGCTATGAAGGCAAGGATGGGCGCTGCACGCGCGGGGACGCGATCGGGCCGCGTGAGTGCGCAGATTGCAGTCTCCCTCGCATCTTCTAGCCCGCGCATAGTCGCGAGCCATCTTTCTCGCAATCGCGTGTAGTCTTCGGCGATGGTCGAAGGAACGGCAGGCAAGGCCATGATGTGGGCGATCGTCGACGACATTGCCGTCATCGTTCACGGGAGCGGCACGCCTTCGAAGGACGCGTGGCAAGAATGGACATCACGGCCCTGAGCTGGTTCATTGCTCAGGCCAGGCAAGCCAAGATGCTCGCGTCGCCGATCTCGCGGGTACGGTGGAGCGCCGGCCGGGGCCGATGTCTCGGCGGCCCGAGAATCCCAGCGGCGCATCGAGCCTGCTCGGTACTTGAGGATGTCCCAGAGGTTATGACAGTGGCAGAATATTATGCCTTGAATGGTTCTCGCTCCCGGCTGTGCGCTCGGGCGTGATCCAGAGACCGTGGAGGTCGACGACGCACCGCGCCTTCTCGCCGGCCTGCGTCCGATGCTCGGTACGTGGCTCGGCGGTTCGAACTGCCGGATTCTGCTGCGTCGCATCGAGCACGACTTGCGCTCGTGATGCGCGCGGCGCGATGATGCGCCGCGGGTCGTGTGCTTTGCCGATTTCCCGTGCCAAGGTCGGGGACGACCACAAGCCGTGGCTGCCGCATTCCCCTCATGCTGTGCGCATGGTGAGGGTAGACACCGTTGTCGTGGAACGAGGATCGCCACATCCATGAGCGACTGGGCTTCGCGAGCTCAACGGATCCGGGTGGTGGACTCCCATACGGAAGGAGAGCCCACGCGGGTCGTGCTCGAAGGGGGACCCCATCTCGGCAGCGGTGGACTGACGGAGCGGCTGGCGCGCCTACGTTCCGCCAACGACCACTATCGATCCGCAATTGTCAACGAGCCGCGGGGCTCCAACATCATGGTGGGCGCTCTCCTGTGCGAGCCCGTCGATCCGACGTGCGTGGCCGGTGTCATCTTCTTCAACGACGTCGGTTACCTCGGCATGTGCGGTCACGGCGTGATGGGTCTCGTCGTCACGCTGGCGTGGCTCGGGCGAATCTCGCCCGGCAAGCATCGGATCGAGACACCGGTCGGCGTCGTGTCGGCCGAGTTGCACGCCGACGGGCGCGTCTCGGTCGCCAACGTTCCGAGCTACCGCGTCCTACGCGCCGCGAGCGTGGACGTGCCGGGGCTCGGGCGCGTGAGCGGCGACGTGGCGTGGGGAGGGAACTGGTTTTTTCTCGTATCCGACCATCGTCAGGAGCTCTCGCACCCCAACGTCGCGACGCTGACGGACGTGAGCCGCCGCATTCGCGACGCTCTCCGGCGGGACGGCATTCGTGGCGAGGCGGGAGCCGACGTCGATCACGTCGAGCTCATGGGTCCACCAACGACATCCGCCGCGCATGGCAAGAACTTCGTCCTCTGCCCCGGTGCGGCCTTCGACCGGTCGCCGTGCGGCACGGGGACGAGCGCCAAGCTCGCCTGCCTCTACGCCGATGGCGCGCTGGCGCCGGGCGAGGTGTGGCGACAAGAGAGCATCATGGGAACGGTGTTCGAAGGTCGCTTCGCCATCGACGAAAACGATCCCGGCCGTATCTTGCCCATCATCACCGGGACAGCGCACGTCACCGCGGACGCGACGTTGATCCTCGCCGACGCCGATCCGCTGAAGTGGGGCATCCGCAGCCTATGGGAAAAGACGTCTTAGTCGTCGGTGCCGGCATCATCGGCTTGTCGATTGCTTACTACGCGACGCGCAAAGGGCATCGCGTGCGGGTGCTCGATCGCGGCACGCCGGCGAGCATGGGGTGCTCGTACGGCAATGCCGGCATGATCGTGCCGAGCCACTTCGTGCCGCTGGCCGCGCCGGGGATGGTGGCGTTGGCGCTGCGGTGCATGGCCGACCCCGAGAGCCCGTTCTACTTGAAGCCGAGGCCGAGCGCCGAGCTCGCGGCCTGGGCGTGGCGCTTTTTCCGCTCCGCCAATGCCGAGCACGTCGCCCGTGCGGGGCCCTTTCTGCGCGACGCACACCTTCAGAGCCGCGCCTGCTTTCAGGACTGGTCGGACGAGTGGGGCGAGGACTTCGGCCTTTCGCGCCGTGGACTCTTGCTGCTGTGCAAAACAGAGCACGGTCTGAAAGAGGAGGCGCGGACCGCCGAAGTCGGGCGCGAGCTGGGTATCCCCTCCGAGCTTTTCAGTGCCAGCGACGCGATGCGGCTCGAACCGGACCTTCGCATGGAAGTCGCCGGCGCCATCTACTTTCCGCTCGACTGCCATCTGTCGCCTCGCAGGCTGATGGCGGCGCTCATTGGCCAGCTGGACAAAGCTGGCGTCGCGTTTCACTGGGAAACGAGCGTGGAAGGGTGGCGCGAGCGAAACGGACGTATCCAAGCCGCGCGAACGAGCCGCGGCGAGCTCGTGGCAGACGAATACGTGCTGGCGGGGGGCGTATGGTCGACCGAGCTCGCGCGCGCGCTCGGCCTTCGTTTGCCGATGGAAGCGGGCAAGGGCTATAGCCTGACGCTCGATGTGCCACCGCGACTTCCGCGTCTCTGCGCCATCCTGTCCGAAGCGCGCGTGGCGGTGACCCCCATGGGACCCTCGTTGCGCTTCGGCGGAACGATGGAGCTCGCAGGCGTCGACACCGCGGTCGATCTGGCGCGCGTGCGCGGCATCGCCGAGTCCGTCGGTCGCTATTTGCCCGATTTCCCGGCGGAGACTTTTCGCAGCGTGCGTGCTTGGTGCGGGCTGCGCCCTTGCTCGCCCGATGGGCTGCCGTACCTCGGACGGTGGCCCGAGCCTGCCAATCTCATCGCCGCCACCGGCCACGCCATGATGGGGGTGAGCCTCGGCCCGGTCAGCGGCAAGCTCGTAGCCGAGATGCTGTCCGATGAAGCACCATCCATCGCACTCGATCTCGTACGCCCCGATCGCTTTGCCTCGCGTCAAGAACGGGCGAGAAAGCTCGTCGCGGCGCCGAGCGCGTCGTCCTCCGGGCTCAATGATCGCTGACGGGGGCCATCCTCTGGCTGTTGCGAAAGGCGGCGGGGGCCACCCCGACCGTGGCTTTGAACTGCCGCGTGAACGCGCTGTGATCGCAATAGCCGCACGCGTAGGCAATGTCGGCCACCGACCGATCCCCCTCCCTTAGCAGCTGCGAAGCCGCTTCGATGCGGGTCTTGATGAGAAGTTCGCGCGGGGTCAGGTAAAAGACGCGCTTCACCAGCCGCTCGAAACGATCGAGCGAGAGTCCCACGCTGCGCGCCAGCGCCTCCAGGCGCACCGGCTCGGCGTAGCGCTCCTGCAGATCGTCGATGGCTCGTGCGAGCCGCCGGTAGTCGGCATCGCGCTCGTCGGGACGATGCAAATCGCGGGAGATTCCGACCAACCCGGTGATGGCGCCACCGGCATCGCGGATCGGCGTCTTGAACGTCAGGCACCACCCCTGGCCGCCACCCGGGTAAAGGTGAAGCTCCAGCTTGTCGCGGATCTCGACCCCTTTCTGCAAAACGAGCTGATCTTGAGCGGTGTAACCGGCCCCGAGGGGCTTCGGGTAGACCTCTTCCGCCGTCAACCCGAGGAGCTTCTCGCGGCGCTTGAACCCGCACCGTTTGAGCAGCGTGGCGTTCACGCTCGAATAACGACCCTCCAGATCCTTCACGAAAAAGACGACCTCGGGGAGCTCATCGAAGAGCTTCTCGAGAAGCCCGAAGTCCACCTGCCAGGGGGATGAGCTCCTTCGCGCCGTCATTTTACGCTCGCCACCCATCTTACCGATGCCGGCACGGTTTGTATGCCATCTCGGTGGAGCGAGCCTCGCGACCGGTCGTGCGTTGCGCCCACCGATAACGTCGTCAGTGGTGCTTGGCTTCGGCGATGTACGCGTCGATCTGCCGTTCGAGTATCGAGAGCGGCACGCCGCCGTTGTCGAGTACGGCGTCGTGGAAGGCGCGAACGTCGAAGCGATGCCCGAGCAGATGCTTTGCCTTCGCGCGAAGCTCGAGAATCTTGAGCTCTCCCATCTTGTAGGCGAGGGCCTGGCCGGGCCAGGCGATGTAGCGATCGATTTCGGTGCGTACTTCCTGGGTAGAGAGGGCGGTATGACTGGCCAGGTAATCGATGGCGCGCTCGCGGGACCATCCGTGGGCGTGCAGACCCGTATCGACGACCAGCCGACAGGCCCGCCACATTTCGTAGCTCAGTCTGCCAAAATGGTCGTAAGGCGTCTTGTAGAGATTCATTTCGATGCCGAGCTTCTCTGCATAGAGACCCCACCCTTCGCCGAATGCGTGAGGATAGAACTCGAGACGAAAGGGCGGCACGTCGGTGAGCTCGCGCGCCAGCGCTCCTTGCAGATGATGCCCCGGCACTGCCTCGTGCAGCGTGAGGGCGGTGAGGGCGTAGAGGGGTCGTTTCTCCAAAGCATAGGTGTTGACCCAGTATTCGGCGGCCTTGGTGCCGCCGCGCGGCGCGGGCACGTAGCGGCCACCGGTGTAGTTGGGGGCCAGCTCGTTCGGCACCGGCTTCACGCTGTAGGGCGCGCGAGGCAGCTTGCCGAAGTAGGCCGGCAGGATACCGTCGATCTCCTTGGCAATGGCAGAGGCTCTTTCCACGAGCTGCTGCGGCGTCTTCGCATAAAACTGCGCGTCGGTACGAAGGAACTCGAGGAAATCGGCAAAGCTGCCGTGGAAGCCGGTCTGCTCGATCACCGCGTCCATCTCCGCGCGGATGCGGGCGACCTCGGCGAGTCCGATGCGATGGACGTGGTCCGGCGTCACATCGAGGTTGGTGAAGTACTTCACCAGCGCGGCGTAATAAGCAGGGCCGTTGGGCAGATCGCTGGCGCCGAGGGTAGCCCGCGCTCGCGATCGGTACTCGCTCGCAACGAAAACGAGCAGCTTGCGGTAGGCGGGGATCACGCAAGTTTCGATGGCGCGCTTTCCCGCGTCGGTCAGGCGTTCGCGATCGGCCCCGGCGACGCTGTCGGGGAACCGCTGGAAAGGCTCGAAAAATGGCGTTTTTTCGGGCGATACGTATTGCTGTGCCTCGACGACTTGAACGATGCCAGGCAGGACCGCGCCGGGCAGCGTAAAGCCGTCGGCGATCCCTTGGCGCATGTTGGCCACTTGCTCGTCGAAGTAGGCGGGCACGGCGTGCAGACGCGCGATGTAGTTCTCGTAGTCGCGTGTTCGTCTCATGGCGATGCCGATACCCATCCGCATCGCTTCGACGTGGAAGCCGTCGTCGCTGGTCAGCGGAATTCGATAGGTACGAAAGGGTGCGAGCGCCAGGCGGTGCTGCAGTACAAAGGCAAAGAGATCGTGGTTGACCTTGTCCTGTGTGCCGAGAGCGGCGGGGTCGATATGCGCAAGGCGCTCCTGGAAGCGGCGATCGCGCTGGAACATCCATTCGTAGGTGGCAGGCGTGACCGAGGGGAGCAGATGGTCGTAGTCGTGGACATCGGACTGCGTCGCCAAGAGAGGGTCGTCGCGCATACGCGCCGCCCATTCTTCGGCCATGAGGACTTGCAAGGGATTGGAAGGAGCGGACACTTCACGCCGACTTGCCGAGAGGCAGCTCGTACCGGCAAGCACCACTGACCCCCAAACGACATGCATGGTCTTCATGGGGTTCCCGGCGATGGATGTCAGTGCCCTTCCGCCGTGCGCGTTGCGAGGGCGCGGTCGATGGTTGCGAGCGCCGCGGCGAGCTCGTCCCCCTCGAGCGCGAGGCGCGGCGGCCTCACGCGCGCGCTGCCGTGACCGACCTTCTCCTGCGCCAGCTTGATGAGCTGTACGAATTTGGGCACGGTATCCATGCGCAAGAGCGGCAAAAACCAACGGTAGAGCGCCAGCGCTTCCTTTTGGCGCCCCGCCGCGGCGTGGCGGAAGAGCGCGACCGACTCGGCGGGAAAAGCGTTGACGAGACCTGCCACCCAGCCCGTCGCGCCAGCGTGGATGCCTTCGACGATGGCGTCGTCGACGCCGATGGCGATCTGCAAGCGGTCACCCAAGAGGGCGCGCAGGGCGGTGACGCGCCGCACGTCGGTCGATGACTCCTTGACGGCGCGAAGATGGGGAAACGCGCGCGCCAGCTCGGCGACGTGTTCGGGTGTGAAGTCGGTCCTGTACGCAACGGGATTGTTGTAAAGCATGCACGGCAGCTCGGTGGCGCCGATGACGGCAGTGACGTGCGCTTTCATCTCGCGCCAGTCGGTGCTGTAGACGTAGGGTGGAAGCACCATGAGCGCACGGCAGCCGATGCTCTGCGCATCCTGCGCGAGCTCCACGGTTTCCGCCGTGGCAAGTCCCGAGATCGCCGCGATGACGGGCACACGGTCCCCCGCGGCGCGCACGCAGGTCTCGAGGACGGCGCGTTTCTCGGCGTGCGTCAGGGTGCCGCCTTCACCGAGCGATCCGAGGGGAACCAAGCCCGTCGATCCGTGATCGACGAGCCAGCCACAGTGCTCGGCCAGAAAGTGGTGATCGACCGTCCCATCGCGATGAAAAGGGGTCGTCATCGCGGGCATGATCCCGGTGAAGGTCACGTCCATGGTCTGTCGATCGCTCGCTCGTCGGGGCCGGACCGGCCCGCGTCCCGGGGGGGACTTTTCCACGTTAACTCCAACGACGGGACGCGTCTTGTACGTTCTGCCCGCCGGCTCGCCGAATCGTGCACAGTGGTGACGGTCTGCTCAGCGGCGCATTTTGCCCGACGGCGCAGCGTTCGGCAAAAGCCAGGGTCCGAGTTGGGCGCGCGCCTCGCCTTCGGAGAGATGGGCGGCAGTCTTCTTGACGTCGGCCGGGACCCAATCGGGAAATGGCGTCACCACGTTCCGGTGTGCGCCGGTCGGGGTGTGCTCTTGTTGGACCGCGGCCAGTCTTTCTTTGCCGATACCATCGGCGAGCCGAACCAGTGCGGCCCAACGTCGTCGATGGACGAAGGTGATTTTTCCTTGCACCAGGCGAAAACAAAGGATGTCGGGACAGTCGTCGATCGCGGAGAGCGCGTGAAAGATCTGCGAGCCCTTCGCGTGGCCCCACCAGCTCCCACGTATGGGCGCGCCCGCGACTGCCTCCGCAATGTTGGGAACCGGTCCTTTGGCCGCCGCGAGAACGACGCCGTGTTGCTTCACGAAACCGACAGGGTCGAAGGATGCTTTCACGGGCCGTGTTGGGTGCGCCTTCGCCACGGACCGAATAAAAAGAGCGCCGCCATCCACCACCATGGGCCTGCCGCCGAGCGGTGACGACCGATTCCACACGAGCATCCACTCGAGGAACCGGGGGCGCCGCCGGTCGATCCCGCGTCGTTCACGCCGGTCGCGCCTCCCGTTCCACTCGTCCCCGCGCCGCTCGAGCCTCCCGTTCCGCTCGACCCGCCGGTGCTCGAGCCTCCCGTTCCGCCGGAACCGCCGGTGCCCGAGCCCCCGGCTCCGCCCGAACCGCCGGTGCCCGAGCTGCCGGCTCCGCTCGACCCGCCGGTGCTCGAGCCTCCTGCACCGCGCGACCCGCCGGTGCTCGAGCCTGCCGCCCCGCTCGACCCGCCGGTGCTCGAGCCTGCCGCCCCGCTCTTGCCTCCGGCATCCATTCCGCCGACGCCGGAGCCTGCGGCGCCGCTGGATCCGGTGCCGCCCGCGCCGCCGCTGCCGCCCGCGTCGGCGCCAGCATCGGGTTTCACCGACGGGTCGTGCCATTCGTAGGCGCCGAGGTCGACTCCTGGGCCCTGAGGTCGCGCAATGCGATCCGCGTCGAGCGGGGGCGCTTGGTCGGGGCTACCGGTGTCGACGGCCGGCGCGGTCCGCAGAAGGTGGAGGTCGAACTTGGTCGGATCGACGAAGTACGCCGCGAGGTTGTTGGTGAGCGTCGTGTTGTGGTCCTGGACGATGGCAGTGCCCGTCAGATCGAAGTCGGTTGCGAGGTTGTTGCGAATGAGCACGTTTTCGCTGGCTCGGCCGTCCTTGTGGGGGGTCACCATGATCCACGGCGGGCCGGGGGAGACGCTGTTCACATCGATGACGGTGTTGTTCACGATGCGTGAGTTTTTCATTCCGTAGAAGCTGATGCCGTGCCAGTGGTCGGTCACCACCACGTTGTTTTCCACCACCCAGCCGTCGAAGAGACCGTCGAAACAGCCGATGCCCTGCATGGCGTTGGGCAACTTCTGGCTCGGGTCCTCGCGATTGAGGAAGTAGTTTCCGCGCAGCACGACGCCGGTGACGACGCCGGTCCCCACGCCACCCGCGCCGACCGACCAGCTCTGAAAACCGTCGTCGTGGTTGGTGTCACCCGAGGCGTCGTCGACGTAGGCGTTCTTGACCAGGTTGTACTGAAAAACTCCGAAGTCACCCAAGCCGCGCAGTCCATCCGCGGAGAAATTGACGATCTGGTTACTTTCGATGAGGGCGTTGGGGCCATCGACGCTGATCCCGAAGCGGACGTTCCTCGCGCTGTTGTTGCTGATGGTGATCCGGTCCCCGCTGACTTGAAACGCGCTGCTGGCGGAGTTGATCCATTCGGTGGCTCCCCAAGCCGATGCATCGGGCACACTGAAAAGGTCGCAGCTCTTGACCATCACGTCGGAGCTCGCCTTGTCCACCTGGACCATGGTCCCCACTTGGGGAGAGGGTGCATGCGACGGACTTATCGACAATCCGCTCACCACCCAACCGTGCGTCTGGGCGAATGACACGCGGCTCAGTCGAGGCGTCTGTCCGGGGGCTGCCGCGACCGTGATGGGCGGCGCGTACGTTCCGCCCGACGCCGGAAATGCGCCGTGATAGCCCGTCCGCAGCCAAACCGTGTCGCCAGCGTGAATCGCCTTGCCGAATTGGCCGGCCTGGACCACGGCTTCGAGCGTCTGCCATGGACTGGCCATGCTCCCGTCGCCGCTCGCGGAGCCCGCGGCGGGATCGACGTAGAATTCCGCCGCGCGCGCCGTCCCGCCCCAAAGCAGAAGCATCGAGACGAGCGAGTAGCGAATGGGCGCCGCCGAGACGGTTATCCTTCGTGGTAGCGACGCGAGAACCGATCGTGGCATCGGTGTGGCCTCCGAGGGTGAGCGCGACCCGCGAGAGGCGGGCCTTGACGCGAACCACCGCACGCTGCGGCGGTTCTTCCTCGCCTCAGAATGACATACTGCGAATCCCCGAGCGATGTGGGGAATCATGCGTCTTATCGGGCGCCCCTCGCGCGTGAGTCTCGCGCTTAAGGCGTGCGCGATTCTGTGACGGCGCTGCTGGCTCGAGGATTGCTCCTTGTCGGCGTGGTTCGATGATCGAGCGAAGTCTCACCCCCGGAGGTCGTCATGGATTTTCTCCTGTTTCTCTTGTTCGGGTTGGTCGTCGGGGCGCTGGCGCGGCTCATCGTGCCGGGGCGGGAACCAGGCGGATGGATCGTGTCGATGGCGCTTGGCATCGCGGGCGCGTTCGCGGGGGGGCTCCTAGGGAGGATGCTCGGCTTCTATCGCGAAGGAGAGCCAGCGGGTTTCGTCATGTCGCTGCTCGGCGCGGCCCTGCTCGTGGTGGTGTACCAGGCGTTCACGCATCGCCGGCTGCGTTTTTGAGGCAGTCCGCCACACTTGGCACGGTTTACGCAACGTCGTCTCTGTAACAATCAGCTTGGCTTTCGCTGCGACAAAACTATCTTTGTCGCAGCGACATGATCGGCCCATCCGAGCAAAACCCAGGCGGCGACATGCCGGACGGCGCACCGGGCCGGCGCAAGGCGGCCCGTAAAACGGTCCCGCCCATCGCGCCCGCTGGTCCCCGCCTCGCCCGGCGGGCCTCAGGTCGGAGAGGGCATTGGTTCGTCGGCGGTAGTTTGGCGGTGCTGGGGATGGGTCTGTGGGCCGCGATGTGGTTGTGGTTCGCCATCCACCACGTCGCCTGGCTTGGACCTTGGCTGGCCGACACCGCGCGGGCGATCGTCGGCACGAACGCCGTCAGCCGAATCGAGGAGTCGGCCTATGACCTCGACGATCGATGGAATCGTTGGCGGCATCGAGGCGAGCGCCCGGCGGCGCACTGGACGATACCCGATCCACCCCTGACGCCGGGCAGCGAGGGATCGACAGAGGGTGCGATTTCGGCACGTCCCCAGGAACTGTCGTTGTTTCTGCCGAAGGACGTGGGCCCCCTCTTCCGCGATGTTGCCGCAAAGGGGGATGGCGTATGGGTGCCGGTGGCCGATTTTGCCGAGCAAAATGAGCCGGTGGTCCTCTATAAGACGCTGGTACATCCCGATCCGGAAAGATCATTTGCGGAGATTTTCATCGTGGCTGTCGACCTGCGCCGCACGCGTCTTCACGCCGTGGCGGGGACCATCGAGCCGGAGGCGTCGACGGACGAGGGGCAGCATTACGTACGGACAGGTCTCATCCGTGAGGAGCACCGACCCTCGCTCGTGGCGGCCTTCAACGGAGGTTTCAAGACCGAGCACGGGCGATACGGCATGAGGGTGGACGACATCACGCTCCTGTCTCCGCGTGACAAGGCGTGCGCCATCGCCGGCTATGCCGATGGCCGCGTCGGGATCGCATCGTGGAGCCCGATGGCGCCACGTTCGCAAGAAATGACGTGGTGGCGGCAGGCGCCGGCTTGCATGGTGGAAGAGGGCGCCTTGCATGCCGGCCTCAAGAGCGAGATCGCGACCTCCTGGGGCACCGCGCTGGGAGGGGGGACCGTGGTGCGCCGCTCGGCCATCGGGCTCGACCAGAGCGGCCGCATTCTCTACGTCGGGGTGAGCAACGCCACCAACGCACGCGCGCTGGCAAGAGGAATGCAGCACGTCGGCGCTTCCAGTGTCGCGCAGCTCGATATCAATTGGTCGTATCCGCACGTCGTGACGTTCCGCGCGTCGAAAACGGGAGCTCCTCAGGGGTATCTCCTTTTCGACGGATTCACGTACGAAGGAAACACCTACCTCGAGCGGCGATCGCAGCGCGACTTCTTCTATCTGACGCGCGAGCCGCGCGTCGACTAAGTCCGTCACGTCGTCGAACGCTGGGCAGATCGCTCACGGTGCGGGCGCACGTCGCCGTCGTGATGGCACGTTTCGTACCGGATCGGACGAAGGTCGCACGCGCTGGCCTGGACAATTGCCAATAGGCTGTCCCTCAGCGTGCATTTTCCAATACCCGAGAGAAGGCACCATCGTTGCAGGGTCGCCGCGCTGCAACACCATCCTTACCAATCTGCCGCCAATCGTGCCCCCAGAACTCGGAGGTCAGCATGCATCGGATGATCATGGGCTCGGTCGTCGTTCTCCTGGGGGTGACAGGCTGCCGAAACACGGAGCCACCGGCGAGAAATCCTGAAACACCTCCGGTGCCCTCCACGTCTTCGACGCCTCCCACTCCTGCCACGCCTCCCGCCGCGGCCGTCACCGGGGAAGAGAAAGAACTGCCTTTACCCATGCGTGCCAAGAGCGAAAACCGCTTGCACGAGGCCGGGCCGATCCACAAAGGCCTCGGCGGCAGGTGAACCGTCGACAGGACGACCGGCTGACGTATGCCAAGGGAGGCACTGTTGGCTTCAGGCGAAAGTCTTACAACACCCGCTCCGTAGAGACAAAGGCGGACGAGTCGTCAATCGCCAATGACGACAGTGGTTCGAGCGTGCAAGGATGCGTGCAGGCGTTGGCTTGTCCTTAGGGAGGCCGTATGGGTTTCTTGCATTTAACTCCCCGACTCGAAAGGCGAGCCACCCCCATTGCGTTGACCCTCGGTGGTGGACGGACGCTGCGTCTCGGTGCTTTCGAGGGGGAGCCGGTGGTGCTCGCCCTGTTCGCGCGGGCAGGCGCCGTGGCATTTTCCGAGGAGACGCTGGGAGGCCTGCGCGCCGAGCTGCGAGGGCTCGGCGCCGTCCTCGCTTTGATTTCGCGCGACGGAATTTGGTGTTTTCGTCCGGACGACGAGCTCGAATTGCTAGCAAGCGCCGATGAAATCTCGGAGACAGAGCTGGCCGCCGTCTTCGCTGGCTACGGGCTGATGTTTCCAGCGGGCGGGGGAGGTCCGGACCGAGCGGTCTACGTCATCGATCACGAGCAACGCGTTCAGTTCGAGCGACACGCCGGCCCGGGCGGGGGCCTGGGCGACCTGTTGAGTGCGCTGCGTTCGGCGGGGCGCGCCCTCCTCGCGCCCCCACGCGACTTCGCGCTTTCACGCCGGGAGGTCTTGATATCGAGTCTGGTGGCGGGTTTCACGCTGGCGCTGCTGGACGGCTGCGCCAAGACCGGCACCTTGCCAGAGGCCTCGGCAGCGCCGGTCGGAGCCGCCGAGACAGGGGCCGAGGTCGACGTCACGCTCGATGTCAACGGCGTTCGGCATCGACTGCGGCTCGAGCCGCGGGTGACGCTGCTCGACGCGCTTCGAGAGAGATTGGCGCTTACCGGAACCAAAAAGGGGTGCGACCAGGGGCAGTGCGGCACGTGTACAGTGCTCGTGAACGGGCGCCGCATCAACTCCTGTCTCACGCTCGCCGTGATGGTGGAGGCGGAGAAGATCGTCACCATCGAAGGGCTGGCGCAAGGAGAGCGGCTTCACCCCATGCAGCAGGCGTTCATCACCGAGGACGCCCTTCAATGCGGTTACTGCACTCCAGGTCAGATCATGAGCGCGGTGGGCCTTCTGCGCGAAAGGCGAGCAACGTCGGCAGCGGAGATCCGCGAACACATGAGCGGCAATCTCTGCCGCTGCGGAGCCTATCCGAACATCGTGGCCGCTATTCAAAGGGTGGGGAAGGAGGGCTAGCGTGCACCCTTTCCAATACGTGCGAGTGCGGGAGTCGCGCGGTGCGGTCGACGCCGGCCGCGCCGCCGAAACGAGCTACCTCGCGGGCGGCACATCGATCTTGGATCTCATGAAACTCGGTGTCGAGCGACCGAACCGGATAGTCGACATCAACGCCCTTCCTTACCAGAAGGTCGAGGAATCCGCGGGTGGGGTCGCCATCGGCGCCCTGGCACGCAATAGCGACGTCGCCGATCACCCTCTCATCAAGACGCGCTACCCCGCCATCTCCCAGGCGCTGCTTTCCGGCGCGTCGCCGCAGCTTCGCAACATGGCGTCGATGTCCGGCAATCTGCTGCAGCGCACGCGCTGCCCGTATTTTCGTGAGGTCGCCTCGGCGTGCAACAAACGCCGACCGGGGTCGGGCTGCGCGGCGATGGACGGGTACAACCGCATGCACGCCATCCTCGGGACGAGCGCGTCGTGCATCGCCGTGCATCCTTCCGACCTCTGCGTGGCGCTGATGGCGCTGGAAGCGTCGGTGCATACCGAGCGGCCCGCTGGTGCGCGGGCCATTCCCATCGCTGATTTCCATCGTCTGCCCGAGGACCATCCTGAGCTCGAAACGGTGCTCGAGCCGGGTGAAGTGATCACCCACATCACCTTGCCGGCGACGCCGTTCTTTTCTCGCTCGCGGTACGTCAAGGTTCGCGATCGAGCGTCCTTTGCGTTTGCGCTCGCTTCGGCGGCGGTGGCGCTCGACGTCGCGCAAGGAAGGGTGCACGCGGCACGGGTCGCGCTGGGCGGCGTGGCCACCAAGCCGTGGAGGAGCGTGGAAACGGAGCAGGCGCTGGTGGGGGAGCCCGCCACCTTGGCCACCTTCGAGCGAGCGGCGGCGCTCAGCGTCGCCGCCGCGCAGACGCGCAAGCACAACGTGTTCAAGGTCGCGCTGCTGAAAAGTACGCTGGTGCGCGCTCTCTCGTCCGTCGCGGAGGTCACGTGAAGACCTGGACCGGTCAGCCGCTCGATCGCGTCGACGCCCGCCTCAAGGTCACCGGCCGCGCGGTCTATTCCTCCGACGTTCCGGTGGCCAACGTCGCTCATGCGGTCATCGTCGGCAGCACCATCGGCAAGGGGCGCATCCGTTCCATCGACGTCGAGGCGGCGCGGCGCGCGGCCGGGGTTTTGTCGGTCATCGGTCACGACAACGCGCCGCGGCTTGCGGCACCCGCACCCGGCACGCAAGAGCGCGGTCTGCAAATGCTACAGGACGACGTGGTGCACTACGACGGCCAGCCCGTCGCGGTGGTCATCGCCGATACGCTGGAGCACGCCCAGCATGCCGCTGCGCTCGTCGCCGTCGATTACCGCGCGGAGCAGGCGGTGACGAGCATGGAGGGCGAAGCCGCGCATGCTTACGCGCCCAAGCAAGCCGGGCGCGACCCTGCCGATTCTGAGCGCGGCGACTTCGACCGCGCGTTCGGCGCCGCCGCGGTGCGCATCGAGCAGACGTACACGACGCCCCGCGAGCATCACAATCCCATGGAGCCTCACGCCACCATGGCGGTTTGGCACGGACCGGACCGTCTTACCCTCTACGACGCGACCCAAGGCGTCTTCGTCGTTCGCAAGAGAATTGCGCAGCTCTTCGGTCTGTCTCCCGACAAGGTCCGCGTCATTTCCAAGTTCTTGGGAGGGGGCTTCGGCTGCAAAGGTTCGCCTTGGTCGCATGTCGCGCTGGCGGCCATGGCCGCCAGGGTGGTGGGGCGCCCGGTGAAGCTCGTGCTGACGCGACATCAGATGTTTGCGTTCGTCGGGTTTCGTCCGCAAACGCGACAAAAGCTGGCCCTCGGTGCCAGCCAGGACGGGACGCTGGTGGCCCTTCGTCATGAGCTCCTATCGGAGACCTCGCGCTTCGACGAGTTCGTGGAGGGGTCGGCGGTGGTCTCCCGGATGCTTTACGCGTGCGCCAACGTGCGCACCAGCCACCGGCTCGTTCGACTCGACATTTCCACGCCGACGTTCACGCGAGCGCCGGGGAAGGCGACCGGCAACTACGCGCTCGAGTCGGCCATGGACGAGCTCAGCTACGCGTTGAAGATGGATCCGGTGGCACTGCGTCTGAAAAACTACGCCGAAGTCGATCCGGAAACGGGCAAACCGTGGACCAGCAAGGCGCTGCGCGCTTGCTACGAGTCGGCGGCCAGGCGTTTCGGGTGGGAGCGCCGCTCGACGGCTCCCCGCTCCTTGCGCGAAGGTGGCGTGCTGGTGGGCTGGGGCATGGCGACGGCGGCTTATCCGGCCGGGCAGAGCGCATCTTCCGCAGAGGCGCGGCTCTTCGCTGACGGCACGGCGCTCGTTCGCGCTGGTTCCCAAGACCTCGGCACGGGCACTTACACCGTGATGACCCAGGTCGCGGCCGACGCGCTCGCGTTGCCCATCGATCGCGTACGCTTCGAGCTCGGAGACACGACCTTTGCCGAGGCGCCGCTCTCGGCAGGGTCGCGCACGGCCGCCAGCGTGGGATCGGCGGTCAAGCTCGTTTGCCTCGAGCTGCGACGCAAATTGAGCGAGCTCGCGGCGGAGACGCCGTCCTCGGCGCTGCACGGCACGAAGCCGGATCGCATGGACGCGGCCGACGGTGCATTGTTCGATCGCGACGACCCGCGCCGTCGCCAGAGTTATGCCGACATTCTGAAGAGTGCGCAGCAAAAGGACATCGCCGCCATCATCGAGGCCAAAGAGAAGGCCGAGCGCAAGAACTACGGCACCTACGCCTTCGGCGCTCAATTCGCGGAGGTGCGCGTCGACGAAGCGGTGGGCGAAGTCCGTGTGAGCCGCATGGTCGGTGCTTTCGCAGCCGGCAAGGTGCTCAACGCAAAGACCGCGCGCAGCCAGCTGCTCGGGGGAATGGTGTGGGCCATCGGATGCGCCCTCGAAGAGCAGACGGTGCGCGATGCTCGAACGGGGAGGCTGGTCACCCGCGATCTCGCCGACTACCACGTGCCGGTCCACGCGGACGTTCCTGTGCTCGACGTCATCCTGGTCGAGGAAGACGACCCGCACGTGAGCGAGGTCGGCGCCAAAGGAATCGGTGAAATCGGCATCACGGGAGGCGTGGCAGCCATTGCCAACGCCGTTTATCACGCAACGGGCAAACGGGTGCGCGATCTTCCGATCACGCTAGACAAGGTGCTGGTCACGTCATGAGCGATATTCATGCCATCACACAGACGCTGCGACGGCTGCGCGCCGAGCAGACGCGCTATCTGGTAGCCACCGTCATGCAGGTGAGCGGTTCGTCGTACCGGCGGCCCGGCGCTCGCATGATCATCGGAGGAGACGGATCGGTTACGGGAGGGATCAGTGCCGGTTGTCTGGAAGCAGCTCTCATCCAAACGGCCTGGTGGCGCACGCGCGAGCACGACGCCGTGCTGGTGAAATACGATTCGACCTCCGATGACGACGAGCTCGGTTGGGGGTCGGGCTTCGGATGCAACGGCGTCGTCGAAGTCTTGCTCGAGCGCGAGCATGCTGCTGCCGACGCGGCGCTCGATTTCATTGGCCGCACCGTGGCGCGCGAGCAGTTCGGCTGCCTGCTGACGGTGTTTCGTTCGAGCGTGCCCGGCGTGCCCGTGGGTAGCCGCGCGTCTCTCACGGCGGCCGGCGAAGTCGCCTTTTACGGCGAGGCGGACTGGCGCGGGCTCCTCGAAGGAAAGGAAGTCGCGGTGGCGCGGAAGGTCGCGACGACGGGCAGTGGGCGAACACTCGTTCTCACACGTCCGGAGGGAACGCTCGACGTTCTCGTGGAACCGGTGGTGCCCCCGCCGCGACTGTTCATCTGCGGCGAGGGGCCGGATGCCGTGCCACTCGCTCGATTTGCGCGTGACCTGGGCTGGAGCGTCGTCATCTGGGCGAGCGAGCCGCGCTGGCTCAGTCGCGAGCGATTCCACGGACTCGGCGAGTTGGCGACGGGCACCGCGCACGAGCTTTGCGCCGCCGTCGACGCCAGCGCGCGACCTGCGGCCGTCATCTTGTCCCACCACTACGAACGCGATCGCGACCTCCTGGGATGCCTTCTGGGATCGAAGACGAGCTACATCGGCATCCTCGGACCGCGCGCTCGCACGTTACGGCTCATGGTGGACATCGGCCAGCAGACGGATTCGGCGGAAGTTTTGGGACGCATTCACGCGCCCATCGGGCTCGACATCGGCGCGGAAACGCCACAGGAGATAGGACTCTCGGTCATGGCAGAAATTCAAGCGGTGCTGAGCGGGTCGAGCGGGAGACCCTTGTCGCAATGCCGGGGCCGGATTCATCGGCCGCACCTCGCCTCCCTCGAGAGCAGTCTGGTGGGCGAGAGCAGCCTAGTGAGGGTCGGATGAGCCGCGTAGGTTGCGCCATTCTCGCCGCGGGGGGCTCGCGACGTCTCGGTCTTCCCAAGCAGCTCGTGCTTTGGCGTGGCCGCGAGTTGGTAAGGCACGCGGTCCTCCAAGCGCTGCGATCGAACGCCGACGAGATCGCGGTCATCGTGGGCGCCCACGCCGAGCGCGTCGTGCCTGTCGTGAGCGACCTTCCGCTGAGCTGCATCGTGAACCTCGGCTGGCGGGAAGGGATCGCGTCGTCGATTCGCTGTGCCACGCATTGGGCCGCCCAGAAGGATCTGCATGCGCTCATTCTCATGGTGAGCGATCAGCCCCATCTCGACGCACACCACCTCGATCGGCTCATCGCCATGCATGAAGCTGGCTTCATGAAAGTTGCTTCTCGTTATAGCGGCGTGGTCGGCGTGCCGGCGTTGTTCCCGGCGACGGCCTTTCGACGTCTGTTTGGGCTGAGCGGTGACGCCGGCGCGGCTGCGATCTTGCGCGATGATCCGGGCACGCTGTCGATCGAGTGGCCCGCGGGCGAAGTCGATATCGATACGACCCGCGATCTGGCCCTGCTCCTGGATGAACCGGAGAAGCCGGCCCGTCAGGTCCCGCGCTTGCGCCATTTCGAGCGGCGGCGCGTGCACGGCGATCCGATCACGACCGAGGATCGTGCGTAGTCGGCGCGTCCGGCAGAAACGTCAGCGTCGCTTCCTTCCTTTGGACCACCACGTTCGCACCGCCTCGCCCGAGACGTGGAAGGCCCACGCTATCCAGGAGGCAGCGAGCAGAACGGCGGCGCCCCAGACGCGATAGCGCCAAGAAGAAATGAGCGCGAGCCCGGCGGCGACGTTGAGCGACGCCACGACGAAGCCGCTGAAGACACGCCGCCCCAGGCGGTCGAGACCAGGCGCAAGCTGCGTCTCGACGGTTCGCACCTCCAGCCGCCCAGCCCGAAGGTCGTCGAGAACCTCCTGCAGGTGAAGGGGCACATCGTGCGCCACGCCCGCAAACTGGGTGATGCCGCGCAGCAGGTCGCCTCCGAGCCGTTCGGGACCGTAGCGTCGGCGAAGAATGGTCAGGAAATACGGTTGCGCCTCCTGGAAGACGTCGAGGTCGGGGTCGAGTTGCCGTCCCATTCCCTCCAACGTCATGAGCGCCTTGCCCACCATCATGAAGTCGGTCGGAATCTCGAGCCCGAACTTGAGCGCCACGGCCACGAGATCGCGGATCAAGGCCGAGAGCTCGATCTCGCGCAGCGGAAGCCCCACGAACTTCTCCGCCAAAAGGGAGACCTCGGCGCGAAAAGTGGGCATGTCGACCTTGGCGGTGGGGCGGCCGATGGCGTAGAGCGCGTCGGCGACGGCGATGCTGTCCTTTCGAGCCGCGGCCACCATGAGATCGACCGTCTTGTTGCGGAGCTCGGGGGAAAGTCGACCCACCATGCCGAGATCGACGAGGCCAATCACCGGCTCGTCGACGGTTCCTTGGATGATGATGTTGCCCGGGTGGGGATCGGCGTGAAAAAAGCCGTCTTCGAAGATCATCTTGACCACGATGCGCACGGCCATGCGCGCCAGCTTTTTGCCATCGACCCCACGCTGGAGGGCCTGATCGATGCGGAACCCGTCGAAAAATTCGGTGGTGAGCACCCGCTTGGCGGATGCGCTCTTGTACACGCGCGGGAACGCGACTTCGGGGTGTCCTTCGAAGTTCTGCCGAAAGCGCTGCGCGTTGGCGGCTTCATTCGTAAAATCGAGTTCCGCCGTGATCGAGCGATCGAACTCGCGCACGAGACCCATCGGATCGTAGGCGCGTGCCTCGGCAACCGATCTATCCAAGACTGCCGCCAAGAAGCCGAGCAGCTCGACGTCTCGCTCGATGGTGGCGCGTACGCCAGGCCGCTGCACCTTGACCGCCACGTCGGGCTCGATCGCAGTGCTGCTGGAGCCCGTGGTGGACGGCGCGTCACCAGCGGCAGCGGAAGCCGTCGGTGCGGGCGCCGGCAGAGCGGGCACGGCGCGAAGTCGGGCACGATGGACCTGTCCGATGGTCGCCGCTGCCAGTGGGCGCTCCTCGAAATCGGCGTAAATCTCGCCGATCGAGGCGGCAAGGGATGCTTCCACCTCCTCCTTGATCGCACCAAAGTCCACGGGGGGCACGTCGTCCTGCAGCTTCTTCAACTCGGAGATGAGTTCTGGAGGGAGGAGATCGGTTCGTGTCGACGCGATCTGCCCCAGCTTCATGAACGAAGGTCCGAGGTCCTCGAGGACCAAGCGCACCCGCTCGGGCCAGGCGATCGCGCGTCCCTGCTCGGCATCGGCGCGTGATGACTTCGGCGCGAGACTGCCGAGACCCATTCGTCCGAGCACTTCGCCAAAGCCGTGCTTGGCCAGGACCATGGCGATCGCCCGCAGGCGGCCCAGATCCCGCACCGCCGTCAGCGCCGCTACCATGGAGGAGAGCATAGTCATCGCGAGCGTTTCGAACCATCGGTTCCGCTCCTGCTCACTCCCACGGGTACATCGCGTGCATCAGCGTCCGCGGTTTCGAAAAGTCGAGGAGCCAACTGCACACAGGCGCACCTCGGAAGGAGCTTTCCATGATTCGTCGCTCACCCTCGGTCTTTTGGCTTGCTCTCTGCGCGGTATCGTGTGGAACGCAGCCGGTCATGACATCGGATTCGCACAACAGCACGCCGTCGGGGACGCAGCGACGTCTCGACGGCGGTGATTCGCCGCCCAATTCGCCGCCGCCCCCAGCCAAGTGTGGCGACATGAACGGCGGTGGTGATCAACACGTCGACTTTCCCGCGCTCATGAAGGCCAAGATTGCGGAAAAGGACATCGCCATGACCCGCCAGCAAGCGTTGCTCGACGCCCGCTACGATCTGGCCGACCGTCCCTCGCCCGACGTCACGATGTCCCGGGGAAAACCAGTGCAACAGGGCGTTCGCGTCAAACTGCCGACTGGCCAGACCTGGGAAGCGCTGGCGGAACAGACCCCGGAACAAATTCGCGCCGCCGATCTGTTTCCCCCCGGATTCCTGCCTTTGCCGCATCCGAAACAGCCGGAGGGGGGAATGCTTTTCCCACACTTTCACATCGAAGAAATCCTGCGTCAGACCGGCCGCAATCTCGCGCGCTTCGATCTCGACTTCGATCTCCCCGACCCGTTCCTGCCGGAATTTCCTCCGGCCATCTTTTTGACGACGCGTCCCGATCTTGGGGACGTCTCGCAGGGCCAGGTGGTGACGACGGACAATTTCTTCGAGCTTTTCAAATGCGTTCTGAACCCGAAACAGCTCGATGGACTGCGGCTTCTGCTCACCCCGTTCGCGCAACAGCAATTCAACTTCACCGACGACCGACGTTCCGAGCGGCCGAGCCAAGGGGTTGCCTGTTTCGATTGCCACGTCAACGGCCATTCCAATGCAGGCACGCACCTGGTCGGCGACATCCGACCGCAGGAAATGAGACATCGCATCGATACGCCATCGCTGCGAGGGACCCACATCCAGCAGCTCTTCGGTTCCCAGCGGGCCCTCATGAGCGTGGAAGATTTCACGGAATTCGAGCAGCGCGCCGCGTATTTCGACGGTGATCCGGTGCTAGCCACCAAAAAAGGGCTCAATCCGCTCGATCGAGGAGCGCAAGTGCAGGGGATGGCGGAATTTCAGAGAATCCTCGCCTTGCCCCCGGCGCCGAAGCTCGGGCTCGACGGCAAGCTCGATGCCAGCCGAGCAACGGCCGCCGAAACCCGGGGCCAAGATCTGTTCTTTGGAAAAGCAAAGTGCTCGACCTGCCACACGCCCCCGTACTACATCGATCAATTGATGCATGATCTGCACGCGGAGCGCTTTTACGAGCCTCGCTTGGTCAACGGCATTCTGGCGACGTCCGACGGCCCCATCAAGACCATGTTGCTCCGCGGGATCAAGGACTCCCCCCCGTATCTGCATGACGGTCGCCTGCTCACGCTCGAGGACACGGTCGAGTTTTTCAACCTGGTGCTAGGGACGAAGCTTTCTGCAGAGGAGAAAGCCGACCTCTTGGCGTTTCTTTACGCGCTGTGAAGTAGCGGCGTCAGCGGCCGCTCGATCGGACGTCGGCCCCGCTCGGGGTCGACGTCTTGATCCAGAGGCGCAGCACTTCGGCGACGCTCCATGCCTGGGCCACGCACCCGCGCGGGGCAAACGGGGGGCTGGCATCGAAGATCTCGCTGATGGTCCCGACGCCAGCCTCGGAAAGATGGGGCACGAAGCCTTGCAGAAAGCGTTGCGCGTCACGCTGGCCGTCGGGGTACACCTTGAGCCAGGCATCCACGAAGGGCCCGATGAGCCATGCCCACACCGTTCCTTGATGATAGGCCGTGTCGCGGGCGTGTAGATCGCCGAAGTATTTGGCTCGGTAGTCAGGGTGCGACGGAGCGAGCGTACGCAGCCCGACCGGTGTCAAGAGCGCGTCCTGCACGACGTGCACGACGCTCTTCCAGCGCGCGCGATCGAGGATGGGGTGTTTCAAGGAAATCGCCAGCAGTTGATTGGGGCGGAGGGCATTGTCGTCGGCGGCTTCGCCATCGACGATGTCGTAAAGATAGCCGCCGTCTTCATACCAAAATCGGCGGTTGAACGAGCTTTGCGCGAGGGTGGCGTGCCGCTCCAGCTGGCCGACCGCTCCCGCGTCGCCGTGCTCGCGCTCCCAGCCGGCGAGCAACATGAGGGCGTTGTACCAGAGGGCGCAGATCTCGACCGCCTTTCCCCGCCGCGGGGTCACGATGTAATCGCCCACTTTCGCGTCCATCCACGTGAGTTGGTAGCCCTCTTCGCCTTGTCGCAAGAGGCCGTCTTGGCGGTCGACGGCGATGCCGAAGCGGGTGCCCTCCACGTGCCGTCCGATGATGCTGCGCAAGGTGGGCAAGAGGTGCCGTACCAAGCTGACGTCACCGCTGATTTCGACGTAGCGATCGATGGCGTGAAAGTACCAGAGCGTGGCATCGGCGGTGTGATAGAGGCCAGCATTGTTTCCTTCGGGAAACATGTTGGGAATGAGCCCATCGCGCACGTAGTAAGCAAAGGTCCGCAAAACGTAGGCTGCTTCTTCGAACCGCCCAACCGATAGCGTCAAACCTTCCAGGCCTATCATCGTGTCGCGGCCCCAGTCGGTAAACCAGTGGTAGCCGGCGATGATCGTCCGAACCTCGTCACCGCCGGCTCGGGCGCGGGCGGCGTCGGCCAAACGTCCGGCCGGGGTGATGACGAACTGGTCGGCTGCCAGGACGAGCTCGGCGCCGGCGCCGGTCTGGACACTCGGATGGGCGCAGGCGAGGAGTCTGGCCCGCCGCACACGATCCATGTCGAAGGCGGCCAATGGCTCGAGCGCCGACGCAATCTCCCACGGCTCGACCGAAGCGAGGAAGCTCGCGGCGCGCTCGCAGACCAAGTCGACGCCGAAGTACCCAGGGCTATGGAGGTCGCCTTGCGAGTCGTACCCACGGCTTTCCTCCGTTCGATAACGGATGTTCCTCAGCCGGTCGCCGGCGATGGTGAAGGTAGGGTGAGGACCTTCCACGCGGAGGCGCAGCGGGGGAGTACCCTGCTTGAAGATCTCGTAGCGATCGCCTTGCACGATCATGGCGTAGGGCTCGTCGATGAGCTCGTTCAGGGGGCCGTCATGACGCCGGAAGTTGACCCACGGCTGGAGCTCGATGCGGACGCCCTCGCCGGTGACGAGCTTATAGGAGATGAGGGTCGTGTTTTGCCCGTGAGGGAGGCAAAGACGTTTCTCGATGGTCAAGCCGCCGACCGCGTAGGTCCAGACGGGCAAGCCGGCGTCCAAATGAAAGTCGACCAGGTAGCGTGACGCGCTGGGAACCAGCATGCCCTGCGGTTGTTCTTCTCCATTCAAGACGATGGGCGGTCGATCTGGAAAACGCAGCTTTTCCGAAAGGTGATTGAGCATCATCGTGCGCCCTTCGGGGGCGGGGAGCGCCGCGACGAGGAGGCCGTGAAAACGCCGGGCAATGAAGCCCGACACGGTGCCCGAGGCGTAGCCGCCGAGACCGTTGGTCACTAGCCACTCGCGCGAAATGCTCGGATGGTCGGCGCCGATCCGATCGGGATCGGAGTGGGGTCCGTTGCTCGGGCGAGCACCTTCATCCTCGGTTTGCCGCGTGTGCTCGTCCACGACGACCTCAGGGCTGGGTAGGTGACAGAACGATGGTGCATTCGGCCGGAAGGGTGACACCCCGCTCAGATTCGAGCGGCGCCGTTCCGTCGCCGCCATAGGCGATTTCGTTGCTCGACCATAGTTTGGACCAAGTCGTCCCTTGGGGGGGAGCAAACAAGGGATCCGCCACCGTGCCAAGATCGAGTCGGCGGCCGAGATTCACGAGAAGGAGACGGTCGCCTGCCTCCGCGCCGAAGATCCGAATTCCAAACGCGGCGTCACTCAAGACGAACCCGTCCACGTTGCCGAGGGTTTGCGCGCCTCCAAACGCGGGGTCGCGGCGTCGCAGGTCGAGCAGGTCGATATGCAGCGCGTACACGGCAGCGTGCGCGGCGCGCTCCGACAAGTCGAGCTTGCATGCCTCGAAGGTGGACGCATGACTGGGATCAGGGAGCCGACGTTGCGCTTCGGGGAGCGCCAGCGCCGGAAACTGTGCGAGAAATGCGGCGCGACCCTGGCGAACCAGCTTGGCCAGCTCCGATTGGTGATCGGCGAAGAAGAGGAACCGAGCCGACGACGCGAACTCTTGTCCTTGGAACAGCATCGGCGTTCCCGGCGCGAGCAACGTGAGCGCCGTCATGGCGCGGTATTTCCCTGGGCTCGTCAGCGCGTGCACCCGCTGTCCGCTGCCGGAGTTGGCGACCTGGTCATGGTTCTGGAGAAACACCACGAAGGCCGCAGGATCGAGATCCAGCGCCGGCGCGCCGCGCCGCTGTTTCTGCCAGGCGTATTGCTGCCCTTGGAAAAGAAATCCCCATTTGATGGCCGAAATGAGCTCCTGCGGGGTGCCGCGATAGTCGCTGTAATAGGCCTCGTTTTGGCCGGTCAGCGCCACCCACGCACTGTGGTGATAGTCGTCGTTCCACATGGCGTCGAGCCCATAGCCGCCTGTCGTGGAGGATCGGACCAGTTGGGGTTGCTGGGGCTCGTTTTCAGCCACGAGTAGAACCGTGCGGGGTGCTGCCGCCTCGCGTACGGCGGTGGCGATTTCGCTCAAGATGTGCGTCGGCGACGCGTCGAAGATGCCCTGGGTCGCATCGAAACGAAGGCCGTCGAAATGAAATTCTTCGATCCAATAGCGCGCGTTGCTGATGACGAACTCACGAACGCCGAAGGAATTCTGTCCGTCGTAGTTGAGCGCAGGCCCCCACTCGGTCTGCTCTTCCGACATGTAGTCCTTCGTGAACTGGGTGACGTAGTTGCCGTCGGGGCCGAAGTGGTTGTAGACCACGTCGAGAATGACGCCGAGCCCCAAGGCGTGGGCACGATCGACGAAGCGGCGAACGTCGTCGGGGCGCCCATAGAGGCGCGTGGGCGCGAACCAATCGACGCCGTCGTACCCCCAGCCGAACTGCCCGGCGAAGTCGGCGAGAGGCATGATTTCGAGCACCGTCACGCCGAGCCGGGAAAGCTCTGCGAGCTCTTCCGTCGCTCGAGCCCACGTGCCCTCGCGTGTGAACGTGCCGATGTGCATTTCGTAGATGACTTGACCGAGGCGTCCGACACCGGGCCACGCATCATCCGTCCAAGGAAACGGGGCGGGGTCGACGACTTCGGACGGTCCGTGGGGACCCTCGGGCTGAAAGCGCGAGGCTGGGTCCGGATAGTGACCTTCTTCCCCATCGAGTCGGAATCGGTAGCGGTCGCCAGCGCGCACGGCCGGAGCGATGGCCGAAAAGTACCCACCGGATTCGGCGATGAGGTCAATCGACGCCACCGGGTTCCCCTCGATGACCACGGCTACCCGGGTGCGTCCCGGCGCCCAAACGCGAAAATGCACACCCTCGGCCGTCACCTCGCTACCGATCGGCAGCCGGCGCGCCAGGGGGGTAGGTGGTATGGCGCGTTCCCTGCCGTCACGGGAGACGCGCGGCGCTTCGATGGGCGCCACTCCCCCGCTAATGTGCGGCACGGCGTTTCGGCCCGCCTTTACGTCGCCCACTGCGCTTTCGGGGGACCTTGGCGCCCGACCGTCGCGCCTCCGAGAGTCCAATGGCAATGGCCTGCTTGCGGCTCGTTACCTTTTTTCCCGATCCTCCGGAGCGAAGCGTCCCGCGCTTTCGCTCGCGCATGGTTGCTGCCACCTTCTTGCTCGCGGCTTTGGGATAACGTTTTCGGGTCGCCTTCCTTTTTGCGGCCATGGTGTCTCTCCGTCTGATCCGGCATGGCGGATCGCTCTTGCTCGGAGCAATCGCCATGCCGAAATGGATTGCGATCGTGCGTGCATCCTTGGCTCATGGCTCATCGTCCGCGCCGCGGTCCAGCGGCGAGGGAAGACTATACGCCTTGCGAGGCGGATGGCGGGCGTTGACCATTCTGAGCGGTCGGCTTGAGCTCCACCTTCGTCCAACCCGACTCGCGGCGATCGAATGCCTTGTAAGCGTCGATGGCCGAGACGAGGGGGCCGATATGGGTCAACACCGTCGTAGGGTCGACACGGTTCATGCGAACCATTTCCACCAGCATGGGCACGTACCGGCGGTGGTTACAGTTGCCCATTTTGACGGTGAGGTTTTTGTTCATGGCCTTGCCGATGGGAAAGGTCGTGGCCGTGTCGGGGTAGACGCCGATGATGGCGAGGGTGCCGGCCTTGGCGAGACCTTCCACCGCCCAGCTGAGCACTTGCGATGGTCCGTCGCCGGGGAGCCAATTGTCGCCCTCGGGGTGCACCTTGGGCGCGATCGTCTCGATCTCGCGTTTGAAGTCCTTCGCGTGGGCATTCGATTGCTCGGAGGCGGGGCCGGAATGAGCGCGGTTGGCATCGACCCCCACCGCATCGATGGCGCGGTCGGCGCCGATGCCTCCGGTGAGCTCGCGCAACGTGGCGACCGGATCCTCGTCCTCATAGTCGATCACCTCCGCGCCTTGCGCACGGGCCATGGCCAGTCGCGATGGAACGGCGTCGACGGCAAAGATTCGTCCCGCTCCCAGCAATCGAGCGCTGGCGATTGCAAACTGCCCCACCGGCCCGCAGCCGAATACGACCACGGTGTCACCCGGTGTCACCTCGGCGAGCTCGGCGCCGAAGTACGCGGTCGGGAAAATGTCGGACAGCAGGATGGCCTGCTCGTCCGTCACTTCGTCGGGCAACTTGACGCACGTGACATGTGCAAAAGGAACGCGAGCTTTTTCCGCTTGGAGCCCGTCGAAGGGCCCACTCGTGGCCGGCCCGCCGAAGAACGCCGTTCCGGCGGCAGGTCCATTGGGATTCGCCTTGTCGCATTGGGCCTGGTAGCCCGCTCGGCAATAGGAGCAGGCGCCACAAGCGATGGTCGAACAGATGACGACGCGGTCACCGATGACCAAGTTTCGCACAGCGCTTCCCACCGTTTCGACGATACCGACACCCTCGTGGCCGAGAATGGTGCCCGGTTTCATGCCCGCCATCGTGCCGCGCACCATATGCAAGTCCGTGCCGCAAATGGCGCTGGCCGTCAGGCGAATGATCGCGTCCGTGGGTTCCTTAAGGGTGGGATCCCCGACGTCGTCGAGCCGCACATCCCCGATCCCGTGAAATACGATGGCCTTCATGAGTCCCTCTCTTCTGCGTCGCGCCCGCTGCACGCCGTGCAGTGGGGCTCCGCGGAGCCGACATCCTGCAATGCCGATGCCTGCCCCTGCCGCCCAACGCCGGTTCGGTGACATCGGACAGGAGACCCAGGTCTCTCGTCGAGGCTTCGGCGTTGGTCGATTTCGCCAAGCTCGCTCGCCGGACGAGAAAGCCGCGTGGCCAGACCTTCTAGTTTTCGGTGCGCCCCTCTCGGGGCGTGGTGTTCTGTGGCGCGCGCGCGTCACCCTTGCAGTGGAGTTTTACGGCACCCAAGAGGCGATCGAGGTTGATCGGTTTCTTCATGATGAAAGCGCCGGCCGGCGCCCGCGTCGGATCGGATGTCGAGACGACGATCGGCACTTTGGCGAGCCGCGGGTCGTTCTGCATCTTTTCGTAGACCTGGTTTCCCGTGACGACGGGCATGATCAGGTCGAGAATCATGACGCAGGGGAGATCGGCGCCTTCGAGAAGGTGCAGCGCTTCGGCGCCGTTGCTGGCGGTGGACACGACGTACCCTTCGTCCTCCAGGAAATCGCGCAGCGATTCACAGAGGCCAGGTTCGTCGTCCACGATCAAAACGCTCATCTCAGGCTGCCTTTTCGCCACCGGGTGCGACGCGCGGAAGGAAGACGGTGAATGTCGTTCCCGCCGCTTCGGTCGACACGACGTCGACCTGACCGCCGTGCGCCTTCGCTATCTGCTGCGTGATGAACAGCCCGAGGCCGAGCCCGTTGGACTTCTCGCGTCTTCGCTCTCCGCCCGTCAGGGGGTCGAACAGCCGGGGCAGGAGCTCGGGCGACACGGATCCCATGTTGTGAACGCGAATCCGAACCACGTCGTCGGCAGTTCCGTCGATGTGCACGTCGACGCCGCTCTCCGCCATGCCGTGTTGAATGGCGTTGCCGACCAGGTTCGAAAAGATCTGGCAGAGCCGATCATCGTCCCAGACGCCGTTGGTGTTGCCGCTGTGATCGAGACGAAATGGCCGATCCCGATGAACGACCGCGAGCTCGTCGAGGACCTGTCGAACCAGCGGCTCCAGGTCGATGCGCTTGAGCTGAAGTGGTAGGCCGGTGCCGAGTCGCGCCCGAGTAAAATCCAGGAGTTGATCGATCATGCGGGCCATGCGCTGCCCGCTGGAGATGATGCGGCCGAGCGGCTTGAGGATCTTTTCACTCTCCGGTCGACGGATGGCCATGTCGGCGGTGGCCAGGATTCCACCGAGAGGATTGCGCAGATCGTGACCGAGTATGGCGGTGAACATTTCGTTGAAGCGAACGGCTTGCTCCAGCTCCTGAACCGCCGAAAATCGGGCGACGGCCGCGGCGACATGATTGGCAATGGCCTTGGCGATCTCGAGTTCCTGCGAAGAAATGACGCGAGGCTGCTCGTAGTAGACCATGAATTTTCCGACCAGCCGTCCAGCCGCAACGAGCGGAATGAAGGCGAGGGCCGCGATCCCCTCGGCACGAAAGAGCGGCAAATAGGACACCATGGCCGGGTCGGTTTCGGCGTTGGTCACGATGATCGGCTCGGGGTTGAACGCGTCGCGGGGCCAGGGCGAATGGCCGTCCACCGCGCGCCGGTAGTCATCGGAAAGACCGCGCCATGCCCGGAAGCGCATCGGCCCCTGCGCATCGAAGACGAGAATCGACGAACGTGGCGTCCGCAAGGCGGTTCCAAGGGCGTCGAGGGCCGCCGCAAAAACGTCGTCGATGTTGCCGGCGTCGACGACCGCTCCTACCAGCTTGTACAGGAGCTCAGCCCGCGTCCGCGCGTGCTGATTCTCTTGCTCGTTGCGTTTGAGCTCGCTGATGTCGCGGGTGAAAGAACGCGCATAGGCGAACTTGCCGTCGCGCCAGTGGACGTTGGAGCTGATGCTGACGTGCCTCGGCGATCCGTCGCGGCTGCGCAGCGTGGCCTCGAAGTTTTGCAGCGTTTCGCCCTTGCCGAGACGCGCCAGGAGCTCTCCCGCGACACGCGCATCGACGTGGAATTCGGCCACGTTGCGCCCGATGTAGTCGCTGGCGGCGTAGCCAAGAAGCTCGAGCTCGGCGCGATTGGCCCACAGAATGACGCCGTCGGGTGCGATCCGATGCAGCCCGACCGGAGCGCTCTCGACGAAGTCTCGCAGCTCGCGCTGCCGATCGCGAAGCTCCTGCTCGGCTCGGCGCAGTTCTCCGAACGAGCCCGCCACGGCCTTTTCGGCGTGCGAGCTCATGGCGCTCTCGGTGGGCGGAGCTGGCGACGCTACCGGAGCGGGGCGCGGGTTGAGTTGATGCGGCGCGAACGCGAGCACGCTCCCGTGCGCCTTGCAAATCTCATGGAGGCCAGACGCCTCCTGATAAAAGCTGCCCATCACGTAGGCGCACAGCAGCTTGAACGGCTGCTGGTGCTGGAGATCGTTCCACAGCTGTTCCAAGCGAAGAGCAGCCTCGGGATTGCCTTCTCTCCAGAGGAGATCGACCATCTCGCCATAGGCGCGCGCGGAGACGTGGCCCGCGGCGAGCGACTTCTCGGCGAGAAGGCCGCCGATCACGCGATGGAAACGATCGCGATCGGGTGCGCCGTCGACCATCAGCTGGGAAAGGGTCTCCCGCGCGTCGAGCAGCGTGAGCCGACCCGATCGGCACGCATCCTCGACGTCGACACCGGTGGATGCCAAGTGGGCGCGGAAGGCCTTGCGGTGAGCTTCGGTGGCGATGACGATTGCTGGTTCGCCTGCGGCGAGCCCAGCGGAAAGAAATGTCGTGACGACATCACAGAGCGAATCTTCGCTCTCGTAGAATTGAACCAAGTGGTCGTCGAGCGGCGGCGCGTGAGCCGAATAGGGCTCTCGGAAATGTGCCGTCCCGTCATCGATGGCCAGACTCGAAACCATGGAGAACGTCCCTTTCCTTCGAGAAATAGCGAGTCCCGATGGATGCTAGCGATACCTTCCGGGGGAGCCGAGAACAAGGCAACGAATCGGCCGTCGGCCCAAGGTCCGAGGCGAACTCTCGATAGCGGCACTGCCACGGGAAATCAGTAGCGGTGCTGCCACAGAAAATCGACGATCGAGCTGCCCTGATCGCCGAAGGTCGTTTCCATCGACCAGTTTCGCCGGAAGCGCCAATCGAGGGTCAGCAGCGTGCGGTCCGGATTGGTGCCGGGGCTCGGGGTCCCGAGCACGTATCCAACCTGAACCGAAATGTCGCGGGCGATCTGCACTTCGATCTCCGGTCTCGGATTGGCCGAGTTGCTGGTGTCAATCTTGGCCGACACGTCGAGACCCGTGAGCTCGTCGAGGCCTTTGCTCAATCCCTCGGTGGCGAACCCGCCGGCCACGGCACCCGCGCGCGTGGCGCCGTCGGGTTGCTGGGTCGGATAGGGGGTCGACGAGGAGCCTTCCGCCGTTCCGAACATGATGAGCGCCAGGATCTCGTTTTGCGGTCGCGATGGCTCGGAGCGGAGTTTGACTTTGCCCGTCTTGAGCGGTCCCACGAAATCGGCATACACGCGGGTGCCATCCGGAGCATCCCAGGCGGCGGTGACCACGATCTGCGGGTTATCGGGCGCGCCCACGAAAGTGACGACCCCCTTCTCGATTCGGAAGCGCTTGCCTTGGACCTCCAACATCCCGCGCGTAAGCCGAATTTGTCCCGACATCTTCGGCTCCTCGCCCAGCTCGATCTTCGGGTTTCCGGTGAGCGCGATGCGGATCGTCTTTCCCTTCCGGACCTCGACGTCGTCGCCCAAATGGATGCTGACGTTGGTGGTGGTGGGCGGCTCTGCGTCGGCGGGGGCGTTGTCCTCTTTGAGGTCTTCTGCGTCTTTCGGCAAGATCACGAACTGTTTCGGTCGACGGAGATAGCCGACGCGGATCTTGTCGGCTTCGCCTAGCTCCTGCGGCTTGTTCGAAGCCCCCAGAGGAAGCTGGGTGTGGAGGCGAGGAATGTCCACTTTGACGTTCATGGTGCGCCGATCGGGCGTCACGTCGGCGGCGATGGTGATATCCGCGTCGACCTCTCCGATGGCCTGCCCGTCGACGTCGAGGGGAAAAGGGTCGTTCTTGGGGATGCTGATGCTGGCCCGCGCCCCGACCAGCTGAAAGCCATTCAAGCGGACGACTCCTTTCGCGTTGAGTCGGCCGCTCGAGCCCTGCGCCGTGATGTCCTCGAGACGAACCACGCCGTCCGGGGTCAGCGCGACGCGCATCTTGACGTCGTGCAGCGGCTCACCGAGGCGCGCCAACTGGATGCGCCCTCGATCGAGCGTGATGTTGCCCCGCATCTGCGGCGCACCGCCCGGCACGATGTCGATTCGTGCATCGGCGTCGATACGACCATCGAGCTGACTCACGGCGCCCGCCGCGAAGGGCAAGATGGCCGCCGCGCGAAACTGCTTCGCCTTGAGCACCACGAAGGCAGGCTCCTCGGTCTTCACCGTCGGCGCGGTGTCCGCACCCCATCGCATGCCGAGCTGGGCCTGGGTTTGCACGAAGCCATCGGTTTGGTCGAGCTTCAGCGCCGCGCTCAGCACCCGCCCATTGAAGTCGACCGTGGCGGTGCCGCGGGGAAAACGGGCGCGGCCGAGCTGGAGATCGCGCACGGCGATCTGTGCCTTCGCGCGGGCATCCTGGTGCACGTCGTCGATCGTGAGCTCGCCCGAAACGACCCCCTTCGCTTGCAGATCCGAGAAGGTGCCCAGCGTCTCCAGTGGAAACTCGGCAAGGCGCATCTTCGTCGACGCGCGCCACGGCGTGGTCGCCTCGTTGGGCGAAGAGGGGAGCCCGGGAAGCGAGCCCCGCATTTCAACCGTCCCCGAAAGGAGCTCCTTGTCCTGAGACGTCAAGTTGATCTCGACCGCGCCTTCGCCCTTTTGGTAGTGAGCGTCCACCTTGGCGTTGATCGGCTGCATGCCGCGAGGAACGGGCGTTACCCATTCGTTTACCTCGACCAGGAGACGAAGGTCGGGTTTGCCCAGGGAGCCGTCGAAATGCGCGCTCGCCCCGACCGAGCCCCCCATCTGCTGCGTCTTCAGGACGGCGGGGAATTTCTTGAACTCGCGCTTCGGAATGGCGACCTCCGCTGCCCAGCGAAGGTCATGCAGGCGACTCGGGTCGATGGTCTTGGCTTTCAGCCATTGGCGGTAAGGCATCGAATCCGAGCTGGCGTCGAGGGAGACGACCGTGCCTTGCCGGTCGAAGAGGCGACCCTTGACGGTCGTGGCGCCCGTATCCTTGGCCACGGCGGCGGCCATCTCGACGTCCACCCCTTCGACGCTCCAGGGGGGGGTGGGGTCGACGCGCACCTCGGCCACCTGCTCGCGGTCCTCGGCATCGCCGCGACCCGACAAGACGAGCCCTCGGGTGGCGAACGAAAGTTGAAACTCCGGAGGCTCGTCGACGGAGCTCCGTGCGATCTCCCCTTTGACGTGCAGCGCGCCTTGCATGTCGGTAAAAGGTACGGAACCGCGCGGCAAGAGCGCCTTGATGCGCCCGATGTTGATTTGCGAATCGAGCGCCAGCCGCCCGTGCGCCTTCTCCAACGCAGCCATGCCGAAGGGGGCGTTCCCTTCGAGCTCGAATTGACACTCTTCCACGTCGAGCTTTCCGATTTCTCCGAGCGCCGCGTGGACGGTGGCCTCGACGCGCCGGCCCGAAAATTTCGTATCGATCTGAGCGTTACCATTTTTGACTCGCGCAAAAGCAGCGTTTTCGAGATTCGCCCGCACGTGGCCGGTGGCAGACGCGGCGCGCAAGGTCAGATCGACGTCGAGCGCCAGGCGTCCGGCGCTCAGATCGCGCCGTCGAAAGAGCCGCCCGATCTTGGTGATGTCCAGGCCTTCGCTGGTCGCGTGAACGACGAGCTCTCGCGGCGTCTGGCTCACATCGGCGTGCAGTGGCTCGCCCACGCCCTCGAGGGAAACGCCTTCCACCTGTGTCTTGCCCTGCGCCGATCGCACCGTGGCCACCCGCAGCAGCGCCGTCACCTCATCGCGGGCGATCTGCAGACGCGTGTTCCGCAGGCCGACGCCGTCATCGATCGCGACCCAGGTGCTGCCGTCGATGCTCGGGCCGTCCGTAGGGACGAGCGAAACCGTCACCTCCGACGCTCGCATGGTGCCTCGCATGGCTACCGCAGCGGTCGCGAATTGCATTCCCGCTGCGACGAAGCCGCGGCCCTGCAATTGGACGTCCACGGTGCCGCTGTTCGGGGCGGCGATGTCGCCCTGCACCTTGGCGCGGAGCGTCGCCTGATCGACGCGCGTATCGCCGGCCGCGATGCGCGAGGCGCGAAGATAGAGCGTCGCATCCACCTTGGTCGCGCTGCCCACGGTCACGATGCCCTGGGCGTCCAGCGAGGCGGAGCCGGAAATGGTGTTACCGAACCGCGTTCGATCGAGCTTGGCAGCGACGGTGTTCACTTGGAAATCGACGGTCGACGACGGGCCGCGCTGCTGCAGGTCGAAGCGCAGTCGGGTGCGCGCCCCGGGCTCGTCGATGTCCCCCTGCCCCTGGACGCTAAGCTCCGTCGCCCCGTCGGGCGAGCGGGACATCTTCATTTGCCCTTCGAAATGCGTGGCGGGTACGAGGTTGCCGCCGACGTCGCCGGACGGCACATCGAGCACGTACTTGCCGTTGCCATCGCCGTTGGCGTGCATGACGAGGTCGATGGTCGCGTCGGCCCCGACGTGGGAGGTAGGGGCCGTTTGCGAGAGCGCGTGGGCGTCGATCTTTTTCGCGCTGATGGTGGCGTGGATTTTCTTCTCTTCGGCGATCGACGCGCGCGCGTCGAGGTCGAGCGATCCTTTGCCGAGGCCGACGTGTACCTTGGCGTTCAGGTCCGGAAGGCGGCCGCGCGCTTCGGCATGTGCCATCAGGTTTTGCGTCAGGGCAGCGCTGGGAGCGATGCGCCGTGCATCCTCGGGGGTCATCTTGGGGACGTCGAGGCTGCCGACGACTTCGGGGCCATCGATCGACCCACGGAGGAAAAAGGGAACCCCGCTGACCTCACCCTTCAGATCGACGCGTCCCGCCTGGTCGCCGCCGCTCGGCGCGGGCTTGGCGTAGTGCGCTTCGAGGTGCGCGCGCAGGTCCACTCCCTGGGGCAGCGCGCGCGCCGCCACATCGAGGGTCGCCAGATCGGCAACGGTGCGGTCGCCCCCGACGATGAGCGAAAGGTCCAACCGGTCGAGATCGGTATCGACCCACGGTGCATCCTTGGGCTGCCCGTGAACCCAGCCATGCTGAAGCGCGATGCGGCGCAAGTGAATCACCGTCGCTCGCGAAGGGGGCGGCTCGTCGGTCTTCTTCTCCTTGGGCTCGAAAGCTTGCAAGAGTTTGAAATTGCCGTCAGCGTCGGCATCGAGGTTGGCATCGACGTAGGCGAGCTTCACCGCCGTGATGTCGATGATGAGGTCGCCGTGTTTCTGCAGGAACGACCGCAACGTGGCGAAGGTGGCGATGCTGACGCTCGCGTCGTCGACGAGAAGCACCGGTTTTCCACCCGGGTCCTCGACATGCACCCGGGCGCCGCCGATGCCGGTGAGGCTCAAGCGGTCGAGGCGCTCGATGACGACGCGCCCGGCGAAGGTCGTTGCCAGCACGTCGTTCACCTTCAGACGGACGAAATTGCGGACGATGCCCAGCTGGAGCGAAAGCAGAGCGGCGACGATCAGGCCGCCTATCGCGAGCGCGAACCACTCCACGACGAGCAGGACCCACCGCCAAAATCCCCGTCGTGCGCGGCCGTGTTCACCTGCCATGTCAGTACGCCTCTCCGATTCCGAACGCGATGGCGAGCGGAACACCGAGCAACTTGGGGGGAAGACCGGACACCGGATCCTGGCGTGCAACGTCGTTTTCGTTGCGAAAGCCGAGGACCTGAAGGGGCTGGATGCGATAGCCGATATCGAGTCGAATCGGGCCGACCGGCGTGTCGTAGCGCGCGCCGACGCCGCTCGACATGTGCAGATGTCCGAGCCGAATGTTCGTCGGCTGGGGCGAGACGTCCCCCATGTCGACGAAGACGGCGGCGGAGAGGGGGCCGGTGACGGCGATGCGCAGCTCGGTGGAGAACTCCCACAGCGTGAATCCGCCGATGGGGACCGAACAGGCGGCGTAATCGAACCCTGGCGCCATCAAATTGTCGCAGCGGCTGGCCACCTGCTGGGACGCCGTCGCCGGATTCAAGAAAGGGATGACGCCATGGGGCGCGATGCCGCGCGTCGGGTAACCGCGATTGGAGCTGGGGCCGCCTGAATAGAAGCCTCGAAAGAGAGCGGTTTGGATGTCGCGGGTGCGTTCCCCGCGATTGTCGTCCGTCACGTCTTCGACCAAGTGGTTTTGCACGATGTCGCCGTAGTTGCGCGGAAAGAGAAAACCGATCGACGCGCGGGTGGCGAGCGTGACGCTCGACGCGACCGGTACGTAGGCGCGCACTTCCGGTTGCGTCTTCATGTCGCCGGCGCTTCCGCCGAACGGCCCGCCGGCAAATTGGAAGTTCGCGCTCAGGTAGACCCCCTTGCGCGGGTGAACCCGGTCGTCGCGAAAATCGAGCCGCCCGACGACTTCGGGGTAGGAGATGACGAGCGTCGAGAGATAGTTATCGAGCGGCCCTTTGTACGTAAACGGGTTCTCGATCTGGATGTTGTAGCCAACGCTGGAGTAAAGCTTGCCGTAAGAGCGATCGAGCCAGGTAGCGCCTTTCACCTCGCGGTACCCCACGATGGATCCCGCCGTCGTGGGATCGGAGCGCACCAGCAGCGGGAAGATATTGAACTCCGGCTGCACGAAGAGGTTGGTCCGCGCCTCGAGGAAGCCCGGCTGCTTGAACTGCAAGCGCAGGCGTTCCTCGGGGAGGAGGCGGGTGGGCGTGACGATGTTGTCGAGCCTCAACGGATAGAGGACGAAGCCCGGTTTCAAATCGACGCGGAAACTGCGAAGGCCGCCGAGGAAATTTTTGTCCTCCCACCCGATGAGGCCGTGCAGGTCGGTCTTTAGTTGGTCGAACTCGAATCCGCCTCCCAGGCGCAGGTGTCGCAGCCGGTTCGGCTCCACGTGCACCTTGAGGGGAACGACGTGCGAAGCAGGGGGAGGGTCGGGGAGCTCGGGCTGGATTTCAACGGCGCTGAAGACTTCG
>DATHES010000205.1:0-64981 GCA_035318465.1 Polyangiaceae bacterium
TGCACTCGACGCCGCTCCCCCCATCGCAGCGAAGATCCGTGCCCCACGATCTCGAGCGCGTCATTCTGTCTTGCCTCGCCAAAGATCCCGGCGACAGGCCACAGAGCGCCGAGGCGCTTTCGCAATCGCTCCAAGTATGCCGAGACGCAGCGACTTGGACCGAGGCCGACGCCGCAGCGTGGTGGGCAGAGAGGATCGCGACCTCGCGGACCAAGCCCAAAGAAAAAGCACCCGCCGCCGAAGTGCCGCAGCGCACGATCTGCTGCGACTTCGAACGCCGGTTGCGGAACAAAGAGCACATCGCCTGACGATCCGACCAAGGCCCGTAGCGCACGCAGGGTGTCACGTTGGCGCTTAGCAAAATGAAACGTCCGCCGATGGTTTCAATCGGAGGGCAATCTCGATAGCGGGTGGTAGGCCCAGCGCAGACGCCAAGCGCAGATTGAATCGTAAGCGCACGACGGTGCTCGGATTTGCATTCCACTGCGTGGGCGGCTAGAGCGAAGCCGCGCGGAGGAGGAACGATGGTTGTAAAACAGGTAGCCTGGCTGGCCGCGTTCCTTGTCGCTACGCCGACGCTCTATGCGGCCTGTGGCGGCCGCAGTTCGACAGACTACGACTGGACCAGCTCGCCGGGCGCCCCCGGGACCGGGATTTTGACCGGCACCGGCGGTTCCAGGACGGGAAGCGGTGGCGGCATCGGAACGACGGGCACTGGCGGGTCAACGGGCGGATCGGGCGGTTCGGGTGGGTCGGGGGGGACCGGCGGCATCGGCGACAGCGGCGGGCCGGATATACGCATGCCGTGCGGCACCGTCATGAACGGCTGCTCCGCCAACTCTCAAGGCAATGCGGTCTGCGATCTCGCCAACAATCGCTGCGTCCAGTGCCTCACCGACCCGGATTGCGCCGGTCAGACGACCAACAAGACCTGCGATACGCGGGCTAGCGGGAACAACAGGTTGCCCGCGGATCGATGCGTTCAATGCCTCGACAACACCCACTGCCCGCCCGGTGCTACGTGCAGCACGTCCAACAACACTTGCTCCACGGCCTGCGGGACGAGGACTTGCTCGACCAATCCCACGGGCAATACGGTCTGCGATGCGCCCAACGATCGCTGCGTCCAATGCCTGGCGGACGGTGACTGCGCCAGTCAGGCGACGAATAAGACGTGCGACCTTCGCACGAACATGCAGGGGCTACCGACGGGAAGGTGCATCGGATGCCTCGACAATTCGAACTGCGCAGCGGGGTCGATGTGCATCGACAACACGTGCATCGCCGGTTGCTCGACGGACAACGACTGCTCGGCCGACGGCGGAGGGCGAACGCCGCGCTGCAATCCGACCACGAAGGTCTGCGCGCAGTGTGGCTCCGACGCCCATTGCACCAGCAACAATGCGCCCGCCTGCGGACCAGCGGGCACCTGCGTTCGGTGCAGCAGCGACGCGCACTGTGCATCGACCATGAACCAGCCGTTCTGCAGTCTCACCAACACCTGCGTGCAGTGTTTCAGCGACGATCAGTGCGTGCCGCCCATGACATGCAACACGCGCGGTAGCTGCAGCGGCGGCGGCGGGGGCGGAGGAAGGGACGGCGGAGGAAGCGGGGGAGACGATGGCGGCGGAACGCCGCCGATCCCGGACTCGGGTGGCGGAACTCCGCCGACCCCGGACTCCGGTGGCGGAACACCTCCGACCTCCGACTCCGGTGGTGGCGGCAGGGGCGGCTGAACGGCCAGCAGGGTTGACCGCGCCTTCGACACAAGGAGCCGGCCTGTGCCAAGACTTGGCACAGGTTGGCGCACAATCGCCGAACGATGACGACCGCGAAGACGCGGCAAGCGATGATTCTCGTGCAGTCTTCCTGAGCGAGTGCCACATCTCCTCACCACTTCGAGGGCGACGGCGCGATCGAGACCGGACCCCTCGATGCCACGGCCGACACGATCGCGAAGGACACAAGCGCAGACACCTCCCCCGCGCCGGATGGCGATGCGGAACCATTTGACGCACCTGATGCGACCGACACGCTCGCCGATGGAGCGGACGCCGCCGACGTGTCTCGCGATGCCGCGGATGGCGATGGCGGATGCCAGTGCCTCGCAGCAGACTCCGGATGGGAAATCGCCACGACGTCACTCGATTGCTTTCTCGATGGGGCGGCGTTTGCTGCTTACGACTATGCCGTCTACGCGGTCGATCCGTGCATCGGGCTACATGGATCTCGATTTGGATCGTAGCGAGCAAACCTATTCCGCTCACTATTTGATCGGTGTCTATACGGGCGGTGGCGATGGTCCGAGGTACGAGTACTTTTATGATGCGACCATGAAGGCGCTGGTGGGGGCGACGCGCATCAGCTGGTGGCCCGGAGACGATCCGCTCAACTGCAATGGCGCCACCGGTCACTACGTTACTGTTCGAGCAGGGATTTTCCCCGACTGTGATGGCGGCACATGCACCGCTACGAAGTCGCGGCCGCTCTGCTCTCCCGGCGACTCGGGAATCGACTAAGGCGCCGGGGACCGTCGTGCATCGGACGCGCGCAGCTCGGCCGGCGGAACACCTCCGACCTTCGACTCCGGTGGTGGCGGCGGCTGAAAAGAACTCGTAGCTTGGTCACCCAGCGGCGCGCCGAAGCAAGAGGGCGCCTCGGGCTGGAACGGAGGATGTCATGCTGACCAAGCGCAGACTCGGACGACAGGGACTCGAGGTTTCGGCACTCGGGCTGGGGTGCATGGGGATGAGCCAGTCCTATGGGGTCCCCGACTACGCGGAATCGCTCGCCACCATCCATCGAGCCATCGAGCTCGGGCTCGACTTTTTCGACACGGCCGAGGCCTACGGCCCCTACCACAACGAGGAGCTCCTTGGCCGGGCTCTCGGGAGCCGGCGCGATCGGGTGATCATCGCCACCAAGTTCGGCTTCCGCTTCGAAGAGGGAAAGATCGCTGGGCTGGATAGCCGGCCGGAGCACGTGCGCGAAGTGGTCGACGCTTCTCTGCGCCGGCTCGGCACCGACCGCATCGACCTCCTCTACCAGCACCGCGTCGACAAGCAGGTGCCGATCGAAGACGTGGTAGGCGCGATGGCCGATCTGGTTCGCCAGGGCAAGGTCCGTTTCCTCGGCCTATCCGAAGCAGGGGGAGACACGATTCGCCGCGCCCACCGCGTGCATCCCATCTCGGCGCTTCAGAGCGAATACTCGCTCTGGGAAAGAAACCTCGAGGACCGGATCATCCCGCTGCTGCGCGAACTCGGCATCGGCTTGGTCCCCTTCGCTCCGCTCGGCCGCGGCTTCCTCACCGGCACGGTTCAACGCGCCGAGGAGTATCCGGAGGGCGACTACCGTAGGAACGACCCGCGTCTCCAAGGGACGAACTTCGACGCCAACCTGCGGATCGCCGCCACGGTCCAGCAACTCGCGAAACGTAAAGGCGCGACCGCGGGGCAGCTCGCTCTCGCGTGGCTGCTCGGACGAGGCGACGACATCGTGCCCATTCCGGGAACCAAACGTCGCAAGTACCTAGAGGAGAACGTCGCCGCCGCGGATTTGGTGCTCACACCCGAAGAGACCGCGCAACTCGATGCCGCCGTTCCGCCGGGTTCGACGGCAGGCCTGCGCTACGCGCCACAGATGATGGCGCAAGTCGATCGCTGAGCGGGGTGGAAAAACCACATTCCCGGGCCAAGGGGCTCGCATTCAAAGCAATCGGCACGTCTCGGAACACGGAACGCACGGCATCGATTTCAAGCCGGAAATCCTGCTTCAGGATCATGCCCCGGCAGACGCAATCGAAGAGCAAGACGCCTGCGGCCTCGCCGACGAGGTTCTTCTTCGCCTCCGCGGCAGCGCTCTCGGCCGCGTTGACCATCGAAGTCGAATCGCCGTCGAGAATGGTCACCATCGATCCCTTCGGAATTCCCGCCGCGCAGGTGAGCGATCCATCCGAACCGACGGAGAGCGGGGCGCGCGCTCGCAAGATCGAGTCGAAGAAGTGTACGCCGAGCTCATTGGCAATCAGATACGAACCTGCATTGTCCTTGGTCAACTGGATGCCGCGCGCGGCCACGCCGCTTCGAAGATCGGGGCGACCGTTATTTCGCCTGGGCGTTGCTCAGCGACAGCAGAGCGTCTGCTGTCCGGTGGGTGTGAGGCTGCCCTGCTGGTCGTTGGCAGTGGTGCAGGCAGTCGGGTTGGTAGGGCTGCCGCTGAACTTGTAGCCGAACTGGGTGTATTGCGTGGTACCGCAGGCACCCGCGCCGAGATAGGCGCCGGTGAAATCGTCGCACGTGGGCGCCAACGTACCGGTGATGTTGATCACGACATCGTTGCAGTTTCCGCCGGAAGCCGTACACGAGCAGCTGCAGACTCGCGTATCGGAATAGCCGGTATAGAGATTCTGCGGTGTGAAGCCGCCGGGACAGGACACCGGCCCGGCCGCCAGAAGGCAAGCCAAGCCCGTGGGCTTCGGTACGCAAACGTTTCCTGCGCTGCAGCCGGTGCTGGACGAGGAAGCGGCGGCGCAAAATTTGGTACTGCTTCCCCACGTCGGCGTAGACAACTTCGCCATGCCGGTCGTCGAGCACTTCTGGTTGAAGGAGCCGTCCACGGTATACCCGGACCAGGGCAACTGAAAGCCGACGCCGGTACAGCCCGTCGTGAGCTGGGGGATGCTGATGGATTGGTTGGAGTTACTGCGACTGAGGCAGTCGGCCTGGGTGGCATAGGTAAAGAGCGAGACGGGCGTGCAGTCGGTCGTGGTCGGCGTACAGCCGCAACCGGTACACCCCGAGCCGGGGTCGAGCGCACCTTGCAGGACCGGACCGCCACCGCTGAATGACGAAGGGCAGTTGATCGCCGGATCGACGGTCGTTCCGAAGGTGAACCCGCTGACCGGTTCGCAGACGGCCACCGCCGCGCAATCGGGATCCGCGCAATCGCTGACGCCATCGCAGTCGTCGTCCAGGTTGTTGAAGCATTGCTCGGGTTTGCTCACGCAGCTAATGACGCACGCTCCGGTGTCGCAGGAGGCGGTGTCTCCCGGCGCGCCGCACGTCTTGTTGCACTCGGCGCAATGGGCAAGCGTGTTGAGGCGCGTCTCGCAACCCGCGACGCTCGTGCAATCCCCGTACCCCGGCTTGCAGGCACCCATCGTACATTTCGCGGCCGCGCAGATAGCCTCCGCGTTGGGATAGACGCAGACGTTGCCGCAGATGCCGCAGTTCTGCACATCGGTGTCGGTGTTGACGCAGCTACCTCCGCATTCGATCGGTGTCATCCCCATGCATCGGGAGACGCAGGCCCCCGCGGTGCAGAGCGGCATGGTCGCCGAACAGACTTGCGTGCACCGACCGCAATGGGACGGGCTCGTCAGGTCGGTCTCGCAGAACTCCAAGTCGTTGCTCGTGCAGTGGCCCCATCCGGGCACGCACGAGGTGTCTGGAACGATACACCTGCCCTGCATGCAGCTCACCGGTGCCCCCGTCCGTACGTGCGGCCCCACGCAATCGGCGGCGGTGCTGCAGTTCGTGGGGCCGGCGTCGACCTTCGCGCCGTCGAATTCGCCGCCAGAGTCGCCCCGATCGATCGAAGCGTCCTGCTGACCCCACGTGGAATCGCCGATGGCGTCCTGACTCCCCGTGGAGTCGCCGATCGAGGTGTCCCGACCCCCGGTCGCGTCACCGACGGAGGCGTCCTGACGATCGCCGGTGGCGTCGCCGAGGGAGACGTCTTTCGGTACGGTCGTGGACTCTTGGCTGGCGTCGGACAGCTTCAGTCCCCCGCTGTCCACCGCTCCCGCACTACCAGCGTCGTCCGGCCATGGCAGGCCTTCTTCGATACCGAACAAGCTGTTGCAGCTTGCAGAAGCGAAGACTAGCCCGAAGGCAAAAAGCAGCTGGGTCGTGCGGGTCCGCGTCATGGAAAGAACTCCTCGACGAAGCGTTGCCCTTCGGCGCGCGGGGCACTCACGATGCGCGCTCAAAATGTCCCCGCAACCATGCCCGTGAACCCGCCGGGCACCGCACCGAACGACGCCGAAAGGGAAGATGGCTGCTCCTTTTTTCCGGAGTGCCCGAAGATGATCAAGGTCAACCCTCCAGCCGCGAGCGTGCCGCCAACGATGCCGAGCACGGTGGCGATGTTGCCGCGGCGGACTGCCTGGTCGCGGTTGAAGAGCCCGTCGTCGTGGCAGAAGTCATCCACGCAGTCGGTCGACGAAGCGCTCTTGTACTTCAGCGCGCTGGATAGAAAATAGCCTCCCACGCTCATGGTGATGACGCCGGCGCCCAGTAAGGTTGCGCCTCCCCATTGCACGGCGCTCCAGCCGCGCGACGGTTCGGGATGGTCCGCCGTCGTAACGAGCCTGGGGCCTGGCCCCATCCCGGCGCGTCCTGCGACCGGCGGCAGCCCTGCGGTTTTCGGCTCCTCGGCCAAGGATGGTACGGTCGTGAGAGCCCGATCCGACTCGGGCTTGACCCAGACGCTCGATTCCCACGCTTTCTTTCCGGGAGCCGAGGCCTTGATGGCATAGCTGCCGCCGTCGACGGGAACCGCGACGTTCCACGCGCCTCGCCCGAGGGGGACTCCATTGCGACGGATCTCGAGACCCGCAAGCGACGCGACGTCCTGTGGAACCTGGATGAGGAGTGTGGAAAGGCGCCCCCGCAACGCTCCCGCGTGTTCCTGCGCGAGCCGACTCCGATCGGGGCGCCCCTCCCGGTTCGCGCGCCCCTGCACCTCGTTGAACTCCGCCCACGCGGAGGCGAGTTTGTTCTCCTGCTCGTGGCAGAGCGCAAGAGCGAGTAGGGCTCCCGTTCCCGGGTCGAGCCGATGGCTCTCGGCCAGCTTGGGGCACGCCTGCGCGGCTTTGCCCGCCTGAAGCAGGGCGCGACCCTCCTCGAACAGGGCCTGCGCCGTCGCTGCATCGGATCCCTGCGCGAAAGCAAACGGTGCCGACGCGGTCAGCACCATCGTGACGGAGAGAAATTCGAGAACGCGCATCGTCATTACTTCCTATCGTCCAAGACACCGCCGATTTCGTGGGTTGAATCGCTGGTAGGGGCTGATCTTTGGGCTCGGGAGGCAGAAGGAGCGGCTTTCGCGCTCTCCACGGGGGCCGGTTCGGCGTTGGCCTTGACGCTGGGCGGAGAAGGTGCGCGTTGGCCACGTCGCGTCGCTTCAGTGCGCGGCGTTGGCTCGGTGAGCTTGCGAGAGCTGTCGGTAGAGGGCAGCGGCGGAGCTGGGTAGCCCGCTGCACCAGGTGCCAGGTCGGCTGCGGCCGCCGCGGTGGTCGTCGCGCTCGCAGGGCCGGCGCGGTCGAACGGCAGAGCTTTGAGCGCCGCTGTCACATCCGCCGACGGTTCAACCCTCACGGCGGAAGGCCCTGTCGTGCTCTTGAGCCATACCACGACGAACCCTGCGACAACGGACGTCACTCCAGCTGCGAGCCAAAACGGCCAGCGTCGTCGAGCTTTGACATCGACGTGCCAGGGGGCAGTATGGGAAACAGCATTCAATCCGTCGGCGAGTGATTCGGTACGGAGCGCGCCCGGTACAGCGTCGCCGAGGCTCTTGGTCGACGCCGCCATGCCGCACACCCGTTTGAGCTCATCCGCGAGCTCTCGCGCCGTGGCGAAGCGCTGTGCGGCGTCCCGGGCCGTTGCCCGTTCGAACCACGCGTCGAAGCCCTGTGGGACGCGCGCGAACTTCGATGCCGGGGGAGGCCGCCGCATGCAAATCTCTAGCGCTAGGCCGCCGACCGTATCGGCTTCGAAGGGTCGACGCCCACTCAAACACTCGTAGGCGATGACGGCAAGCGCCCACAGGTCGGTTCGGAAATCGATCTCCTTCGAGCCGCTGATTTGCTCCGGGCTCATGTAATAGGGAGTCCCGAGCACCGATCCTGTCTGGGTAGCCGAATGACCGCCGAGCGAGTGGGCCAGGGACTTGGCGATCCCGAAGTCGAGCACCTTGGCAATCTCGTCGTCTTCGTTCTTGACGAGGAAAATGTTGTCCGGTTTGAGATCGCGGTGGATGATTCCGGCTTCGTGCGCTCGCGCGAGGGCGCGGGCTACCTGACCGATGATCCGCCCCGTCTCCGGCGGCGAGAGCGGACGCTCGCGTTCGAGCCGCCCGGCGAGGCTCTCTCCGTCCATCAGCTCCATGGCGATGAAAGGGATGGCCGTTCGCTCGTCGACGCCATGATCGAGGATCTGCACGACGTGCGGGCTGCGCAGTGACGCGGCGGCCTGGGCCTCCCGAAGAAAGCGTCCTACGGCCTCGGGCATTGCCGCCAGGCTCTCGTCCATGAGCTTGACTGCGATGAGGGCGCGGAGGCCGAGGTGCTCGGCCTTCCATACAGAACCCATCCCTCCGCGCCCTATCAGCGACAAGAGGCGGTATTTGCCCCCGAGGATCGAATCGACTTCCATGCAGTAATATCGCTGACGCCGCGGACTGATAAAGAGTGGCAGAACCTGGCACGCTACCACCGTGGCCGTCTATCACGGAGTCCACCGCACGAAAACCCCCGCGCTGCACGAAACGAAATCCAGCACCTGCGAACGTGACTATCGTTTCAGATAGGTTTCACGCGCTCTCTTGCCGACATTCGTCGAGGTCCCCATCGATTGTCCCGCCAATGGAACAGTGAATCCATATTTGCCCATCTAGTTCGCACGGCGGAACAGATCTATCTCTTAGCCACGAACACAGCGCGAAGGGCGTCGCGGAGGCGCCCGGGCCGCAGTGATCAAAGGGAGACGAGCTCATGACCACGACCAACTGGAACATCGACGCCGCCCACTCGGGCATCCATTTCTCGATCCGGCACATGGTGGTCTCGAAAGTTCGAGGTCGCTTCGCGAAATACACCGGCACGATCCATCTCGACGAGGGTGACTTCACGCGGTCGGTTGTGGTGGTGATGATTGACGCGGCAAGCCTGGACACCGGCGTGCCCGATCGCGATGGGCACCTTCGCGGCCCCGACTTCTTCGACGTGGAGAAGTTTCAGGAGCTCCGGTTTCGGAGCAGGCGGATTGAGAAGGTCACCGATGCGAAGTATCGCGTCACCGGAGATCTCACCATTCGCGACGTGACGCGCGAGGTGACCCTGGACGTCGAGTACGGCGGCCAAGCCAAAGATCCGCGGGGCGACGAGCGCACCGGTTTCGTGGCGAGAGCGTCCATCGACCGCAAGGACTTCGGCCTGCAATGGAACCAGCTCCTCGAGGCAGGAGGCGCGATCGTCGGCGACCGGGTCGACATCGAGCTCGATATCGAGGCCGTCAAATCGGCAGCCGTGCAGGCTGCATAGGGAGAACGCTCATGTTAGACCTGGGCTGGCAGAGCTTCTGCCGCGCGGGCAACCAGCCTTTCGATTCCGCAACCAACCGAGGAGCGAACGATGGCCGAACCGACCCTGTCTTTCTCCGATCTGGTGGCGAATCCCGACGACACGCTCGCCCGCGCGCGTGAGGACGGGCCTATCGCGGTGAGCGACCTCGGCCCCGTCGTGGTTCGGCATCACGCCGTCCGCGAGACGCTCCAGGATGCCCGGCTCCGGCCGAGCTTCTCGCGATTTTTGCAGAAGCTCGGCATCACGTCCGGCGCATTTTACGATTGGATGAGCCGATCGCCGCTCGACATGGAGGGAGACGAGCACCGCCGGTGGCGCAAGCTCATGGCGCGGACGTTCACGCCGAACAACGTCGAGCGTCTCCGTCCCTTTCTTCGAGCGGAAGCGCACCGGCTTATCGACGCATTTGCCGAACGCGGCCACTGCGAGTTCGTCGAGGAGTTCGCGCGTCAGCTTCCCTCGCTCGGTCTGTGCGAGCTCATCGGCGTGCCGGTTCGCGACCGGGCTCGATTCGCGAGCTGGGCCGACACCATCGGGCTCGGCTTCAACTTCGTGCTCGTGGGTTCGCGCATCGCCGACGTCGACGCGGCGATCACGGCCCTACTCGCCTATGCAGATGAGCTCATCGCGCTGCGCCGCGCCTCGCCCGAGGACGATCTCGTGACGCGGCTCGCACACGCGGCGAAGGAGGAGGGGGTGAGCGAAGCCGTCGTGCGCGGCTCCGTTGCGGGGCTCGTCTTCGCCGGACACGAAACGACCAAGAATCAGCTCGGCTGGATGATCACGTTGCTCGCCGGCGCCCCCGCGCTCTGGAACGAAGTCGGCCAGGAGCCCGAGAGGGCGAACGCCGTCATCGAGGAAGTCCTGAGACTTCGCTCGGCGGCCACGAGCGTTGGCCGTCTGGCCACGGAGGATGTCGAGATCGCCGGACACCGCATCGCGGCCGGGACCACTCTCTTCGCGTCGCTCTGGTCCGCCAATCGCGACCGCACCGAGTTCCCGCGTCCTTCCGAGATCGATCCGGACGCGAACGGCGTCGGCGTGCAGCTCGCATTCGGGCAAGGCGCCCATCACTGCCTGGGCGCGGCGCTCGCTCGGGCCGAGTTGCAGGAGTCGCTCATTGCGCTCACCGAGCGTCTCGAGTGCCCAAGTCTCGGCGAGGGAGCGACGTTCGCGCCGCCCGTCGGCATTACGGGACCGCTCACGCTGCCGATCACGGTGCGTGATCGGAGAGCCGCGAGCCGTGGCGTTGGGCGGTCTTGACCGGTCATCATTTCCCCTTAGACGAACGGACCGCCCATTTGCGAATCCTTCGCCGCAGCGAGAACAGCATGGCGATCGTGCAGTAGATGGATCCCCAAAAGGGGCGCCAGAACATCTGCTGGCAACTGCCGATATGATCGGGATGAGCGGAACAGTCGGACCAATACAAGAGGTAGCTGGAGATCTCGTTCAGACCAACGAACACGAGGAGCGCGATCACGATGCGCCACGTCCAGCGTACCCACGTTCGTTCGGGATTCATCGGTTGCGTCCCCCCTCCGCTCCCAGGTGGACCGGCGCCGCTTGCGGGCTTGCGACGGAGCAGTAGGCCAGGATCTCCGCAACGAATGTCTGGCAATTGTTGGAGGGCGTCCAACGCCCCGCCAGTTGTCCGACGTCGAGCCGCTCATCGACGCAGGCTTCATCGGCACAGGCGATGCGGATGCATCCGGCATCACTGCGAAGGCTTTGACCGGTGTGGTCGTTGATCCTCGTCTTCGAAAATGGAAGCGCTGATTTCCCGTCTCCCGGCACGCTGCCGTCCTCCGGTCCAAGCCCGGCTTCCTTGTGACTCGTCTTGAGCCAATGGTGCATCAGGCCCATCTGATCGGCGACGGGAATTTGTGCGGGCCTTTCGCAGAGCATCACGCCGGGCGTGTGCTCCACATCGGAATTCGACGCTTCGTCGTGACAGATCGGCTCGGCATCGGTGCCGCACTGCAAATCGCGATCTGGGTCAAAAGCGCTGTAGCCGTTCTCACCACGTCGGGAAACCGCCGTTGTCTCCATAGCGTCCTCCTTTTGCGAACGGGAGCCCATAGGGCAGCCCACGCGCGAGTTGCGTGCTTACCGACCTCGACGAGATCCAACTCGTCCAGCTCGGTGAGCATCTCAGCCCGCATCTTGGCGGCGAAACCGCATCGGCAGGCGTTGATCCTGTTGTCGAGCCCGGGGACGGAGGCGAACCCGACGGTGTCGGGACCGGCATGAGTCTCTTCGACCCGCGCCGGCTGAGGGCCCTCCGTGGCCGTTTGAGCCTTCGAGAGCGCTGGCCGCTACAGCGTCAACACGAGGAGGATGCGCATCACGATCCGCCAACCACTGCGCTGCGCGAACGTTCGCTTTGTGATCAATCTCAGGGTGACCAAAAGCCGGCCATTTGCGTTGAGCCTTTGGCATCGCAAGCTGGGCCCACCCGCGCCCGGAAACTCTCGAGCATCAAGGTGAGGGAGCCGAGTTGCGCGGTTTCACCGGGCAGCAGGGTCGCACTTTCCCCACCGTAACTTGCGCGCAAACGATGGTCCTCGGGCGTGCATGACATGCTGAACGTGCCGCGGCACACGATGCCATCGTCGTCGAGCTGGATTCCCGCTGCGGTGAGATTGGGCATCGGCAGCCGATAAAGAGTCAACGTCGCGGCGACGAAGACCGGTTGGTCGCCACGGGCGAGCACGAATGTCTGATTGAGTGTTCGGGAAAAGGCGGCCACGTCCTCCCACGCCTGGAGCGACAAGTCGATGGTTTCACCGACTCGCACGAGCGCGGGCGGAAGCCCGACAGCACGGATCACGACGTTTCGACGCGTGCCGTCCCCCGCATCGAGCGTGAGGCGAGTGGCGCGTTCGGTGCCGCTCGGCGGACTCGGGATCGGGCTGTCAAAACCGGTGATTCGACATGCTCCTGCTGGGATATCCTCGATTGCGGATATTGTCATGGCACCGACGAGGGGCGTCGCAACCAGGGCTCCGTCGCTCGAGAGCACGCAAGCCTCTACGATGTCGACGCGCAAAGGGCATTCGGAGCCGATGTCGACATGGACGTCGAAGGACCTGGCATCGACGTCGCCCTCTGCGTCGCCGCGCGGGCTCACTTCGTAGCCCGCGTCGTTGCTGGTCGCCTCCGGCTCTTCGTCCGCGTCACTTGCGTCGCGCACCGCAGCGCCGTCCACGGGACGTGTCGGGTCGGGCGGGTTCGGAGAGGCGCAACTGCCGCCGACTGCCAACCAAACGACCGCGTGCGCGACAATCCACGGGCGAGCCGCCCGGCCATGACGGAGATCGGATGTCGGTGATTCCATCGGGCAGCCTCGAGAATCTTAAGCGCGGAATGCGGGGGGTTGCAATTCCGTCCAATGAGTAGCCGAATCGCTTTCCGTTGCGTAGCCTCGTATGCGGCCCATGGTATCAACGTGATAATAGGCACACGACTGGATCGATCATTGGGGCCAGGATCCTGGTTACCGCTCGTGTGCATACTGGAAAATGTGCGCGTGCGTCGGAGAATAGTACCTCTCTTCATCAGTCTGCTCTTGGGTGCCATCACGTCGTTGGCCTGTTCGGAGCCTGCACCGGCTTGCCCGACTGCCCTCTCATGCCCAGATGCCGGCGATCCAGGAATCGTCGTCTCCGAGCCCGCTGACGACGCCGCGTACTTGTTCGATCAAGGGGCGCTCCGCACGTACAACCTCATCGTGGCGGAGGCCGACCTCGCCATCATCGACGCCAACCCCATGACGGAGCAGTGGGTCACGGGGATGCTCGAGTTCGAGGACAAGCAGTACGGTCCTCTCGGCATTCGCTACAAGGGGAGCGTCGGTGCTTTCCTCGCACCGTGCATGGGAGGGACGCTCGGGACGCCCCAGGGGCCCAAACAAGGCAAGTGCTCGGTAAAGATCGGGTTCGATCATGTCGACGAGAATGCGCGCTTCTTCGGTCTCCGAAAACTCAACCTCCACTCGATGAATAACGACCCGTCCATGATGCGGGATCGTCTTGGCTACAGCATGTTCCGGGACATGGGCTTGGCCGCGCCGCGCGCGGTGCACGCGCGGCTGCTTTTCAACGGTCGGCTCGAGGGGCTCTTTGCGGTCGTCGAGCAAGTCGACGGGCGCTTCGCGCGCAGCCGCTTCACGGAGGGTGGCGAAGGCAACGTCTACAAGGAGATCTGGCCCCTTCACGACGACCCGCACGCCTACACTCGCGCGCTCGAGACCAATCAAGCACCCACGACTTCCGTGGCGGGTATGCTCCACTTCAAACAGGCGGTCGAAACGTCACCGGCCGCGATTCAGGCCGTCCTCGATCGAGCGTACATACTGCGGTACATCGCGGTCGATCGCGTCATCGTCAACGACGATGGGGCGTTCCACTGGTGGTGCGCCAAGGGCGGCCAGGGCAACAATCCGAATGGTGTCGGCAATCACAATTACTACTGGTATGAAGCTGCCGCGACCACGCGATTTTGGCTGATTCCTTGGGACCTGGACAGTAGCTTCGACGCATCGCCGTTCGTGCGCATCGCGCCCGAATGGTCCGCGGAAGGCCCTTGCAGCTGTCAGAGTCCGGCCGGGCAGCGCGCTCCATCGTGCGATCGACTGGTCAAACACTGGGGCACGTGGCGGCCCGACTACGAGGTCGCCGTCGACGCGTTCTTACAGGGCCCCTTCGCGCCGAACAACGTCGATTCCAAGATCGCCGCCTGGAGTTCCCAGATCGAAGGCAGCGTCGCGGAGACCGCCGGGCTCAATGGCGCGCCGACGGCGATCACGTGGCGCGCAGGGGTGAGCGGTCTCCAAGGAAAGATTGCCACGGCGCGCGCGGCTCGCGGCTTCCCCTATTGAGAAGCCGACTCCATGAAGCAAGTTGCCCGTGCCCTGATCTTCCAGCCCTGATTCGTTGCGCCAAAGTGTGCCGTGGCACAGCCGCGCAGCACTTCGAGGTGCTTGTGAGGGTCTGGCGCGGCTCGCCGAGCGGCACGCCGTTTGCTGGTCTGAACGCATTGGAGACAAGATCATGAGGGCATTCACGCGGACCGCGATCTTTGGGATGGGCGTCAGTCTGCTCGTAGGGGGCTGCTCTGGCATGGACGCCTCCTCGACGAAGAGCTCGGACTTCGGCACACCTCCACCGGCAGGCGAAACCGGTAATCCGGGGACGGGAAGGTCGGGGACCACCGGCGGCACGGGGGGTTCGGGTGGTTCCGGCAACGTCGGCGGAATCCCCATCAACCCCGGAGCCTCCGGGCGCGCCGGTGGCGGGCCGGGGGGAACCGCCGTGGATGCGGGGCCGAACCAAGGGGACAAATATGCCGCCGTCGGTACCAACCCCTTCGTCGTCGTCGCCCACGACCCGCTGTCGACATTCGGTGCCGACGTCGACACGGCCAGCTACGACGTGTTCCGGCGCGACGTCAACCTGGGCGGGCTGCCCCAGCCTGCGAGCGTGCGCCTCGAAGAATACGTGAACTCGTTTCCTTATGACTATCCCGCGCCCGGCGACGGCGATCAGCACCCCTTTCGCATTTCGCTCGCCGCGGCGCCGCATCTCTTGGCGCGTAGCTCTAGCCTACTGCGGGTCGGCATTCAGGCGACGAAACCTCCGCCATTTCAGAAAAAGCCGGCCAATCTCGTTTTTCTCGTCGACACGTCGGGCAGCATGATGACAGAAAACAAGCTGCCCCTCGCTCAATTCACGCTCACCCAGACGCTCGATGTGCTCGACGCAACGGACGTGGTGTCGATCGTCAGCTATGCCGGAAACGTAGCGGTCCGATTGCCTCCCACGCCGGTCGCGAATCGGTTGGAAATCGTGCGCGCCATCGCCGGTTTGACCGGCGGCGGAAGCACCAACGGAGCGGGGGGAATCCAGCTCGCTTACCAGCAGGCGCAACAGGCGTACATCCAGGAAGGGATCAACCACGTCATTCTCTGCACCGACGGCGACTTCAACGTGGGAGTGAGCTCGACACAGGGGCTCGTGGACCTCATCACCGAAAAGCGCAAGACCGGCATCACGCTCACGGTGCTCGGTTACGGTGTCGGCAACCTGAACGACGCGATGATGGAGGCGATCAGCAACAAGGGAAACGGCATCTACGGCGTGATCAGCAGCCAGGACCACGCCACGAGGTACGTCCACGAGCGCATGCTGTCCACGCTCGAGCACGCGGCCAAGGACATGAAGATCCAAGTCGAGTTCAATCCCGATCTCATCTACGCCTATCGCCTTCTGGGCTACGAAAATCGGGCAATTGCCGATCGAGATTTCCGCAACGACGTGATCGACGCCGGCGAAGTCGGCAAAGGGCATCGTGTCACGGCGCTCTACGAATTCGTCGAAACCGGCCGCTCTTTGCCGTTACCCCGATCGGGCGAGCTCCCGCCGCTCGATGGCACCCCCTACACGGGGCCACGCGAAGTGGCGAGCGGCGACTTCGTGATGGTCAAGGTCCGCTACAAAACGCCTGCTGCCGCCGAAACCGATCCCGCCTTCGAAGTCGCGGCTTCCATGAACCCCGAAGCGGTGATTCCGATCCTCAGCGCGGGCGATCTCGATTTGCAGTGGGCCATCGCCATCGCCGGTTTTTCCGAGATCTTGAAGGGGAGCCCCTATGGCGACGTCGGACACCTCGAAGTCGTCCGGCAGATCGCGAACGCGCAGAGCCACCGCGACCGCGACCGCGCGGAGTTTCTCGAGCTCCTGACGAAGGCGTGGCCGCGCCTTCCGCAATAGCGTTATCCCCCGTCGAGCGTCGGCGCGCTGACCGGACAGCTGGCGATCGAGATGACGTTGGTATCGGTCGTCACCTTCGACGTCAGCGCGAACGTCCTGCCGACGATGGAGGTACCGGTGGTGACGGTGATCGCAGCGTGCGCGAGGATGGTTCCGCCAAATGCCGAGTTTGTCCCGAGCGTCGCGGCGCTGGTGATCTGCCAAAAGGCATTGCACACTTGGGCGGAAGTTCCGTTGATGACGACCACCGCTGAGTTCGCGGCGGTGGTCAGCGCGCTTCCGACTTGAAAGACCCACACGGCGCTGGGCTTGAGCTGGGCGTCGAGGGTGAGCGTGCCCGTCAGGGCGGCCGTGCTTGCGAAGCAGTACACGCCCGGGACGAGCGTCTGTCCTCCGAGGTCGTGGTCCGTCAAAACGGTACCGCACGGCAGGTTACTCGGAAGCATCCTGTTGTACGCGATTCCGATGTCGGCCGCCGCGGTCTGCGCGACGGCGTCGCCCAGGTGCATGGTGCCCACGACCACCGGCGGGGTTAGCCCGACGGCGGTGTTGCCGGGATAGGTGCCGAGGTCGCCGGTAATCCTGGTCGTGGTCGCCGCGGCATTTTCGACGGTGCCGCCCGAGAAGACCGCGAACTTGTCGGCCGAGCCGAGAATGGTCGTCACGAATGGGGCGTCCACCAACGGTCCATCGGGAGCATCACCATCGGGAGCATCACCATCGGGAGCATCACGATCGGGAGCATCACGATCGTCTGTTGCTTCTTCGTTGCTGTCTCCGACCGAGCCGTCGATCGCGGATCCATCGAGACGCGCCGAATCGGCGTCCCCGTCGCTATCCCTGATCGAGCCGTCGATCGTGGATCCATCGAGGCGCGCCGAATCGGCATCCCCGTTGCTGTCTCCGACCGAACCGTCGATCGCGGATCCATCGAGACGCGCCGAATCGGCATCCCCGTTGCCGTCCCTGACCGAGCCGTCGATCGCGGATCCATCGAGACGCGCCGAATCGGCATCTCCGGTGTCGTCCGTCATGCTGCCGCAGGACGCCGCAAACATCGCACTCAAGGGGACGACGGCCACGAGACGCGTCGCAAGTCGAGAGAAGGTATGCGTTTGGACCATTGGTTGTCCCCCTTGGAGTGCGATTGCGCCCGGCGATCAGAACGTGCCGCTGACGCCCGCAGCTCCGAGCGCAAGCCAGGGCGTAAGGCCAGTGCTCGGTGCGGCACTTGGTGCTTTCGGTTTCTGTAGCAGGCCCATGATCCCGACACCGACACCCACGCCTGCAACGATGAGGGAGACGTTCGATACGGTGGCCAGCGTATGCGCCGTTTGCAGATCATCGTGCGTGGGTAGAGGACAGCGTCCGCCAGAGCATCCTTCCTCGGCGGACCTCGTGTAGGCGATCGAGGTGAGTCCCGCTATCACGCTCACGAGCGCACCTCCGCAGGCAACGCCGAATCCGACGTATTCGAGTCTACTATCCGTTTTCGTCGGAGGTGCCGATGTCCCGCTTGGGGCGACGCGGGGGACGACCTCGGTAGCCGGCACGGACATCGCAGCGCCTGCTGCGGGAGGAGGGGCGGGCCCTGCCGGAAGGGAGATCCTGATGTCTTTCGATTCGTGCACGGCGAGATCGACTTCCTCCTTGGCTTCGCCCGTGACGGAGGTTGCGACCACGACGTGGTGGCCTGGATTCGTCTGCTGCGGCTCGGCCGCCGCGGCCGGCGCAATGGTGACCCCATCGAGGGCCAGCGCCAAAGCGGTACCCGCCGGGGCACCCGTTACGATGATCCGAATCGTTGGCATCGTCCGCTCTATCTCTACAAGGAGCGCTGCTGCCAGAGCCCGAGCTTTCTTGAACTGGGGCAAATCATTGGACGGCTCCGGGATGTCGAGAAGGCGCCTCAGCGTCTGGCGAGCTTGCAGAAGGAGACCAAGGTCTGCCTCCGCGCGGGCAACTTCGAGTCCCGTCGTGGGGAAGTGCAGGAGCGAATCCGCGGCACGAAAGCTCTCCAGAGCCCCGCGCAAGTCGTTCACCCGCTGCCTCGCGCGCCCTTCTGCCATGCGTGCACGCGCGACCGCTCTGTCCGCGTCCATTACCTGGCCAAAAACATCGCTGGCACAAAAAAGTAGCGCCGTCATCGAGAGGATGACCGCGAGCCCTCGGTGACGGTGGCGGCATTCGAAAAACTTAGATGCCATCGTCATCCCCCGTGACGCGCTTTGGAGAGGCATCCCCCGATCGAGGCGAGAGGCGAGGGCGTAGTGTGCGCGGAAGAGGGCCGACTACCTGACGCGTCGACTCGGTTGAAGAGGGAGCGGGCGGAAGGGCCGAACCTGCATCGTTGGGGACTGTCAGCTGACCCGCGACTTCTTGCACCTTCGCCGGGAGAATCGCCGTCTCGATGGAGAGCGGTGCGCCAGTTCCGACCGCATCGACGACCTTCGTCACCGCCGAGCGTGAGGGCACATCGTTCCCGGCTCGTAGGAGACTCAACGTGCCGAGAATGGATCCCATACCGAGGACGAGCACCAAGGCGCCCCAGATGCGCACCGCCGGCAGCCTCGCCCGAGCAGGCTCGATCGTAGCGATACCGACATGTGGCGGAACGGCGAAGCCGCTCGCAGCGGCGTCGTTGGCCGCGAGCGTCGTGGCGTACGCGTCAACGCTCGGCACCACCTCACGCCGGGTGATGGGTGTGTGCGGCGGCTCTGCGCCGTTGGCGGCGCCCCCGGGAATCACTATCGTGCCGGTGGACTCGAGTGTGGCGCTCTTGAGAACGGCCGCCAACTTGTCCCGATGCGCTGCGGCATCCAAAGCGATCTGGATCGTTCGCTTGCGTGCGCTGATACGCTCGCCGAGGTGCGTCGCCACGAAGGCTTGGACGTCCTTGGCGCTAGCGCAGGCTCCGGCCTCGGTCATCGCGATCTGGAAGGCATCGTGCAACTCCGCCGCGGTCGCGAAACGCTCGGCCGCTCGGGGGGCGAGCGCTCTCGCGACGACCTTGCACACCGCAGGATGAACACCGGGCATTGCCGACAGCGGCTCCGGCAATTGCCCAGTTCTGAGCAGCTCCATCGTGCTTACCGGGCTCGACGCATCATAGGGCGACTTTCCCGTGACGATGCGATAGAAGACAGCGCCGATTGCCCAAATGTCCGCCCGCACGTCGACGGCAAGCCCGAGCGCCTGCTCGGGGGACATGTATTCCACCTTGCCCTTGACGACGCCCGTTCGCGTCTCCTGGGTCAGTCGGTCACGTGCCTTCGCGATACCAAAGTCGATGACTTTGCTCGTGCCATGCACGTTCACGAGGATGTTCTGCGGTGAGACATCCCGATGGACCACGCCGAGGTGCTTTCCTTGGTCATCACGGAGCTCGTGTGCCGCGTGGAGTCCTGAGCACGCATCGGACAACACGCGCAATAGGATCGCTTGCGGGAGCGGAAGCGACTTTCTGGAGACGGTCCTCGCGAGCTTGTGAAGTGAATCGCCATCGACCCACTCGATGACCAGATAGAGCACGTCGTTCTCCTCACCGAGATCGAGAACCTGGGCCACGTTGGTGTGGTCGATGCGCGACGCAAGTCTTGCCTCGTCGAGAAACAGCGCCCGAAAATCGGGTTCCGACGCGAAGGTTGGTAGGATCGTCTTGACCGCGACGAGCTTCTGGAAACCATGCTTACCGCGTTGACGGGCAAGCCACACGGCTCCCATGCCACCTTCGGCGATGGGACAGAGTAACTCGTATCGATCGAGTTGATACCCCGGGGCGAGCGGCGACGGCTTTGGCGGTAGGTAGCTACTCAACGCCATCCCGGTCCTCCGGCACCAGCCGCGCCTCCGGGTGGACAGAACTCGCGCGTCTCATGGTAACGGCATGCCAAACGCGATGTCCCGCCGCTGCGTCGCGGTTTTCCCCTCATCATCCGCGCCCCCTAATTCCAGGTGGGCGACGTCAGCCCAGGACACATGCAGTTGAGGGCGCCAGCTTGGCCAGAGTCAATGACATGACCTGCTGCGGCACCCGCGAAGGCCCAACAGGCGCACGAGGTCGCCGCTTCGCTGCTGCATACAACGGAGGTGGCGCCGCAGGTCGCGGCGCGGCACTCCAACGAATTGCCAGTGTAGGCAACACATGCCTTGATGGCCTGTGCGGTGTTGTACGTTGCGAGAGGCGTGCAATCGGAAAAAGTCTGACCAACGCCGTTCGCGTGAACGTACATGCACGATCCGCAATCGGAGTCTGCATCGCGGCACTGCGAGTCTGCGTCCCCATCGGCAGCTGCATCCCCGCGATCGGCAGCTGCATCCCCGCGATCGGCAGCTGCGTCCCCATGATCGGCATCGACATTCCCATGATCGACATCTGCGTCCCCATCGGTATGTGCGTCCCCATGATCGGCATCTGAATCCCCATGATCGGTATCCGCATCCCCATCGGCAGCTGCGTCCCCAAGGCCTTGGTCCCAATCCCCCGTATCCGAATCGAGCACACCAAGTTCTCCTGCATCCGCGCCCGATTCAGCCGGTTCTTGTTCGGACGAGACGTCGAGCGCCCCTGCATCGGAAACGCTTGCATCGCCACTCGAGTCACCTCGCGACTCGCCCTCGCAGCTCAAGCAATCGACCGGTTCGAGCCCATTGAGACCGCTCACGATCTCGCAAGCGGGGCTTCCGACCGCCGCTATTGCGAGCAGGACGACCTGAGCCTGCACCGACAAGGAACCTCGCGTCAGCGGGCCAGAATGCATGTAGGCAACGCACGCGTCCGATGCTCCGGCGAGCCGTTTTTGCCATTCCTCCCTGCATTCCCCCATTTTTCCCATGTGCGCGCGTCCAAGGTGGCGCGTTGCCCGCACAAGGATGGACTGCGCTACGTTCTACGGACCGTCGCGGCTTGAGCTTAAGGGACGAAAGGCTCGATTCGCTCGATTGGGGCTCGCTGGATTGAGGGGCTAATCAGCGCCCCCACCGCGCCCTTGGCCGGCGTGAAGCCGCCGTCCACCAGCCAGACGGCTCCTGTTACGAAGCTCGCGGCGTCCGATGCGAGAACGCGTACACATTCGCGACCTCCTCTGAGATGTCACGTCGCTGCCCGCAGGTTGTATCGGCAACGCCGATGGATCTTCACGCGCGCGCCATTCGCCTCATCTAGGGTCTCGGACCAGCAAAAGGGTTCGATTCTTCGAGCCCCTCATCGTTCGTTGCGTGCAACGAAGGAGGCGTTGACATGACCACCGGCAATCGACGTGATTTCCTGCGCGGTGTGACCGCCACGGCTGGCGCCGCGCTGACCTTGACGTTCCCTCCTTCCATTCGCCGAGCGCTTGCCATCCCCCCCCACCGCCGAACAGGGACACTGCGCGACGTCGAGCACATCGTCATTCTCATGCAGGAAAATCGCTCGTTCGATCACTACTTCGGGACGTTGCGGGGCGTGCGCGGCTTCGGCGACCGCTTTCCCATACCCGTCCCCGGCGCGACGGGCATTGCCGACAAGAACGTCTGGTATCAGCCGAACGGCATTGCCGGCGAAACGCCCCAGGTGGTAGCGCCCTTTCGCTTGAATACGGAGCAGACCTTCGAGGTGATGAGAGTCACCGGAACGCCCCACACCTGGCCCAATGCCCAATATGCCTGGGCCGACGGCAAGTTGAACGAGTGGCCTCGCTACAAGAACAATCACTCGCTAGGTTATTTCACGATCGCCGACATCCCCTTTCAATTTGCCATGGCCGAGGCATTTACGATTTGCGACGCGTACCATTGCTCATTTCATGGAGGCACCAACCCCAATCGCCTCTTTCTTTGGACGGGAACCAACGATCCCATGCAGCGTGGCCGCGGCCCGGCTATCACCAACGACTACGACAACCTCGACTACGATCCGACCGGTGGCTACACGTGGGTCACCTACAGCGAGCGACTGCAAGAGGCAGGAATTTCCTGGCAAGTTTACGAGAACATGAATGACAACTTCACCGACAACCCGCTGGCCGGCTTCCGAAGCTACCGCGACGCGGTGGCGGGTCTGGCCGGTTCGCTCGCAGCGTTGAAGGAGCGGGGTCTCAGCACGCGAGATCTCGACGTGCTCAAACAAGACGTGATGACCGACAGACTGCCCTCCGTGTCGTGGATCGTCGCCACCGCCGAGGGCTCCGAACATCCCGGGCCCTCGAGTCCCGCGCAGGGGGCCGACTACACCGCCAAGGTGCTGGACGCGTTGACCAGCAATCCTGCCGTCTGGAGCAAGACGGTCCTGTTCGTCAATTTCGACGAAAACGACGGCTTCTTCGATCACGTACCGCCGCCGGCAGCCCCCACCTATACGAATTTCCCGTCTCAGGTCGCCGGCGGATCCACGGTCGATACCACCGGCGAGTACCATGAGTTTCTGCCACCAGAGGCCGACCCCGCGGCGCTCGCCCTTCAGCACAAGCCTTATGGCCTCGGGCCGCGCGTTCCCTTGTACGTGGTTTCGCCGTGGAGCAAAGGTGGATGGGTAAGCTCCGAGGTTTTCGACCACACGTCGGTCATTCGCTTTATCGAACGGCGCTTCGGTGTCGTCGAACCCAACATCTCCGCGTGGCGTCGCGCGGTCTGTGGCGATCTGACCTCGGCCTTCGACTTCGCCGATCCCGACAACGGCGGCTTTCTGACAGAGTTGCCCGAAACGACGGCGCTGGCCGACCGTGCTCGAGCGCTTCCGAGTACCACGACGCCTCCGACACCGGCGTTGCCCGAGCTGCCGGTGCAGGACTACGGCACCAAGCCCTCACGGGCGCTGCCCTACGTGCTCCACACGCACGCGGAGGTGCGGCGCGAAGTGATCGAACTCTCGTTCGAGAACCCCGGCAGGAGTGCGGCCGTCTTCCACGTCTATGACCGCAAGCATCTCGACCGCGCCCCGCGACGTTATACGGTGGAGGCGAAGAAGCGACTTTCCGGGGCTTGGGACGTGCGCGACGACGGCGGAGCCTACGATTTGTGGGTACTCGGCCCGAATGGCTACCACCGTCATTTCACGGGCAACGCGAGCTTGTCGAACCGTCGGCCCACTGTCCATCCCGAGATCGAAGTCGTCTACGATAACCGGCGCGGCGACGTCGGCGTGCGGCTCCGCAATGACGGTTCGACTCCGTGCACGTTCAGGCTACGGGCCAACGCCTACTTCTTTGCCGAAGACACGACCATCCTCGTCGTGCCAAGGGCGGAGAAGGAGCACGAGTGGTCCCTTCGCCGTAGCGCCCATTGGTATGACTTCACCGTGACCGTGGAGGAGCTCACCGGGTTTGCGCGCCGCTTCGCCGGAAGGGTGGAAACCGGGCGGGACTCGTTCACCGACCCGGCCATGGGTGGTCCCGCAAGGGGCGAACGCTCGTAGCATCCACACTCTCTCGCGAGACGTCTCACGCGAGAGCGCGTGCGTACTGCCCGGGAGTCACCCCGACGATGCGCTTGAAGTGACGATTGAGCTGGCTCTGATCGTAGATCCCCACCTCGGCTGCCACTTGCGATGCGGGCAGTCTGGCGCGGAGCAAATCGAGCGCCCGCGCGATGCGGAGGTGGACGAGATACGCGTGGGGCGGCAGGCCGACCACGTCGCGAAACGCCCGGCAGAGATGGAACTTGTCGATCCCCGCGTCGTTCGCGATCTCGTCGAGCGAGAGCGATTCCGCGTAGTGGCTCCGAAGCAGGTCCTTGGCGCGGCGAAGCGGCGCTGACCAGAAACGCCGGACCTCCTTCGGTATCGGACCGGACGTCAGACCGATGAGCGACGCGAGCGCCTCGGTCAGCGCGGTCTCGAGCGCGAGGCGATCGGCGCTCGGGTCGTCGAGGAGCGCGTGAAGAACGAGGAAGGGTTGCGCAGCAGGATCGTCGCCCTCCAACGAGAGCTTCGCCGGAGGAGCGAAAGGCCCGCGACCAAGCGCGTGACGGGCGTGCTCGACGAGCGCCTCCTCGAAGAGAACCACCTTGAATTGCGCGGGCCCGTCGCGACGCGTCTCTCGGTGAACCTCGCCAGGGAGCTTCAGCTGGAGTGAGCCGGGCCGGCTCCACCATGTCTGGCCTCGCGCCCACCACTCGGACCTCCCCGCCGAGCTCGAGACGCTCGCATGACGACCCTTCACCGCCGTGAGGAGCCGCCCGTCGTGGCGGTAGCGCGCGACCGTGACGCCCTGAAGAAGCGGCGGCGTGGCGATCTCGATCACCAGGGGGTCTTCGTGGTCCGGGAGGAAGCTCACCGTCCGAGCTTAGCGCCGACGGAACGAAACACGACGCCAAGAACGCCCAAGTCGGCCGCAGGGCCGATCGCCATAGTGCCACAGGACAGCGAACGAACCGACGGAGGATCCGCCGGGGAAAGGAAGTCGTCATGATGGACATCGAAGGCAAGGTGGTCGCGATCACGGGCGCCAGCAGTGGAATCGGGGAGGCGACTGCGCTTCTTCTCGCGGAGCGCGGAGCGAAGGTCGTGCTCGGCGCGCGAGGGTCGGATCGGCTGACAGCTCTCGCCAAGCGCATCGAGAATGCCGGCGGCGCGGTCGCCTTCTCGCCCACGGACGTGCGGCGACGGAGCGATCTCGGGGCGCTCGTCGAGCTGGCCATCGACCGACACGGCAAGCTCGACGTTCTCTTCGGCAACGCCGGGATCATGCCCGTCTCTCTTCTCTCGGATCTTCGCGTCGAGGATTGGGAGGAGATGATCGACATCAACGTCAAGGGGGTCCTCAACGGCATCGCCACGGCGCTGCCCATCTTCCGAGAGCAAGGCTTCGGTCACTTCGTCCACACGGCGTCGATCGCAGGGCTCAAGACGACCCCGACGATGGCGGTCTACTCCGGCACCAAGTTCGCGGTGCGCGCGATCTCGGACGGCCTACGACAGGAGGTGGGTTCGGAAGGGCTACGCGTGACGGTCATCTCGCCCGGCTTCACCCGCACGAACTTTGCCGAAGGCGTGACCAACACGGAAGTGAGAGCGCGGCTCGTCGAGTCGCGGGACAAGCTGGCCATATCGCCGGATGCGATCGCCCGCGCCGTCTTGTTCGCCATCGAGCAGCCGGCCGATGTCGATGTCAGCGAGATCGTCATCCGCCCCACTGCGCAGGCCTGAACATTCTTTGCCCATTTCAACAAGGAGAAAAACGATGAACAAGCAACTCGAAGGTAAAGTCGCGGTGATCACGGGTGGTGGGCAAGGCGTCGGCTTCGGTATCGCCCAGGAGTTCGTGGAGAATGGTGCGAGCGTCGTCCTGACGGGTCGCCGCCGGGCGATGCTCGATGAGGCTGTCACTCGGCTCGGGCCGAAGAGCTCGGGCATCGTGGCAGACGTCTCCAAGCTTTCGGAGATGGAAGCAATGTTCAAGGAGGTCATGGCGCGGCACGGAAGGCTCGATGCGGTGGTCGCAAATGCCATCACGAACGCCAACGGTCCGCTCGGAACGATCACCGAGGAGCAGTGGGATCGAACGTTCGACACCAACGCGAAAGGTGTCCTCTTCTCGATTCAGCCGGCGTTGCCGCTGCTGTCGCGGGGCGGAACGATCGTCATCATTGGATCGACGGCGTCCGTCAGTCCTCCACCCTCCATGAGCCTCTATGCCGGCGCGAAGGCTGCCGTCCGCTGCATGGTTCGATGCTGGATTCAGGACATCAAGGGATCGGGCATTCGGATCAACGTCCTTAGTGCGGGCGCTGTCGACACACCATCGCTCCGCAGCGCGCTCGAGGCCGCATCCGGAGCCGCGAACGTCGACGCTGCGGTGAAGACGATGGGCGAGGGAAATCCGCTCGGACGACTCGCCGACCCGAGGGAGATCGGCAAGGCGGTGGTCTTTCTGGCCAGCGATGCTTCGAGCTTCATCACGGGCGTGGAGCTGTTTGCCGACGGCGGCATGGTACAGGTGTCCGGTGCCTAGTCTTGCGCGTGGACGGGAAGCCCTCGTCGCCGCAATAGGCTCGAGTCCGTATCCATTTAGGCGCATCGATCACATCCGCCGAGATCGATGCGCCAATGGAGAGACTCTCCGCTGATCCGGGCGGAGGGCGCGCATGAGCAAGCAAGTCACAATCTCTCGTGCACGAATCCATGAGCCTTGGGCTCGGTGCCTTCGGCACGTCGGCTGAGGCCTTGTTGGTGCCCTCAAGACGTTGGGCATGGGGGGTGCGGCATCGCTATACTGCGCCGCATGTCGCGCGAGTCGGGCGGTCGAAGAACAGACGTGCGCTTGTTCGGCCCATTCCGCCTGGACGTCGGAGAGCAGCGCCTGTGGAAGGGCAATGACGAGCTGAAGCTCCGTCGCAAGCCGTTTGCGATCCTACGATTCCTGACGGAGAACCCGCTACGCCTCGCGACTCAGGAGGAGGTCGTCGATGCGGTGTGGGGGAAGATCGCGATGAGCGAGAGTCTTCTCCGTACGCACATGAGTGAGGTCCGGCGCTTGCTCGGCGAAGGCGCCATCGAGACCGTCGTCGGGCGCGGTTATCGCTTTCTCCTCGAGGTCGAGGCGGAGAAGCTGCCGACCAGCATGCCGAGGAATGTCGAGGCGCCTGCGACCACGGCCAGTCTGGTGGGTCGCAGCGAGGAGATGGACTTCTTGCGGCACGTCTTCGAAACCGTTCTCGATCAGAAGCGGCGAGTGCTCTTCGTCACGGGCGACCCGGGAATCGGAAAGACCACGCTCATCGATGCCTTCCTCGCCCAGATCGCCGCGCCTCAGGGCGCCATGATCGCCACGGGCTCGTGCGTCGAGCAGTTCGGCACGGGCGAGGCGTACCTCCCCGTCCTTGCGGCTCTCGGGGCGGCCTGTCGTGCGCCCGACGGCGAGCGCATCGTCGATCTCCTGGGGCGGCATGCGCCGACGTGGCTTGCGCAAATGCCGGGGCTCCTCGCCGACGAGAATCTGCAGGCGCTGCACCTCCGGATCCAAGGTGCGACGCAGGGGCGCATGCTTCGCGAGCTCGCCGAAGCGTTCGATGTCCTCGCCGCCGAGAGGCCCCTGGTGTTGGTGCTCGAGGACATGCAATGGTCCGACCGCTCGACGACGGACCTCGTCGCCATACTCGGAGCACGCCGCGAACCGGCACGCGTTCTCGTGATCGTGACCTGCCGTCAGGCTGAGCTTACGAAAGGCGACGGGCTGGCGAAAGTCATCGCGGAGCTCCGGGCGCGCAAGCAAGCGCTCACGCTGCACCTCGAGACTCTTTCGCAAACCGCCGTCACCGACTATCTCGCGCAGCGCTTCTCGAATCCTCGCTTCCCGGAGGGGCTCGCGGGCACCATCCATGGGATGACGGGCGGAAATCCGCTCTTCACCGTCGCTGTCGTCGACGACCTCGAGAGTCGCGGGATGATCCAGCACATCGATGGCGCATGGGAGCTCACCGCGAAAGTTACCGAGGTCGCGAGCCGCCGGCCGGATACGGTGCGCCAGCTCATCGACATCCAGATCGATCGCCTGAGCTCGAACGAGCAGCGAATCCTCGAGGCGGCCGGTGTGTTTCCAGCGCAGTTCGCCACGGGCTGTGTGGCTCAGGTACTAGAGCTGCCAGCGGACGAGGTGGACAGCCTTTGCGAGGGGCTCGCCAGCGAGCAGCGCTTCTTGCGATTCGTCAGCTCGGAGCCCTGGCCGGACGGGACGATCCAGTCGCTTTACGGCTTCGCCCACGCGCTGTATCGCGACGCAGCGCTGGCGCGCATCCCTTCGGCAACGAGGCGCGCCTGGCACCGAAGGGTGGCCGAGGGTATGGAGGCCGGCTATGGAGAACGCTCCGAGGTGGTCGCCGGGGAGCTCGCCATCCACTTCGACGAGGCGCAGGTCATTCGAAAGGCCGTCCGCTACTACTGCCTGGCGGGAGAGCGGGCGATGCGTCGGTTCGGTCGCGCGGACGCACTCACCCAGTTCAATCGCGCCCGGGCCTTGCTTGCGAAACTACCTGCCTCGGATGAGTCGGATCACGCAGAGCTCGCGGTGCTGAAGCACGTGGGGCCCGCGATCATCGCGCTCCAAGGCACGCAGGACCCGCTTCTTGAGCAAACCTTCGCGCGGACCGCGGAGCTGGCGCGCAAACTCGGCGATGACCGGGGCCTGCTCGCTGCTCTTCTCGGCCGGCAGCGCTGTCACTTCGTTCGGGGCGAGCTTCCCAGGGTGGAGGACTACGAGGCTGAGGTAGCCGAGGTCCTCGCGCGGCTCGCCGATCCGGTAGCTTTCGCGGAGGCGACCGTGGTTGCCTGGTCCGCGCGGCTGTTCCGGGGGCAACTCGCCGCAGCCCGGCGACCGCTCACCCAAGCGTGCACCGCGCTGGACGCCGCAGAGAGCGACGCGGTGCGCATCGTCAACGCGCCCGTGGTGGGCCTGTGGAGTGGTCACGTAGTCGTGCTCACGTGGCTCGGTGGTGCGCCCGACGAAGCGATGGCCTTTGCCGGCAGGATGCTCGCGCGAGTGGGAGTGCTTCGCGATCCGTTCCATCTGGCTACGGCGCTCACGATCACGGCCCTCGCACACATGTGGCGCCGAGAGCCCGAGAAGACCTTGGAGACCGCGCGCCGTGCGCTCCAGGTGGCTCGTGAGGTCGGCTCTCCCGTTTGGCAGGGCCGGGCGATGTCGCTCCACCATTGGGCGGCGACGGTCCTCGAGCCACAGACGGCGAAGGCCCACTTCGAAGAGCTCTCGTCCTCGCTTTCCGGCCTCCTGGGAGCGGGTCCCTACGGGCGCACGGCGTTCACCCCGTGTGTCGCCCAGGTGTACGCGGCAGCCGGGCATGCAGACCGAGCGCTGCGGGAGCTCGATGACGCTCTAGCTTTCGTCGAGGTGAGCGACGAACGGGTGTGGTCCTCGGAGCTGCACCGCTTGCGTGGCGAGCTTCTCGCGGCCAACGATCCCGCCGAAGCCCAGCGAGCCTTCACGAGGGCGCTCGAGATCTCGCGAGAGCAGGGTGCAAGATCCTTCGAGCTGCGCGCCGCATTGAGCCTCGCCAAGCTCGATCGCGGGGCGAAGAAGCGCGCGAGGCTCGAGGACCTTCGGCGCGTCTATGCGTCCTTCGCCGAGGGCTTCGAGACGGCTGATCTCGTCGAGGCGAGGGCCCTCCTCGCCGACTCCCGCTAGCCGCTTACGAACGTCTTCAGCCATCGCCGCGACGAGATCGCAATGGCGGCCGGAAGCCGCGTTGGCGAACATTTGACGGACGTTCGACAGAGGTCAACTCGCCCCCTGCTTAATGTCTGAGCCGTCGAGGAACGACGCGCCGTGAGGGACACGGGCGAGGCCCCAGGAGAAAGGAACCAGAACATGGCGCAAGAGCTCGTCGTCGTCGCCACGGGATCCACGGGCAAACAAGGCGGCGCTGTCGCACGGGGCCTCCTCGAGCGAGGCCACAAAGTCCGCGCCGTCACGCGCGACCCCAACTCGAGCCGGGCGAAGTCGCTCGCGAAGGCCGGGGCGACGCTCGTTGCGGCGTCGCTCGAAGACACTGCGGCCATCACGAAGGCGCTCGAAGGAGCGACCTCTCTCTTCGCGATGACGACGCCGTTCGGAGGAGGTACGGAAGCCGAGACACGACAAGGTGTCGCCGCCGCCGACGCGGCCAAAGCAGCAGGCGTGCATCTGGTCTTCACTTCTGTCAACTCCGCCAACCGACAGACGGGCGTTCCGCACTTCGACAGCAAGTACGAGGTCGAAAAGCACATCGCCAAGGTCGGCGTCCGCGCAACGATTCTCGCGCCCGCCTTTTTCATGGAGAACCTCTCCTTCGGGAGAGAGCAGCTCGCCAAAGGGATCTACGCGGTGGCGCTCCCGCCGACGAGGACGCTCGCGCAAATCGCCGTCGCGGACATCGGGGCGGTCGCCGTTCGCGTCCTCGAGGACGCCGGTCGCTTCACGGGCAAGCGCTTCGACCTCGCGAGCGACGAGCTTACGGGCAATGACGTCGTCGCCATTCTCTCGCGCGTCACCGGCCGCCCCTTCGCCTATTACCAGGTCCCGCTCGACGTCATCCGCCAGCGCATGGGCGAGGATGGCGCCAGGATGTACGAATGGGTTGACCGCGTCGGCTATACGGTGGATCGCGCCGCGCTCCGCCGTGAGTTTCCCGACGTCGCCTTCCACGACTTCGAGTCTTGGGCGAAGATGCAGGATCTATGATGCATCCGGCGGGGAAAAAAATTCTACAGCTCGGACAGGGGACGCTTTCCCACTCCAATTCAATGAGGAACTGGCTATGCAAAGATCGGCCACAGACCGCACATCGCCGGACTCTGTCGTCATACACCCGCTCGATGCAGAAGATGCTGCGGTCACCACCGCCTTGCGCGCTATGGTCAGCTCCACCAAAGGCGTGCCACGCGGAATCGAAGCACGCGGACCATTCGATGCTCTCATGGAGAGCGTTTTGCCGCACGACGACGTGAAATTCGAAGCAGACGCGCTCGGCGGCATCTCGGGAATTTGGGTACATCCTGCGAACTGGCGGTCGGACGAGGCGATCCTCCATCTGCACGGTGGCTGGTTCAACTTTGGATCCGCCAAGGCCTACCGCCATCTTGTCGGGCATATTGCCGCGAGAGCGGGAGCGAGGGCGTTTATCCCGGACTATCGGCTTGCCCCCGAACATCCCTTCCCGGCCGCCACGGACGATGTGTTGGCATGTTATCGGGGGCTTGCCGGGAGCGGAGTTCGCCGGATTGCCCTTACGGGAGACTCCGCTGGAGGTAATCTCGCGCTGGTACTCGCGTCGCGCGTCACCGGCGAAGCCGTCTCCAGGAGCGGGACTCTTGTCGGAATTGCCGTGCTGTCGCCGGTGACCGACTTGACTCTTTCCGGCGCGACCTATGACACGCGCGCGGATGCCGATCCTTTTTTCACGCGCCCGCAGGTCGCGGAACTCGTGCATTCCTATCTAGGAAGCGAAGACGCGAAACATCCACTGGCTTCGCCACTCCACAGTCAACTTGCCGGGATGCCACCCGTTCGCATTCATGTCGGTGATGACGAAGTGCTGCTCGACGACTCGCTCCGCTATGCTGCGCGTGCAGTTACCGCAAACGTCGATGCCCGGCTCGATGTGTGGATGGGGATGCCACACGGGTTTCCTGCGAGCATCGGGAGGTTAAAGGCGGCAGCACAAGCGCTGGATGCCGTCGGTGCTTTCCTTACCGAGAGGCTGCAGGCGCACGCGAACCCGTAGAGAAAAGTATTGGAGGTTGACATGAAAATCGGTGTGAGTGGCGCCAGCGGCCATTTGGGCAGAGCCGTCGTTTCGGAACTGCTGCAGCGTCCCGGCGGGCACGAGGTAGTGGCTATCACGCGCACGCCCGAAACCGTCTCTCTACCGGCTCAGCGACGATTCGGGGACTACAACCAGCCCGAAAGCCTGGCGGAGGCCTATGCGGGTCTCGATCGTCTGCTCATCATCCCGACCCTGGAACCCGGAAAACGCGCGGCGCAGAACGTCGCTGCCATCGACGCGGCCGTGAGGGCGAGCGTCAAGCATATCGTCTTCATGTCGACCGCGGGCGCGCGGCAGGAGGAGGAGCCGGCGCTCAGCGCCTCCTACTGGCGGGGCGAGCAGCATCTTATCGCCACGGCGCCGGCGTGGACCATCCTGCGTATGAACTACTATACCGAAGGTCTCGTGCAGCAGGCGCAGGCGTCGCTGGACCAGGGCGTGCTGACCGGGCTGGCGGAGAACCGGGTTGCTTTCGTTGCGCGCAGTGACGTGGCGGCCGCCGCAGCCGGAATCCTGATCGGCGACGGCCACGCAGGCGCGATCTACAACGCTACCGGCCCCGAGCGCCTGTCGGGTGCGGAACGCGCGGCCCTCATCGCCGAAATCGCTGGCCGGCCGCTCGCGTTCCTTACCATCACGGAAGAGCAACTGCGCGCCGGACTGACGCAGGCGCGTCTGCCGGTGGAGGTCGTCAACATCGTCGTCAGCATCCAGGCGAGCTTCGCGGCGGGTGCGTTCGACATTGTGACCGGCGACGTCGAGCGCCTTGGCGGCCGGCCCCCCAAGCCTCTCCGCGACGCGCTTGCTGGGGCGCTGAAATAATGCGCATGTCGTCTCGGTTGTGCGCATGAGCGGAGTCACGTGGTCAGGGGGCGCGACACCCGGCGGGCGCTTCTGCAATGTCTTCGAGTTTCGTGACGAGCGTATTGCGCGACTTCACGTCTATCTGGACCCCGGCTATCTTGGCGAAGACGAGTCCTGTTTCCGATGGGGCCGAACTGGACGGCAATGGTGAAGGGCGCATATCAAGTCTTCGGAAAGAAGACGCATTGCATTCGGCCGAGGGCCATACACAACTGAGCTACGAGTACGCAGCGCGTGGAAAGCGCCAAGACGCGGCTCGCGACGGTGCCGAGCGGAACCCCGCGGGTCGCTCCGCGCTGCCCGCGGCGGCCCACGACGATCATTTCGGCGCCATAGTCCGTCGCGACGTTCAAGATCTTCTCCCACGGCGCCCCGCGCCGGATCAAAGGTTCGACGTGGATCCCACGGCGCGTCGCGCCCGACGCGGCAATCTCTTGGGCGAGCTGTCCCAGCAACCTGGAGGTGGGATCGACGGGCGCGTTCGCGCCCGGCTCGTCTTCGTAGGCGTGTACCAAAGCGACGTTTGCTCGCGAGTCTTGCGCCAAGCCGAGAGCGCGCTCGAGCGCCTCTTGCGCGCCGTCGCTGAAGTCGGTCCCCACCACGATCCATCGCTCGCACGCCATGCTTTGTATAAGTACGGCGCTGGCCCCCTGCGTGCCGCAAAACCTTCGGCCAATGTCCGCTAATTCCCGGCCTAGCTCCCCTACGACCATTTGACGCCGTTTTGACGGTTATCCGCAAGACGTTGGGCACCAGTCAACGACTCGGGCAACTAGGGTTTGAGCACGAGGAGCGAGCGGAGCTGAACACGGCTGACAATGCTGACCATCGACGTGCACCACCACATCTTGCCCGACTTTTTCTGGCGGGAGACGAACGAGCAACACGGCCCTGTCGGCGGGATCGCTCCGCCGCCATGGTCCCGGGACAGTGCGCTCGCGTTCATGGACGATGCGGGCATCGACGTCGCGGTGACGTCAATCAGCACGCCCGGCGTCCATACGGGCAATGACAGGCGTGCTCGGTCCCTGGCTCGTCGCTGCAACGAGCTTGCCGCCGAGCTCGTGCAAGCGCGTCCGGATCGGTTCGGTGCATTCGCCTGCCTGCCCTTGCCCGACGTCGAGGGGTCCTTCGGCGAGCTTTCGTTTGCCCTCGACGTGCTGAAGCTCGACGGCGTCGTTCTCTTCTCGAACGCGCGCGGCGTCTATCTCGGCGACGAGAAGTTCGACGCCATCTTCGAGGAGCTGGAGCGCCGACGGGCCGTCGTCTTCGTTCATCCCACGGCTTCTCCCGATCGCGCTGCGCATGCCCTCGGCCTTCCGGACTCGCTCCTCGACTTCGTGGCCGATACGTCCCGCGCGATCGCGCACCTTCACTACAGCAACACGTTCGCGCGGACGCCGAACGTCAAGTACATCTTCTCCCACGCCGGAGGTACCATCCCCTACCTCGCGTCGCGCTTCGCCATCGTCGACGAGATGGGCGTGATTGATGGCGGGAGCGAGCGCGGGACGGCCACCGATACTTTCCGCCGGCTCTACTGGGACACCGCGCTGTCCTGGCGGGACCCCGTGCTGCAGCTTCTTCGGTCCGTCGTCGGAATGGACCGGATTCTCTACGGCTCCGACTACCCGTACCTGCGGCGCGATCTTGCGATTGGCAGTCGTGAGCACTTGGTTCGAACCAATGCGCTGAATGACGCCGAGCGGGTCGCCGTTCTTGGGGAGAGCGCAATGAAGCTACTGCCTCGCATCGACCAACAACGGATAGGAAGAAAACCGCCACAGCGATGATTCCGCGTTTCAGGGAGAAATCAATGTCTGAACTCAAGGGCGTTACCCAAGTCAACGGCGTCACGGAGTACAAATATTTCGCGGGCGGCGAATGGCGTTCCGCCGAAGGCAAGAGGCTGTTCGACGTACACCAGCCATACGACCGCGCGCTCTATGCTCGTGTCGCCGACGGCCGCCGCGCTGAAGCCAAGCTTGCCGTCGATGCCGCCGCCAAGGCCTTCCCGGCCTGGTCGCAGACTACGCCTGCCGAACGCGCCAGGCTATTCTTCAAGGCCGCCGAGATCGTGAAGCGCCGCCGCGCCGAGATTGCCCAGATTCTCGCGCTGGAAACCGGCAGCACGATCTCCTTCGCCACCTTCCAGCAAGACCTCGTCGCCGCCACCATCGAGCAGGCTGCGGGCTGGATGTACCTCCCCAAGGGCGAAGTTCTGGAAAGCAACACTCCGGGTGCCCACTCGATCGGCGTGCGCCGGCCACTCGGTGTGGTGGCGAGCTTCACGCCCTGGAACGGCGCCAACATCCTTTCCTGGCGTGCCGTCATCTCACCGGTCGCCGCGGGTAACACGGTCGTCGTGAAACCTTCGGAGTTCGCTCCCATCTCGGCCGGCCTGGTCTTGGCACAGATCGCCGAGGAAGCCGGCTTCCCCAAAGGCGTCATCAACGTCGTGACACATGCTCCCGGTGCGGCCGCCGAGATTGCGGATGTGTTCTTCGAAAGCCCCGAGGTGCGCGTCATCAATCTGATCGGTGGCGTGAAGACTGCCCGGATGCTCGCGAAGCGCGCGGGCGAGACGCTGAAGCGGACCACCATGGAACTGGGTGGCTACAACCCCATGATCATTCTGGACGACGTCGATGTGGACTATGCGGTCCGCACGGCGACGTTCGGCTCGTTCTTCCACCAGGGCCAGATCTGCCTCAACACGCGCCGCATCATCGTGCAGCGCAAGATCGCCGGCGAATTCTTGGAAAAGTTCGTGGCGCACACCAAGACGTTGCGCTCCGGTGATCCGCAGGATCCTCGAACCATCATCGGGCCCTTGATCACGCCGGCCGCGGTGAAGCTCGTGGATGATCGCGTGAAGGAGGCCGTCGCCAAGGGAGCAACGCTTCATACGGGCGGCGTCTTCGAGGGCCAGATCTACCAGCCGACCATCCTGAGCAATGTGTCGCTCGACGCCACTGTCGCGAACGAGGAGACCTTCGGCCCGGTGGTGGTGGTGGAAGTCGTGGACACCGCCGAGAAGGCGGTCGAAGCGGCGAATCGCACGATGTACGGCCTCACCTCGTCGATCCTCGCCGGCAACACGTACAAGGCTTTCGAGCTCGCGCCGAAGATGCTGGCCGGCATCGTCAACATCAACTCGCCCACCGTCAACGACGAGATTCACGCACCGATGGGCGGAGTGCGCGACAGCGGCTGGGGCCGCACCGGTCCGGACAGCCTGAAGGAGTTCCAGGACGTCATCTGGATCAACTCCCACAGTGGTCAGCGGCAGTACCCGTTCTGAAGTCTAGTAGTCCACCGCATCACCATCATCGCGCGCGGGAGCCCAGAGATGACGAATCACACTGGCGAGGCCAACGGGGCGTATGACTATGTCGTTGTCGGCGGCGGAGCCGCGGGTTCGGTCGTCGCCGGCGAGCTGTCGAAGACCGGGGCGGACGTGCTGCTGGTCGAATCGGGCGGCGTTGACTCAGCTCCGACGATCAGCAACCCGAGCATCTGGTTCTACAACGTCGGCGGCCCGCTCGACTGGACCGTACCGATTACCCCGGTTCCCCAGCTCAACAACCGCAAGTTCAACATGGCGCTCGGCCATGTGCTCGGCGGCGGCAGCTCCATCAATGCGATGGTGTGGTCCCGTGGCATGGATCGCGACTACGACAGCTGGGAGCGCAATGGTGCTACCGGCTGGGGCTTCAAGAACGTGCTTGAGACATTCAAGTCCCAGGAAGATTGGGAGGGGGGCGCCAATGAGTGGCGCGGAGCGGCCGGCCCGATCCACGTTCGCAGACCGGGCACGCCGCATCCGACCGCCCCGGCCTTCCTCGATGCGGCGCGGCAAATGGGCTTCGCCATGCTCGACGACGTGAACGGCCCGCTGCGGGCCGGAGCCGGCTACATCAACATGAACGTCGCCGCCGACGGTACGCGCGTCAGCGCGGCCCGGGCGTTTCTGCGGCCGAATCTCAATCGCCCGAACCTCACACTGCTGCTCAATACCAACGCTACGAAGGTTGTGTTCGAGGGCGACCGCGCCGTGGGCGTGGAGATCGTGACGGGGGAAACGGTGCGGCGCGTCGGCGCCACACGGGAAGTGATCTTGGCTGCGGGAGCTATCCACAGTGCTCGGCTGCTGATGCTGTCGGGCGTAGGCGATCCCGAGGATCTCCGAAGGCTAGGGATCGCGCCGGTCGCCAATCTGCGGGGCGTCGGGAGGAACCTTCAGGACCACGTTCTCGTTTCCGGCGTGGTCTACGGGTACAAGGGCAAGATGCCCGACCGCCCGGCGGACAGCAACGCCGTGGAAGCGGAAGTGTTCCTGCCTAGCGGTCTCTCCGACCATCCTGCCGATCTCTGTCTGGTGCTCGAGCAACTACCCATCGCCACCCCGGAGGCGGCTGCGCGCTACGGGACTCCCCCGCAAGAAGGGTTCACGATCGCGCCGGCGCTCGTTCAGCCGACCAGTCGTGGGCGCGTGCGCCTCGCGAGCGCCGATTGGCGCGATGCTCCAATCATCGAGTGCAACCATCTGGGGACCGACCATGACCTAAGCGCCATCGTGCGTGCGATCGAGGCAGCGCGCGAGCTGGGTCATCAATCAGCGCTCGACGCTGTCCGCGAAGCCGAGGCGATTCCGGGGCCGAAGGCCGCCAGCAAGCAGGATCTGGTGGATTTCGCCCGGACCGCGGCGGCCAGCTTTGGGCACCCCGTCGGTACCGCGAGGATGGGGGCCGACGCGGATGCCGTCGTGGACTCGAACCTGTGCGTGCGCAAGGTTCGCGCGCTGCGCGTCGCCGACGCGTCCGTCATGCCGTCAATCACGGCCGGTGCGACGAATGCGCCGACCATCATGATCGGCGGTCGCGCCGCGATGCTGATCAAGGGTTCCGGTTAGGAGTGACGACGTGAGAAAGGACTTTTCCAATGAACAACGAGCAGATCATTCGCAGGGCGTACGAATTGGCTGAGAAGGTGGACGTCAAGGGTTGGGTGGGGTGCTTCACGGCCGACGGGACGTTTACCGACATGTCGATCGGCGTCACGTACCGCGGGCCCGCCGGTCCCACCGGCGTCGGCAAGACGGTCGAGGTCTACGCGAAGGCGTTCCCGGACATGCATCGCGAGCTGTACCGGTTCTTCAGCATCGGCGACGCCGTCGTCGTGGAGCTCGCCCTCCAGGGCACGCACAAGGGACCCCTTCCGACGCCGATGGGGATCCTTCCGCCAACGGGCAAGCGGATGGACGCGCCCTGCTGTGACGTCTTCCGGCTCGTGAACGGCAAGATCCAGTCGTTCAACTGCTACCCTTCGGGAACGGTGATCTTCGCGCAGCTCGGCGTGCTCTCGAACATCGAAGCAGCACTCGCTCGCTCGTAGCCCGCGAGCTCCGTCGGATCGACCCAAGGGTTCGTCGGCGCGGACATCAGCCGATCTCCAGGCGGGCGACCCTCTCACCCGAGAGAGTGAAGGCGTAGTGGAGTGTGATCGGGCTCCCAGGGAACTTCCCGCGAAGCGAAACCAGCACGACCGCACTCGACCCGTTCCGCGACGACTCGATCGGTTCGACCTTGTAGTCGTATTTCTCGATCGTCTCCTTCATCCACGCGCGAATCGCGACCACGCCAACGTGGTCTCGGCCCTCGTCGCGCACCGTCGCATCTTCCGCGAAGGCAGCGCTCATCGCGCCAACGTCGTGCGCGTTCGTCGCGGCGAAGTAGTCGGCGAGCGCTCTCGGCAGCTTTTCCGTCATGGCGAATCATCCTTTCGTCGCTCAGCGAGCCTCACTCCCTCCAACTTACGTCCCGCGACGATGAAGATAAGCGGCTGTAATATGCATGCGGTATGAAGTACACCTAATAAATGCGAGACGACCTGCCTGGACTTCGAGCGCTCCTCTCGGTCGCGCAGAAGAAGAGCTTCACCGCGGCCGCGGCCGCGCTACGCGTGTCGCCGTCCGCGGTCAGCCAGACCGTTCGCGTGCTGGAGGACCGCGTGGGTGTCCGCTTGCTCGCGCGGACTACCCGCAACGTCGCGCTCACGGAGGCCGGCGCTCAGTTCGTCGCCCGCTTGGAACCAGCGCTCGGACAGATCGACGAGGCGCTCGAGTCGCTAGGCGAGCTCCGCGGGCGCCCGTCCGGTCTCCTGCGGCTCACGCTGCTGCGCACGGGTTACGCCGACGTCTTCAGGCCGATCCTCACGCGGTTCCTGGCCGCGTACCCAGACATCCGCGTGGACATCTCCATCGACGAGGCGCTCACGAACGTCGTAGCCGAGGGGTTCGACGCGGGACTTCGTCTGGGCCACACGCTCGACCGCGAGATGATCGCGGTGCGAGTCAGCGTCGATCAGCGGGTCGTCGTGGTCGGCTCGCCCGCCTACTTCACGAGCAAGGGGAAGCCGACCCATCCGCGGGATCTGCATGCCCATGACTGCATCAACCTGCGCAAGATCACGAGGGGTACGGTCGACCGCTGGAGGTTCGTCGAGGATGGCAAGGACGTCGAGATCGCCGTCGACGGGCGGGTCGTGACGAACGACGGCGCTCTGCTCGTCGACGCGGCCCTCGACGGGCTCGGGCTGGCGTACGTGTTCGAGAGCATGGTGCGACACCACGTGGCCGAAAAACGGCTGGTGCGCGTGCTCGACAAGTACTGCCCGGAGATCCCCGGCTACTTCCTCTACTATCCGAGCCGAGTGAACATCGCGCCCAAGCTGAAGGCGCTGGTCGACTTCATCAGGAGAGGCAGGGTCGGACGAGGCGCGGCAAGTGGCACTGGAGCAGCGCGAGCCCAAGGGCGCGCGTAGGCTCTTTTGTCGACTGCGAGACGCCCAACGCGAATCGCGGGGAGCGATGGGGGTAGCGTGGCAGCTTCCTGGTGACCGCTTCCGGCAAGTCCGGTGCCAGCCTCCGCGGGACCTTACCCACGCGGAGCGAGCTGACTACCTGGTGCACCTGTTCGTGTCAGGCAAGGCCAACGCGATTGGAGTCGCGTCGGCCTTGCTCGTTGTCAACGCGCGGCGCCCGCATACGTCTGCACGGCTGCGCGGGCTTCAGCCTCGCGGGCCTCAGCCGCTTTGGCGATCTCGGTGCGAGGATAGATGTCTGCCTGGATCGCAGTCTCCTTCAGGAACGGTACAAGAAGCTCGCGAGCGGCCGGAGCAAGCGGCCCAGCCCAATCGCGGAACCATTCAGTGAACATTGCGATCGTTGTGTTTGGAACGGCGCCTGCCTGGATCATCCGCAAGACAGCGATGTCGTGCGTTTCCCTCGTTGAACCGCCGCTGGCGTCGGTGACAATACTGACCTCGTAGCCGGCCTTGAGCGCGGCTACAGTGGGATAGGCCAGGCACACTTCCGTCAAAACTCCTGCCATGACCAACCTCTTGCGGCCGGTCTTCTCGACCGCCTCGACGAAACCTCGGTCTCCCCACGAGTCCATAGAGGACCGGTCGATTTCCGGGAGGTTGGGGATTTCGCTCCGAAGCGATGCAATCGTCGGTTGGTTGGCCCCCTGCCGGACACCGACCGTGCTGAGGACGATGGGGATATCGAAGGCCAGCGCCGCCCTTGTGAGAAAGCGAGCGTTGAGCTCGACGGCTTTGGGATCGCTCGACCGGATGTAGCTCATCACCCCGGGTTGATAATCGATCAACACTAGTGCGCATTCCTTTGAGTCCCAGACTCCGCTTGACCTGTTTTTCTCGGGCATGATCAAATCCTCCTTCGTTCGACGACAAGACGGGCTTCAGTTGTCAGGTGCAGTGCACGATCACGTGCAGCGCCGCGCTGCCGGCGACGACAACAGCAAGTGGCATGCCGCGGCTAACCGCGTTCAATTGCGGGAGTTGGATTCAGATAGGATGCCGACCCCTCGGCAATTGCCGGCTGGTCAGCGTCCGCGAAAGGAGTGCGTGTCGATGTTGAGGGCTGGTCTTCGCCCGGTGTATGTGCCTCTCATTCGTCTTGCTCGTGACCGGGTCGTTCACATGCCATCCAGTGCCTGATGTACGGCGCGCAGTTCAGTAACTCGATCCCGCGCTGTTCGCAGATGCTGAAGAACTGCACCGCCTCGAGGTCCACCAGCGTCACCTCATTGAGGTCCAGACCAAGATGTGGCTCCGTGCCTTCGAGCTGGGCCGCAACCTCCGCTAGGCAATCCGATTCAACCCGACCGATCAGCCGAATGACCGCGCGACCCTGAGAGAAAGCCCTTTCGATGCGGAGAGTCATTGGCTCCGGTCCAGGTACGGCCCTGCGCACGCCGGAGAAGCAAGTGCTATGCGCGGCCAACTGCCTTCATTGTGGCGTTGGATTCAGAGGTGACGCCGGCCGCTCGGCAATTGCCGGCTGGTCAGCGTCCGCGAAAGGAGAGCGTGTCGATGTTGAGGGCTTTGATTTTCGACTCGAGGGTCTGGCGCGGGATGTCGAGCTTGGCCGCCGCTCCTCTTGGGCCGGAGACCCGCCCGAGGGTCTCGGCAAGCGCGGCTTCGATCAAGGCCTTCTCGCCTTGGGCGAGCGTAGTTACTTGGCGCACCGTCCGCTTGGGCGATTGAGGCGGGGAGGCCTTCAGCCACGACGCATCGATGACGAACGTCTCACCGTCGCATAACACCACGGCGCGCTCGATCACGTTCTGCAATTCCCGCACGTTCCCGGGCCACTCATAGGCTTGAAGCAGCTCGAGCGTATGTTTTTTGATGTGGCGGATGCTCTTGCCGGCGCTCCTGGCGTACCGCTCGACCAGATACTCGACCAGGACGGGAATATCATCCACGCGCTCGCGTAGCGGCGGGATCCGAATGGGAAGGACATTCAGGCGGTAATAGAGATCCTGACGAAAGGCCCCGCTCTCTACGGCGGCTTGCAGATCCCGGTTCGTGGAAGCGAGCACGCGCACATTCACCGCAATGGGATGACTGCTACCCAGCCGTTCGATCTCCCGTTCTTGAAGCACACGCAAGAGCGCGATTTGCGTCTCTGGGGGAACCTCGCCAACCTCATCCAGGAGGATGGTGCCGCCATCGGCGGCTTCGAACCGCCCAAGCCGCCGCTGCAAGGCGCCGGTGAATGCACCCTTTTCGTGCCCGAACAGCTCGGAGGCAATGAGCGACGGTGGAATGGCCGCGCAGTTCACCCGGATAAACGCCCGCGCCGAGCGGCTGGATCGCCGATGGATGGCGCGTGCGACCAGCTCCTTGCCGGTACCGGTCTCCCCCAGGATGAGCACCGTGGCATCTGTCTTGGCCACCCTCGCCACTTGCGCCAGGACGAGCTGCAAGGCCGGGGATGAACCGATGATCTCCTCGAACATCGACGTCCGATCGACCTCTTCCCGCAGCGCAAGGTTTTCGTTGGCGATCCTTTCCTCGGCCCGCTTGCGATCGTCGATGTCCGTTCCGCTCGCGTACCAGCGGATGATCTCTCCCTGCTCGTCGCGCAAGGGATGGTACCGGACCAGGAACCACCGGTATTGGCCATCCTTGCGCTGTAAGCGCCACTCGATTTCGAACGGCATCCCACGGGACAGGCCTTGGCTGCGCTCATCTTGAAGCCTGGTCCAGTCCTCGGGATGGAACAGGGTCGGGTTACCCCGGGAGTCCGGGGTCATTAGCTCTTCCATGGTGAGTCCTGTGAAGTCGAGCAGGGGCCGGTTCGCGTACAGGCCTCTCCCGTCTGCGCCAAGGACGACGATGGTCTGGGATATGGCGTCGACGATGCCGCGCAATTCCTGCTCGGAGGCCTTGATTTCGAGAAACGCATTCTTGAGAATAGCCTGTGACCGCTCCCCCTCGATCACTATGACGGCGAGCTGTGCCGCGTCCTCGAGCAAGCGCAACTCCCGCGCGCTGGGGCTGCGAGGTGTAGTGTGAAACAGCCCGAAGGTGCCGAGGACTTCATTGTCCTTCGACAGGAGCGGCTGGGACCACGTGGCTCGAAGTCCGTGTGCGAGCGGAACTGCGCGCGGCGTCAGTCCCGACCGCAGCGGATCGGTGACGACATCGGAAATGATGACCCGCTCTTTCCGGAAGGCCGCCGTCCCACACGAGCTCGTGTTCTCGCCGATCATCAGCGGGCTGATCGCATTGACGAAGCCGCCGGGCACGCGGGGGGCAGCCGCCGGCCACAGTCGTTGGCCGTCGGGATCCATCCGCATCACCATCGACATCATGTCGGGGTTCTGCTCATCGATGGCGGTGCAAAGATTTGTGAGGATATCCGTCAGGCTCGCGCCGGCGGCGATCATTTCCAGGATTCGCCTCGTCGCCGCGAGAACGGAAACAGCTACGCTTTGAGGCTCAGCCTCGGTATCCTCTTGCGATTCCGGGCGAGACCGGCGGGCCGAAGGTTTCATCTCGACTGCACCCTACCAGTCATGGCCTTGCCCAACACGTAGGTCTGCCGACGGCGCTCCCGGACTGGACGCCTTGGCGCTCGCGCCTGCACGCTGGTCGGCGTCGCGAGCGCTTGGTCGCCTCGGTAACGATGACGTCGCGCAGCCAGCGTCGCGCAGGATCGCTGTGCGTTCGCTCGTGCCACAGCATCGCGATGCTCGCGCCGCGCAACACAGACGAAGCGCTCTTCCAAAATCTGGCGGCGGCGGATGCTCGGACCTTCCTCATTCGCGAGCGGCGGCATGAGAACGACGTCGAGCTTACCCGATGCCAAGTCAGACCCGGGCTCATCCCTGAGCGCCACGACGCGCAGCTCAACCCCTGGAGCCTCGCGGCCAAGACGCGCCATGACGCTCCCATGGCTTCAGCTCGAACGGTCGGCACCATCCCGTCGCGGCCGCGCACCAGCAACTCATCCCCGGTAAGCTTGCGCAGTCGTGCCAACGCGTGGCTCGCCGCGCTCTGCGTGATGCCGATGCGAGCAGAAGCACGCGTCACGCTCCGCTCGGTCAGCAGCGCGTCGAGCGCCAGGAGCAGATTGAGGTCGAACGTACGAAGATGCACGTCGTTCATGGGCTGCATGTACCACATCCATTGGACACATGATGGCGCACGAACTTCAGCTCTACCGAAGTGCGCGTTCCTTCTTGCCGACAAGGCGATTCCCTTGGTCGCGACACGGGACATCGGTACCGCCGCCGCACGCCTGCTAGCCGAGGGCGGTAGCGGCAAGCGGGTCATCGAACTGGCGGGCCCGCGCGAGTACTCTCCTAGGGATGTCGCGGCGGCATTGGCGCGCGTCGTCGGAAAGCCGATCACGGTACAGGAGGCACCTCCTCGCTCACGAATGCGTCATCCTCGAGCGCGAGGGAAGTCGTTCGATGAGTGGCTCTTTCGTAAGGGCGCTCTCGAGGCCACGATGAAGATGCGCGGGCGCCGCAAGGTGAGCGCCCGCGAAGGGCTCCGCGAGGCCGTCCTGTCAGGGCTCGGTATCGCGGTCGTATCCGAGTGGCTCTGAGGTAGCCGCCTTGGCGCATCTGGATGATTTTTTGGCGCGATCCGATTCGCGCCGCGAACCACGACTCCGCATGCTGCGGTCAGAGCCGAACAGGCGGCTCCTGAAAGCAGGTCATCATGACGAAGGTTTGGTTAATCACTGGAAGCTCGCGCGGACTCGGTCTTGAACTCGCCAAGGCGGTGCTAGCCGCGGGCCATCGCCTCGTGGCCACCGCTCGCAACCCCAAGGACCTCCGAGCGTTGGTTGAGCAATCCGGAGATCGTGTCCGCGCCGTCGAACTCGACGTCACCAAACCCGCGTCCGCGCGCGCGGCGGTCGCCGTGGCCAGCTCGGCGTTCGGTCGGCTCGATGTCGTCGTCAACAACGCCGGTTACTCCAACGTCAACTCGATCGAAGATGTCGCGGAGTCTGACTTCCGTGCGCAAATCGAGACGAATTTCTTCGGTGTCGTCAACGTCACACGCGCTGCGCTGCCCGTGCTTCGCGCGCAGCGCGCCGGCCACATCATTCAGATCTCCTCCATCGGCGGGCGCGCTGCGACGCAGGGAATCGCGGCGTATCAGTCGGCCAAATGGGCCGTGGGCGGCTTTTCAGAAGCGCTCGCAAAGGAGGTCGGTCCACTCGGCATCCACGTCACTATCGCCGAACCCGGCGGTATGCGCACTGACTGGGCAGGATCGTCCATGCGCGTGGACGACATTCAGCCCGACTATCAAGCGACGGTGGGTGCCTTTGCGGCGCTGCTTCGTGCCGATCCTGGCGCCGTGCAGGGTGACCCTGCCAAGGTGGCAGCGGTACTGCTCGCCTTGACTGCTGAGCAGCGTCCACCATTGCGCCTGCTGCTCGGAAGCGACGCGGTGTTCCTCGCGGACCTCGTCGCCAAGGCACGCGCGCAGGAGGATGCGAAGTGGAAGGCGCTCAGCCTCTCTACCGACTTCGATGGCCGGCCGAGCTTCGCCGAGACTCCGGTCGCGAAGCTTTTGGCGAGCCAGCAGCCGTGAGCCCCACCGGGCTCGGGACGCGCTCCGCCATCACTTAGGTATACTCAAGGTCGAAGAAGACCCGTCGTGTCCACTGACCTCGTTCCCGTGCCTGGCGTCGTGCTCGATCGCCTCACCTCGTTGGGCGTGGATGTCGCGCGTCTCCTGCGCCATGCGTGCATCCCGCGCTCGCGGTTTCAGCCCGCCAGGGCGAAGTTGACGGTACCCGAGTTCTTCGCATTTTGGCGAGCGCTCGAAGCAGTCGGCGGCAGCCGCGATCTCGGTCTACGCCTCGGCAAGGAAGCATTGCCACATCAGCTCGACATCGCCTCGCTGGCGGCGGTCCACTCGCCCAACTTGAGCGATGCGCTCAAGAAGTTTGCTCGCTACAAGCGCCTCGTGTGCGGCGAGGAAGTCACCCTCGAGGTCGCGCGCAAGGAAGCTCGCATCCACTTTCACTGGGTACACGTCGATGAAGTGCTCCCCATGATGCTGGTCGACGTGACATTCTCGTCCCTCCTCGCGATTGCCCATCACGCCATCGGTGCTCCAGTGACGCCACGGCGCGTCGAGTTGGCGCGGCGGCGCAGGGACGAACGGATCTTCCAGCAGCACTTCGGATGTCCCATTCGCTTCGACGCGCCGCTCGACGTGTTGGTGTTCGAAGAAGCCGCGCTCGCGCGTCCATTCGTCACGCACAATGCCGATTTGTTGGCGCTGCTGCTCCCGGCAATGGAGACGGCGCTGCAAGAGACCGTGACGTCGCACTCGATCTCCGACGACGTGCGCGCCGTGCTCAGCCGCAGCATGAGCGGCGAGCGGCCCAGCGTCGAGAAGGTGGCGAGAGAGGTGCGCTTGAGCCCGCGCACCTTGCAGCGCCGCCTCGGCGAGCTTGGGACCTCCTACCAGAGCTTGCTCGACGACGTGCGCCACGACACGTCGCGGCGGCTCTTGGCCAACACCGATCTCGACGCGGGTGAGGTTGCGTTTCTCGTGGGCTTCGAAGAGCTGAACTCGTTCACCCGCGCCTTCCATGGTTGGGAAGGTGTGACGCCGAGTCGGTGGCGCGAAGTCGAGCACAACACTCACGACTTCGTCGGGGTGCCCTCGGGTACGGCGACTCCTGGGCGCAGCAAGTCGTAGACGCGCGGTGCACCGAAGAAGAACCACACTGCAATGATTGAATCCATGATGGCACAGCCTGCCGACGAGGTCGCGGCGAAGAAGACGATTGGACGGCCGAAGAAGTGATGCATGACGTCCCAGGCCACATGCAGCACCCAGGCGAGCGCGATGAAGCGGTAGGAGGCGAGCCCGCGATACGCCACGTACGTCGCGATCGCCGTGAACGCAAACTCCCAGTGCCCTAGGCCGCCGTTCAAGTACGCGGCGCCGGCGCCGGCGACGAAGATCGCCATGAATCTCTGTCTCGTCGGCTCCTTGAGCAACGAGCCGAGGAAGACGAACGCAACCGCGATGACCACAGGCGCGATGATGTCGAGGGCGGCGAGATCGGGTGGATGGGGGTGCATGGTCCTGTCGAACGTACTTGTCCTTTCGCCAGCAGACCACTGGCGCGAAGGCAAATCATCGCCGGATTCGAGCCAAACGTGGCAATGGCTCGCAACCGGCCGGCGCACTATACTGAGGGCATGCATCTCGTCGCAGTTCTCGCTTTCGACGGCGTCGTTTCGTTCGATCTCTCGACGCCGTGCGAGGTGTTCGGCTGGGCGCGGCTCGCGGACGGTCGCGTCGCGTACAAGGTGATCGTCTGCGGAGCGAAGAAGATCGTCGACGCCGGATCGTTCGACATTCGGACGCGTGCGGGGCTCCGTTCGGTGTCGCGCGCGCAGACCGTCATCGTTCCGGGGCTGACCGATCCGACGCGACGGATCTCCGCGCACGTCGTGAAAGCCCTTCGCTCGGCTGCCAGGCGTGGCGCGCGCATCGCATCGATTTGCAGCGGCGCGTTCGTTCTTGCCGCCGCTGGGCTTCTCGACGGGCTCCGCGCGACGACGCATTGGCGCGCAGCGGGCGATCTCGCGCGAATGTACCCCACCGTCACCGTTGATCCTAACGTGCTGTACGTCGACAACGGCCAAATTCTGACCTCCGCCGGTGCCGCGGCGGGGCTCGACCTCTGCCTCCACCTCATTCGTCGCGACTACGGCGCGAGCGTCGCCGCCGACGCTGCGCGGACGAGCGTGATGCCGCTCGAACGCGACGGCGGCCAGTCTCAATTCATTGTCCATGCCCCGCCTGACGGCGACGGCGGCTCGCTCGACCAGGTTCTACGCTGGATGGAGGAGAACCATCGCAAGGTGCTGTCGCTCCGCGCCATCGCGCGACGGGCAGCCATGAGCACCCGCACCTTGAGCCGCCGTTTTCGCGAACAGACGGGCACCACGCCTGCGCAGTGGGTCGTACGGCTTCGCGTCCACCGCGCACAGCAACTTCTAGAGACGACCTCGCTCGCCATTGAGCGCATCTCGACCGAAGTTGGGTTTGGATCGACAGCCACGTTTCGCGAGCGTTTCCAGCGGCAGGTCGGTACGAGCCCTCAGACGTACCGGCGTGTGTTCAGGAGTTCGGCGCCCACGATGCGGGTGTGAGCGCGCACGTCTCGTAGACTACCCGATGCCATGACGAGTGGCAGGAATACCAGTGATCGAAGGATTCAAGCCAAGCGGCCCATCACGCCGTTCACCGTGTTCGGCGCGTGCGCCTAGCCGTCGAGGAGCTCGAGCTTTTTTGCCGGCTCTTGGGGGTCTTCTCGTCTACGCGCGTGGAGGCAGCGAGGCTGGCGACGAGTTTCTTCGGGGCTTGCGCACGGTAGCTCTCGTCGATCCATGCTTTGAGGAGATCCTTCGGAGGCATCTGCCCCTCGGGGAACTGCGCCGAGACCCAGCCGCTCTTCCCGAGTCCGTAGCCGGTCGGCTTCGCAAACGGCAGCGTGAGGGCCGCGGCGTTCGACTGCGGCAACTTGCACGACATACTGAAGGGCTCACCCTCGACGCTCAGAAACGCAAACGTCTTTTCCTTCACCGCCAGATCGAGGTGCCCTGGCCAAGGGCTCTTCGTATGAGCTCCGGGATAGGCGAGGCCGAAGTCACGCAACTCTTTGAGCAGGGCATCTGTGGCCCGTTTGGTGCGAGGCATGGATACTTTCTCCGGCGAATTGTTCAGCGTTCCTCACGGTCGCCTGCGAACCAGGCCAGCCAGTCGCCCGTCACCGTGAGAAGTCGGGGCGCGTCGAGACGATAGAATCGTTCACGCCCGCGTTTTTCAACGGTCACCAGAGCCGCTTTCTCGAGGATCTGCAGGTGACCCGTAGTCGTCGGCCAAGAGCACGCAAAGCGCCTCGCGATGTCGCCCGCCGTCATCTCGCCGCCTCGAAATTTTAGCGTCAGGAGGATGTGCCGGCGTTGCTCGTGCGCGAGCGCGGTGAAGACCGCTTCGAGATCCGCGAGCTTGCGCGCCGCGGAAGAGCCCCCATCAGACTTCGATTTGCTCAACGAAGGGGAATTCCATGGACGTGCAGCAATTGCCCATCGGCTCCCAAACGGATGCGACCTCGGGCAACGAGTGCGCGCGCTGCATGGCGTCGGCGTCCTTCCAAGCGAACGTCTCGACATAGAAGATCCGCCCGTCCTTTTCCTGACCTCGGAAAATGAGGTGCGGCGGCCTTTCGCCGACGAGACCGAGCTTCGTGAAGGTCGGCCAGTGGCGATCGAGCAGCTTGCGAAACTCGGCCTCTTTCTCGGGTTTCACCCAGTAACGGCACAGCGTGATGTTGGAGGTGTTCGTTGTTTCCGTCGTCATGGGTTTCATTTAGCCGTTATCCTAAATATGTCAAGCACGCGCGCCTCCGCCGCGCGCTTTACCGGTCTCACCGACGTCTACGTGGGAATGGCCATGGCGAACCGGTGGCTGCGCACATGCCCATTACAGGATTTCTACATATCCTTCGGTCCCATGCACGCGAATCCGTTGCCCATCTTTGATCAGTTTGGTGGCATTCTCCACGCCGACGACTGCCGGTAAACCGTATTCACGTGCGATGACCGCGCCATGGGTCATCAGCCCACCAACCTCGGTCACCAGGCCCTTGATGGACACGAAAAACGGCGTCCAGCTCGGATCGGTGAAGGCGGTGACCAAGATGTCGCCAGCTTCGAGAGCGGCATCCTCCATGCTCAAGATGACACGTGCCCGCCCCTCGATGACGCCGGATGAAACGGCCAGACCGACGATGGCTCCGGTGGGGAGATTTTCTCGCTTGTACGCACCCGCAGGGATTTCACCGTCGGATGTGATGACACGAGGCGGCGTTAGTTTCTCGTATGACTTGTACTCGTCTTTCCGTTTGCGGATGATCGGGTAATCCAGTTGGTACGTGCGCACGGCTTCGTGGAGTTCTTGAAAGGTGAGGTAGTAGATGTCCTCCTTTTCATGAATGACGTTGGCTCGAACGAGTCGTTCGGCTTCTTTCAGTAGCGCCTGCTTGTAAACGAAGGAGCGACTCACCAGGCCGTACTTCGGGTATTCACGATAACCGATGAAATTCCGGACCAGGCTAATCATTCGTTTGGTTTCTTCGGCTTTTGCTTCGCCGTCCGGCAATTGTTTCAATCGATCCAACAAGTCTCGTTCTTTTTTCGAGGCTTCCTGTCGCCCTTGCTCGAACTTCCGCTGGCTGGCATGAGGCTCGAAATTCCTGATGTTGCTCAGAATCAAGGGGACGAGCGTGGCCGGTTTTTCGCTCCACCGCGTATTGGTGACGTCGATTTCTCCGGCACATCGCATGCCGTATTTGTCGAGGTAAGCAGAGATGGCGTTTCGGGTTTCCTGTCCACCATCGAGCTTGGCCATCTCATTCAGAAAATTGTCGTCTTTCACACGCTGTAGATAATCAATGACGTCGGGATAGCGACGGACCACGTCAGCGACATCCAACAGATCCAGACCCATTTTCGAGGTGACATTGTTGGGCACGGATTGAGAGAGCGTGTCCGCTGCGTTCGTTTCACCCAACCAGTTCTTCATGTTTTCATTGATCCACGATGAGGCGTCCATCGCAGCCATGAACACGGCGAAGCCTCGCGGATCGAACAGATCTTTCTTTAGCCGTTGGATGTCTTCAAGGATGAAATCCAACAGCGCCGGCCCTGATTTCGATTGGATGTCGTGTTTCAAGCCTCTTATCGACGCTTGATTGCGCTCGATCAAATCGGCAGGGATTTTGGGGTCGTTTTCGATTTTGGTTCGAAAACCCGCGGGCGAAGCAACTTTGGTATCTGTGCCGGGATGATCGTCCGGCAGCGATTGGATGAAATCTCCTCGCTCGATGACGGTCGCAAGTGCGTCTCTCATGAGCGGATCGGAATCCGCCATGAGGTTCAAAAGAGCTTCTCTACTGGCAGGCGAAGCCAGACGACTCGCGACGTCGACAAACAACCTGCCACCCGCTTTGAACATCGATCCACTGGCCACTAACTGATGAAGAGACAATCCCAATGGTCTCATCGGAGCGGTCATCATTTGCTGATGGCCGACCGATAGATAAACGTGATTGTCTCCATCCGTCGCTTCGGGGATGGGGAACAAGGTCGTGATGGGTCGGCTCTGGACAAAATAAAACGTATCGTCGACCAAGCCCCATTCGATGTCCTGAGGATAGCCGAAATGCGCTTCGATCCTCCGGCCCATCTGTTCCAGCCGCACCATCTGCTCGTCGTTCAGCGCTTGCCTGTTCTGCCGCTCGGGCTCCATCTTCCGTTCTTCCGTACCGCCGTCTTCCAAGGCGTAGATGGCCAGCTTCTTGGTGGAAACCTTCTTGTCGATGACCTTGCCGTCACGCACTTTGTAGGTATCGGCATTCACCAGGCCGGAGACCAGGGCCTCACCCAGGCCGAAGCTGGCGTCGATGGACGACACCTTCCTGTTGGAAGTGACGGGATCGGCAGTGAACAAGACTCCCGCCACCTCGGGGAAGATCATCTTCTGAACGACCACGGCCAGCTGGACTTCACGGTGATCGAAGCCGTTTTGATGGCGGTAGGTCACGGCCCGCTCGGTGAAGAGCGATGCCCAGCACCGGCTGATGCGTTTCAGGATCGCCGGCTTCCCGATGACGTTCAGATACGTATCGTGCTGGCCGGCGAAGGAGGCCGTCGGCAAATCCTCCGCCGTAGCGCTGGAGCGTACTGCGAAGGCCTCGCTCTCCCCGAACCTGGAGAGAAGGCGGGTGATTTCTTTTTGGATGTCGTCGGGGATGGCGATCCCTTCGATGGCCCTGCGGATCTCGCCGCTGAGCTCGCTGATTTCGTTCCGCTCTTCCGCCTTGAGGCGCGCGAGCTGATCGAACAGTCCGTCTAGCGACGACGTTTCCCCGATGATCCTTTGGAAGACTTCGGTGGAAATACAAAAGCCATCCGGTACGCGTATCCCGTCGATCTTGGAGAGTTCCCCCAAGTTCGCGCCTTTACCTCCAACGACCGAGGTTTTCGTCCTGTCGACGTCCTGAAATCCAATCACATAAACGCTCATGCGTTAACCTCCTGGACCACGCGTATTTCGAGGACTTGTGGAGATGCTGGTAGCGTGAGATCCCGAGGGGCAATACCGGTGTTTCCTTGGGGTTCGAGCGACGCGTCACAGCGTGACGAGAAACGCTCTGCGCCGAATTGTCGCCGTATTTGGCGCGCCGCTGTTGACGGGGGGGGGCACGCGCAGAACGAGCAGAGGAGCGCGACTCCCATCCCTCTCCACCTCCAACTTATGCCAGACACGGGGGCTTGCGGCAAGCCCCGGGTCATGCCGCACAGTCATCGGCCATGACAAAGACAAAGCATGCGGTGGTGATCGCTGGAGGAGGTCCGACGGGGCTGATGCTGGCGGGCGAGCTGGCGCTTTTGCGGGTTGACGTTGCCATTGTCGAGCGGCGCGAGAGCCAGGTCCTCGCCGGCACGCGCGCAGGCGGTCTGCATTCACGCACCATCGAGGTGCTCGATCAGCGAGGAATCGCGGAGCGCTTCCTCTCGCAAGGGCAGGTCATGCAGGTCGCGGGCTTCGCGATGATCCGTCTCGACATCAGTGACTTTCCGACTCGCCACAACTACGGGCTCGCGCTGACGCAGAATCACATCGAGCCCATACTCGCCGCCTGGGTCTCCGAGCTGAAGGTACCGATCTATCGCGGCCTCGACGTGACGGGCTTTGCGCAGGACGACACCGGCGTCGACGTCGAGCTATCCGATGGCCGATCGTTGCGAGCGAAGTACCTCGTCGGATGCGACGGCGGTCGCAGCCTGATCCGCAAGAAGGCCGGTATCGACTTCCTGGGATGGGACCCGTCCCTCAGTTACTTGATTGCCGAGGCCGAGATGACCGAAGAGCCGGCATGGGGCATCCGACCTGACGAAAGGGGCGTCAATGGTCTGGCCAAACTGGAGGACGGGAAGCGCGTGCGGGTGTTGTTGAACGAGCCGCACGTCAAGCAAGGCGGCGAGCCGACCCTGGACGATCTTCGCGAGGCGCTCATCGCCCTCTACGGAACCGACTTCGGTGTTCACAACGTCACGTATCTCTCGAGGTTCACCGATGCGGCCCGGCAGGCGGCGTCCTACCGCGAGAGACGTGTTCTCTTGGCTGGCGACGCGGCGCACGTGCATTCCCCGGCCGGCGGACAAGGACTCAACATCGGTGTCCAGGACGCCGTGAACTTGGGGTGGAAGCTGGCCCAAGTGGTCAGCGGCACATCGCCGGAGAACCTGCTCGATACCTACCAGCCCGAGCGGCACCCGATCGGTGCGCGCGTGCTCAAGCTCACCTTGGCGCAAACGGCGCTCATGCGCGGCGATGAACGGACAAAAGCCTTGCACGAAAACATGTCCGAGCTGCTCACGATGGACGAACCTCGCAAGCGATACGCCGCGATGATGTCGGGGCTCGACATTCACTACGACCTCGGCGAGGGACACCCGCTGCTCGGGCGCCGCATGCCCGATCTCGACTTGGTCACCGAAAGCGGCCCACGGCGGGTGTTCACCCTGTTACACGATGCGAGGCCGGCACTGCTCAAACTCGGTGAGCCCGGCGCCCTCGACATCGCTCCATGGGCGGATCGGGTAAAGCGGATCGACGCTCGATACGCTGGTGTGTGGGAGCTGCCGGTGCTCGGCGCGGTCGCTGCTCCCACTGCCGTGTTGATTCGGCCCGACGGACACGTCGCGTGGGTGGGAGACGGCACGGACCAGGGCCTTCGTGACGCCCTCACCACCTGGTTCGGACCGCCGACTGCGCCGTAGCATGCGCCGCCGCACAGGTGGACCAATGCCTCTGCCGATTTAGCTTAGTTGCTCGGAAGCGCGAAGACGCGGTTGACGGCATCCATGTTAGGCGCGAACGCGCGCGCTTGGAACTACGGGCTAGTTCGCTGAGTGACCAACTCGTCAAGCTGCTTGTAACAGGCTTCCATCCCTTGGTCCATGCCCGAAGCGAGCGCGCCGTCACGGGCATCTTTCGAGTCATACGCCTGCGTGATGCGCATCGTGGTGACGCCGCCCTTCTCCGCAAACTCGTGCGTCTCCACCTGCGTGCCGATCGTCTGACCGGATCCCGTCGCCATCGTTTCGGTGTGAACGATCCGCTCGTGCGGGATCACCTCTGTGAATACGCCCTCGAGCGTCATGAAGGGATCGGCCTCTTCGTTCTTCCACGCCAACCTCAGCACGCCACCCACGCGAGCCTCCACCTCGCAGAGGGTCATGGTCAATCCCGGTGGAGGCAGCATCCAACGACGCATCTTGTCCGGGGTGAACATGGCCTCCCACACGAGCCGACGCGGGGCGTTGAACGTGCGGGTAAGGACGATGGTGGTGTCGGTGGGAGTCGAGATTTGCAGGCCTTTGGGATTCATGGCGTGGTCCTTGTGACTGACAACCGGTGACGGCAGGTGAAAACGCTTAGTGGCGGCGTGAACGAGATTTCTCTTCGGACTTCATTTCTTCGAGGAGCGAGTCCAGTGCTTCGAAGCGAGCCTCCCAGTTCCGGCGGAACTGCTCGGTCCAGAGCATCGCGTCTCTGAGCGGCGCCGCGCGCAGCCGGCAAAGGTGCTGCCGACCGGCGACGCGGCGACGCACGAGATTGGCCCGTTCCAGAACGCGCACGTGCTTGGTGGCGGCGGGGAAAGTCATCCTCAGGGGCGAGGCAAGCTCGCTGAGGTTGCGCTCCCCGCCGGAGAGTTGCCGGATGATCGCGCGGCGGGCGGGGTGGGCCAGGGCGTGGAAGACCAGGTCCAGCCGGGGTGATCGATCTACAACCATATGGTTTAGTATACCATAAGGTTTACGATTTCAACCGCGAAGATCGCGCACGGGTTCCGCCCTCCAGGAAAAGTTGGTGCTTGCACTGTGTTCTTTTGGCCTGCTTCGAGAGCCAATGGACTTCCTCGTGATCGAGGCGTCCGCGCCGAAGCTCGCGTGCGCTCGCCCACTCTCCCATGCTTCCGAACCTTTTCAGCGTCTGCTTGTTCGCGTACTTTCCGGGGCCGTGTCCGGCCTTGGAAACGACCGTCGCCCATCCATGACGGCTTTTGCGAGCGCCGATCCCACTGACGACCACGAGCGCCTAGCGAGGTCACGATGAACGACGAACGAATGAAAACGAGCGATCCCGAAATTTTCGACGCCATTCGGGGCGAAGAGGAACGCCAGCGAAGCGGTATTGAGCTCATTCCGTCGGAGAACTACACCTATCCGGAGGTACTCTCCGCCCTCGGCTCGGTGCTGACCAACAAATACTCCGAGGGTTACCCCGGGCGCAGGTACTACGGCGGGCAAACGTTCACCGACGCCATCGAGAAGCTTGCGGTCCGCCGCGCTTGCGAGCTCTTCCGCGCAGAGCATGCGAACGTGCAGCCCTTGTCCGGATCGCCGATGAACCAAGCGGCGTATTTCGCCCTCCTCAAGCCGGGCGACACCGTTCTCGCCATGGACCTCAGCCACGGCGGCCACTTGACCCACGGCGCACCCGTTTCGCACATGGGGAAGATTTTCCATTTCGTTCGTTACAAGACGCAAACCGATAAGCAGGGCGCTATCGATTTCGACGAAGTGGCAAGGTTGGCCGTCGAAGCTAAGCCCAAGGTGGTCCTTTGCGGATACACGTCCTATCCGCGCGATTACGACTATGCGTCGTTCAAGGCGATTGCCGACAAGGTGGGCGCCGTCGCGATGGCCGACGTGTCTCACGTAGGCGGGCTGATTGCCGCGGGCGTGATGGCTAATCCGCTCGATGCAGGTTTCGACGTGGTCACCACCACCATGCACAAGAGCCTGCGCGGGCCTCGCGCGGGGCTCATTTTGTGCAAGAGCGCTTATGCAAAAGCGATCGACGCCTCGGTGTTTCCGGGCTTGCAAGGCGGGCCTCACATGAACGCAGTCGGGGCAGCGGCGATCACGCTGAAAAAGGCGACGGAGCCCGAATTCAAAGAGTACGCCAAAGGTGTCCTCGACAACGCGCAGGTGCTCGCCCGGCGGCTGCTCGATCACGGGATCGCGCTCATCACCGGCGGGACCGACAACCACATGCTGGTGATCGACACCGTCAAGTCGTTCGGCCTCGACGGCAAACGCGCAGAAGAAGCGCTGGACCGCGTAGGGATCACGACCAACAAACAGATAATTCCCGACGATCCCAACCCGCCGCTCCGCCCGTCCGGCATCCGCTTGGGAACCCCCGCTGCCACCACCCGGGGGATGCGCGGCGCCGAGATGCAGCGCATCGCCGACTGGATCCTCGATGTGCTACGCCACCCCGAAGACGCGTCGCTCACCGAGCGGATCCACGCGGAGGTGCGAACGCTCAGCCTGCGCTTTCCCGTTCCCGGAATCCCTTAGACCCGGCGAACCGAATTCGATTCGGCCGCCTTTCGTGATGCGATTAGCGTCGTCTTGTGGGGGAGATCCAATGAAGCGGTCCGCGCTTCTTACGGCGGTCTCGGTGGGGATGGCCTTGTCGAGTAGGCCCATTGCCAGGGGACTTTCTCCACCTCGAGACGGCGCTGGAGAAACGTGGGAAAGGTCTCGTCATGATGGAGCGCCTTCTCGGGCGGATTTGCACGCTGCTGATTCGGCGACTCAGGCCGCCCGGCGCTTACCTTGCGATCGATCCGGAGGATCGCGGAGAGGAAGCCGAGGGCATCTTGCTGCCCGGCGCGGAGGTGCCGCAGGGCGCGAAGGCGGGGGACGAGGTGGAAGTTTTCGTCTACCTCGACTCGGAAGACCGCCCCATTGCCACGACGCAGTTTCCTCGGCTCACTCTCGGAGAAGTGACATTTCTCGACGTGACCGACGTGACGAACATTGGGGCGTTCGTCGACTGGGGGTTGCCCAAGGAACTGCTCGTGCCATTTGCCGAGCAGACGCGCGACGTGCGCGTCGGCGACCGGCATCCGATCGGCCTTTACATCGACAAAAGCGGGCGCCTCGCGGGAACGATGCGCGTGAGTGAAATGCTCGGCCCTCCGAAGCGGAGGTTCGAGCGTGACACATGGGTGATGGGCGAGGCGTGGCGAAACGAGCCGATTCTCGGGCTCTTCGTCATCGTGGAGCGATCGTGTGTCGGCCTCGTGCCGGCAAGCGAACCTCATCGTATGGCGAGAGGTCAATCGGCCGAGTTTCGCGTCGCGAATGTCCTGCCCGATGGGAAAATCGAGCTCTCGCTACGTCGTCACGGCCACGAGGAATTCGAGGGAGATGCGGAGCGAATTCTAGAGACACTGGCGCGCGCCGGGGCACCGCGTTGGGGCGATCGTTCGTCCCCCCAAGAGATTCGTCGTGTTTTTGGTCTCAGCAAGAAAGCTTTCAAACGAGCCGTTGGACATCTTCTGAAGGTGCGGGCGGTGCGGATCGACGATAAAGGTTTCGTCGTTCCGTCGGGCCGGGCGACATGACCACGCAGTGGTACCCCGGCCATATGAACAAGGCGCGGCGCGCGATCGCCGCGTCGATGCCGGTCACCGACGTGATCATCGAGGTCCTCGACGCTCGCATGCCCGCTGCGAGCTCCAACCCCGTCATCACCGAGGTCTGCGCCGGCAAGCCCGTCCTCAAGATCTTGAGTAAGAGTGATCTGGCCGACCCCGAGGTCACGAAGGACTGGGTGCGTCATTTCGCGGCCGAGCACTCTCCGAGCAAAGTAATCGCCATCGCGCTCACCACCACCCGTGCATCCGACATGCGCTCCCGCGTCTCGGAGGCGTGCAGGCAGCTCGCACCCCACAGGTCGCAACCTGCCAAGCCTGTGCGCGCGATGGTCGTCGGCATTCCCAACGTCGGCAAGTCGACGCTCATCAACACGCTCGCAGATCGCAAAGTGACGAAGACGGGAGACGCGCCGGCGGTCACCAAAGGACAACAGCTCATCACCCTGGAAAGCGGAATGACGCTCTCGGACAACCCAGGGATTCTTTGGCCAAAGATGGAGGGCGACGCGACGCTGAGGCTCGCGTTCGGCGGCGCCTTCCCGGATACCGCGATGGACTACGAGCGCGTTGCTCATTTCGGCGCCGAGTTCCTCCTCGCACGGTATCCGCATATGCTCCGCACCCACTTCAAGCTCGAGTCGCTCCCCTCTTCGCCGGCCGAGCTTCTCGAGGCGATCGGTCGCAAGCGTGGATGCCTGGTTCGCGGCGGCATGGTGGACATGCACAAGGCAGCGGACGCGCTGGTTCATGGTTTCCGTTCCGGTGCGCTCGGACGAATCACCTTGGAGACCCCGGACAGCTCCACGCTCGCCCCGGCTCGCCCGATATGAACGGGTGGCCTGACCTCGCCTCCGAGGAGGGCTCTGGCATGGGGCTCTTCTGGGCTCTCGCATACCACGCGCCGTGCGAATTTCTAGGCTTGCAGCCTGCGGGGAAACAGGTCAGATTTTGACCGCCGTGCGTGATCGGCTGGCGCCGTTCGTGGGCGGCACGAGTACAGTACGAATCATCGTTCGGACACTTAGCCCGGGAGAAAAATCATGACCGAAGCGATCGAGCCGGTGCGCCTAGCGGGATCCGTCCTGCGCCGTTCCCGCCACGTCTGTGCCTTTTTCCACTCCAAGGAGGAGGAGTACCGCGTGCTGATGCCGTTCATCAAGGATGGATTCGACAAAGGCGATCGGGCGTTCCACGTGGTCGATCCCACCCTCCGCCCCGCTCATCTGCAGCGGCTGGAGCGCGAAGGCATCGACGTAATGAAGGCCCAGGCGAGTGGGCAACTCGAGGTCCGTCGTTGGCAAGAAGCCTACATCAAGGACGACCACTTCGATCAGTATCGCATGATCGGCACCATCAAAGAGGCCCTCGACCCGGCGAAAAAGCAGCCTGGAAAATGCACGCGGCTCGTTGCCAACATGGAGTGGGCACTGGAAGACCTCCCCGGCGTCCATGACATCGTCGAGTACGAGACTCGCCTGAACCACGTTTTGCCCGAGTACCATGACCCGGTTATCTGCACGTACGACCTGTCTCGTTTCGATGCGAGCGTGGTGATCGACATCATGCGTACCCACCCGATGACCATCATTGGCGGCATCCTGCAGGAGAATCCATTCTACGTACCGCCCGACGAGATGCTTTGTGAGCTGAAGGAGCGCGCCGACGCCGGATGAACGGAGGGAACTCACCGCCGGAGGCAGCGACATCGAACGGCGGGTCAGAGGACGACGCCATTCGAGAGGTCCGCCGCCTGAGGCGGACGATGCGGGATCTGGTTGCGCTTTCGACATTGCCGGCGATCTGGATCGGCCTCGACCCGAATGGCATCGCGGGTAGCTTGGCCGACGTTCTGCTCAACATGCTGTCGCTCGACGTCGTTTACATTCGGCTGGCCGCGCGCGCCGGCGAGGGCGTCGTCGAAGTCTTCCGCAGCAAGCACCGGCACGAACCCGCGGACATCGACGCGGCGAGGATGTCCTTCGCTTCCCTTCTCCGGTTCGACGCAGCGGAGGCGCCCCTCACCGTTCCGGATCCGTTTGGGGTCGGGACGCTCCAGCTCGCTCTCACGCGGTTCGGCGTCGGCGAAAATCAGGGTGTTCTCGTGGCCGGCTCGCGCAACGGCGATTTTCCGAGTGAGCAGGATCGACTGCTCCTCGGCGTAGGGGCCAACCAGACCGCCATCGTGGTGCAGCGGCGCCGGGCAGAGGAGCAGACGCACGAACAGCGAGAGCGGCTACGCGTCACTCTCGCCAGTATCGGGGATGCCGTCCTCACGACCGATGTGGAGGGCCGGGTCACGTTCATGAACCCCGTCGCGGAATCGCTGACGGGCTGGACGTTGGAACAGGCAGCGGGGCGACCATTAGAGCTCATCTTCGAGATCGTCAACGAAGCAACCCGCGCGCTCGTCGAGAACCCGGTCAGCAAGGTCTTGCGCGATGGGAAGGTGGTCGGGCTGGCCAACCATACCCTCCTCATCGCGAAGGATCGCACGGAGCGGCCCATTGACGACAGTGCGGCGCCGATCCGGGGCAAGGAAGGCGAGATCGTTGGCTGTGTGCTCGTGTTCCGGGACATCAGCGAGAAGAAAGACGCCGAACGGGAAGTCCGCAAAGCGGGGGAGCAGGCCCGTACGATCCTGGAGAGCATCACCGACGCCTTCTATGCGCTCGACCAGGATTGGTGCTTCACCTATGTCAATCGGCAAGCCGAGAAGGTGCTCGACCGAACCAAAAAAGAGCTTCTCGGCCGCGTCATCTGGGACGAGTACCCTGGCCTCCGGGGGAGCGAGTTCGAACGCGCCTTCCGGCGCGCGGCAGAGGATCGAGTTGCTGGTTCCGTCACCTCGTATTACCCGGACCACGCGCGCTGGTACGAACTCCACGCCTACCCGGCGACGAACGGTGTTTCGGTCTATTTCCGGGATGCGACCGAGCAAAAACAGGCGGAGAAGGACCGGACTGCACTTCTCGCCGCCGCGCAAGCAGCGAACCGCGCGAAGGACGAGTTCATGGCGATCCTCGGCCATGAGCTCCGCAACCCGTTGTCGCCGATCATGACCGCTCTCCATGTTCTTCGGCTGCGCGGCGTTGGAGGCGGTGAACGCGAGCGTGCAGTCATCGAGCGACAGGTGCATCACCTTGTCCGCTTGATCGACGATCTTCTCGACGTGTCGCGGATCACGGGCGGCAAAATCGAGCTGAAGAAGGAGCGCATCGAGGTCGCTGAAGTCGTGGCGCGCGCCGTCGAAACTGCCAGCCCGCTGCTGGAGCAGAAGCAGCACCAACTGGTCGTCGACGTGCCGCGGTCAGGCCTCGCCGTGAGCGGCGATCCCGCTCGGCTGGCGCAGGTGATCTCCAACCTGCTCATCAACGCCGCGAAGTACACCGATGCCTCCGGACGCATTGCGATCGCAGCGGCACGGCGAGGGGCAGATGTCGCGATCGAGGTCGCCGACAACGGAAGCGGCATCGCCGCCGAGCTTCTTCCGAAAGTCTTCGAAATGTTCGTGCAACAGCACCAAGGGATCGACCGCTCTCAGGGGGGTCTCGGTCTCGGTTTGGCGATCGTGCGCAACATCGTTCTTCTTCATGGCGGCACGGCGACCGCCGAGAGCGCGGGACGAGGTCGCGGCAGCACGTTCACCGTCCGGCTTCCGGCCTGCGCCGACGCGCAGCCCACTCCCATCGACGTGCCGTCCTCGAGCCCCGAGTTGCCCGGTTCGAAACCCACAGTGAATGGCGACCGTGGGCGCGTGCTCGTCGTCGACGACAATGTGGACGCGGCAGAAATGATGGCCGAGGTCCTCGCGGTCGCTGGCTACCAGGTGCGGACCGCTCACGATGGGCCGGCGGCGCTCAGTTTGATCGAGGCCTTTGTCCCCGAGATAGCCTTGCTCGATATCGGTCTCCCCTCGATGAGCGGTTACGACCTTGCGCGCGGGATTCGTGAGCAGGTACCTCGGGTCCATCTGGTCGCGGTGACCGGGTACGGTCAGGAATCGGACAAGGTTCGAGCGCGGGCCGCCGGCTTCGACGCACATCTCGTGAAGCCGGTCGACTTGGTTCGGCTCGAAAAGATGATGGCTAGCTTCGCCAAACCCACCCCGAAGCGCGCGGACGAATCTACCTTCACTTAGCGCGCAACATCGGCGAGCCCAAGGCGATTCGGCCGCTGGACCACGCGTATTTCGAGGACTTTGTGGAGGTGCTGGTGGCGTAGCTCTTCTCAGCGCGACTCCGCGCCCCTTGAAGTACCCGGCGGCGGCGTGAACTACGCGAGACCTTCCTTGAACAGGGCGAGCTGCCGCGCCCACGCCTTCTCGGCCGCCGCTTGGTTGTAGACGTGCGAATCAGGCGGACACCAACCGTGTATCGCCCCCTCGTACACCTCCACCTCCGCAGGAATCCTGGCCTGGGCGAAAGCCTCCTTCAGCACCCCCTTCGCATCGGGCTGCTTTGCGTCGTCGTTGGACGCGATGGCAATGAGGAAGTGCGCCTTCATTTTTGGAATCAAGAGATGCGGGCTTTCAGGCTTGTCGGTGACGAGCCCCCCTCCGTGGAACGTGGCGGCAGCTCCGATGCGGTCCGGGAGCGCGGCCGCCGTGCGCATCACGAGCGGTCCACCCATGCAGTATCCAGTGACGCCCATCTTGCGTTCTTTGCTGACGACGGACTGCTGATCGAGCCAGCCGACGAACGCCTTCGCGTCCGTGGTGGCGGTATCGGGTGTGAGCGAATGGGCGAGCCCCATCAACGCCTCTCGAGTCGCCGGATCGTCCATATTGGCGTGCGGCACGGACGTGGGGGCTTTGCTCTTTCGATAGAACGGGTTCACCACCAAAACCGCATATCCCGTTTCCGCAAAACGCTTTCCCATTTGCCGAAAGGCCGGGCGCAGACCGAAGATGTCGGGCCAGATGAGCACCGCCGCGTAGGCGCCGGTGGTTCGATGGACAAAGTACGCGTCGCACGTTCCATCGGGCGTGACGATGCTCACCTCCGCTTCAACCGTGGCCGTTGCGTCACCCCCGGTCGCCGGAGGCGGCTGCGAGCCCGATGCTTTGCAGGCCGTGGCGAGCAGCGAGGCGGCCCCCGCTCCGAGCGTCAGAGCGCCGAAGCCGCGGCGCGAAAGTGTCTCCGCGCGAAGGCGGTAGGCAAGCATGTCGTCGAAAGAATCGTCGTCGCACATGGGCGGGATTAAGCGCCCATTCGGACGTGACGGCAAGCTGCGAGCCAGTTGAGGTTGGCTGCGTCCGCGACCTCACTCGAGCGGACCATCTCCACTCGGGAGGGCCCAAGGCGGGGGTCTCGTAGCGCTCGGAGATGCTCTAGCTGGTGAGACCTGCGGGTTCACGTTCTTACCGAGATGGCCACGAGCACCTCCTCGACCGCAAGCATCGACAGTTCGTCAACGTCACCATCTTCAATCCGCTCATCAAGAAGCTCGACTACGACCGCGTGTCGCGCGAAGCCATGCGCTGGTGGCCCATGGGCAAAGACACGCCCATCGTCGTCGATCCGAAGCACGCCTTCGGTGCACCGAGCGTTGCGAGCGCAGCCGTTACGACGGCCACCCTGTTCGCATCCTTCCGCACCAACAAGAGCGCCGAAATGGTCGCTGATTGGTTCGGCGTCACGCTCGACGAGGTGCGCGCCGCCGTGCGCTTCGAGCAGTCCCATGTACGTCAAGCGAGGCCGAGTAGGCGCGGGGCGTGGTCCCGGAGGTACGTCGCGAAGGCCACGACCTTCGGCGGAGGTGGCTTCGCTGGCGGATACACCAGGTACATTGCGCCACCCATGGCTAGGTAATCTGGAAGAACTCGCACGACTCGTCCCGCTGCAAGCTCATGGCTCGCCATGAACCACGGCATCGGGCCGATTCCGACGCCGGCCACGACCGCTTCTCGGACGAAGAAGAAATCGTCGCCGCTTACGCGGCCTGGGACTTTGAGTTTGGCGGCGCCCTTTGGGCCCTTCATGTCGTATTCGTTCGCGTCGCCTGGAAAGAAGACCACGTTGTCGTGCTCCAAGAGATCGCGCGGCTGCTTCGGCAGCTCCCGGCGCGCCGCGTATTGCGTGCCAGCGTAAAGGCCTATGTTGAGCGGGCCCAGCTTTTTTGCAATCAGCGCGGACGACGGGAGGGACGCCTTCAACGTTACTCGGATGCCTACGTCGAACCCCTCGCGCACCAGATCCACGGTGCGCAACGAGAGGACGAGCTCAGGACGCACTCTTGAATGGCGCGCGAGAAACCCCGGCAGCAGCGGCGCAAGCACCAGGCTTCCAATGTCCGCGACCGTCGTGATGCGCAAGACGCCATACGCTTCGCTCGCTGCGCGGCCCAACGCCGCCGACGCGTCTCGGAGCGCGGCGATATGCGGAGCGGCCAAGTTTACGAGCAGACGACCCGGTTCCGTGAGGGCCGGCCCGGTCGTCATTCGACGCACCAGAGATACGCCGAGATCCTCCTCGATGCGGCGAATGGCCCGGCCCACCGTCGACTTCGGGACGCGGAGCTTCTTCGCGGCCGCGGACAGCGAGCCCGACTCCGCGACCTCGACGAGCACGCCGAGCTCGTCAAGGCGCGCCCTCTGGAACCTTTCTCGAAGTGTCGGCATCGGCGTCCAGGAGCATGGTTGCATTTAAGCAACCTCAGGTCGAGATTAAATCATCTGTGCAACGAGGCTCGTTGGCCGCAAGATCGTCCCATGCCCACCTCGATGTCGAAACGCACCTTCCTCATGGCGACCGGAGCCTTCGCGACGTTTGGCGCGTCGAGCCTGCTTCTGCGCCGCCTCGCCCACGCAGAGCAGACCAAGGTCGCGCCGGTCCCGAAAGCGGCAACGACCTCCCTTCCCCGCACGCCCCCCGGCGACCTCGGACCGTTCTATCCCGTCGAACATCCAATCGACACGGACTTCGACCTCACGCGCCTTCGCGAGGGAGGGGCGCGCGCGCGCGGCCAGATCATCGAAGTCTCCGGGCGCGTGCTCGCTCGTGACGGAACGCCTCAGGCCAATGCTCGGGTCGAGCTCTGGCAGGCGAACGCCGTCGGCCGCTACGCGCACGCCGGCGATACCCGCGCCGACGTCCCGCGCGATCCGAATTTTCAGGGATATGCGGATGTACAAGCGGATGCCGATGGCCAGTTCCGCATCCTGACGGTCAGGCCCGGCCTCTATCCGGTCGACGGGCTTTTTCAGCGCTCACCCCACGTCCACTTCGACGTACGCGGCCGCCAGCGGCGGCTCGTCACGCAGATGTACTTTGACGACACCGACGCCACGGTGCTCGCGCAAGATAAACTGCTTCAGCACGATATGTGGGGGAACACCAATCCCCTGCCCTCGACCATCTTTGCGAAGTTGCAAAAAGAGCGCTCGACGTTGGATGCGACCGCGATGCACTACCAATTCGACATCGTGCTCTAACCGATCGCCCAGGGCGACGCGGCACGCTTTTTCAATAACCAGAGGGAGGCGAGGGGCACGCGATTGGCGCGAAAAGCGTTCGAACGCGGACGGCTTCATCCGCCGTCGGTCGACTCGAAACGATAGTTCGTCGTGGCGAGAGTCACGTCACGCAGCCGGTCGTCGGTACGCTTTGCTGCGTCCGCCCTCGCTTTCGGCGAGCCTCGACCCAAGATGATGAGCCGTCGGGCCACTCGACGTCGGGCCACTCGAGGGTCGCGAGTTGTTAGTGGGCGTGAATCGCGCCAAACCAAGTAACGTGCACCGACCACAGATCGCCTGATCTACCCGCTCGCCTCTCTACCTCGAGGGACGGTCGCTCCGAGCGATCGCGTACCTGCTGAATGCAGACCACGTCCCGCCGGCGCGGAGAGGCCGGTACCAGCGCAAGGGCTGGGTGGCGAGCACCATTCGCGACATCCTCTACAACCGGGCCTACGTCGGCGAGTGGAAATTCAAAAAGCGGCAGTGGCAGAAGGTTCCCGGAACGAACACTCGCCGCTACCGGGATCGCCCAGCCAACGAGGTGATTCAACGCACGTACCCGGAGCGTCGCATCATCGACGACGAGACATGGACAGCGGTGCAAGCGCGGCTGGCTGATGTAAGGGTCTGCTACGCTGGCCGTCACGATCAACCAAAGGGGCGCGCGACGGGCCGGCAAAACAACTACATCCTGAGCGGCCTCCTCTACTGCGGCGCGTGCCAGGCACCGATGACGATTCATGCGGGGACGAGTGCTCGGTACTACCGTTGTTCCGACCAGAAGAAGCGGGGCACCTGCGCCAATCGGCTCGCGCTGCGCGAAGACGTGGCGCGTCGCCGAATCTTGGGGGCAGTTCGCGAAAGGTACAGCTCACCCGCATCGG